>JBDTWY010000010.1:0-83713 GCA_040006455.1 Betaproteobacteria bacterium | reverse complement strand
TGGCCGATCGACTCGTGGATCTGCAGCACCATCTGGTCGGGCGCCAGCAGCACGTCCATCGGTCCCGACGGGCAGTTCGGCGCGGCGAGCAGCTCGAGCGCCTCGTCGACGATGCGCCGCGTGCTGCCGGCGAAGCCGAAGCGCGCAAGGATTTCCTCGCCGCCCTGCTGGCAGATGCCGCGATAGCCGTTGAGCGTGCGCACGATCGTGTCGCCGTCGGCGTGCGCGGTGACGCTGACCGACGGCATCAGGAAGCGGTAGCGCTGCACGACGTCGCCACCACCGCTGGTGACGAGCCGCTGAGTCGTATGCACGACATCGACGCTGGCTTCCCAGTCGACGATCCGCGGGTCGCTGCCCACCGATCGTGACTCGGCAAGCAGCAGGTCGAACCAGTCGCGGCGCGACAGCGTGGCGATGTCGGTCGCCGGCGACGCGTACGCGCCCTGCGGCGCGGGGCGCGGCAACTGGCGCGAATCGGCGATCGCGTGCCGCGCGGTGACGCGCGCCCATTCGCGCGCGCGCGCGAGCACGCGACGCACGCCTTCGGGCGACGTGTCGCCGGTGGCGGCATAGCCATACCCGCCGCCGGCGTAGACGCTGGCCATCACGCCCTTGTCGACCGCCGTCGCGAACGGCAGCGCGACGTCCTTGCGCACGATGTAGCTGTCGGACGCCTCTTCGACGAAGCGCAGCGACCAGAAGTCGCAGTCGATGTCGACGGCGGGGAGTGCGGAATCGAGTGGCATGAAATGGGGCTTGGGTGACGAAGCCCTCAATTATCGCGCAAAGCGGCGCCGCGCTCCGCCATCGCGGCAAGCGCGTCGCCCGTCACCCGTGCGAGACGCCAGTCGGGCAGCAAGCTCGCACCGAGCCCTTGGTAGAAACCGATCGCCGACGTATTCCAGTCGAGCACCGCCCACTCGAGGCGCCCGCAGCCGCGCTCCCGGGCGACGCCGGCGAGCGCGGCCAGCAGCGCGCGGCCGACGCCGCGACCGCGCATCGGCGGCGTGACGAACAGGTCCTCGAGCCAAAGCCCGCGGCGCGCGAGGAACGTCGAGAACGTGGGAAAGAACAGCGCGAAGCCTGCGACGTCGCCGCCGTCGCGCGCCATCAGCACTTCGGCGGCCGGGCGCGCGCCGAACAGCGCGTCGGCCAGGTCGTCGCGCGTGCCGGTGCAGAGCTGCGACAGCCGCTCGTAGTCGGCAAGGCCGCGAATCAGCGCGCGGATGTCGTCGATGTCGGCGGGAACGGCGGGAACGATCGAGATCACGATGGATGCTCTGTACCGAAGTGGGATGCCGGCGACGCGGCGCGAAGGCGGATTGTCGCCGATGGCGCACGATCCGGCACGGCCGGGCAAAAACGCAACATTGCCCGCGCCGGCGTGGGCGGTGGCGGCGTTTTCGTTGCGCGCCGCGCGCGAGCCGCGCTAGGTTGGCGGCAGTGGGACTGGGGGTGCACACCCGTTGATTTAACAATCGACTTGGGGGTTGCACCATGAAATTCAGGAAGAGCAAGGTGGCAGTCGCGCTGGGATTCGGCGTCGGCGGCGGAATGCTGCTCGCCGCGGTCGGGGTCCACGCGCAGGACGCGCCGGCACCCGCCGCGCCGCAGGCCGACATCCGCGTCGAGGTCACGGGGTCGAACATCAAGCGCGTCGAAGGCGAGGGCGCGCTGCCGGTCACCGTGATGACGCGCAAGGACATCGAGCGCACCGGTGCCACCACGCCGATGGAGCTGCTGCAGTTCATATCGGCGAACACCAGCGCCGGCAACGTGTCGATCGGCAACGTGATCGGCACGCTGTCGTTTTCGACGCAGACGGCGTCGCTGCGCGGCTTGGGCGGCGGTCGCACGCTGGTGCTGATCAACGGCAAGCGCGTCGATGGCACCGCGGGCGAAGTCCAGGGCGTGCAGGGCGTCAACCTGGCGGTGATCCCGTTCGCGGCGATCGAACGGGTCGAAGTGCTGAAAGACGGCGCTTCGGCGATCTATGGCTCGGATGCGATCGGCGGCGTCATCAATTTCATCCTGCGCCAGGACTACCGCGGCGGCGAAGGTTTCGTCCAGTACGGCAGCCCCACACGCAAGGGCGGCGGCGACCAGTACCTGGCGACCGGTTCGGTCGGGTTCGGCGATCTCGCCAAGGACCGCTACAACGCGTTCTTTTCGCTCTCCTATACGCAGCAGAACAGCCTCGACCAGAACCAGCGCAACTTCTCCAAGACGTCATTCCTGCCCGATATCGGCCTGCTGGGTATTTCGGGCAACACGTTCCCCGGCTACATCTCGACCGGCGGCATCGGCAGCGTCGGCTATCCGAACAATTGCGGCGCCGCCAACATCGCGGTCACCGATCCGACGCTGGTGGGAATCCTTGGCGCGCGCTGCGTGTTCGACCCGTCGCAGGTGTCGGGCGTGCAGATGATCCCGGACGACAAGCTGTGGAACTTCTTCGGTTCCGGCCGCTTCCAGATCAATCGCGACTGGCAGGCCTATGTCACGGGACTGTACTCGCGCGACCAGACGCGATTCCAGATCCAGCCGGTGCCGATCTCGGACCAGTTCACCTACGGTCCCAACAACGACATCTTCTCGAACGTCACGCTGCCGCCGACCAGCCCGTTCTATCCGCACGACCTTGCGATCGCGGCCGGCGTCGACGGGCAGCCGCTCAACGTGCGTTACCGCGCGGTGGAATCGGGGCTGCGCAATACCACCGACACCAACGAGAACGCGCAAATCGTCGCGGGACTCAAGGGAACGTGGAAGCAATGGGACTGGGACGGATCGTTCTTCTACAGCGAAGGCAGGACCAACGAGACGCTCAACGGCGGATTTCCGCGCTATTCGCTGCTGCTGCCATTGCTCAATTCCGGCAACGTCAACCTGTTCGGCCCGAACACGCCGGACATCAGCGCGCAGATCCAGGCGGCGAACTACAACGGCACGACGTTCGACGGCACGTCGAAGAACTATGGCGTCGAAGGCAAGACCACCGGCACCCTCTGGCAGTTGCCGGCCGGACCGATGGCACTGGCCGTCGGCGGGGAGGTACGCAAGGAGTCGCTGGACCAGGTGCCGAACGCGGTGCTCGCGACCGGTGACGTCGCGGGCTACGGCGGCAACGTCAAGGATGTCAACGCCTCGCGCAACATCTGGGCCGCCTACGCCGAGCTCAACGTGCCTATCCTCAAGTCGCTCGAAGGCGACGTCGCCGTGCGCTACGAGCACTACAGCGACTTCGGCAGCACCACCAATCCGAAAGTGAGCCTGCGCTGGCAGCCGAGCCGCGCGTTCCTGATGCGCGGCTCCTATGGCACCGGCTTCGTCGCGCCGTCGCTGTACCAGCTGTTCACGCCGCAGATCGGCGGCGCGAGCCCGACCGGTCTTTCCGATCCGATTCGCTGCCCGGTCACGGCGAACGTGGGCATCGACTGCAGCACGCAGTTCAACGTGACCTTCGGCGGCAATCCGGCGCTGAAGCCCGAGCGCGCCGAACAGTGGTCGGCGGGCGGCGTCTGGGAGCCGGTGCCGGGTGCATCGCTGTCGGCCGACTATTTCAAGATCAATTTGTCGGGCGCGATCACCAACGGCATTCCCATCACGACCATCCTGGCGGACCTCGGTCAATATGGCGGGCTGGTGCAGCGCGGGCCGGTCGATCCGAATTTTCCAGCGCTGCCCGGACGAATCGAGCACGTGCTGCAGACCTACATCAACCTCGGCAACCTGCACATCGAAGGTCTGGACGTCGACCTGCAATACCAGACACCGCAGACTGCGTACGGACGCTTCGCGTTCGGGCTGTCGGGAACGTATTACATCCGCTACGACGCGCAGGCGACCGACGGCTCGTATGTCGGTGGTGTCGGCACCGTCTATGGCGCGGTGACGACTGGCGTCATTCCTCGCTGGAAGAACTATGCGTCGGTGACATGGACGCAAGGCCCCTGGTCGGCGACGGTGGCCAACACCTACCAGTCGTCGTACGTCGATGCGAGCACCGACCTCAACGGCAATTTCCGGCGCGTCGGCACGTTGAGCCTGTGGGACCTGCAGGGCGGTTATTCGGGTTTCAAGAACCTGACGTTGACGCTGGGCGTGAAGAACGTGTTCGACACCAATCCGCCGGTGACCAACCAGCAGAACACCTTCCAGCTCGGCTTCGATACGTCGTACTACGACCCGCGCGCCCGGTTTGTCTATGGCAGCATCCGCTACGCGTTCAGGTAATCCCGCGACCCGTCCGCAGCAGGGGAGGCCCGACGGGCCTCCCCTTTTTTCGGCCTCGGGCGGCGCGCCGCCGGGTGGCGACATTGCGACAACGACCTGCGCGGTCCAAACGGCCGCCGCAGCGCCGATATCTCACAGCAATCCGTAGGACACCCGGAAGAAAACAGATAATAATCAAATTGTTATAGTTTAATTCCCGGCTTTTTCCCGATTTCGTTTTGCGCGGCGATCAGGGCTTCGGCGGTTTCCGGGAGGCCCCGCGCGCTCGCCGCAGCCGGCGCTTTTGCGTAATTACGACAGGCGCGACGACTTTTTCGCAACATTCCCCCGAATCGCTTGGTTTGCAAATAGGCGGTGCGGTAACGTTACGCCACGTGCTGCCAGCGGACATTCTCGTTCCGCGAGATGCACATTTACTGGGGGTCTCTCATGAAGTTTCAACGCAAAAAGGTTGCGACGGCGCTCGCCTATGTGCTGGGCGTCGGCAGTGTGGCGTTGCTAACCGCGACGTACGCACAAGCGCAGCAGGCAGACATCAAGGTCGACGTCACAGGCTCCAACATCAAGCGCGTGGAAGGCGAAGGCGCGCTTCCCGTCACCGTCCTCACCCGGTCCCAGATCGAAAAGACGGGCGCAACCAATGCAATGGAGTTGCTGCAGGTCATCTCGTCCAACAACAGCTCGGGTAACGTTTCGCTCGGCAACGTCATCGGTGCGACGACGTTCTCGAACCAGACCGCATCCTTGCGT
The DNA here is from genome assembly GCA_040006455.1 of Betaproteobacteria bacterium. Lineage (GTDB taxonomy): Bacteria > Pseudomonadota > Gammaproteobacteria > Burkholderiales > Casimicrobiaceae > VBCG01. Next base: position 78,724 of record JBDTWY010000010.1, on the reverse strand, counting down.
GGATTGGGCGGGCAGCGCACGCTGGTATTGATCGACGGCCAGCGCGTCAGCAGCACCGGCGGCGCAATCACCGGAGCGGAAGGCGTCAACCTGTCGCTGATTCCGTTCGCGGCGATCGAGCGCGTCGAAGTCCTCAAGGACGGCGCTTCCGCGATCTACGGCTCGGACGCGATCGGCGGGGTGATCAACTTCATCATGCGCCAGGACTACCGCGGCGCCGAGGGCATGATCCAGTACGGTGCGCCGACGCGCAGTGGCGGCGGCGACCAGTTGATGGCAAGTGGTTCGGTCGGATTCGGCGACCTGTCGAAGGATCGCTACAACGTCTTCATGTCGCTGGCCTACACCGACCAGAAGAACCTGGAACAGCGCGACCGCAACTTCTCGAATACGTCGCTGATCCCTAACATCGGCCTGTTCGGCATCTCCGGCAATACGTTCCCTGCCTACATCTCTACAGGCACAACGAACGGCCCCATCGGCAGCGTCAACTTCCCGGAGTGTGCGTCTCCGAACGTCGTCGACATCGACAACCTCGGCAATCGCTGCTTCTTCGATCCGTCGCGGATGGCCGGCGTGCAACAGATCCCGGACGACAAGCTGTGGAACTTCTTCGGCTCGGCTCGCTTCCAGATCAACCGTGACTGGCAGGCGTATGGCACGTTCCTCTACGCTCGCGACGAAACGCGTTTCCGCATCCAGCCGGTGCCGATTTCCGATCAGTTCGCCGCCGGCAACTTCGCGCCGACTGGCCAGATCCTGCTGCCGCCGACCAGCCCGTTCTACCCGCACGATCTCGCGATCGAACACGGCGTCGACGGCCAGCCGCTCAACGTCCGCTATCGTTGCGTCGAATGCGGGCTGCGCGACACCACCGACATCAACGAGAACGGTCAGTTCACCGCGGGAATCAAGGGCGCGTGGAAGAATTGGGATTGGGACGGTTCGGTCTTTTACGCCGAAAGCAAGACCAAGGACAAGCTGAACGGCGGCTTCCCGCTGTATTCGCAGATCCTGCCGCTGCTCAACAGCGGCGTGGTCAACCCTTTCGGCCCCAACTCACCGGAAGTCTCGGCGCAGATCCAGTCCACGTTGTTCAATGGCACCACGTTCGACGGCACCGCCAAGAACTATGGCGTGCGCGGCAAGACGTCGGGTGAAGTGTTCAAGCTGCCCGCGGGAATGGCCAGCGTGGCCTTTGGCGGCGAAGTTCGCAAGGAAACGCTGGAACAGGTACCCAGCGACGTGCTCGCGACCGGCGATGTGTCGGGCTTCGGCGGCAACATCGTTTCGGTCAACAAGTCGCGCAACATCTGGGCCGCGTATGCCGAGATGAACGTGCCGATCCTGAAAACGCTGGAAGGCGACGTCGCGGTACGCTACGACCACTACAGCGACTTCGGCGCCACCACCAATCCGAAGGTGAGCCTGCGCTGGCAGCCGACTTCGAGCTTCCTGGTGCGCACTTCCTACGGCACCGGATTCCTCGCGCCGTCGCTGTACGATCTGTATATCCCGGTCACGACCGGGGTGTCGTCGACGGGCGCGAACGACCCATTGCGCTGTTCGCCGGCGGTTCCCGTGGATCAGGAGTCGCAGAACGACTGCAATACGCAATTTCCGGTCACGCTGGGCGGCAATCCCAGCCTGCAGCCGGAAAGGTCGTTCCAGGCGACAGTGGGATTCGTCTGGGAACCGGTCTCCGGCGCTTCGCTGTCGGTCGACTACTTCAAGCTCAACCTGTCGAACGCCATCTCGAGCGGGCCGTCGACCGCGCAAATCCTCGGCGATCTTGGCCGCTTTTCGAGTTATGTCTCGCGTGGCCCCGTCGATCCGACGCAACCGACCCTGCCGGGCCACATTACCAACATCACGCAAACACTGGTCAACCAGGGTAACGTGCACATCCAGGGTCTGGACCTCCAGGCGAGCTACCAGACTCCGACATCGTCGTGGGGCCGCTTCAGGTTCGATGTCGCCGGCACGTACTACATCAAGTACGACAACCAGAACGTCGATGGCAGCTATACAGGTGGAATCAGCAGTGCATATGCCGCCGTGGCGACGGGCATCATCCCGCGTTACAAGCAATACGCCTCGGTGACGTGGGACCAGGGCCCGTGGTCGGCGACGGTCGCCAACACCTACCAGTCGGATTACACCGACTACCAGGTCGACATCGACGGCAACCTGCGCAAGGTCAGTTCGATGAGCCTGTGGGACTTGAAAGGCTCGTACACGGGCTTCAAGAACTGGACGCTGGCGCTGGGCGTAAAGAACGTGTTCGACACCAATCCGCCGCAGTCGAACCAGCAGAACACGTTCCAGCTGGGCTACGATCCGTCGTACTACGATCCGCGCGCGCGCTTCGTATACGGCAGCGTCAGCTACGCGTTCAAGTAAACGCCGCAACTGCAGTGCTTGCGACGGGGAGCTTCGGCTCCCCGTTTTTTTTGGCGCGCTCGTCGCGGACACCGGATGCCAGCGCGCGGCATGCGCGCAAATGTGCTAAAAGACCGCGTTGGTTTCGATCGCCACCGTATCCGAGGGGACCGCAATGCAGAAACTCCTGAGTGCCGCAATCCTTGTGCTGGCCATTGCCATCACTTCGCCCGCGGCCACGCTCGCACAAGGCGCCAGCGCCGACCTCACCGACATGCAGGCGCTGCGCCAGGCGGTGAAGACCGACAAGCGCGCGCTGGTTGCATCGACGCTCGACCTGACCGCCGCGCAGGCGAAGAAATTCTGGCCGATCTACGACAGCTACCAGCGCAGCATCGACATGCTGGGCCGCGCACGCTCGGTGTCGTTCGAGGAGACCCTGAACCGCGACAAGGACATTTCGAACATCGCGGCCAAGCAGCTCGCGCTGCGCAACATGCAGGCGGACGAAGCGGAGATGAAAGCGCGCCGCAAGATGTACAACGCGTTGATGCGCGCACTGCCGGCGGGCAAGGCCGCGCGGTACCTGCAGCTCGAACAGAAGATTCGCGCGGTGCAAGGCTACGACATCGCGCAGGCGTTCCCGCTGGTCAGGTGAGCGTGCGGCCGCGCGCAGTGGCCGGCGCGGCCGCGCTTCGACGTCGGTGAGCGTCAGCTGCGCCGGTGATCCTGTGCGCGGCGCGCCTCGACGACGGTGACGAAGCGCGATTCGCGCGACGCGCGGACCTCGATCGTATCGACCACCGGCGCGGGGCCGGACGTGTTCGCGATCGCCTGCGACGATTCATCCGATAGCGCGATGACCGGGACTTCGTGGCTGCGGAAGTCCATCCGCGCCGGCGCGATCACCGACAGGCCGATGGTGGCGACAGTCAATGCGACGGCGGCAAATCCCAGCGCAATCCGGGGAGTGTTGGGTCGATAAGCATTCATGTCGGGCTCCAGGGGCAGGTAAGTCGTTTTATGGTTATTGGATGCGGTGCGGCGCTCATCCGGATTCAGCGTGGTTGCGTATGAGATTCGATGGGCGCGACTGCACATGACCGCATTCTGGGAACCCGGCTCGCGGCCGACAACGGGCTTGCGACGAATGCCGCGATTCGCGGCGCAGGGCCGCGAATGCAGCGACCGGCGGCGGCGCCCACGGCGCGAAGCCCCGCATCGAGCGACCTACCGCAGAACTGCGCGCCGGGTAATCCATCGTCCGCGGGTGCATGGACATCCGGGGACATTGGTGTAGAATCGCGCGATTTTCTGGTGATCTTGGCCCCGTTCCGTCGGGGCCATCGTGTTTTGGCGTATCCGCCGTCGGCCCCGATCGATTTTCAAGGGCCGCCCGGACCCGCCCGATTCCCGGATCCTGTCACGATTTCCCGCGGTCCCTCGCCGGGTCACGGGGCGCGCGCGGGGTCCTCGACTCGATCGAGCGCTGCCTCGCGCAACGCCGCTCGCCGGAATACGTCATTTCATCAACTCATCCAAGTGATGATCAACACATGCGTGGAGACAACATGTTGAACATGAAGCGTCTGGCGGCGATGGCCGCTGCCGTAATCCTGGCGATGCCGGCCGTTTTCGTCGCCCACGGCGCCGCGGCGCAAGCACCCGCTCCCGCAACGGCGCCCGCTCCGGCCACTCCCGCAACGCCCGACGCCACGGCGCCGGTGATGGCCACGCCGCCGGTCGCGGCACCCGCGCCGGCCCCGGCTGCAAAGGCGGCCGCCGCTACCGAAGTCATCGACAATCCGTATGGCCTTCAAGCGCTGTGGGCCGGCGGCGACCTGGTCGCGCGCATCACGCTTGGCATTCTCGTCGTCATGTCGATGGGCTCCTGGTACATCATCATCACCAAGGTCTATGAGCAGGCGAAGATGAACAGCCAGGCACGCAATGCCGACAAGACATTCTGGACGGCGCCCTCGGTGCAGAAGGGCGCCGCCGGCCTCAAGGAAGGCAGCCCGTACCGGTTCATCGCCGAAACCGGGCTCGAGGCGTCCAACAAGCACACGGGACTGCTAGGCAACGTCAACATGAACGACTGGATCAGCATGTCGATCCAGCGCGCCATCGAGAACGTGCAAAGCCGTACTCAGGATGGCCTCGCGTTCCTCGCCACCGTCGGCTCGACCGCGCCCTTCGTGGGTCTGTTCGGCACCGTGTGGGGCGTCTATCACGCGCTGACGGCGATCGGCATCGCCGGCCAGGCGTCGATCGACAAGGTCGCGGGTCCGGTCGGTGAAGCGCTGATCATGACCGCCATCGGCCTCGCGGTTGCAGTCCCCGCGGTGCTGGGCTACAACTGGCTGATCCGCCGCAACAAGGCGGCGATGGAGCGCGTGCGTGGCTTCGCCGCCGACCTGCACGCGGTGCTGATGTCGACGCCGCAGTCCACGGCGAAGGTCTAAGTCATGTCGATCAACGTCGGTTCGTCCAACGACGACGAGGAACCGATCTCGACCATCAACACCACGCCGCTGGTCGACGTGATGATGGTGCTGCTGATCATCTTCCTGATCACGGTGCCGGTGGTGCGCAACTCCGTGCCCGTGCAATTGCCGAAGGAGCGCAACGAGGTCCGCGAGACGAAGCCCGAGAACATCGTCATCTCCGTCGACGTCAACGACCGCATCTACTGGAACGAGCTGCAGATGAAGACGACCGATGCGCTGATCGACCGGCTGAAGAAGGTTGCGGTGCTGATGCCGCAGCCCGAGGTGCAGATCCGCGGCGACGCCGAAGGCAAGTACGAAGGTGTCGGTCGCGTGATCTACGCATGCCAGCGGGCCGGCATCTCCAAGATCTCGTTCATCACCGAGCCGCCGCCGCGGCAGGCGTCATGATGCGCCGCAGGAGGAATTCGCGATGTCAATGAACGTGGGGTCGGGCTCCTCCGACATGGATGTCATGATCGACATCAACACGACGCCGCTGATCGACGTGATGCTGGTGCTGCTGGTGATGATCATCATCACGATTCCGATCCAGCTGCATTCGGTCAACCTCAACTTGCCGACCGGCAATCCGCCGCCGCCGATCGTGCTGCCCGAGGTGGTGAAGATCGACATCGACGACGCGTCGCGGATCTACTGGAACGGCGAGTGGGTGCAGGACCGCCCGACGCTCGAGGCCAAGATCGCAGCCGCCGCCGCGCAGCAGGTGCAGCCGGAAGTCCACCTGCGTCCCGACAAGTCCTCGAAATACGGCACCGCCGCCGAAGTGATGGCGTCCGCGCAGAAACTCGGCCTCACCAAGATCGGCATCGTCGGCAGCGAGCAGTTCATCGAGTAGCGCTCGCTCGCGCCGGCCACGGAGCACCGAACCATGGATTTCGCACGCCAACAGAGGGACCCGACGCGCCATGTCATCGGCATCGCGTTCGTCATCCTGTTCCACATCCTCGTCATCTACGCGTTGCTGACCGGACTCGGCAGCAAGGCGGTGCAGCTCATCAAGAAACCGCTCACCGCGACGATCATCGAGGAGATCAAGGCGCCGCCACCACCGCCGCCGCCGCCGCTCAAGAAGATCGTCGAGCCGCCCAAGATCAAGATGCAGGAGCCGTTCGTGCCGCCGCCGGACATTCCGCCGCCGGCGCCGCCGACCGTCGCGCCGGTGATCGCCGCCGTCGCGCCGACGCCGCCGCCCGAACCGGTGGTGATCGCGCCGCCGGCGCCGCCCGACACGCCGCCGGCGCCGAAGCCCGCGATCCGCCAGGGCGTGTCGTGCAAGGAAATGGAAAAGCCGTCGTTCCCGCGCGAGGCCATCCGCGCCGGCGTGCAGAAGGGCCGTGTCGTCGCCGTGTTGTCGATCGGCGCCAACGGCTCGGTCAGCAGCGTCGACATCGAGGTGGCGGAGCCGCCGCGCGTGTTCGATCGCGTCGTGCGCGACGTGCTGGCCAACTGGAAGTGTGCCACCGATAGCGGGCCTTATAAGGCGCGCGTCGAGGTCAACTTCTCGCTGACCGACTGAGCGCCGCGCGGCACATCGCCGCGACGCACGTCGAAAGGGCCGCCCCGGGGCGGCCCTTTTTCATGCGCGAATGGCGATGGCACGAATCGGCCGCGCAATCGAGGACGACGATCGGGATTGCAATGGCCGCCCGCGCGCCATTCCCGGCGGCTCGCGCCGCCTATCCCTCGACGGCGAGGCTGGTCCTGACCGCGTAGCCGGTTGCCGTCCACATCGCGATCGCCGCGGCGCCGACGGCGAAGGCGAGCTGCGGCAGCGACACCGGATACGCGGTGTAGACGCGAAATGTCTCGCGCACCAGGTCCTGCGTCACGCCGGGCAGCGATAGCGCGATGCCGATGATCGCGAACGTCCACAGCACGGCGACCGCCGGCTTGCGCCACGCGGGCACCAGCGCGATTGCGAGCGGCGGCAGTGCCGCCATCACGCGCGCGGTGAAGCCGTCGTCGACGACGGGCTGCGGACGCTGCGCGCGCAGCGCCGCGTCGAGCCCGTCGTCCGCGTATGCCGCGCCGATGCGATCAGTCATTTCGATTCGTCCTCATTCCCAGCCGGCCATCGCCAGCTTCAGCTTCTTCTTCGCACGCAGGATGTGCGTCTTCACCGTGCCCACCGGCATTCCGAGCACATACGCCGCTTCCTCGTGCGACAGGTCGTTATCGTAGCACTGCACGATCGCCGCGCGCTCGCCGGCCGACAGCGTCTCGCGTGCGCGCATCAGGTCCATCCTGAGCGACGTGGCGTCGCTTGGGTCGCCCGTTGCGCCGACCGCCAATGTCATCGCATCGTCCTCGGAGTCGTCGTCGCCGCCATCGTGATCACCGAACAGCACTTCCTTGCGCTTGCGCGCCTCGGCCAGCCAGCAGTTGGTCGCGATCCGGTACAGCCACGTGGAGAAGCGTGCTTCCTGGCGAAACGACGCGAGCTTGCGCCATGCCAGCACGAAGGTTTCCTGCGCCAGGTCGTCGGCCAGCGCGTCGTTGCCGGCGCACAGCCGGCGCAGGCACGCGCGCACCGATGACTGGTGGCGCCGCACCAGGTCGGTGAACGCCGCGCGGTCGTCGTGCGCCAGCACTCGCGCGATCAGCGCCGCGTCGTCCGCGGATCGGGTTGCGGCATCGCGAGGCGATGGCGGGAGTGGCCTCAGGGGACGTCTTTCGCGTGAGTGGAGGCGCGGCCGGCGGGCGCACGATGCAGTCGCTGGCCCGAAACGTGGTCATGGTGCGCGATCGGCACCCCGATCGGTCGTTGTTTGCATGCGCGCCTGCGCGGGATCGCGGCGATCCTCGAAATACCACAGCACCACATAGCCTGCGCCCAGGAACAGCATCACGAGACCGATGCCGCTCGCCTCGCCATCCTGGATCATCGCGCAGGTCTGCACGGCGAGGCCGACGGCGACGAGGATGATGCCGCGACGCAGGTCGGACCAGACGCTGCGCGCACGGATGCCCTGCGCGCGTGCATAGAGCGACGCCGTGGTCGTGCCGGCGGCCATCGCCTCCTGCGGGCGCGCGGCACCGATCGCATCCATCGCCTCGGCGGGCGGCACGACGCCACGCTCGGCGAGCTTCAGCATCGTCTCGTTGAGCATCCGCGTCTTGCGCATCTTGTACCAGACGATGAGCACGATCACGAGCAACGGCACGAGGAACACGAGCAGCGTCGCAAAGAAGAACAGTCCGGCGAGCCACGGCGCCTGGTGGACGAATTCGGCGAACGAATCGAATTCCTCCGATCCGCTGGGGCCGGTCACGTGGATCTTGTCGTCGTCGTCGTCGACCGTCACGCCGATCGTCGCGCCATGCCCCTTGCGCTTGGCCGCAGGCGCCGCCGGTGGCTCCGCGGGCGCGACGACGACCGCTGGCGCATCACTGCCGACGGTCGGCGCGCCGGGAACCGCGGCGTCCTTCGGCTTCGGCGCCGGCGCATCCTTGGCCGGCGCCTGCGCGAATGCCGGCGTCACCACCAGCGGCGCGCGCTCGTTCGGCGTGACGGCAATTGCGCCGATGGCGGCCACCAGCGCGGTGCCGAGCACCAGTCGGCGGCGCCATGAACGGGGATCGAAGAACGCGGGCATCGGGTCACTCCTGGAATCGGTCGGGTCCAGCATTGGATGCGCCGGGAGCGCCGGTTGGATTCGTCCGGCGCAGCCGCCGGCGCAGCTTTTGCGGCGCCACCCCATGCTATCATCGGCGCCGGAAACTGCTCGCGAGACGGCCGCAACGTGCTTTCGCAATCAATGAGTTACGAAACACTTTTGCCGGTTTTCGCGAGTATTCGCGCGACGCTCTCAAGCTTCGCGCGCCGCGCCGCGCTGCTGCTGTTGTGCGCCGCCGCGTGCGCGGCGACGAGCCGCGCCGCCGACGACACGGTCACGCTCAACTTCGTCAACGCCGACATCGACGCCGTGGTCAAGGCGATCGCCGAGATCACCGGCCGCAATTTCATCGTCGACCCCAAGGTCAAGGGCACGGTCAACATCGTGTCGTCGCGGCCGGTGCCGAAGGAGCTCGTCTACCCGACCTTGCTGTCCGCGCTGCGGATGCAGGGCATCGTCGCCGTCGAAGGCGACAACGTCGTCAAGCTGGTGCCCGAGGTCGACGCGCGCACGCTGGGCACGCCGGTGCTCTCCGCGCGCGGCAACGCCGCCGGCGGCGATGACCGCCTCGTCACCCAGGTGATCACGCTGCGCTACGAATCGGCGGTGCAGCTCGTCAACGTGTTGCGGCCGATGATCGCGCCCAACAACACGATCGCCGCGTACCCGGCCAGCAACGCGCTGGTAATCACCGACTACGCCGACAACATGCGGCGCATCGCGCGCGTGATCGCGTCGCTCGACCAGCCGCCCGTCGGCGAGCCGGTGCTGGTGACGCTGAAGAACGCATCGGCGATCGATCTCGTCGGCACCGTCAGCAGGCTGCTCAACGACACCGGCACCGGCCAGCCGGTCGACGCCACGCAACGCGTGACGCTGGTCGCCGATCCGCGATCCAACGGCGTGCTGATCCGCTCTGACAATCCGGCGCGCGCGGCGCGCGCGCGCCAGCTCATCGGCGAGCTCGACACGCCGGGCCGCGCCGGCGGCAACATGTTCATCGTCTACCTGAAGAACGCCGAAGCGGTGAAGGTCGCGCAGACGTTGCGTGCGATGCTGACCGGCCAGGAAAGCACCGCCACGTCGACGTCGGGCAGCGGGCTTGCGCCGAACTACGGCAGCAACTCGGGCAGCAACGGCATGCAGTCGCCGGCCACGCCGGCCACGCCGGGCACGAACGCCGCGCAGGCGCTGCCGTTCACGCCGGCGTCGTCGGCAAGCAGCGCGTTCACCGCCGGCGGTGCGACGATTTCCGCCGACGCATCGAGCAACGCGCTGGTGATCATGGCGCCCGAGCCGGTGTACAACAACCTGCGCACGATCATCGACAAGCTCGACGTGCGCCGAGCGCAGGTGTTCATCGAAGCCCTGATCGCCGAAGTGTCCGCCGACAAGGCCGCCGAGTTCGGCATCCAGTGGCAGGCGCTGTCGGGAACCAATTCGACGCAGACGCGGGTGATCGGCGGCACCAACTTCAACGACCGCGGCTCGGGCGGCAACATCCTCGACATCGCCGCCAACCTCGGCAGCGCGGGGCAGGGCCTCAACCTCGGCGTGATCCGCGGCACGATCTCGATTCCCGGCTTCGGCACGATCTCCAACCTGTCGCTGCTGGCGCGCGCGCTGGAGACGCAGGTCAACGCCAACATCCTGTCGACGCCGACGATCCTGACGCTCGACAACGAGGAAGCGCGCATCGTCGTCGGCGAGAACGTGCCGTTCATCACCGGCCAGTATGCGAACACCGGCAGCACGTCGACGGTGACGCCGTTCCAGACGATCGAGCGGCGCGACGTCGGCCTGCTGCTGCGCGTCAAGCCGCAGATCGCCGAAGGCGGCAGCGTGCGCATCAACCTCTACCAGGAAGTGTCGCGCGTCGAATCGCAATCGGCATCCGGCCCGATCCTGCAGAAGCGCTCGCTCGATTCCACCGTCGTCGTCGACGACGGCGGCATCGCCGTGCTGGGCGGCCTGATGCAGGACCAGTTCAACGATGGCAGCGACAAGGTGCCGATCGCCGGCGACATCCCGATCGTCGGCCAACTGTTCCGCTATGACGCGCGCCACCGCGTCAAGACCAACCTGATGATCTTCCTGCGCCCGGTGGTGTTGCGCAATGCCGCCGACGGCCGCGGCCTCGCGTCCGAGCGCTACGACTACCTGCGCGGACAGCAGGAGATGCAGGGCATGCCGCCGCGCTTCTTCTGGACCGATCCGGCGCCGCAGCCGGCGCTGCCGCTGCCGATGGGGACGATGCCCGACACGCCCGCGGGCGCGACGCCGCCGCCGCAGTCGCCGGAGCCGGTCGGCAAGTAGCGCGCCCGCCGGTCTTCGCGCCCATGGCCGCCGCCGCCGACCACGACCGCGCGCAACTCTACGCGCAGCGGATTCCGTACGCGTTCGCGCGCACGCACGGCGTGCTGGCGATGGGCGACGAGGACGATGCCGTCGTCGTGCTGATGCGCGACGACGCGAGCGGCGAGGGCCTCGCCGAGTTGCGCCGCGTGCTGCAACGGCCGCTGACGACGCGCGTCGTCGACGCCGGCGTGTTCGCCGCGGCACTCGCGCGCGCCTACAACAGCGGCGCCGCCGCCTCTTCGATCAGCGACGACCTGGCGCGCGACGGCGACCTCACGCGGTTGCTGCAGGACCTGCCTGCGACGTCCGATCTGCTGGAAGGCGGCGACGCGCAGGCGCCGGTGATCCGCGTCGTCAATGCGCTGCTGCTGCAGGCACTGCGCGAGCGCGCGTCCGACCTGCACTTCGAGCCGTATGAAGCGCGCGCCGTCGTGCGCTTTCGCGTCGACGGCGTGTTGCGCGACGTGTTCGAGCCGCCGCGCGCGCTGCATGCGGCGCTGGTGTCGCGCCTCAAGATCATGGCGAGCCTCGACATCGCCGAAAAGCGCCTGCCGCAGGATGGCCGCATCAGCCTGAAGCTCGGCGACAAGAGCGTCGACGTGCGCGTGTCGACGCTGCCGACAGGATCGGGCGAGCGCGTCGTGCTGCGACTTCTCGACAAGGAATCGGCGCAGCTCGACCTGGCGACGCTGGGCATGGCCGACGATACGCGCGCAGCGGTCGATGCGCTGATCCGCGAGCCGCATGGCATCCTGCTCGTCACCGGCCCCACCGGCTCGGGCAAGACGACGACGCTGTACGCGGCGCTGTCGCGGCTGCCGCGCGGCTCGGTCAACATGATGACCGTCGAGGACCCGATCGAATACGCGCTCGACGGCGTCGCGCAGACGCAGGTCAATGTGCGCGTCGAATTGTCGTTCGCGCGCGCACTGCGCGCGATCCTGCGCCAGGATCCCGATGTCGTGATGATCGGCGAGATCCGCGACCTCGAGACCGCGCAGATCGCCGTGCAGGCATCGCTGACCGGCCACCTGGTGCTGGCGACGCTGCACACCAACGACGCCGCGAGCGCGGTCACGCGCATCGCCGACATGGGCGTCGAGCCGTACCTGCTGTCATCGAGCCTGCTCGGCGTGCTCGCGCAGCGGCTGGTGCGCACGCTGTGCCCCGTTTGCCGCGTCGCCGCGGCGCCGTCCGCCGGCGAACAGAGGCTGCTCGCGCAATCGGGGTTGCCGGCGCTGGCGGCGCTGCAACATCCGCAGGGCTGCGCCGAATGCAACGACACCGGCTATCGCGGCCGCACCGGAGTCTATGAGCTGCTCGTCATCGACGACGGCATCCGCCACCTGATCCACGACGGCGCCGGCGAGCTCGCACTGCGCGACGCCGCGCGCGCGGCCGGCATGCGCACGCTGCGCCGCGATGGCGCACGCTGGCTCGCCGACGGCGCCACTTCGCTCGAAGAGCTGACGCGCGTCACGCGCGACAGTGGATGAGCGCATTCCGCTACGAGGCGGTCGACGCGTCGGGCCGTCTCGCACGCGGCGTCGTCGACGCCGACAGCGCGCGCGCCGCACGCGATCTGGTGCGTGCGAAGGGGCTGACGCCGACCGCGCTGGATGCCGCCGCTGCCACCGGCGCGCAAGGCCTCGCAGTCAACGCCCAGCAGCTGTCGATGGCGACGCGCCAGCTCGCCACGCTCGCGCAGTCGGGAATGACGCTCGATGCGGCGCTGGCGGCGGCGGCCGAGCAGGCGGAGGCGCCCCGCGTCGCCAAGCTTCTCGACGCGGTGCGCGGCGACGTCTCCGCGGGCGAGCCGATCCATTCGGCGCTGGCGCGCCACCCGCGCGCGTTCTCGCCGCTCTATCGCGGGCTCGCCGCGGCGGGCGCCGAATCGGGAAAGCTCGCCGACGTGCTGCTGCGCCTCGCCGACTACCTCGAGGCGCGCCAGGCGCTGCGCCAGCGCTTCATCGCGGCGATGGTCTACCCGGCGCTGGTGACGCTGATCGCGTTCGCGGTGATCGGCGTGCTGCTGGTGTACGTCGTGCCGCAGATCGTGTCCGTCTACCAGCAAAGCCACCAGGCGTTGCCGTGGCTGACGCGCGCGCTGATCGCGACTTCGGGATTCTTTCGCGCGTGGGCGTGGCTGCTGGGGGTCGTCGTCGCCGCGATCTGCGTCGCGCTGATGTTCGCGTGGCGGCGCGAGGCGTTTCGCCGGCGCATGCACGGATGGATGCTGCGCACACCGGTGATCGCGCGCCTGCTGCGCGGCCTCGACGCCGCACGCTTCGCGAGCACGCTGGCGATCCTGACCGGCAGCGGCACGCCGCTGATGCGTGCGCTCGACGCCGCGGGCGACGTCGTGCGGATGTTGCCGCTGAAAGACGCGGCGCGTGCGGCGGCGCGCCTCGTGCGCGAAGGCGTGCCGCTGGCGCGCGCATTGAAGGAGCAGAAAGTGTTTCCGCCGGTGCTCGTGCACCTCGTCGCCAGCGGCGAGGCGAGCGGGCGCCTGACATCGATGCTCGAGCGCGCCGCCAACGAGCTGGAAGGCGAGGCCGAGCGCCGCCTCACGTGGATTTCGGCGCTGGTGCAGCCGGCGCTGATCGTGGCGATGGGCGGGCTGGTGCTGATCCTCGTGCTGGCGGTGATGCTGCCGATCGTGTCGATGAACCAGCTTATCCGCTGAGACACGGCGCCGGTCCGCTACGGCGCGCGCGACGCCTGTTGCGCGAGCGCCCATCCGACGTGCTCGCGCACCAGCGTCGATGCATCGTCACGACGCGCTTCGAGCGCGGCGACGCTCGCGGCACTGTACGGCGCGTTGCCGAGCGCGACCGCGATGTTGCGCAGCCATCGCTCGAAACCGATGCGGCGGATCGCGCTGCCTTCGAGGCGCCGCGCGAATTCGTCCGCGGTCCAGCCGAACAGCTCGGTCAGCGACGTCGCGTCGAGGCCGTTGCGCACGACCGCGAAATCGTTCTCCGACGCGGCCTGCGCGTAGCGGTTCCACGGGCACGCGAGCTGGCAGTCGTCGCAGCCATAAATGCGGTTGCCGATCAGCGGCCGCAACGCCTCGGGTATTGCGCCGGGATGCTCGATCGTCAGGTAGGAAATGCAGCGCCGCGCGTCGAGCTCGTACGGCGCGACGATCGCCTGCGTCGGGCACACGTCGATGCACGCGGTGCACGAGCCGCAATGCGCGCTCACCGGCGCCGTCGGTGGCAGCGGCAGGTCGGTGTAGATGTCGCCGAGGAAAAACAGCGAACCCATGTCGCGCGTCAGCAGCAGCGTGTGCTTGCCGCGCCAGCCGACGCCCGATTTCGCGCCGAGCGCGACCTCCATCACCGGCGCGCTGTCGGCGAACACGCGATGGCCGAACGGGCCGATCTCAGTGGCGATGCGTCCGGCGAGCGTCGCGAGGCGCGCGCGCAGCAGCTTGTGATAGTCGCGTCCCGTCGCATAGCGCGACACGTAGCCGAGCGCCGGATCGTCGAGCACTTGCTGCGCGTCGCGCGCCGCGGCGGGCCAGTAGTTGATCCGCGCGCTGATCACGCTCGTCGTGCCGCTGACCAGCGCGGCGGGGCGCGAACGCTTGTCGCCATGGCGCGCCATATAATCCATCTCGCCATGACGACCCGCGGCCAGCCAGTCGACGAGCCGCGCTTCCTCGCGCGTGAGGTTCGTGTCGGCGATTCCCACCGCCTGGAAACCGAGCTCGCGTCCCCATGCGCAGATCGAATCGGCGAGCGCCTGCCAGTCGCGGCGCGCGCCGCTGTCCGCCACGGCGATGTTCATGACGATGTCGCCGCGCGCGCCCCTGCGGCGCGACACGCGTGACGCCGATCACCCTCGAGCTTGCCGACGCCGTCGCGACTGAACGCGCGGGACGCGCGCTTGCGACGGCTCTGCATGGCGGGATGCTCGTCGAGTTGCACGGCGACCTGGGCGCCGGCAAGACGACGCTGGCGCGTGGAGTGTTGCGCGGCATGGGTCACGAGGGCGCAGTGAAAAGCCCGACGTATGCAGTAGTTGAACATTATGAATTTTCGAGCTTATACTTGTATCACTTTGATTTCTATCGGTTCGCCGATCCAAGCGAATGGGAGTTGGCGGGGTTCTCCGAATACTTCCGCGACGACGCGCTGTGCATCGTCGAATGGCCGGAAAACGTCGCGGGCCTGTTGCCGCCGCCCGACCTGTCGCTCGCGCTGTCGATGCACGACGACGCGGCACCGGGACGGCGCCTCGTGGCGCACGCCGGCACGCCGGCGGGCATGCGCGCGCTGCGGGCACTCGCGACAATACCCGACTGACACGCGGCATCGCGGCAGCGTTGCGCGCGCAGGCTGCGCGCAGGCGGCGCGACGCGTGACCGATCAAGTGCGCATTTCGATGATGCGGCGGCGCATGCTGCGCGCCGCCGTGCTGCCCGCCGCGTACGCGATGTTGCCATCGGCGTGGGCGAGCGTCGCGCAGATCGCGTCGGCGCGTGTGTGGCCGGCGCAGGATTACACGCGCGTGATCCTCGAGACGCCGGCGCCATTGACGCACCGGATGCTGGTGCTGAAGGACCCCGGCCGGCTGGTGCTCGACCTCGACAACGCCGACATTTCGGCGGCGATCGCGGCGGCGCTTGCGCGCGCGCAGCAGCGCGATCCCTACCTCGCCGGCATTCGCGTCGGCCACCAGCCCGGCAACGCGCTGCGCATGGTGATGGACCTCAAGGGCGACGACGTCAATCCGCAGATCTTCGCGCTCGCGCCGGTCGGCGAATACGGCTACCGGCTGGTGATCGACATCTACCCGGTGACGCCGCCCGATCCGCTGATGGCGCTGCTCGCCAGCGAGGCGCGCAAGCACGAGGCGCGCAAGGCGCTGCCCGGCCACGCGCGACACGCACCGAAGGCGCCGGCGAAACCCGAAGTGCGCGCGGTGACCGTGGCGCTCGACCCCGGGCATGGCGGCGAGGATCCGGGCGCGATCGGCCGGCGCGGCACGCGCGAGAAGGACGTCGTGCTGGCGATCGGCCGACGCCTGCAGAAGATCCTCGATGCCGAGCCCAACATGCGCGCGATGCTGACGCGCGACGACGACTACTTCGTGCCGCTCGCGCAACGCGTGCAGAAGGCGCGGCGCGTCAACGCCGACCTGTTCATCTCGATTCACGCCGACGCGTTCCGCGAGTCCAACGCGCGCGGCTCGTCGGTGTTCGCGCTGTCCGACCGCGGCGCGACATCGGCGGCGGCGAAGTGGCTCGCGCAGAAGGAAAACGCCGCGGACCTGATCGGCGGCGTCAACCTCGACATCAAGGATCCGCTGGTCGCGCGCACGCTGCTCGACCTGTCGCAGACGGCGCAGATCAGCGACAGCCTCAAGATCGGCCGCTACATGCTCAACGAGCTGCAGGCGATCAACGCGCTGCACAAGGGCAGCGTCGAGCAGGCGGGCTTCGCCGTGCTGAAGGCACCGGACATTCCGTCGATCCTCGTCGAAACCGCGTTCATCTCCAACCCCGACGAGGAGCGCAAGCTCCGCGATCCGCGCGAGCAGCGCAGGTTCGCCGAATCGATGGCCGACGGCGTGCGCCACTACTTCGCGCAGAATCCGGCGCTGGCGCGCGCCTAGCGCAACCTCGATGGCGCGCGTACCGGGTAGAATCGCGCCGTGCTGAGATTCTTCGTCCTCTTTTTGCTGCTGCAGGCGACGCTGTTCGGGCTCGAGCTGACGCCGTGGGCGCAAGTATGGTTCGTCGAGCCGTGGACCGTCGCGCTGGCGCACATCTCGACCAACCTCGTCACGCTGTTCGACCACGACGTCGTCGCCACCGGACGCGTGATACGCAGCACGTCCAACGGCTTCGCCGTGTCGATCGAAGCGGGTTGCAACGGCGTCGAGGCGACGATTGTGCTGCTGGCGGCGATGCTCGCCTATCCGGCGCCGTGGAAGAACAAGCTGATGGGGCTTCTCGCGGGCACGCTCGCCGTGCAGGGGCTCAACATCGTTCGCGTGATCAGCCTGTTCTACCTCGGGCAATGGAATCGCAACTGGTTCGAGTGGGCGCATCTCTACGTGTGGCAAGCGCTCATCATGCTCGACGTGCTGATCGTGTGGCTGGTCTGGGTGCGCATGCTGCCACGTGACGCGGGTCGCGGCGGCGATCCGCCGCCGGGCGCGGGTGTTGCCGTCGCTGCCGCTTGAAAGGCCCGCTGCCGCGTTTCGTCGTCACCACGCTGCTGCTGCTGCCACTGACGTTCGCGCTGTGGTATTTCGCGGGACCGCTGTTCACGTGGCCGGTCAGGCTGATCGTCGACGCCGTTGCGCGCATGGGCTTCGCCGACATCGTGCGCAGCGTCGAGCAGCAGGCGTCGGTGATCACGTTCGTCACGTCGCTGCGACCGGGCAGCGCGCAAGGCGCCGGCGCCATCAGCGTCGATGTCAACGCACTGCTCTATTCGTACGGCATGCCGATGTTCGCGGCGCTGACGCTCGCCGCGCGCGAGCGCGGCTATGCGCGCAAGCTCGCGCTCGGCATCGTCGTGCTGCTGCCGCTGGTGGCGTGGGGCGTGCTTGCCGACTTCCTCAAGAACATCGCGTTCACCGCGGGACCGCTGGTTGCGTCGCAGACCGGGTTCTCACTGGCGCAGCGGCAGGTGATCGCGTTCGCCTATCAGTTCGGCGCGCTGATCCTGCCGACGGTCGCGCCAGCCGCGGTGTGGGTGCTGATGCACCGGGGATTGCTCGAGCGGATGCGCGCGGCGAGCGGCACCGACGCGCAGCCTGAATGAACGCGCGCCAAGCGCGCAGGTGATCCCGGCACCTGGGCGCGGCGACACCGCGCCGATCAGAACGCCGTCGCCACCTTGTGGCCGGCGGCTTCCAGCGCGGCGACCGCGTTGCCGCGCTGCGCGGCCGGCACCAGGATGTAGTCGGTGTCGTAGGTGGCGATCGCGAACACCGACACGCGCGCCGCGGCAAGCGGCGTGGTGACGCTGGCGAGGATGCCGGACTGGTCGAGCGGCATCGGCCCGGCGACGCGCATTAGTTGCCAGCCGCGGCTGGCGACAATGTCGGCGGGAACGCTCGCTTCAGGCACGACGATCGACAGCTCGTCGTGCATCCGCGTGATCGAATAGTAGGCGGCGGCGAGCGCCCACGCCGGCGGCGGCGCATCGGGCGCCAGGCGGCAGATTGCGAACGTGCCGGGCTCGAGCGACAGCGACAGGCGGTGCGTGCTCATTGCCCGCCCGCATGCTGCAGCGCCTTGCGCGCGCGCTCGCGCTCACGCAACTCCTTGCGCTGCACCTTGCCGGTCGTCGTCATGGGCAGCGCATCGATGAACTCGATCTCCTTCGGGTATTCGTAGGGCGCGAGGAAGTTGCGCACGTGCTGCTGGATATCATCGACGAGCGCGTCCGACGGCGCATGTCCCGCGGCCAGCACGATGAACGCCTTGACGACGTTGCCGCGAAGCTCATCGGGCGAAGGTACCACGGCAACGTTGGCGACCGCAGGATGCCGGACGAGGCAGTTCTCGATCTCGGAGGGCCCGATCCGGTAGCCGGCGGACTTGAACATGTCGTCGGCACGGCCCTCGTACCACAGGTAGCCGTCGTCATCGATGCGCGCGACATCGCCGGTGCGACACCAGTCGCCCGTCCATTTGTTCTGCGTGCCTTGCGCATTCTTGTAGTAGCCGATGAAGAACACCGGATCGGGCGCGCCATCCGGCGCGATGCGGTGCAGCGCGACGTCGCCGCTCGCGCCGGCGGCTACTTCGCGGCCCGCGTCGTCGATGACGCCGACGCGATGCCCGGGATATGCGCGCCCCATCGAGCCGGGCTTCGCGGGCCACTCGGCGTGCGAATTGCCGACGATGTAGTTCATCTCCGTCTGCCCGAACATCTCGTTGATCGTCACGCCGAGGCGGTCGCGCGCCCACTCGAACACCGTCGTGCCGACCGCTTCGCCGGCGCTCATGATCGAGCGCAACCGGATGTCGAACACGTCGCGCGGCGCCGGGAACGCCTTCATCATCAGTTTGAGCGCCGTGGGAAACAGGAACGTATTGCGGACCTGGTAGCGTTCGATCAGCCGGAACGCGCGCTCGGCGTCGAAGCGGCCGCGATAGCCGACGATCGGCTGGCCGAAGTACATCGCCGGCAGCAGCGCGTCCATCAGCCCGCCGGTCCACGCCCAGTCTGCCGGCGACCAGAACAGATCGCCACGCTGCGGATAGCCGTTGTGCGAATGCACGAACCCCGGGAGGTTGCCCAGCAGGCAGCCGTGCGGCATCAACGCCGCCTTGGGGGGGCCGGTGGTGCCGCTGGTGAAGACGATCAGCGCAGGGTCTCGCGGCGCGGTGGCGACGGCGTCGAAATGGCGCGACGACGACGCGATGAACGCCTCGAAGGCGACGACGCCCTCGTCTTCGATGCCGGCGACGCCGATGACATCGCGCAGTTGCGGCAGCCGCTTGCGGATCGGCGCGAGGTTTGGCCACGACTGCGTGTCGACCAGCGCCACGACGGCTTCGCTGAAGCCGAGGCGATACTCGAGCGCTTCGGCGCCGAACAGGAACGACAGCGGCACGGCGACCGCGCCCATCTGGTAGACGGCGATGTGCGCGATCGCCGTTTCGGGACGCTGCGGCAGGATGATCGCCACCTTGTCGCCGCGGCGCACGCCGCGCGCGGCGAGCGCGTTCGACATCCGGTTGGCCTGCTGCTGCAGGTCGAAGAACGTGTGCGCCGAATGCGCGCCGCCTTCATCCTCCCAGTACAGCGCGAATCGGCCGCGATCGTCGGCCCAGCGGCGGCAGCAGGCGACGCCGATGTTGAACTGCGGCGGCACGTCCCATCGGTGGGCGGCGCGGATGTCCGCGTAGCGGTCCACCGATCCCTCGCGCACTGGCTCAACCTGCGGCATCGCTACGCGCGCTCGCGACTTCGGTCAAACGCGGATTATGCCGCGGATGCGGTGTTCCTGCCTGCGATCGTCGCGTCGCCGGCGAAAGGGCGGTCGTTGGCGTCGATGCCCACCGGCTCGATCGTCGCCCACACCCAGTCCGACATCTGCTCGATCAGCCGTCCGAAGCGGATCGGGTGGATCGATTGCGTGGTAACGACCTTGAAGCGCTTGGTGGGCTGGTACTCGGCGGCGGGAACGATCACCGACTGCACGGTGTTGTCGCCTTCGCGCTTGCGCATCGCCAGGAACAATCCCTGAAACGCGCGCGCGTTGACCGTCGTCGGCTCGCCGTCGATCGAATAGCTATCGCTCACCGCGCGGCGGTGCTCGACCATGTCGACGCCGGTGACCGCGATGGCGATCACCTGCAGCCCGATTTCGGCACGATCGGTGGTGAGTCTGCGCATCCTTCGCACGATGCCGAGCGTCCACAGCGGCTGGCCGTGCGCGCGCAGCGCCGCCAGCGTGCCGAGCGTGATCACGTTGGCGACGCTCATCGGCGCGACCAGCCGAAACCCCGTCTGCGACACGTCCTTGACCTCCCACGGCCCGCCCGCCGGTGCGTACTTGGCGAGGCGCTGGCGCGCGAACTCGACGCGGCGATCGTCCTCGTTGCGCAGCCGTCCGAACACTGCGAGCTCCATCGTGCCGTCGAAGCTCTTGCCGGGATCGAGGCGCGGAATGGGATCGCGCTCTTCCTCGCGCAGGAACGCGGCAATGCGTGCGAAGCCGACGATCGCGTCGACGGCGCCTCCGGCGGTCGAGCGCTCGCCGCGTCGCGCGAACGGCTTGAATTCCGGATCGACCTGCGCGGCAAGCTTGTTGACGAGGCCGAGCTGCTCGGAGCGGCGCGGCGTGCGATCGGACATCGGCTGGTGGCGGATCTTCTGCTCGATCATCATCACGCTCTGCATCAGGATCGCGTGCAGCGGTCGGGTGTCCAGGAACAGCACGCGACCCTCGAGCGGCGCCGCAGTGCGCCGGCGCAAGCCTTCGCGCGCGGCGAGGTCGACGAAGAACGAAGTCGCCGACGAGGGCTCGAGCGTGAGGCGCAGCGTCTGGCACCATTCGTTGAGCTGTTCGCTGACCCATTCGAGATGGCGCGGGCTCAGGTTGCCCGAGTTCATCAGCTGCAGGACCAGCGCCTGCAGGAACTCCTGCTCGAGCGTCGTGGCTTCGCCGCCTGGAACGAGCGTCAGCGACTGGCGCTCGAACTGGCGCGAACATGCAAGCGTGAAGAGCGCGTGCAGCTCCGCCCACTTCGCCGGAATCCATTGCTCGAAGCGATACAGGCGCGTCTTGGCGTCGAGGCGCAAGTGCACGACCTGGCGCGCGGTCAGCTCGACCAGCAACGCCTGCCATTTGCTGCTTTGCGCGTGCTCGGCGATGTCGCGTCCGAACGCCTGGTACGCCAGCAGGAACGCCTGCGTCAGGTCGAACATCGCCGACCACAGCTGGTTCTCGATCTTCGAGCTGCGATTGGCGTGCTCGATGTATTGCGCGGTCAAGGCGGCGCGCAGGTCGTCGGTGTGCGCATCGACGAAGAACACCGCGTCGAGCATCACCGGCGTGCGGCGCGTCGTGCGCTCGGCGGCGCGACCCAGAGCATTGATGACCTCGACGTGCATCGCCAGCGGATCGTTGCCGGGAAAACCGGCCAGCCAGCGCGCCGCCGACTTGGCGTCCGCCAGCGGATCCTTGATCGATTTGCCGAATCCGAACATCGTTGCGTCCCCGCTGCAAATGCCTGTCGTGCGCAAGATCCATGCAAACATGCGCGTGCGCGCATCGACGTCGGCAGGGATACGCGACGGCAGTTGCACCACGGCGCTCGCGCCGCCGCCTGATGGTTTTCCGTCGCGAGCGATGATCGCGCAATCGCCCGGCACCGGCAAGCGCCGTCCGTCTGCATCTGGCATGTATCGTGCAACGTACGTCCCGTGCAGCACAGAACCGTGTCGCGCAGCTGTGCCGCACCGAGCGGGGAGCTTCCCTTATACTTGTGCAGCACATTCTGATGACCACGTGGTGACAATTTTGAGACGGGAAGGACGGATATGGGCATTCTGATCAAGGCGCCGACACGACGGCTCGAATCGGCACCCGCGGTGGTCGGCGAGATCGACCAGGTCGCGCTCGACGCGCACGGTGCGCTGCACATTCGCGAAGTCGTGCGCAGCACGGGGCTGCGCCGCGAGCAGCTCTACATGTGGCAGCGCCGGTACGGCTTTCCGTCGCCGCTGCGCGATCATTTCGGCGACCGCGTCTACCCGCCCGACCAGGTGGCGCGCCTCAAGCTGATCAAGCAATTGCTGTCGGAAGGCTGGCGCGCGGGCGCGGTCGTTCCGCTCGCGGAGTCGGCGCTGCAGTCGATGCTGGGACTCGCGATCGCCGAGCCGTCGCCGCTGCCGAGCGAAATCGGCACCGCGGTCAAGCTGCTGGGCGAGCACCGCATCGGCGAACTGCAGAACCACATGTCGAAGCTGCTGGTCGGGCAAGGCACGCGCAAGTTCCTCGAGCAGACGCTCATTCCACTCAACGAGGCGGTGCACGAGCGCGTCGTCCGCGGCGAAATGCAGAACTTCCATGAATTGCGCTTCGCAGACATCGCGCAACGGCTGCTGCGCGACGTCACGCGCCTGGTGCGACCGGTCCGCGACGCGCGCACGGTGCTGCTTGCCACGCCGCCCAACGATCCCAACACGCTGGGGCTCGCGATCCTCGAGCTCCTGCTGTTCACCGAAGGCATCAACTGCCTGACGCTGGGCGCCGGCGTGCCGGCGCAGGAAATCGCCGACGCCGCCGATGCCTACAAGGTGGCGATGGTCGTGCTGCTGTTCGATCGCGGCATATCGGGCAAGATCGCCGGACAGGAAATCCGCGGCTTGCGCGGCGCGCTGGTCGACGAGCTGCCGCTGGTCGTCAGTGGACGCGCGGTCAACCTGCTCGCCAAGCCGATCGCGGATGTGCGCACGGCGGTCGATTTCAGCTCGGTGATGTCGACGATGCGCGAGCTCGGCATCTCGGCGGCGAATTCGGTGTCGCACGTCGGTCACTTGCCGGGAGAATCACAGCGGGCGTAAGCTTGGCGGGGTGAAACGACCCTGTCTCGAAGCGCACGGCGGCGGCGCATGAGTGCCGGCCGCCGCTTGCTTTCGCACCGCCTGGTCGCGCACTCGATCGGCCTGGTTGTCGCCGCGCTGATCGTCTGGTTGATCTGGCGCGGCTATCGCCAGCCCGAGCTGCTGCTGGATTTCGCCAACGCGCGGATGTGCTGACGGCGCCGGCCCGAACCCGCGGCCGGCATCACGGTTCGTTGAGAAAATCCTCCAGCTTGCGGCGCTCGCGCTTGGTCGGCCGGCCGGCGAAGCGCGGCGACGACTGCGCCTCGGCACGGCGCTGCGCGGTGAATTGCTCGCGTGCGGCGATGCTTTCGGCCGTTTCCGCATAAAGCAATGCCGCCAGCGCGGCGCTGCCGCGACGGTCGGATAGCGCGGCGACGTCGGCCTCGACGACGATCCCCGACTTGCGCACGCTGACGCGCTCACCGACGCGCATGGCGTGCGAGGGCTTGACGCGCTCGCCGCCGATGCGCGCCTGCCCCGCGTCGATCGCCTGCACGGCGAGCGCGCGCGTCTTGTAGAAACGTGCCGCCCACAACCACTTGTCGGCGCGCACGCGCGCCGCGTCAATCTCAGGACTTGGCATCGCCGCCGCTGTCGCGCGCATCGGCGCGCATCCACGCGGCCGTCGCATGCGACTCGGCATGGGTCTCCGCCTCGAGTCCCGCGACGACGCCGGCGCGATCGACCGCCGAGCGGTTCTGCGACAGCTTGAACTTGGCGTCGAGGCGGTGCACGCGAATGCGAAACGCGACGATCGCGCCGATCATCGCATCGCGCTCGCGCGCGGGCATCGCGAGCGTCCACGGCGCGGCGCGCGAGCCCTCGAAGCGCGCAACCAGCGTATCCAGCACGCCGCGCGTCGCCGCGGGATCGTCGATCGCCTCCAGCGTACCGTGCGCATGCACGGTCGCGTAGTTCCACGTCGGCACCGCCTTCGCGGGCTCGGCGTACCAGGACGGCGACACGTACGCGTGGGGCCCATGGAACACCGCGACCGACGCGACGTTGCGCGCGAGCTGCCAATGCGGATTGGCGCGCGCACAATGGCCGAGGAGCACGCCGCGCGTCTCGTCGTGGGGATCCCACAGCAACGGCAGGTGCGAAATCGCGGGCTCGCCGGCGGTGGGAGTGACGAGCGTCGCGAACGGGAAATCGTCGATCATCCGCGCGGCCGCCGCGCGATCGTCGACGCCAAAATGGCGCGGCGTATAGAGGCTCATCGTCGCGTCACGCGTCGTCGGCGGCCTGCAGCGAAAAGATCGACATCGGCATCGACGAATTCTTGTCGAAGGTCGCGCCGCATTCGACGCCTGCGCGCGCCACGGCTTCGGCGGTCTTGAGCCGACCGTACAGCACGTGCATCGCGCCGATCGCGAACTCGCGGCCGGAGCCGACCGCCCAGAAGCGCGTGTACTCGAACACTTCGCGCATCGAATACACGCCGAAGATGCCGCGCGGGCTCGCGATCAGCGCGGTGATCTGCGTCGACTCGTACGGGTCGTCCTCCTCTTCCTTCGGGTTGAGGAAGTGCTGCTCCTTGAGGATCGGGTGCAGCTTGCGCAGCGTTTCGAAAATGGCGCCCTTGCTGGAAAAGTCGATGCCCTTGCCGTCCTTCAGCAGGCTTTCGAACACGAGCTGGTGCGCGGCGGACCCGCACAGCCCGATGTAGGTGCCGTTGTGATGCAGGATCTTTTCGTAGCTCTTGTCGAACTCGGCCGACAGCTTCAAGTCGCCGAAGGTGGTCAGCGAGTCGGCGGCGATGGAAATGCTACGGCCCTTCCGGACCGCGACGAGTGTGGTCATGCGGATCGATCGTCAAATGCCGCGCGTGGCGAAATGCCGCGGCGAGCCGGCCATTTTACGCGTCACAGCCAATGCGGCGGGCACGGCAGCATGTTGACCGGCGGAATGCGCGACGGCGTCCATGCGCGGATCGCGTGTTCCCAGAACTGCGAGGGCGACGCCGGCGCCACGGACGGCAATGGCTGGTCGAGGAATTGCCACGCGGCAATGAGCGAGGCGAGCGAATCGGCATCGACTGCACGCGCGCCGGTCTGCTTCGACAACTTGTCGCCACGCGGGTTGATCGCCACGGGCACGTGCAGGTAAAACGGTTGCGGCAGGCCCAGCAGCCGCTGCAGCCAGATCTGCCGCGGCGTCGACGCGAGCAGATCGGCGCCGCGCACGATGTCGGTGATGCCGTCGTCGGCGTCGTCGACGACGATGGCGAGCTGGTACGCGTAGAGACCGTCGCTGCGCCGGACGACGAAATCGCCGACGTCGGTGGCGAGCGCCTGGCGTTGCCGTCCCTGCACGCGATCGGTGAACTCGATGACCGCGTCGTCGACGCGCAGTCGCCACGCGATGCCCGCGTCCGCGACGCCGACCGCGATCTCGGCGTCGCGGCAGGTGCCCGGGTAGATGCGCTCGCCGGCGGCGCCGAGCGGCGCCTGCGCAAGCGCTGCACGCGAACAGCGGCAGGCGAACACGTGATCGCGCGCGCGCAATGCGGCGAACGCGGCGTCGTAGCGTTGAATGCGCTGCGTCTGGCGAACGATGTTGCCGTCCCAGTGGAAGCCATGGCGCGCAAGCGTCGCGACGATGTCGTCGGCGGCGTCGCCACGGGCGCGCGCGACATCGACGTCATCGATCCGCAACCGCCATTCGCCGCCGCCGTGGCGCGCATCCGCGTAACTCGCGACGGCGGCGACCAGCGAGCCGAAATGCAGCGGTCCCGTGGGCGAGGGCGCGAAGCGTCCGCGCGCGACGCGCGGCGGCGTGCTCACTTCGCCGTGGATTGGGTCAGCTTGAGCGGCACGCCGGCCACGGCGCCACCGCCCGGCGCATAACGGTTCATCGCCGCGAGCACCGCGGACGGGTAGTCGGCGCGACCCAGGCTGCCGTTGTAGCGGCCGAGCGCGCGATACAGGTCGCCGCGCTCGACGTCGAGATAGTGGCGCAGGATCGTGCAGCCATAGCGCAGGTTGACGCGCAGCGCGAACAGGTTCTGGTCGCTGCTGCCGATCTGCCGCACCCAGAACGGCATCACCTGCATGTAGCCGCGCGCGCCGGCGATCGAGAACGCGTACTTCTTGAAGCCGCTTTCGTGATGAATCACGCCCAGCACGAGTTGCGGGTCAAGGCCCGCGCGCGTCGCCTCGTAGTGCACGGTGACGAGCAGGTCGTGACGCGCATGCGCATCGGAAATGCGCGATGCGAGGCGTTGCGACATGTCGTCGACCCACGCGCGCACATCGGCGCGCTTGCCATATTCGGTCGTCGGCGGAAAATCGGCGATCGCCTTCGCCAGGCCGGCGACCACCGACGGCGCGAGTTTTTCCTCGACCTGCGCGCCGGCGTGCGCGCGCGGCACGGCGCCGGCCGCGAGCATGATGCCGAACAGCAGCACGGCGGATCGCAGTGTCATCCGGTGCGCGCGCCGATGCGCTCGGCGATGAACGACTCTATTCGATCGACGGCGACCGGCGTCGGCTTGGTGTCGCGGCGCGCCTGGTACTCGACGTTGCCGTCCTTCAGGCCGCGCTCGCCGATGGTGATCCGGTGCGGGATGCCGATCAGCTCCAGGTCGGCGAACATCACGCCCGGGCGCTCGCCGCGATCGTCGAGCAGCACGTCGATGCCGGCCGCAGCGAGCGCGTCATGCAGCCGCTCGGCCAGCGCACGCACGCCTTCGCTGCGCTCGTAGCCGATCGGCGCGATTGCGACGGCGAACGGCGCCATCGCCGCGGGCCAGATGATTCCCTTGTCGTCATGGTGTTGTTCGATGGCGGCGGCGACGACCCGCGTGACGCCGATGCCGTAGCAGCCCATTTCGATGACGTGCGATTGACCCTGCGCGTCGAGGTAAGTTGCACCCATCGCCTGCGAATACACGCTGCCGAGCGCGAACACGTGGCCGACTTCGATGCCGCGCAGGATCGCCAGCGTGCCCTTGCCGTCCGGCGACGGGTCACCGTCGACGACGTTGCGGATGTCGGCGACGAGGTCGGGCTCGCGGCAGTCGCGGCCGAAGTTCACACCGCGCAAGTGGTAGTCGGGCTCGTTGGCGCCGCAGACGAAGTCGGCCAGCGCGGCGACCTGGCGGTCGGCGATCAGCGACATGTCGGCGGGAATGCCGACCGGCCCGAGGTAGCCCGGCCTGCAGCCGGTGGCCGCGACGATTTCGGCGTCGTTGGCCCAGCGCCAGTCGCCGAATCCCGGCAGCTTGCCGATTTTGACTTCGTTGCCCATGTGATCACCACGCACGAGCAACATCCGTACCTTGTCCTGCGCAAGGACCATCAGGCACTTGACGGTGCGCGCCAGCGGCAGCCCCAGCAATTGCGCGACGTCCTCGCAGGTGGACTTGCCCGGCGTGGGCAGCTTTTGCATCGCCTCGGCGGGGGGCGGCCGTGGTGTCGCCGGGGCGACGCCTTCGGCCTGTTCGACGTTGGCCGCGTAGCCGGATTGCGGGCAGTACGCGATCGCGTCCTCGCCCGAATCGGCGAGCACCTGGAATTCGTGCGATGCGAAGCCGCCGATCGCGCCGGTGTCGGCTTCGACGGCGCGGAATTCGAGCCCGAGCCGTGTGAAGATCCGCGTGTAGGCGTCGTACATGGCGCGGTACGAGCGCAGCGCCGCCTCGCGGTCGACGTCGAACGAATACGCGTCCTTCATCAGGAACTCGCGACCGCGCATCACGCCGAAGCGCGGCCTGATCTCGTCGCGGAACTTGACCTGGATCTGGTACAGGTTGAGCGGCAGCTCGCGATAGCTGCGGATGTCCTTGCGCACGATATCGGTCACCACCTCCTCGTGCGTCGGCCCGAACAGGAAGTCGCGGCCGTGACGGTCCTTGATCTTGAGGAGCAGCGGGCCAAACTTGTCCCAGCGTCCTGTTTCCTGCCACAGCTCGGCAGGAATGACGTGCGGCAGGTAGCACTCGAGCGCACCCGCGCGGTCCATCTCCTCGCGCACCACCGACTCGACCTTGCGCAATGCCCGCAGCCCCAGCGGCAGCCAGCTGTAGATGCCGGACGACAGCTTCTTGATCATGCCGGCGCGCAACATCAGTTGCTGGCTGACGACATCCGCCTCCGCCGGCGCTTCCTTGAGTGTGGTCAACAGGAACTTCGATACGCGCATCGCTTCAACCGAATCGTGCAAAGCGTTGATTTTACCGTGCTTTGCGAAATATCCGGCATCGGCGCTGCGATCGGGCCCGCGGCGCCGTGATCCGTTGCGGATGCGCCGCGTTGGCGGTGCGTGCGAAGATCGCGCCGATGGATGCCGAATTGCCCGATCCGCGCGTGTTTGCCGTGCACGCCGCGAATAGGCCGTCAATCGTCGACACCGTGATCGCGAGCCTCGCGGCCACCAGTGCCGAAGCGGCGGCTGCGGCGGATCGGCAGATCGATCGCGAGATCGTGGCGGCGCTCGCCGCGCCGGCGACGGCGCTTCGTGCGCTGTTGGACGCGGCCGATTCGCCGGCCATTTACCGACACTTGTGGCGGCGCCTGACGCAGGTGATGAGCGTGGCCGAAGCGGCCGACGGCGCCGGCGTCGCGGTGACACCGTTCGCGATTGCGCTGGTGATCGTCGCGGGCTGCGACGAGCCGGCGCCGCGGCCGCCGCTGCGGCTGCCGGGAACGCTCGACAACGTGGCGGCGCTCGCGGACATCCTGCGCGCGCACGGCGCGCTTGCCGGCAACGTCAACTTCGCGCTGGCGAATGCCGTCGCGAGCGCCGCGTCGATCGATCTTGCGGAGATGCCACGCCTGCGCGCGGCGGCGCTGCGGTCGCTGGCGGCCGATGCCACGCCGCTGGCGATCACGCCGTCGCCCATCGACGTTGCACCCGGCGAGTCGGTACACCTGCGATTCCTGGTCGGCAGCGCGTTGACGGCGCCCGGTGTGCGCCTGTTCGACAGCATCGACCCGGGCGCATGGGCGATGCCGCTGGCGCAGGCGCTCGCGCGCACACTGGCGACGCCAGCTGCCACGGTGCTGGCGCTGCCGCGCGCGCCTGCGTCGTTGCCACAGGCGTTACTGGCGGGCAGGCTCGCGCAACGCGAAGTGTCGGCGCAGCTATTCGTCACCAACGCGTTGCGCAGGATGCGGTCGAGCACCGGCGAGCCGACGGCGATCGTCAGCGCGCACCGGCTCGATGATGGCAAAGGCGAGCTGCGGCTGAGCCTGTCGTCGCCGTTCTCGCCGCGCGACGCCGAGGGATTCCGTTGCCCGCTGTTCAGATTCGAGCGTGTCGGGGACGCGGCGACGATGCTCGACGACCTGCTGCGCGACTGCCGCGTCACCGACGTGCGCGTGCAGCCGGGCGTGCACGGCGATCGCGACCCGGCGACCGGATTGACGCTGTTGTTCAAGCCAACCGCATATCCGGCCGCGGTTCCCGACATCCACTGATTCGCGCAGCTTTTGCACGGTGACGAGTGCTGCACCGCGCGCCGCAGCGCGTCGCCGCGAACGCGACGCAAGGCGCGCCGCGCGACCTCTCGATCCAGCGCGCTGTTGTCAGGCGACCAGCATGTGACCGTGCCGCCGGTCGTCGGGTGCAGGTGGCTTCGCGGAATCGTTGACGCGCACTTCGCCCTTGTGGGTCAGCTGGCGCACGTTGCCCATGCCGCTGATCGATTTTTCCACCGACGGATTGCCGACGTAGGCGACCGCGCCGGCGCCGGAAATATCGACCTTGAGCGTCTTGCTGGCGTTGATCACGACGTTGCCCGCGCCGCTGACGTCGACACGCGCAGTCTCGCTCGCAAGCGCCGGTGCGTGGTAGTTGCCGGCTCCGGAAATTTCCACGCGCTGGTCGGTCGCGCGGCCGTTGACATTGGCCTTGACGGTGCCGGCGCCTTCGACGAACAGGCGCTCGGTCTGCAGGTTGTCGAGGTCGAGCGTGCCGGCGCCGGCGATGTCGACGTGCAGCGACGGTGTGCGGATGCCGCTCGAGCGCAGCTTGATCGCGCCGGCAGCCTCGATGTCGGTGAGTTCGGCGAACGTCACGGTGATCCGCGGGATCACGCGCCGGCCACGATTGAAGAACCGCTTCCAGCCGGCCCGGGGGTCGCGCGTTTCAATCGTCAGCGTGCCGTCGTGGACCACGCTGACCACCGGCGCGCCGCCGGCGGTCTCGATCGCGACCGAGGTCGCGGCGCCCTGCACCAGCGTGACATCGGCGCTGCCGTTCAATTCGAGCTTGTGGAACGCGCTGACGCTGCGCTCCTCACGCAGCACGTCGAGCGCTGGCGCGTGGCGACCCCGCCAATGGCCGCCTGACAGCGTCAGCCACGCCATGGCGGTGGACAGCAGCACGGCGGCGATGACGAATATGAGGAGCGTCCGGCGTTCCATCCAGGTCACCATTCTCGAAGCGTAGCGTTACCGGTTGGATGCAGCGAGGGCATGCTGCGGATTCCACGAAGATACGAAATGTGCAGCCATCGCGGCAGTTATTGGATACCGTATACAATAACTCGAGGTCAACGGCACGCGGGACAGGCGTGCGCACGCAGCGGAGGATGGATGGAAGCAGAAGGCGACCGCATCCGGGTCATTATCGCCAAGGTCGGCCTCGATGGCCATGATCGCGGCGTCAAGATCGTCGCGCGCACGCTGCGCGATGCGGGAATGGACGTCATCTACACCGGACTGCATCGCACGCCGGAGGAAGTCGTCGACGCCGCCGTGCAGGAAGACGTCGACGTGATCGGCGTGTCGATCCTGTCGGGCGCGCACATGACGGTATTCCCGCGCATCCTCGATGCGCTGAAGGCGCGCGACGCCGACGACATCCTGGTCGTGGGCGGAGGCGTGATTCCCGACGACGATTGTGCGCGGCTGAGGTCGCTTGGAGTCAGCGAACTGATGCTGCAGGACACGCGCCCCGACGACATCGTCGCGATGATCCGCCGCGTCGTCGCCGCGCGCGGACCGCGATAGGTCGACGATGGAGTCGTGGAGCTTTCCGCCGCGTTACGATGCACACTACCTGCCGCCCGCGGGCGCGCGCTACTGGTTTGCGCGCCGCGAGACGATGCCCGCCGCCGCGCGCGAAGCGGCGATCCTGGCGCGGCTGCAGGATGTCACGCGGCATGCATGGCAACACTCGCCGATGTACCGACGCAAATGGGAGGAAGCGGGCTTCCATCCCGACCAGCTGCGCTCGCTCGAGGACTTTGAATCGCGCGTGCCGGTGCTGACCAAGCAGGACCTGCGCGATGCGCAGTCGCGCGTGCCGCCGTTCGGCGACTACCTGTGCGTGCCCGACGCCGACGTGTTCCACGTGCACGGCACGTCGGGAACCACCGGGCGTCCGACGGCGTTCGCGATCGGCCGCGACGACTGGGACGCGATCGCCAACGCGCATGCGCGGATCCTGTGGGCGATGGGGCTGCGCCCCGGCGACACGATCTTCATCGCCGCGATCTTCAGCCTCTACATGGGGTCGTGGGGCTCGCTTGCCGGCGCCGAGCGCCTCCACGCAAAGGCGTTTCCATTCGGCGCGGGCGCCACGGGAATGACGGCGCGCGCGGCGATGTGGCTCGACCTGATGAAGCCGAAGGGTTTCTATTCGACGCCGTCGTTCGCGCTGCATCTCGCCGAAGTCGCGCGCGACGAGGGCTTCGACCCGCGCGCATTCGGCCTCAAGACGATGTTCTTTTCCGGCGAGCCCGGCGCGTCGGTGCCCGGCGTGCGCGATCGCATCGCCGACCTGTACGGCGCGCGCGTGATCGATTGCGGCTCGATGGCGGAGATGACGCCGTTCATGAACATCGCCGGCACGGCCGAGACCGACGGCATGCTGCTGTGGCAGGACATCATCTACACCGAGGTCTGCGATCCGGTGAGCTTTCAGCGGGTGCCGTACGGCGAGCGTGGCACGCCCGTCTATACTCATCTCGAGCGCACGTCGCAGCCGATGATTCGCCTGCTGTCCGGCGATCTCACGTTGTGGGAAGACGGCCCGACGCCCTGTGGTCGCACCTATCCGCGACTGCCGCAGGGCATCTTCGGCCGCATCGACGACATGTTCACGATCCGCGGCGAGAACGTCTATCCGAGCGAAGTCGACGCCGTCGTCAACCAGCTGGCAGGCTATGGTGGCGAGCACCGCATCGTCATCTCGCGCGAAGGCGCGATGGACGAGCTGTTGGTGCGCGTCGAGGCGACGGCCGAGTGCGCCGCGCGCGGCGACGATTCACTCGCGCTGCTTCGCGACGCCGCGGCGCGCCAGCTCGCGCGCATGCTCGGCCTGCGGGCGCGCGTCGAGATCGTCGCTCCCGGCACGTTTCCGCGCACCGACTTCAAGGCGCGGCGCGTGATCGACGACCGTGAAGTGTTTCGCGCGCTCAACGCGCGGCTCGCCGGCTGAAGGGGCCGTATGGCCTACGTCGCATCGTCCGCACTGCTGCCGAAGGCGCTCGCCGGTGACGTGCGCGCGATCGCGCGGCTTCTGACGCGCGCCGAAAACGGCACGCCGGAAAGCCGCCCGGCGTTCGACACGCTGTTCCGCAACGCCGGACGCGCGCACATCGTCGGCATCACCGGCGTTCCCGGCAGCGGCAAGTCGACACTGGTTGCGCGCCTCACCGCGGCGATTCGCGCGGGCGGGCGCAAGGTCGCGATCGTCGCCGTCGATCCGTCGTCGCCGTTTTCCGGCGGCGCGATCCTCGGCGATCGCATCCGCATGGGCGCGCTCGGCGGCGACCCCGGCGTATTCATGCGCAGCATGGCGACGCACGGCGCGCTGGGGGGGCTTGCGCGCGGCACGCTGGAAGCGGTCGACGTGTTCGACGCCGCCGGCTATGACGTCGTGCTGATCGAGACTGTCGGCGTCGGCCAGGACGAAGTCGACGTCGCGCGCGCCGCGCACACCACCGTCGTGGTGTCGGCGCCGGGCCTCGGTGACGACATCCAGGCGATCAAGGCGGGCATCCTCGAGATCGCCGACATCCACGTGGTCAGCAAGTGCGACCGCGCCGATGCCGACAAGACGATCGCCGAACTCAAGAACATGCTGACGCTCGGATTGAATGGGGCGCGCGGCGCGTGGCGCCCGCCGATCGTGCCGACCAGCGCGACCCGCGACGAGGGCGTCGCCGAGCTGGCTGCGGCGATCGATCGCCACCGCGCAGCACTCGATGCAAGCGGCGAGATCGACGCGCGGCGCGCGTCGATTAACGAACGCCGGCTGCTCGCCGCCGGCGAGGAGATCCTGCGCGATCGCTTCGTCCGCCATCGCCATGGCCGGCTCGCGACACTGCTGGAAGCGCTCGCGCGCCGCGCGCTGAGCCCGCATTCGGCGGCGACGCGGCTCATTGCCGAACTGGGAGAAGACGCTTGAACGATTCGACCGCGAAGCCACCGACTGCCGACCGCGACGACGCAGCGACGCTGCGTGCCGCCGTCGATTCCTGGGAGCGCGACGAAGTCGCGCGTTTCCTCGCCAAGGCGCCGGAGCGCGAGGCGCAATTCGCGACGCTCGGCGGATTCCCGGTCAAGCGCACGTACACCGCGCTCGACGTCGCCGACACGCCATCCGAGGACATCGGCCTGCCCGGACGCTTTCCGTATACGCGCGGACCGTATCCGACGATGTATCGCGGGCGCACGTGGACGATGCGCCAGATCGCCGGTTTCGGCACCGCCGAGGACACCAACGGCCGCTTCAAGTATCTGATCGCCAACGGCCAGACGGGGCTGTCGACCGACTTCGACATGCCAACCCTGATGGGCTACGACAGCGACCACCCGATGAGCGAGGGCGAGGTTGGCCGCGAAGGGGTCGCGATCGACACGCTCGCCGACATGGAGCGGCTGTTCGACGGCATCGACCTCACGCAGATCTCCGTGTCGATGACGATCAATCCGAGCGCGTGGATCCTGCTGGCGATGTACGTGGCGCTCGCGCAGCGCCGCGGCTACGACCTGAACCGGCTCTCCGGAACGATCCAGGCCGACATCCTCAAGGAGTACCAGGCGCAGAAGGAGTGGATCTATCCGATCGCGCCGTCGGTGCGCATCGTGCGCGACTGCATCACGTACTGCGCGAGGCACATGCAGCGCTACAACCCGATCAACATCTCCGGCTACCACGTATCGGAAGCGGGCTCGTCGCCGCTCGACGAGGTCGCGTTCACGATGTGCAACCTCGTCACCTACGTCGAGGAGGTGCAGAAGACCGGCATGCACGTCGACGAGTTTGCGCCGCGCCTCGCGTTCTTCTACGTGTGCCAGGCCGACTTCTTCGAGGAGATTGCCAAGTTCCGCGCGGTGCGCCGCGTCTACGCGAAGCTGATGCGCGAGCGCTTCGGCGCGAAGAATCCGGAATCGATGCGGCTGCGCTTCCACTGCCAGACGGCGGCGGCGTCGCTGACCAAGCCGCAGTACGAGATCAATGTCGTGCGCACCGGGCTGCAGGCGCTCGCCGCGGTGCTGGGCGGCGCGCAGAGCCTGCACACCAACGGCAAGGACGAGGCTTTCGCGATTCCCACCGAGGACGCGATGCGCATCGCCCTGCGCACGCAGCAGATCATCGCCGACGAATCGGGGGTCGCCAATGTCGTCGATCCGCTGGGCGGCTCGTACTTCGTCGAAAGCCTGACGACACAGTACGAGCGCGCGATCTTCGACGTGATCGACGAGGTCGATCGTCGCGGCGGCACGATCAAGCTGACCGAGGAAGGCTGGTTCCAGCGCCGCATCGCCGACTTCGCCTACGACACGGCGCTGAAAAAGGCGACCGGCGAGAAGCCGGTGATCGGCGTCAACAAATACGTGCTGCCCGAGGAGCGCTTCGACCTCGAGCTGCATCCCTACGACGCGTCGACTGCCGAGCGCCAGGTCGCCGGCCTCGCGAAGGTGCGCGCCGAGCGCGACGGCGCGAAGGTCGCGGCGCTGCTCGACAGGCTGGTCGCGGTCGCCGGCGATCCCGCGCAGAACATCATGCCGGTGACGATCGATCTCGTCGACGCCGGTGCAACGATGGGTGACATCGTCGAGCGGCTGAAGGCGCTGTGGGGCACGTACCGCGAGCGTCCGATATTCTAGGCATCCCGGACGCCACATTTCCCAACGGATGCGCCTCGACTACCTCGCGTACTCACCCTCGCTGGAAGATCCCGTCGACATCGCCGCCACGGCGCTCGTCGCCGGACGCGTGCAGGCCGGGCCCGGCCTCGTGCTGCGCCGGCATGCGACATTGCGTGCCGACGGCGAAGCGATTCGCGTCGGCGCCGGCGCGTTCTTCGGCGTGCGCGCGACGGTGCACATCGCCGACAGCGTCTATCCGGCCATCGTCGGCGACGGCGTTAGTGTCGGCCGCTTCGGGCTGGTGCACGCGTGCACGCTCGGCGATGGAGTCGCCATCGGCGATGCGGCGACGGTGATGGACGGCGCGAGTGTCGGCGCGCATGCGCTGGTGATGCCGGGCGCGGTCGTGCCGCCGCGCAAGTCACTCGCCGGCGCAGTCGTCTACGCGGGCAGCCCCGCGGTGGCCGTGCGCGGCATCGAGCGCCGCGAGCTCGCGCTATGGCACGCGGCGCTGCGCCGCGACGCGTCGCTGGAAGCCTCGCCGGCAACCGATCTCGCGCAAGGCGAATACGTGGTGTCGCCCCACCTGCCGGCGCTCGCGCGAAGCGGCGACAGCTTCGTCGCGCCGACGGCGATCGTCGCCGGCGCCATCGAGCTCGCGACCGATGCGAGCATCTATTTCGCCTGCGTCGCCGATGCCGGCGACGCGCGCATCGTGCTGGGATCGCGCAGCAACGTCCAGGACAACACGTTCCTCGTGACGTCGCGGCGCCGCGGCGATCTCGTCATTGGCGACGACGTGACGATCGGCCACAACGTGCGGATGGGCTCGGGCAGCGTCGGTGACCGCGCGCTGATCGGCATGAGCGCGATCGTCGGCGACCACGTCGTCGTCGAGGCGGGCGCGTGCATCGGCGCCGGCGCGCATGTCGAGCCCGGCACGCGCGTGCCGGCAGGCTGGATTTTCGCCGGCCGCCCGGCGCGGCCGTTTCGCGTGCTGAAGCCGGCCGAGCGCGACGGCTTCGCCGATATCGTCGCCGTGTATGCGCACTACAGCGGCGTCTATCGCGCGGGCGCGTGACGCGTTCGCACGTCGCCTTGTGCGTGGCAAGCGCGCGAACCCACGGCGGTCAACCTAGCGTCGGGTGGCGTCAGTCCAGTGCCGCGGGCACGCTCACCTCGACGCTGATCGCGGCGTTGCGCAGGTGCGCCGCGCACAGCGATGCCGCGGCGCGCTCGTCCCGCGTCGTGATTGCGCGCAGGATCTGTTCGTGCTCGGTCCACACTGCCTTGCGATAGTCGCGCTGCTGCAGCACCTCGCGCATCGCGCGTCGCAGGTGGTGCCACAGCTCCTCCATCTTGTCGACGAACAGGCGGTTGCGCGACGTCTCGTAGATCCACATGTGGAACGCCATGTCGGCGCCGATCAGCGGGCCGATGGCGCTGTCGCGCAGCGCCTGGCGTCCGCCGGCGACGAGCGCGCGTCCCTGGTCGCAGCTCGCGGCACTCGCATGCCGCGCCGCCAGCGCGGCGGCGATCGGTTCGATGCCGAGGCGCAGCTCGTAGATCCACCGCATGAACTCGCGGTCGAGCGGCGCCACCATCAGCCCGCGCCGGCCGGCTTCGCACACGAACTTCTGCTGCTTCAGCAGCATCAGCGCCTGGTTGACGGGCTGCCGCGATACGTCGAGCTTTTTCGCGACGCCTTCCTGCGTCAGGCGCTCGCCGGGCGCGAGCACGCCGTCGCAGATCGCGTCGAGGATCGCGCGATAGGCCTGCTCGACCATGGTCGGATTGACGGCGATGCTGTCCATGCGATGCGGATCGGAGCGCGGGAGTCGTCGTTACGACGCGCGCGACCGCGCGCCGTCCGCCAAGCATACCCGGTCGCGGCCGGGGCCTCCGCGTATAATCGCGCACCTCGAGAAGCACACTGAATCGACACCAGAGCGCATGAGCCTCGATCGCGTTCCCGCGGGACGGGACATTCCCCACGATTGCAACGTCGTCATCGAGATCCCGATGGGCGGCGAGCCGATCAAGTACGAGGTCGACAAGGACACCGGCGCGATATTCGTCGACCGCTTCATGTCGACGGCGATGCATTACCCGTGCAACTACGGCTATATCCCTCGCACACTGTCCGGCGACGGCGATCCCTGTGACGTGCTCGTGGTGTCGCCGGTGCCACTGATTACCGGCGTCGTCGTGCGCTGCCGCCCGATCGGCATGCTCAAGATGAACGACGAAGCCGGCGGCGACGCCAAGATCCTCGCCGTTCCGATCGACAAGCTGTCGTCGATCTATCGCGAAGTGCAGTCGCCGCGCGACCTGCCGGCGCTGACAACGCAGCAGATCGCGCATTTCTTCGAGCACTACAAGGATCTCGAGCCCGGCAAGTGGGTGAAGCTCGAAGGCTGGGTGGACGCCGAGGAGGCCAAGCGCGAGATCGTCGACGCGGCGAAGCGCTTCGCGCGGCCGCCGCGCAAGCGCACGACGTGACGCGGTCGCGCCGCCGCCGCGCAGGCTGCGGGCACGCGTGGTGACGGCGGCGGTCGACACGCCGGCGCGTGCCGGCGACGCCGCGTACTCGGCCGTCTTCGTCGTGCTGTGGAGCACGGGGTTCATCGCTGCGAAGTACGGGCTGCCGCATGCGACGCCGTTCGCGTTCCTGTTCACGCGCTTCTGCTTGGTCGCCGCGGCGATGACGGTGCTGGCGGTCGCGCTGCGCGCGCCGTGGCCGTCACGTCGCGAGGCACTGCACACCGTCGTCGTCGGCGTGCTCATCCAGGCGGGATATCTCGGCGGCGTGTTCTACGCGATTTCGCGCGGCACGTCGGCGGGCACCAGCGCGATGCTTGTCGGCCTGCAGCCAGTGGTGACCGTCATGCTGGCGCGTGGATGGCTCGGCGAGCGCGTCGTGGCGCGCCAGTGGGCGGGACTTGCGATCGGGGTCGCGGGCGTCGTGCTCGTCGTGCGGCACAAGATCGGCATCGACAACGCCGACGGCATCGTCGCGTTGCTGATCGCGCTCGTCGCGATCAGCGTCGGCACGCTGTACCAGAAGCGTTACTGCGCGCACGTCGACCTGCGCAGCGGCGCCGTCATCCAGTTCGGCGCCTGCGCGCTCCTCTACCTGCCGCTGGTGCTGCTCGCGGAGGATGCGCACATCGACTGGACGCCGTCGTTCATTTTCGCGATCGGCTGGTCGGTGATCG
This sequence comes from Betaproteobacteria bacterium, assembly GCA_040006455.1. Lineage (GTDB taxonomy): Bacteria > Pseudomonadota > Gammaproteobacteria > Burkholderiales > Casimicrobiaceae > VBCG01. The sequence goes on along the minus strand of JBDTWY010000010.1, from coordinate 40,494 downwards.
TGCTATCGACGGGCGCCAACCTGCTGCTGTTCTGGCTGCTGCGCCGCGGCAAGGCGGCGGATGTCGCGGCGCTGTTCTTCCTCGTGCCGGCGGTGACCGCGGTGATGGCGTGGGCGCTGTTCGGCGAGACGCTGACGGCGCAGGCGATCGCGGGAATGGTGCTGATCGCGGTCGGCGTCGCGCTGGGACGCGCGCGCTTGACGGGCTAACCGCCGCAGGCTTTTTACTCCGGCCCCGAATGGCGGCGCTTGACCGGCGCACGCGAGCGCCCAATACTCGCGCCGCGCCGACCCCACTGCCGAACAAGACCCATGCGCATCATCGCCCTGCTCGCCGCCTACAACGAGAGGCGCTACATCGCGCATTGTCTCGAGCACCTGATCGCGCAGGGGCTCGACGTCTACCTGATCGACAACGGCTCGACCGACGAGACGGTTGCCATCGCGGAGCGCTACCGCGGGCGGGGCCTCCTCGACATCGAAGCCTTTCCGCGCGCCGAGACCTACAGCTGGCGTGCGATCGTACGGCGCAAGGAAGTGCTCGCCGCGACGCTCGACGCCGACTGGTTCCTGCATCTCGACACCGACGAGATACGGCTGGCGCCGCGCTCGGGACAGACGCTCGCGCAGTTCCTCGCCGACGCCGACGCGCGCCACTACAACGCCGTCAACTTCATGGAGTTCACCTTCGTTCCGGTGCGCGAGCATCCGGACCACGATCACCCGCACTTCTTGCGGACGATGCGTCACTACTACCCGTTCGCGCCGGCCCTCCCGCACCGGCTCAGCGCGTGGAAGCGCCAGCCCGAGCGCGTCGCTCTCGCGTGGTCGGGCGGCCACGTGGTGCGCTTTCCGGGACTTCGCGCGTGTCCGGAATCCGGCAAGATGCGGCACTACCTGTTCCTCAGCGTCGAGCATTTCCTCAGCAAATACCAGCGCAACTACGACCCGCGGGACCTGCAGAAGGGATGGCATGGATGGCGGGCCGGGGTCGACGTTGCGCGAATCGCGCTGCCGGCGGCGGCGACATTGCGCACGTGGACGACCGACGATGCGCTCGACGCGTCCGCACCGCGCGCGACGCACGTCGCCGACGCCTGGGCGTTGCCGGCGCGCGCGACCACCGCCGCGGGGGGCGCGCGGCCGGCGCCGTCAGCTTGAAGCGACGATGCGCGTGCCGGCGATGCGGTCGTGCAGGAACCTCCGTTGCGGGTCGGCGCAGGTCCACAGGAAATTGGCGGCGAGCGGGATCGCCGCGTAGCCCGGGTGTCCGGCGTGGGCGAGCGGCATCCACGCGGCGAGCGCGAGCACCGGTCCCACCCACAGCGCGAAGTAGCGCAGCAATGCGCGCCTGACGTCGAGCTGTTCGCCCGAGGTCGTGACGATGCGCAGCGACCAGGTCTTCTGCGCGAGCGTGCGCCGGCCGCTTGTCCAGAACCAGCCGCAGTAGAGCGCGAACACCGCGAACTGCGCGCAGAAGATGAACGTTCGCACCGCCGTTGGCGGCACTGAAAGCGACGATGCGCCCGCGGCATGACCCGGGCTGACGAGGGGCAGCAGTGCGAACTGCGTGATGAAGGCGAGCGCGGTCAGCAGCAGCAGTTCATAGGTCGCCGCGCCCAGGCAGCGTGGCAATGTGGCGTCGGCGAGCGGGGCGGCGGATGGGACGGGCGGCACAGTGTGCAGGTTGACGTCCGGCGACGCGGCGCGCGCGTCTCGAGCGCGGCGTAGGTGCCGGTCGATCAGCGCGCAGGCGGCGCGGAAGGCGCCGGCATCGGCGCGGTCGCGCCCGGCATTCCTGGCGCGGCGCGAGGGGACGCAGGGGGCGCCGGGGGCGCGCCCGGAAGCGGTGCCACCGACGTCGATGGCGAGCGCGGGATCGGCAACGGCTTCTTCGCCGTGGCGGCGGAGCGCGCGCGCATCGCCGCCTGCTCTTCGGGCGGCAGCTTGCGGTATTCCTCCCATTTGCGGCGCATCTCCGCCTTTTGCTCGGGCGGCAGCTTTTTCATCGCTTCATAGCGTTCACGTGCGGTGCGGCGCTGGTCCGGCGTGAGGCGCGACCATGCCTGCATCTGGTCGCGCATACGCGCCTGACGCTCGGGCGACATCGTCGGATAGCGCTTGGCGAGCCCGAGCCACTTCTGCTTGCGCTGGCCGTCGAGCCGGTCCCACTCCGGAGGCGCCAGCGGCGCCAGCGTGGCGCGGTCCTGCGGCGACAACGCGGACCAAGCGGGTGAGGGCATCGTGACCTGCGCGGCAGCCGGCTGCGCCGTGCATAGCGCCACGGCGAAGGCGAACACGAGCGTGGCGATCAGTTTGCCGAAGACGTCTTGAGCCAAGCGTCGAATCCCCGGTCGAGGTAGGCGTCGATCGGCAGGTCCGACGACAGGATTTGGGCGTCGAGCTCTTCGTAGGTCAACACTTGCCGATAGGCATGCCACTGCTGCCAGCCCCATGCCGCCGCCACGATGACCGCGATGCCGGCCCACAATCGCCATTGCGCCCACAAAGGCCTGCCGCCGCCGGCCGACGCGCCGCCGGCGAACGCGTGCGCCAACTGCGGCTCGGTCGCCGTTGCGCGTTCGCCATCCAGCGCGCGTGCGCGCGCCTGCTGCAGCCGATAGGCGATTCCCGGCGCGATGTCGGCCGCGGCCTGGTCGAGGCGCACGGCGATCGCACGGGCAAGTTGTTCGTCACTGCCGGTCATGGTTTGATTCCCTTGGCAGAGAGCATTGCGGACAAAGCGTGCACGGCGCGCGAGCTGTGGGTTTTCACGCTGCCTTCGGAGCAGCCCATAGCGGCCGCCGTCTCCGCCACGTCGAGCTCTTCCCAGTAACGCAGCAGAAAGGCTTCGCGTTGACGCGTCGGCAGCCGGGCGATCGCCTCCTCGATGATTGCCATCGTCTGCGCCTGCTGCGCGTGATCCGCGGGGTCGGACGCCTGGCTCGAGCCGGATTTTGCGGCGATCGCCTCGAGCGGGTCGAAATCGTCGTCGGGATCATCGCCACGCCCCAGCGCCGACAGCACCGTCGTCCACGTCGTGCGCACCTTCTGGCGACGGAAGTGGTCGTGGATCGTGTTCTGCAGGATGCGCTGGAACAACAGCGGCAGCTCGCCCGGCGGCTTGTCCGCATAGCGCTCGGTCAGCTTGAGCATCGCATCCTGGACGACGTCGACCGCCGTGTGCTCGTCGCGCACGGCATACATCGCCTGCTTGAACGCGCGGCGCTCGACTTCTGCGAGAAATGCGGAAATTTCCTGTCGGGATGCCAGCGGAGGCCCTGGGTTGCGTGTTTCGCGCGGATTATAAGGGCAAGCGGCGGCCCAACCGACGTGCCGGCGGCACGTGCACGTCGATTGTTCACTGCAGCAAATTTGCTTGACCGGCCGTTGCCCGATCCGCTAATGTACGGTGGATCCGGCCTCGAAACCGGATGCTGTGCTGCAAAAACGGACGTTTCGCATCGCCTCCGGCGGCGCCACAAGCGCCTAGGAGCCTCCAAGCGCGCGAGACGGATGTTTCCGCACCTACTGGCTTTCACCACGAGCCTTCAGGCGGCAAGCGCCCATCCGGCGTGTCGATCGATTTTGCAGGCGCCGCAGCAGCTCGCGTTGCGCTGGCGTGCGGCGACCATTCTCTTCACGAGGCGACACATGCAATTGACGGGTGCGGAAATCACGATCCGCTGCCTGCAGGATGAAGGCGTCGAGTACGTCTTCGGCTATCCGGGCGGCGCGGTCCTCAACATCTACGACGAGCTGTTCAAGCAGGACAAGGTCAAGCACGTGCTGGTGCGCCACGAGCAGGGCGCCGTGCATGCCGCCGACGGCTATTCGCGCTCGTCACAGAAAATCGGCGTCGCGCTGGTCACCTCCGGGCCCGGGGTTACCAACGCGGTGACGGGGATCGCCACTGCCTACATGGATTCGGTTCCGATGGTGGTGCTGACCGGGCAGGTGCCCACCCACGCGATCGGCCAGGATGCGTTCCAGGAGTGCGACACCGTCGGCATCACGCGGCCGTGCGTCAAGCACAACTTCCTCGTCAAGGATGTCGCCGACCTCGCGGTGACGATCAAGAAAGCGTTCTATCTTGCGCGCACCGGCCGGCCGGGACCGGTGCTGGTCGACATCCCCAAGGACATCACGCAGGCGTCGACCGAGTACAGCTATCCGAAGACGATCTCGATGCGCTCGTACAACCCGGTCACCAAGGGACACTCGGGGCAGATCCGCAAGGCGGTGCAGTTGCTGCTCGATGCCAAGCGGCCGATGGTCTACGCGGGCGGCGGTGTCATCCTCAACGATGCGTCACCGCAACTGACGCGGCTGGTGCGCCTGCTCGGCTCTCCCGTCACCAACACGCTGATGGGGCTGGGAGGCTTCCCCGCCAACGATCCGCAGTTCACCGGCATGCTGGGCATGCATGGCACCTACGAGTCGAACATGGCGATGCAGAACTGCGACGTGCTGCTCGCGGTCGGCGCGCGCTTCGACGACCGCGTCATCGGCGATCCCGTGCATTTTTCACGTTCCGACCGGCGGATCATCCACATCGACATCGACCCGTCGTCGATATCGAAGCGCGTCAAGGTCGACGTGCCGATCGTCGGCTATGTCGCCGAAGTGCTCGACGAGATGATCAAGCTCGTCGAAGGCTCGCCGCAGCGTCCCGACGCCGCCGCGCTCAAGGCATGGTGGGCCGACATCAAGGACTGGCAGCGCAAGGATTGCCTGCGCTACGACCGTGCGAGCAAGCTGATCAAGCCGCAGTTCGTCATCGAGAAACTCTACGAGGCCACCGGCGGCGATGCGTTCGTCACCTCCGACGTCGGCCAGCACCAGATGTGGGCGGCGCAGTATTACCGCTTCGACAAGCCGCGGCGCTGGATCAATTCGGGCGGCCTGGGCACGATGGGCTTCGGCCTGCCGGCGGCGATGGGCGTGCAGATGGCGCATCCCGAGTCGACCGTCGCCTGCATCACCGGCGAGGCGTCGATCCAGATGTGCATCCAGGAGCTTTCGACCTGCAAGCAATACCATCTGCCCATCAAGATCGTGAACCTCAACAACCGCTACATGGGCATGGTGCGGCAATGGCAGCAGTTCTTCTACGGCAACCGCTACGCGGAATCGTACATGGACGCACTGCCGGACTTCGTCAAGCTCGCCGAGGCATACGGCCATGTCGGCATGAAGATCGACAAGCCGGGTGACGTCGAGGGCGCATTGAAGGACGCGCTGGCGCAGAAGGAGCGCCTCGTGTTCCTCGACTTCATCACCGACCAGACCGAGAACGTGTTCCCGATGGTGCCCGGCGGCAAGGGCCTCACCGAGATGATCCTGGCGGAGGAGCTATGAGCGCCGCCGGGCCGTCGCCGCACGCGAATTGCGACCCCTGCAGGGGCTGGAGGTCCACACCATGAGGCACATCCTGTCGATCCTGGCCGAGAACGAGGCCGGCGCGCTGTCGCGGATTTCGGGACTGTTCTCGGCGCGCGGCTACAACATCGATTCGCTGACGGTGGCGCCGACCGAGGATCCGACGCTGTCGCGCTTCACGATCGTCACCACCGGCTCCGACGACGTCGTCGAGCAGATCACCAAGCATCTCAACAAGCTGGTCGACGTGGTGAAGGTCGTCGACCTGACCGAGGGCAATCACATCGAGCGCGAGCTGATGCTCGTCAAGGTGCGCGCCGCCGGCAAGGATCGCGACGAGATGAAGCGCCTCGCCGACATCTTCCGCGGCCGCATCCTCGACGTCACCGACAAGAGCTACACGATCGAATTGACCGGCACGGGCGCGAAGCTAGACGCGTTCCTGACGGCGATCGAGCCCGGGGTGATCCTGGAAACGGTGCGCACCGGTGCGTCGGGCATCGGTCGCGGCGAGCGGATCCTGCGGATCTGACCGCCTCGCCACTGCGGATTTACATGACGATTCACGACACGGGAAAACAGCACATGAAGGTTTACTACGAAAAAGACGCCGACCTTTCGCTGCTGAAAGGCAAGAAGATCACCATCGTCGGCTACGGCTCACAGGGCCACGCGCACGCGCAGAACCTCGCGGACTCCGGGATGAAGGTCACCGTCGGCCTGCGCAAGGGCGGCGCGTCGTGGGACAAGGCGAAGAAGGCGGGACTCAAGGTGGCCAGCGTCGCCGACGCCGTCACCGGCGCCGACATCGTGATGATGCTGATGCCCGACGAAAGCATCGCCGCGACCTACAAGAGCGACGTCGAGCCGCACATCAAGAAGGGCGCCGCGCTCGCGTTCGCGCACGGTTTCAACATCCACTACGGACAGGTGACGCCGCGCGCGGATCTCGACGTGATGATGATCGCGCCGAAGGCGCCTGGCCACACGGTGCGCTCGACCTACGTCGCCGGTGGCGGGGTGCCGATGCTGATCGCCGTGCACCAGGACGCGTCGAAGAAGGCGCGCGACCTGGCACTCGCGTACGCGGCGGCGATCGGCGGCGCACGCGCCGGCGTCATCGAGACCAATTTCCGCGAGGAAACCGAGACCGATCTCTTTGGCGAGCAGGCGGTGCTGTGCGGCGGTGCGGTGGAGCTGATCAAGGCCGGCTACGAGACGCTCGTCGACGCGGGCTACGCGCCGGAGATGGCGTACTTCGAGTGCCTGCACGAGCTCAAGCTGATTGTCGACCTGATCTACGAAGGCGGCATCGGCAACATGAACTACTCGATCAGCAACAACGCCGAGTATGGCGAATACGTGACCGGCCCGAAGATCGTCACCGACGACACGCGCAAGGCGATGCGCGACGCGCTCGCGCGCATCCAGTCGGGCGAGTACGCGCGTGACTTCATCCTCGAGAACCGCGCCGGCGCGCCGACGCTGCTGTCACGGCGGCGGATGACATCGCAGCATTCGATCGAGGTCGTCGGCGAGAAGCTGCGCTCGATGATGCCGTGGATCGCGCGCAACCGGCTCGTCGACCAGAAGCGCAACTGACGCGAGATGCGTGGCTGCCGGCCCTTGCGCAGCGGCCGGCGGCCGCGCGCGGCAGCATTCGCAGGCGCGGCGAGACTATACTGTCGCGCATGCCGGCGACCCGCCATCGGAGCGTGCCTGCCCGCCGCCAGCGCGGCTGGGCGGGGCTCATCGGCCTGCTGCTGGCGCTGGTGATCGTCGCGTGGCTTGGACGCACGTTGCTGGTGCGCTTGCTGCCGGAGGCAACGCCCGCCGCCAAGTCGTCGCGTGCGGGCAGTCGTGTCCCTGGCGGTGCGGCGCCGGCCGATTTTGACGCCACCACTGCCGTGCCATCACCGCGCAACGAGCTCGAGCGCGCGCACGGACTCGAAGGCGCGGTGCGCGACCAGGCGGCCGACATGTCGAAGCGCATTGACGCGCAGATCAAGTAACGCGAATCCCCGCAGTTATACTGGTCGGCCGCGCACCCGCGCACTCTCCCGTCCGTCACCGCTTGGCCTCTGCCGACTATCCGCACCCGCTCGTCGCTCGCGAAGGCTGGCCGTTCATCGCGATCGCGATCGTCGGCGCCGCCGCGCTGTGGTGGCTGTGGTGGCCGCTCGGCGTGCTGGGCGCGCTCGTCGCACTGTTCGTGCTGCAGTTCTTCCGCGATCCGCCGCGCGCCATTCCGGCGGCGATCGGCGCGGTGCTGTCGCCCGCCGATGGCCGCGTCGTCGCGGTGCTCAAAACGCGCGATCCCTATCTCGATCGTGACGCGCTCAAGATCAGCGTGTTCATGAACGTGTTCAACGTGCATTCCAATCGCAGCCCGGTCGACGGCGATGTCCGCGAGATCTGGTATCACCCGGGCAGCTTCGTCAATGCCGCGCTCGACAAGGCGTCGCTGGACAACGAGCGCAACGCACTGCACCTGCGCACCGCGTCGGGTGTCGACGTCACCTGCGTGCAGGTCGCAGGGCTCATCGCGCGCCGCATCCTGTGCTACGTAAAGGCCGGTGACCACCTCGCACGTGGTGCGCGCTACGGCTTCATCCGCTTCGGCTCGCGTGTCGACGTCTACCTGCCGCCGAGCGCGCGACCGCGCGCCACCGTCGGCGACGTCGTGCACGCGACGACGACGATCCTCGCTGACCTGGATTAGGACCCGCCAATGGTCGACTTCGATACGCAGCGCGCATTGCGCAAGAACCGCATCCGTCGCCGCGGCATCTACCTGCTGCCGAACCTGTTCACCACGGCGTCGCTGTTCGCAGGCTTCTATGCGATCGTGCAGGGCATGGACGCACGCTTCGACCTCGCGGCGATCGCGATCTACGTGGCGATGGTGCTCGACAGCCTCGACGGGCGCGTCGCGCGGATGACGCATACGCAGAGCGCGTTCGGCGCCGAGTTTGACAGCCTGTCCGACATGGTGAGTTTCGGTGCAGCACCCGCGCTGGTGATGTACGAATGGGTGCTGCGCGACATGGGCAAGCTCGGCTGGATCGCCGCATTCGTCTACGTCGCCGGCGCGGCGCTGCGGCTCGCGCGCTTCAACACGTTGCTCGAGGTCGCCGACAAGCGCTGGTTCCAGGGCATGCCGAGCCCGGCGGCGGCGGCGCTGGTTGCCGGATTCGTGTTCATCGTCGACGACTACATGGTCGATCCGGCGGGACTGCGCTGGTTCGCGTGGGGCATTACGCTGTTCGCCGGGCTGACGATGGTGTCAAACCTCAAGTACTACAGCTTCAAGGCGATCAACCTGCGCAAGAGCGTGCCGTTCCTGGCGATCTTCGTGTTCGTGCTGCTGATCGCGCTGCTGTCGTACCAGCCGGCGACGGTGCTGTTCGCGGGCTTCGTCGCCTATGCGATCTCGGGCTTCGTCGTCAGCCTTTGGATGTTGCGCAAGCGGCGGGCGCGCCCCGCCCAGTGAGGCGGATTTGCCACAGTGCGGCGCAGGCAGGCTCGGCGCGCGCTTGCACACTGCATCGATTTGCGCTACCGTAGTTCGATGAATGGTTTTACCCCCTGCAGCGATCTGTTCATGGCCTCCATTCGCACGCCAGCCCTTGGCGCACTCGCGATTGCCCGCGGCCTGCTGCTGCTGCGCCCCGCGCGCACATAACCTACCCCTCAATTCGAGCAGTCCCGTTGCAACGCCACCCGGCAGCGGGCAGGCATTGCCGTTTTCGCTCCCGCGCTCCGCTTCGACGCGCGACGGGCGGCAGAACCGAGGATCGACACCATGAGTAGCGCAGCGCAAGCCCAATCGCAGGCTCGGAAATACCAGCCGTTGCAACCCGTCGACTTGCCTGACCGGCGCTGGCCGGGACGCACGATAGCCCGCGCGCCCGCGTGGTGCAGCGTCGATCTCCGCGACGGCAACCAGGCGCTGATCGAGCCGATGGACGCCGATCGCAAGATGCGGATGTTCCGGCTGCTGCTGGACATGGGCTACAAGGAAATCGAGGTCGGCTTTCCCGCGGCGTCGCAGACGGACTTCGACTTCATCCGCAACCTGATCGACGAGGACCTGATCCCCGACGACGTCACCGTGCAGGTGCTGACGCAGGCGCGCGAGCCGCTGATCCGCCGCTCGTTCGACGCGCTGCGGGGCGCAAGGCGCGCGATCATGCATCTCTACAACTCGACGTCGACGACGCAGCGACGCGTGGTGTTCAACCTCGACCGGCCGGGCATCGTCGGCATCGCCGTGGCCGGAGCGGCGCTGATCCGCGACGTCGCCGCCGAGCACCCGCGGACGCAGTGGACGTTCGAATACACGCCGGAGAGCTTCACCGCGACCGAGCTCGATTTCGCCAAGGAGATCTGCGACGCGGTCACCGCGGTGTGGCAGCCGACGCCGCAGCGGAAGGTGATCATCAACCTGCCGTCGACCGTCGAGATCTCGACGCCCAACGTCTACGCCGACCAGATCGAGTGGATGAGCCGCAACCTGTCGCGTCGCGACGCGATCGTGCTGTCGATCCATCCGCACAACGATCGCGGCTGCGGCGTCGCCGCGGCGGAGCTCGCGCAGATGGCCGGCGCCGAGCGCGTCGAAGGCTGCCTGTTCGGCAACGGCGAGCGCACCGGCAACGTGTGCCTCGTCACGCTGGGCCTCAATCTCTACACGCAGGGCATCGACCCCGGCATCGATTTCTCCGACATCAACGCGATCATCCGCACCGTCGAGTACGCGACCCGGATGGAAGTGCATCCGCGCCATCCGTATGGCGGCGAGCTCGTGTTCACCGCGTTCTCCGGCTCGCACCAGGACGCGATCAAGAAGGGTCTTGCCGAGCGCCGCGCGTGGCTCGCGCGCGGCGACTCCCACTGGGACGTGCCATACCTGCCGATCGATCCCGCCGACGTCGGGCGCACCTACGACGCGGTGATCCGAGTCAACAGCCAATCGGGCAAGGGCGGCGTCGCGTACCTGCTCGAGCGCGACTACGGTCTGTCGCTGCCGCGGCTGTTGCAAATCGAGTTCAGCCATGTGGTGCAGCGCGTCACCGACGCCACCGGCAAGGAGCTGCCGTCGGCGGATATCCACGCGGTGTTCGAGCGCGAGTACGTGGCGCCCGACGCGCCGCTGTCCTATCGCGACCATCGCGCGCAGCACAACCTCGACGACGGCCATGTCGAGCACCTGTCGGCGCGCGTCGAGGTCGATGGGGTCGAGCGCACGCTGCAGGGCGCCGGCAACGGACCCGTCGATGCGTTCGTGCAGATCCTGCGGCGCGAATTCGGCGTCGACATCCACGTGCAGAACTATCACGAGCATGGCGTCGGCGCCGGCGAGGACGCCACCGCGGTGTCCTACGTGCAGCTTCGCGTCGGCGCCGATCGCGCGGTCTACGGCGTGGGTCTCGATTCGAACATCGTCACCGCGACGCTGAAGGCGGTGGTGAGCGCCGTCAATCGCGGCGTCGGCCAGGGACTGATCGTGCTGGCCCCCGCGACGCCCGCGACATCGTCGGCAATCGCCGCGTGACGCCGGCGGCGCCCCGGCGCCGCGTGTTTTCAATAGGACGGCGTTCGGCAACGCACGCCGTCAGCATTTGCGAGGCGTTATATATCGCCGTATATTCCGCTCGTTCCATCACCGATGCAGCGAAGGGTCACCTGATGCACATTCGAGCGCTGTTGGCGACGTTGGCCGCCGCATTCCTGGGAATCGCGGCACCGCCTGCGACTGCCGCCGATGTGACGGTTTTCGCGGCGGCGAGCCTCAAGGAAGCGATGGACGCGCAGGCGCGGCAGTTCGAGGCCAGCACCGGCAGCAAGGTGATCGTCGCGTACGGCGGCAGCAACACGCTGGCGAAGCAGGTCGAAGGCGGTGCGCCGGCCGACGTCTTCATTTCCGCCGATCTCGACTGGATGGACTACGTCGAGCAGCGCCAGCTGCTGGCGCCGGGCACGCGCGTGACGCTGTTGCGCAACAGGCTGGTGCTGATCGCGCCGGCGTCGAGCACGTCGGCGCTGAGGATTGCACCTGGTTTCAACCTCGCCGCCGCGCTCGGCAACGACAAGCTGGCGATGGCCAATCCCGACAGCGTGCCCGCAGGCAAGTACGGCCGCACCGCACTCGAGAATCTCGGTGCCTGGCCGAGCGTCGAAAAGCGGGTGGCACGCGCCGAGAACGTGCGCGCCGCGCTGGCGCTGGTGTCGCGCGGCGAAGCTCCTTTCGGCATCGTCTACGCCACCGATGCGCGCGCCGACAAGAGCGTGCGCATCGTCGACACGTTTCCGGCCGACTCGCATCCGCCGATCGTCTATCCGGCGGCGGTGCTGGCGACAAGCAAGTCACCGGCCGCCCGCCCACTGGTCGACTACCTGCGCTCGCCAGCCGCCGCTGCCACGTGGGCGCAGTTCGGATTCACGCTGGCGCGATAGCCGATGCACGGCCTGACACCCGAGGAAGTCGGCATCATCCTGCTGAGCCTGCGCGTCGCCACCGTCAGCGTGTTGTTCAGCCTGCCATTGGCGATCGCCGTCGCGTACGTGCTGGCACGCGGCGAATTCGTCGGCAAGACGCTGCTCGACGCACTGATCCACCTGCCGCTCGTGCTGCCGCCGGTCGTCGTGGGATTCGCGCTGCTGGTGCTGTTCGGCAAGCGCGGTCCGATCGGCAGCGTGCTCGACCACTGGTTCGGCATCGTCTTCGCGTTCCGCTGGACCGGCGCCGCGCTGGCGTCGGCGATCATGGGTTTTCCGCTGATGGTGCGCGCCATCCGCCTGTCGATCGACGCGATCGACACGCGACTCGAGACGGCCGCCAGTACGCTGGGCGCATCGCGGACGTGGATCTTCGCGTCGATCACCGTGCCGCTGGCATTGCCGGGGATCGTCACCGGCGTGTTGTTGTCGTTCGCGCGCGGCCTCGGCGAATTCGGCGCGACGATCACCTTCGTCTCGAACATCCCCGGCGAGACCGAGACGCTGCCGCTCGCCATCTACACGTTCACGCAGGTTCCCGGCGCCGACGCACAGGCGCTGAGGCTCAGCGTCATCGCCGTGGTGTTGTCGGTGCTGGCACTGGTCGCGTCCGAATGGCTGGCGCCGCGGCGCGCGAGAAAAGTGGCGCATGATCGACGTTGACATCGAGCAGCATCTCGGCGATTTCCTGCTGCAGGTGAAGTTCCGTGCCAACGCGCCGGTGGTGGGTGTGTTCGGGCGCTCGGGCGCCGGCAAGAGCAGCCTCGTCAATGCCATCGCCGGCGTGACGACGCCGCGCCGCGGCCACGTCCGCGTCAATGGCGAAACGCTGTTCGACAGCGCGCGCCGAATCAACCTCTCGCCGCCCGCGCGCCGCGTCGGCTACGTGTTCCAGGACTCGTTGCTGTTCCCCCACCTGTCGGTCAATGCCAACCTGAAGTACGGCCACCGGCTGCGTACGAAGGCGACGCACTTCATCGCGCCGGAGCGCGTGATCGATGTGCTCGGACTCGGCGCGTTGCTGCAGCGCCGGCCCGACACGCTGTCCGGCGGCGAGCGGCAGCGCGTCGCCATCGGCCGGGCGCTGCTCGCGCAGCCGCGCATCCTGTTGCTGGACGAACCGCTGGCCGCGCTCGACGTGCCGCGACGCACCGAGATCCTCGACTACGTCGAACGGCTGCACGGGGAGTTCGGCATCCCGATCATCTACGTCAGCCATTCGGTGCCGGAAATCACGCGCCTCGCCGATGCCGTCGTCGTGGTGTCCGATGGCCGATGCCTCGCCGTCGGCGACGTCGACGAGATCATGGGTCGGCTCGACCTGAAGCCCTACACCGGGCGTTACGAAGCCGGCGCGGTGATCGGTACGACGGTCATCGCGCACGACGCCGGCGACCAGTTGACCACGCTGGGCTTTGCCGGCGGCGAGCTCATTGTGCCTCGGCTCGATGCGGGCCTCGGCGCGCGCGTGCGCGCGCGCATCCGCGCGCGCGACGTGTCGCTCGCCGTGCAACGTCCCACCGGGATCAGCATCCTCAACGTGTTGGCGGGTCGGGTGACCGCGATCAGCGACGAATCGGGCTCCGTGGTGGACATCCAGGTGGCCGTCGGCGACATCACGTTGACGGCGCGCATCACGCAGCGCTCGCGCGCGGCGCTCGATATACACGTGCACCAGGCCGTCTTCGCGCTCGTCAAGGCCGTGTCGTTCGATCATCGCAGCACCGGCTATGCGTGATCGCGCGCGCCACCGGGTCGCGCGACCCGACGTGCAGTTCCATCTGCGCGCCGGCGCACGCGGTGCCGGGCTGGCCATCGGTCCCGGCAAGGTCGCGCTGCTAGAGGCCATCGCGAGTACCGGTTCCATCAGCGCCGCCGCACGAACGCTCGGCATGTCGTATCGGCGCGCGTGGATGCTCGTCGACGAAACCAACCGCTGCCTCGCGGCGCCCGCGGTCAGCACGGCGGCCGGCGGCCCTCGGGGGGGTGGCACCCGGCTTTCGGCAGTTGGCGCGGAATTCGTGCGGCGCTATCGGGCGCTCGAGCGCCGCGCAGCTGCCGCGGTGACGGCACAGCTCGGCAATCTGCTTGCAGGCGCGCCGGCCCGCGATGCTGCAGTGCAGCGCAAGGGTGGCAAAAAACGCTAAAATGGGCTGCCGCACCTGCTAATGCCGATTCCCACCCCGCCTTGGCGGACGCTCCCCGCGAGAAGGATCCCGGAATGAATACCATCAATCTGCCCCCCGGAATCGTCATCGAGCGGTCGCGGGCTGACCCGTACGCCGGGATCCTCACCGCCGACGCACTGGCGTTTTACGCGACGCTCGAGCGCGCGTTCGCCGGGCGCCGCGCCAGCGTGCTCGCGGCGCGCGCCGCGCGTCAACGTGATTTCGACGCCGGCCGGATGCCGGATTTCCTCGCCGAGACGCGCGCGGTGCGCGAAGGCGACTGGACTTGCGCGCCGGTGCGCGAGGACATCGTCGATCGCCGCGTCGAAATCACCGGCCCGGTCGATCGCAAGATGGTGATCAACGCGCTCAATTCCGGCGCCAACGTGTTCATGGCCGACTTCGAGGACGCCAATACGCCGACCTGGGACAACACGCTGCAGGGTCAGGTCAACCTGCGCGATGCCATCCGGCGGCGGATCGACTGGACATCGCCCGAAGGCAAGGCCTACAAGCTCGCTGACCGCACGGCGACGCTGTTCGTGCGCCCGCGCGGCTGGCATCTCGACGAAAAGCACGTGCAGGTCGACGGCCGGCCGGCGTGCGGAGCGCTCTTCGACTTCGCGCTGTATTGTTTTCACAACGCGAAGGAATTGCGCGCGCGCGGCAGCGGTCCGTATTTCTACCTGCCCAAGCTCGAGAGCCATCTCGAGGCGCGGCTGTGGAACGATATCTTCGTGATGGCGCAGGATGCGCTGGACATCCCGCGTGGCACGATCAAGGCGACGGTGCTGGTCGAGACGATCCTCGCGGCGTTCGAAATGGACGAGATCCTGTACGAGCTGCGCGAGCATTCGGCGGGCCTCAACGCCGGGCGGTGGGACTACATCTTCAGCTGCATCAAGAAATTTCGCGTCAACCGCGACTTCTGCCTGGCGGATCGCGCGCTGATCACGATGACCACGCATTTCATGCGCAGCTATGCGGAACTGCTGATCAAGACCTGCCACCGCCGCAACATCCACGCGATGGGCGGCATGGCCGCGCAGATTCCCGTCAAGAACGACGAGGCCGCAAACGCCGAGGCGTTCGCCAAGGTCAAGGCCGACAAGGAGCGCGAAGCGCGCTATGGCCACGACGGCACGTGGGTCGCGCATCCGGCACTGGTGCCGGTGGCGAAGGAAGCGTTCGATCGGCTGATGCCGGCCGCCAACCAGATCGCCAGCGCGCGCCGCGACGACGTGCACGCCAGCGCAGCGGACCTGCTGCGCTTCGAGCCCGCGGCGCCGATCACCGAGGCGGGCGTACGCCTCAACATCAGCGTGGCGATCCAGTACGTCGGCGCATGGCTCGCGGGCCAGGGCGCCGTGCCGATCTACAACCTGATGGAAGACGCGGCGACCGCCGAGATCTCGCGCTCGCAATTGTGGCAATGGATCCGCTCGCCGAAAGGCGTGCTCGACGATGGCCGCAAAGTGACCCGGGACATGGTCGCGACGATGATTCCACAGGAAATGCAGAAGATCCGCGCGCTGCTGGGCGACGCGTTCGCCGATGGCCGCTACGATGAGGCGGCCGGCATCCTCGGCGACCTTGTCAACGACGACAACTTCGTCGAGTTCCTGACGCTGCCGGCCTATGCGCGCATCGACTGACTCCGCCACCCGCGCAGCAAAATGGTTATGGCAATGATTGGCATAATCAATTGGACGCATCGACCCTACCATCAGCACAATGACGCGTGGGCCCGGCCAAGCGGGCACGACGTTTCCTGCGACCCGCAGCAAGACGGGCCGCTTCATCGAAAGGACATCGCATGAAAGCGCTCAAGGGCACGAAGACGCACGACAACCTGAAGGCCGCGTTCGCCGGCGAATCGCAGGCGAATCGCCGCTACCTGTACTTCGCAAGCAAGGCCGACGTCGAAGGCCAGAACGACGTCGCGGCGCTGTTCCGCTCGACGGCGGAAGGCGAAACGGGACACGCGCACGGTCACCTCGACTATCTCGCGCAGGTAGGCGACCCCGCGACCGACCTGCCGATCGGCTCGTCGCGCCAGAACCTGAAGGCCGCGGTCGCCGGCGAGACGCACGAATACACCGACATGTATCCGGGCATGGCGAAGTCCGCGCGCGACGAACAGTTCGACGAGATCGCCGACTGGTTTGAAACGCTGGCGAAAGCCGAGCGCTCGCACGCCAACCGTTTCCAGAAGGCGCTGGACGCGCTGGCGGAATAGCCATCCGCAACTGCCGCCGAACCTCTGGTGATGCGACGCACGGTGGTACGCCGGTCCGGCCGGTGCGCCGACGCGGCCGCGGGTACGCGGACGCGGACACGTTCCAGGGCTGCGCGCCGGTAGCACGGCGCGCTGCTTCTGCCTTTCAATGGATGCTGCGCTGATACCGACTCCCGATGACCCGTGAAGGCAGCCTCGAGGCACCCACGCGCCATCCGCTTGATTGGCGCAATCCGGATTTTTATGCGCAGGACTCGTTCGACGCCGAAGCCGCGCGGATCTTCGACATCTGCCATACCTGCCGGCGCTGCGTGAACCTGTGCGGTGCGTTCCCGACACTGTTCGACCTGATCGACGAGAGCAAGACCGGCGAGCTCGATGGCGTCGCCACGAGGGACTTCGGCAAGGTCGTCGACCAGTGCTACCTGTGCGACGTCTGCTACATGACCAAGTGTCCGTACGTGCCGCCGCATCCGTGGAACGTCGACTTCCCGCACCTGATGCTGCGTGGCAAGGCGATCAAGTTCGCCGAAGGCGAGACGCGGGTGCGCGACCGCGTGCTGACGGCCACCGATCGCGTCGGCAAGCTCGCGTCGATCCCCGTCGTCGTCGAAGCGGTCAACTGGGCGAACCGCACGCCGGCGATGCGCACGCTGATGCAAGGCGCGCTCGGCATCGCCGCACAGACCGAGCTGCCCGCGTATTCGTCACAACGCTTTCGCGCGCATGCGCGCAAGTCGCTCGCATGGCCGGAGCGCAAAGGCGAGCGCACGCCCGGGCGCGTGGCGATCTTCGCCACCTGCTACGTCAATTACAACGAGCCGGGGATCGGCCACGACCTGGTGCGGCTGCTCGATCACAACGAGATCCGGTACGTGCTGGTCGACCAGGAGGCGTGCTGCGGCATGCCGAAGCTCGAGCTCGGCGACATCGCGTCGGTGGCGCGGCTCAAGGACGCCAACATCCCGGTGCTCGCGCGCTACGCGCGCGAAGGCTATGCGATCCTCACGCCGGTGCCGTCGTGCACGCTGATGTTCAAGCAGGAGATGCCGCTGCTGTTTCCCGAGGACGAGGATGTCGAGCGCGTCGCCGAGGCGGTGTTCGACCCGTTCGAATACCTGGTGCTGCGCGACAAGGATGGCCTGCTGAAGCGCGACTTCACCACGCCGCTTGGCCGCATCAGCTACCACATCCCCTGCCATTCGCGCGTGCAGAACGTCGGCCAGAAGACGCGTGAGGCGCTCGAATGGATCCCCGGCACGACGATCGACATCGTCGAGCGCTGCGCGGGCCACGACGGCACATGGGGCGTGAAAAGCGAATACTTCGAAATGTCGATGAAGATCGGCAAGCCGGTGTTCCGGCAGATGGCCCAGGGCGCCCCCGACTACGTGAGCTCCGATTGCCCGATCGCCGGGCGACGCATCGTCCAGGGCATCGGCACGCTCGGCGGCGACGCGGCGCCGCGCAGGGAGCACCCGCTGGCGCTGATGTGCATCGCCTACGGCCTCGAGCGCTGACGATGGCGAGCATCAACCGCGCAACGCTGATGACGCTGGAGGCCTACGCGAACGCGCGGCACGAATTCCGCGCACGCGTGATCGCGCACAAGAAGGCGCGCGCGGTGCACCTCGGCGACCACGTGACGCTGCTGTTCGAGGACGAGCTGACCATGCGCTACCAGGTGCAGGAGATGCTGCGCATCGAGCGCATCTTCGAGGCGGAGGCCATCGACGACGAGCTATCGTCGTACAACCCGCTGGTGCCGGACGGCAGCAACCTGAAGGCGACGATGCTCGTCGAGTACGAAGACGCCGCGGAGCGCAAGGTCGCGCTCGCGGCGATGAAAGGCATCGAGGACGGCGTGTGGATCGGCGTCGACGGGCTCGGCCGCGTAGCTGCCATCGCCGACGAGGACATGGAGCGCGAGAACGCCGACAAGACGTCCTCCGTGCATTTCCTGCGCTTCGAATTCACACCGGCGATGATCGCGTCGCTGCGGCGCGGTGCGCCGATGTCGGTCGGCGTCGAGCATCCGTACTATCGTGCGCAGGCGGTGCTCGATGACGCTGCGCGTGCGGCACTGGTCGCCGATTTCGCCTAGCCGCGTCCGCGCCCGCGTGCTCGCGCGGGCCTCCAGTCGGACCGGTCGATTCTGCGCAGCACCAGCAGCGCGTCGTTGCCGCGATGCACGACGGCGACGCGGGTGACCTCGCGCATCCCGCATTTCGCGAGCACGCGCGCCGACGCCTGGTTGCTTGCCAGGTGCGCGGCCATCAGCCACGCCAGCGTCGTGCGGCGAAACAAGGTGTCGATGCCGGCGCGCGCCGCCGCGGTGGCGTAGCCCTGGCCCCAGTACGGCCGGCCGATCCAGTAGCCGACGTTGCCGTGCGGATTGGGGGCGATGCGCAGCCCCAGCGTGCCGACCAGCGCGCCATCGGCACGCGTGACCGCGTACACGAAGTCGCCTTCCTTGCGCGCGGCCGCGTGCGTGATGATCCACGCGCGCGCCGCGCCCGGCGGATACGGATGCGGAATGGTCGCCGTCATCGATGCCACGGCGACGTCGCCGGCGAGCCGCTGTACCGCCGGCGCGTCGCGCAAGGTCAGCGGCCGCAGTTGCACGCGGCCGCCATCGACGATGCGCGGCAGGTCCATCGGCGTCAGTCGCGGAAGTTTTCGTACTGCAGCGGAAAGTCGGTGATCGATTGCTTGACCAGCGCGATCGCCGATTGCAGGTCGTCGCGCTTGGTGCCCGAAACGCGGATCGCATCGCCCTGGATCGACGCCTGCACCTTGAGCTTGCTGTCCTTGACAAGGCGCTGGATCTTCTTGGCGAGCTCCTGCTCGACGCCGGTGCGCACGGTGACGACCTGCTTCACCTTGTTGCCGGAGATCTTCTCGGCGTCGCCGTGCTTCAGGCAGCGGATGTCGACGCCGCGCTTGGCGAGCTTGGCGAGCAGGATGTCGGTCACCTGCGACAGCTTGAAGTCGTCGTCGGCGAACATCGTCAGGATCTTGTCGCCGATCTCGACCCGCGAGTCCGAGCCCTTGAAATCGAAGCGCGTGGAGACTTCCTTGTTGACCTGGTCGACGGCATTGCGAACCTCGACCTGATTGACGTCCGAGACGATGTCGAATGACGGCATGCAGCAGCACTCCCTTTGATTGACGGCGCACCTGGACGCACGCGCGGCGGCCGGTCAGAAGCGCTTGACGTTGAAACCGCCGTCGACAAAAAGCGCAGCCCCGGTCGCATAGGGAATGGTACCCGAGGCGAGGGCCGCGACAGCGCGGCCGATATCCCGTGGCTCGCCCCAGCGCGGTTGCGGCACGTCACCGCGGGCGATCCGCAGGTCCTGGTCGGCCGTGGCATCGCCGGATAGACGGCGCGGATCGGCCAAAATGGTAGGTATTCGCATTTCTTGGCGGCAACAGCGAGGTTGGCATGCCGACGGCTGTGTTCCGCGGTGCTGGGTGAGGCGGCCAGCTTCATCGTCCTTGCCGATCGCATTCACCGCGCGTTCCTGCGACACTTTGCCCGCCAGCGGCGTACCCTTTGCACGCGCGCCAGCGCCGCGCTTCCGCGACCAGCGCAGTATCGTCGAACAGGAGAGGACATGAGTCTTGCAGGCATGGGCGTCGTCTGCATCTGGCACGACCTGCTGGCCGACGCGAAGGACGACTTCTACCAATGGCATGCCCGCGAGCACATGCCGGAGCGCGTGGCCATCCCCGGCTTCAGACGCGGACGGCGCTACGTCGCCGTCGCAGGGGCACCGGAGTTCTTCAATCTGTACGAGGCCGACACCGCGGAAGTGCTGGGTGGCCGGGATTATCTCAATCGTCTCAATGCGCCCACCGAGTGGACGCGGCGCGTCGTCACGTCATTTCGCAATGTTTCGCGTTCGATCTGCCGGGTGGCCTTCAGCGGAGGTGTCGGGCAGGGCGGATTGATGTTGACGCGCTGCTTCGATGTCGGCGCCGCCGACCGCGAGCGCGCGCTCACGGCGTTGCGCCAGCGCCTGCTGCCGACGCTCGCCGATCGCACGGGAATCGCCGGTGTCCATCTGTGTGTCGCGGACGAAATCATCAGCAACGTCGATACTGCGGAAAAAAAGGCGCGCGCGGACGCAACTAGCGTGCCGGCATGGATCGTCCTGATCGAAGGGCTGTCGCAATCGGCTGTCGTGGCCGCCGAAGCGTCGCTCGCGGCGCAGATGCGCGCAACGCTGGACGCCGCATGCTGCGCACCGGCGGTCACCGCCGTCTATCGACTCGAACATGAATGCGGCAAGACATCGGGTAGCGCTGGCTGACGCCAACAACGATTGCGGTCAGAGCAAAGCCTCAATTCCACTCCGAATGGACACAAACGACCTATTGAGCCTTAACAGCTAGCCGAGCTCGTCGATCGATCGCGGCCAGCTCTTATGCAGCAACCGCGACAGCGCGCGGTCGGCGAGCACGACGCCGCCGGTCTGGCAGCGCGCGCAGTAGTTGCATTCGTTTTCGGCGTAGACGATGCGCTGCACCGACGACCCGCACACCGGGCAGCGCGCGCCAAACTTGCCGTGCACGGCCATCTGCGGACGAAACGCCGTCACCTTGTCCGGGAACGCGGCGCCCGACTCGTCGGCGAGCCGCTTTCTCCATTCGTCGAGAACGGCGCGGGCCGCGTCGTAGAGCCGCGCCCATTGACCGGCGTCGAGCTTCGTCGTCATCGCCAAGGGGGAGAGCCGCGCGCGGTGCAGGATTTCGTCCGAATAGGCGTTGCCTATGCCGCTCAGGAGGCGCGGGTCGGTCAGCGCGCGCTTCAGCGTGTGATTCTCGCTGGCCAGGCGCGCGGTGAATGCGTCGAGCGTCGTGTCGAACACCTCGAGACCGCCCATGTCGAACGCCCGCAGCGCCGCGTCGCCCTGCACGACGTGCAGCGAAGCGCGGCGCTTGCTGCCGGCTTCGGTGAGCACGAGCGTGCCGGCATCGAATGCGAAGCGCGCCAACGTGATCCGCGCGGGCGACCTGGCGCCGTCCTGCAGCCATCGCAGGCGTCCGGCGACCATCAGATGGATGACGAGATTCAGGTTGTCATCGAGGGCGATGACGATGCGCTTGCCGAGTCGGCGCACTTCGCCGACCTTGCTGCCGATTGCCGCCTCGATCGGCGGCAGCGCCGCGCGCAGCACGAACGGATGCACGATGTCGATGGCGCGCAGCGTCGCGCCGACGATGCGCGAAGACAGCGCGCTGCGGTAGACCTCGACGTCGGGAAACTCGGGCATCGCGCTCTTCGATTGCCTCTCAGTCGACTCTTATTTCACGATCAGGATGCCCGAATCGCGAGCCACCGTCGACACGGGGGCCGGCGCCAGGCATCGAGTCGTCTAAAATGCGCGTTTCCCTTCGCGCCGGCTGCACTCATCCATGTCGCACATCCTGCAGGACCTTCCCGTCGGCCAGAAAGTGGGCATCGCCTTCTCCGGCGGGCTCGATACCAGCGCGGCGCTCCACTGGATGCGTGCGAAAGGCGCGATTCCCTACGCGTACACGGCGAATCTGGGACAGCCGGACGAGCCTGACTACGACGACATCCCGCGACGCGCGCTGCAATACGGCGCCGAAGTCGCGCGACTCGTCGACTGCCGCGCCGCGCTGGTCGCCGAAGGCATCGCCGCGCTGCAGGCCGGCGCGTTCCACATCGCCACCGGCGGCATCGCGTACTTCAACACGACGCCGCTGGGTCGCGCGGTGACGGGGACGATGCTGGTGGTGGCGATGCGCGACGACGACGTCAACATCTGGGGCGACGGCAGCACGTACAAGGGCAACGACATCGAGCGCTTCTATCGCTACGGATTGCTGGCGAACCCGGAGTTGCGCATCTACAAGCCGTGGCTCGACGCGCGCTTCATCGACGAGCTGGGTGGACGCAAGGAAATGTCGGAGTACCTGAACCGCGCCGGGTTCGGCTACCGGATGAGCACCGAAAAAGCGTACTCGACCGATTCCAACATGCTCGGCGCGACGCACGAGGCCAAGGATCTCGAGTTCCTCGACAAGGGCATGCGCATCGTCGAGCCGATCATGGGCGTGGCGTTCTGGCGCGATGACGTCGCTGTCGCCGCCGAGACGGTGACGGTGCGCTTCGACGAAGGCCGGCCGGTCGCGCTCAACGGCAAGACATTCGCCGACGACGTCGCGCTGATGCAGGCCGCCAACGTGATCGGCGGCCGCCACGGCATCGGCATGAGCGACCAGATCGAGAACCGGATCATCGAGGCGAAGAGCCGCGGCATCTACGAGGCGCCGGGCATGGCGTTGCTGCACGTCGCGTACGAGCGGCTCGTCACCGGCATCCATAACGAGGACACGATCGCGCAGTACCGCGACAACGGGCGGAGGCTCGGCCGCCTGCTCTACCAGGGTCGCTGGTTCGACCCGCAGGCGATGATGCTGCGCGAAAGCGCGCAGCGCTGGATCGCGCGCGCGATCACCGGCGAAGTCGCGCTGGAACTGCGTCGCGGCAACGACTATTCGCTGCTCGACACGAAGAGCCCCAACTTGAGCTACCAGCCCGGGCGCCTGACGATGGAAAAGGGCGACTCGGCGTTCACGCCACAGGATCGCATCGGCCAGTTGACGATGCGCAACCTCGACATCGCCGACACGCGCGCCAGGCTCGTCACGTACATGGAAGCCGGGCTGCTGCAGCCGGCGTCGGCGTCGCCGCTGCCGAAGCTGTCGGACGGCGATTCGCAATAGTCGGCGCGGGCCTGCGGCGCGGCACGCAGGCCGCGCGGGATCGCAGGCATTTCGGGCTCGCGCGACGACGAACGCTGCGCGAACGCTCCATCGCCCCGCGCGCCCCTCGATTGACCGCGTAGCAGGAAACGTGGACACTTCCTCCGCTCGATCTCGCCGGCGCCAAGATCGCCCGGCGCCGCGCATGTCCCGCTCGCGCATTCCGCCGTTGACGGCATGACTTGCGAACGGTTGGGGGAATCCGCGCAATGAGCCGTCCGTTTCCGGTAGCTCCGTCGAGGGCTCAATTCGACGACGACGCATGGGATGACCTGCTGAACTTCATCGAGGAGCGCCGGGTCATCCCGATCATCGGTCCCGAACTGCTGCAGGTCGAGACCGAGTCCGGGCCGCGTCTGCTGTACGACTGGGCCGCGGAAAAGCTGGCCGTAAGGCTCGGCGTCGATACCGCGAACCTGCCGCAGCCGTACACGCTGAACGACGTCGTTTGCTGGTATCTGGCGTCGCACGGGCGGCGCGAGGAGGTGTATACGCGGCTGCGCAGTCTCTTTCGCGACGCCAACTTCGCGCCGCCGCGCGCCTTGCGACAGCTCGCGCAGATCACCGATTTCGACCTTTTCGTCACCACGACATTCGATCCGCTGCTCGAGCAGGCCGTCAATCTCGAGCGCTTCGCGGGCGCGCAATCGACCGAGGTCATCGCCTATGCGCCCAACCGGGTCACCGACCTGCCGGCCGAGCGCGAGAAGCTTGCGCGCCCCGCGATCTATCACCTGCTGGGCCGCCTCTCGGCATCGCCGACGTATGTCGTGTCCGACGAGGACATGCTGGAATTCGTGTGCGCGCTGCAAAGCGAGCACCTCGCGCCCGAGAAGCTGTTCCACGAGCTCGAGCACAACCACCTGCTGTTCATCGGCAGCAGCTTCACCAACTGGCTGGCACGATTGTTCCTGCGCATGGCCAAGCGGCATCGCCTTTCGGACCCGCGCGACGTCGGCGAAGTCCTCGCCGACAACCATTCGGCCAACGACGGACGGCTGATGAGTTTCCTGCAGCAGGTCAGCGTGCGCACGCGCGTCTACGATGGCGGCGCGAAGTTCGTCGACGAATTGCACCGGCGATGGAGCACGCGCGGCGGTTCGGGAACGCTGATCGAGCTCGCGCAGGCGCAGCGCTTCCTGCCGCCCGAGCGCGAGATGCCGGACAACGCCGTGTTCATCAGCTATGCGCGCGAGGACCTCGCGGCCGTGCAACGACTCAAGGCGGCTCTCGACGCCGGCGGCATCAAGACGTGGTTCGACCTCGACCGGCTCGAAGGAGGCGACGACTACGACCGCAAGATCCGGCGCAACATCGCGCGCTGCTCCTACTTCATCGCGGTGGTTTCGGCGACGACCGAGCGCCGTCTCGAAGGCTACTTCCGGCGCGAGTGGAGCTATGCGATCGACCGCGCTCGCAATATTGCCGACGGTGCGCTGTTCATCCTGCCGGTGTGCATCGACGGCACGAACACCGGCGCCGCGCAGGTGCCGGACAGCTTCAAGGCGCTGCACATCACGCGGCTGCCCGGTGGCGATGTCCCGCCCGAGTTCGTCAAGCATCTGCAGGATTTCCTGTCGGCGCGCCAATGACGCCGGATCGAACGCGACGTCATCCGGCGCGCGCGCAGGTCGCACGCAGCCGCGTGGCCGCTGCTCGCGCCACCAGGGCGTAACCATTGGCATCCGTCGACACACCGGTCAGGAACGCGTCGATCGACCCTGAGCACCCGTGGCTCGGGCTGGCGTCGTTCACCGAGGAGATGCAGGCGTACTTCTTCGGGCGCGACGAGGAGGTGGCCGAGCTTGCGCGTCGCGTGCAGCGCAAGCTGTTGACGCTGCTGTTCGGCCAGTCGGGGCTCGGCAAGACGTCGATCCTGCGCGCAGGCATCGTGCCGCGGCTGCGGCGCCTCGGGTATTGCCCGGTCTATGTTCGCGTCGACTATGCGCCCGAGTCGCCTTCGCCTTCGGAGCAGATCAAGGCGGCGATCCTGCGCGCCAGCGAGCATGCCGGCGACTGGACGCAACCCGGCGCCGCGGTGGAGGGCGAATCGCTGTGGGAGTTCCTGCACCACCGCGATGATCTGTTGCGCGACGCCGCCGGCAAACCGCTGGTGCCGCTGCTCATTTTCGACCAGTTCGAGGAGATCTTCACGCTGGCGCAAGGCGACGACGCGGGCCGTCGCCGGGCCGCGATGTTCATCGAGGACCTCGCCGACCTGGTCGAGAACCGCCCGCCGAAATCGCTCGAGGCGCGGATGGAGGAGGACGAGTCAGTCGCCGAGCGGTTCGACTTCACGCGCGGCGACTATCGCGTGCTGATCGCGCTGCGCGAGGACTACCTGGCGCATCTCGAGGCGCTGAAGGGCGGCATGCCCTCGATCACGCAGAGCCGGATGCGCATCGCGCGCATGACCGGCGCGCAGGCGCTCGCTGCCGTCGTCGGCCCCGGAGGCAGGCTCGTCGACGAGGAAGTGGCGCAATCGATCGTGCGCTTCGTCGCCGGCGGCGCCGAGCTCGCCAACGCCGAGGTCGAGCCTTCGCTTTTGAGCCTCATCTGCCGCGAGCTCAATGCGGCGCGCATCGCGCAGCGACGCGAGGCAATTTCAGCCGACCTGCTCGCGGGCTCGCGCGACACCATCCTCACGCAATTCTACGAGCGCGCGCTCGCCGACCAGCCGCCGGACGTGCGCAGGTTCATCGAGGATCAACTGCTGACCGAGTCGGGATATCGCGAGAGCCTGGCCGAGGAGCGTGTGCAGAAGGTGTTTGCGGCGGCGGGTGCGCCCGATGCGCTGGCAACGCTCGTCGACCGGCGCCTGCTGCGCATCGAGGAGCGCCTCGACCTGCGGCGCGTGGAATTCATGCACGATGTGCTGTGCCGCGTCGTGCGCGAGAGCCGTGACGTAAGGCACGAGCGCGAGGCGCGCGACGAGGCCGAGCGCAGGCTGGCGGCGCAGCGCGAGCGCGAGCGGGCGACGCGCAAGGCGCTGGTGCGCGCGCGCCAGGTTGCCACCGCCTGCGCGGTGCTGGCAATCGTCGCGGTGGCGAGCGCACTGTTCGGCTATGCAAGCACCCAGCGCGCGGAGCGCGCCGAGGCGCAGGCGCAGGCAACGCGCGGCGAGGCCGAGCGCGCGCGCGGCGAGGCTGAGAAGCTGATGGTCTTCCTGCTCGATGATTTCCAGCTCGAGCTGATGCCGGTGGGGCGGCTCGACGTCGTCGCCGGCCTCGCCAAGCGCGTGCTCGGGTACTACGACGGGTTGCCGCCCGAATTGCGTACCGCGGAAACCAACCGCAATCGCGCGCTGGCGCTGGTGCGCTACGGCGCGGCGCTGCGCACGCAAGCCAGGCTCGACGCCAGCGACAAGGCGCTCGCCGACGCGGTGGGAGTGCTCTCCGACCTTCAACAAAAAGGCGACCATTCCGAGGCGACGGCGATAGGGCTCAGCATCGGGCTGACGACGCAGGCGCTGGCCGCGCGAGGGCGCAGCGACATTCCGAAGGCGCTGGCGCTGGCGCCGCGCGCAGTCGAGGTCCTCGAGCCGCTGCTGGCGGCGCCGGCGCCGTCGGTGGCGCTGCGGCGGGCCGGTGGCGACGCGCTGCTGACCCTGGGTGTGCTGAGCAATTTCAGGACGCAGGAAGAGGCCGTCAGGAACCTCGAGCGCGCACGACAAGCCTATCGTGGCATTGCCGACCTCGCGCTCGCCGACGTGCCCGCCGCAATCGCCTATGCCGAGGCTTCGGCCTGGCTGGCGGGCTCGCTGCAGGCATTGGGCCAGGCCGAGGACGCGATCCGTGTCGGCGAGGAGGCCGTTGGCATCGCCACGCAGGTGCTGCAAATGCACCCGGGATACACGTCGGCGCTGCGAGCGCGCGGCATCGCGTACAACAATCTCGCGGATGCCGCGGGCGACGATTTCCGCATCGGCAAGGCGCTCGCCTACAGCGAAGGCAGCATGCGCGACTACCAGGCGCTGGCCGCCATCGACCCGAGCAATGCCATCGCATGGAACAACCTGGCGGTCGCCTACGACAATGCCGCCACGAGGCTCATCCAGCTCGGCCGCATCGACGACGCGAGAGGACAATTTCGCGCGGCGCTCGCGACCGAGCATCAGGCGCCGGCTTCCAACTTGCTTGGCAACGCGCTCGCGGACTCCGCGGGGCAGCTGCTTCAGGTGGAAGCGGACCAGGGGAATCCGGAACGGATCGAGGCGGTGCGCAAGGACGTCGTGCGTTGGACGGAAATGGCCGTTCGCAACCTGCCGGCCGACTCGCTTGCGCGCGCGTTCATCCAGGAAGACGCCAATTCGCGTGCCTTCGCTGTCGCCGACGGCGCCGGCGATTTCCGCACGCTGCGCGCGCTGGCGGAAGCGGCGGTGCAGCGGCTCGAGGTTCTCGAAGCTCCAGGCCCCGGAGCGGCGGACGCGAAACGTGTGCGGCTCGTGGGCGACTACGATGCGCTGGCCGACGCGGCGTTTCGCGTGCGCGACTATGTGCCCGCGCAAAAGGCGAGCGCGCGCGCGATTGAACTGCGGCAGGCTGCGCCACCGCGGACCGTGAAGGAAGCGCGCGACGCCAGCGACGGACAGATGCTGGCGGCGATGATCGCGGTCCGGCTCGGAAAGCAGGCCGAAGCGCGCGAGATCGTCGAGCCGGTGCTGAAATTCCATCGCGGCCTCTACGTGCGCAACAAGGAGGATCGCACGCAGCATGTGCAGATGGCGCGCGCGCTGTACGTGGCGGCATCGGCCGGGCTCGGCGATCGATCGAAGGAGCTTGGCGAAGCGGCTGGCATCCTTGCGGAATTGCCGCCGCAAATGCTGCGTTCGGTCAGTGTCGGCAGGCTGCGCGACGACATCGCCGCGGAGCGCGGCAACGCGCGGTGACGCCGATGGCGGGATGGCCGGTCGCAGCATGACGACAATACCGCATGATCCGGCGCGCGGCGCCGGTCGCGTGAGGGGTGGAAGCCGCGCGACCACGGAGGTTGAAAATCGCGCGGGCGCCACGGTTGAAAGCGGCGCGGACGCCGCGGTTGAAAGCCGCGCGGGCGCCACGGTTGAAAGCCGCGCTAGCCTGGCGTGCGACCGCATCCATGCGCAACTCAACCATGGCGCGCCATGGGACGCCTGCGACAGCTTTCGCGAAACGATCGCAGCCGACCCGGACGACGCGGAGTTGCTCTATTGCGGCGCGCTCGCGCATGCGCGAGTGGGCGCCACCGAGCACGCGCACCAGCTTCTCGACCAGGTGCTGCGCGCGTCGCCGCCGGCGGCGATGATTCCCGCGATCCTGAGCCTGCGTGGACGCCTGTGGAAGGACCGCATGCAACGCGCGACCGACGCGGCCGCGATCACTGTGGCGGCCACGCGCGCGCGCGACGAATATCGGGCGGCGCATGCGCTGTCGCAAGGCGTGTATCCGGGCGTCAACGCGGCGACGTTGTCGATGCTGCTGGGCGATCACGAGGAAGCGCGCGCGCTGGCGCGACGGATTCTCGCTCAACTCGACGCACAATTCGCCGCGCAACCGACATCGATCACCTGCTGGGATCACGCCAGCCGCGGCGAGGCCGAATTGCTGCTCGGGCATGTCGAAGCGGCGATGCGAAGCTACGCCGCGGCCCGCGCGCTCGCGCCCGGCGATGCCGGGGTCGTGGCGACGATGCGGCGCCAGGTGGCGCTGCTCGAGCGCGTGATTCCCGGCGCCGCCAGGGTGCTGCCGTCGATTCCCGCAGCGGATGTGCTGGCGTTCGTCGGGCACATGATCGACGCCCCGGCCAATGGCGAGCCACGATTCCCGCCGGTGCTGGTGCCGGCGGTGGATGCCGCCATTCGCGCGCGGCTTGCCGGCTTCAATCATCCGATCGCCTATACGTCCGCAGCCTGCGGCGCCGATCTCATCTTCATCGAGGCGGCGCTCGAGCGCGGCGCCGAGGTCAATATCGTGCTGCCCTTCGATGGCGAGGATTTCGCGAGGACCAGCGTGGCCATCGGCGGCGATGGCTGGCGCGAGCGCTTCGAGCGCGCATTGCGGCAGGCGACTCGCGTGATCATGGCCACCGAGGAAGGCCACCTCGGCGACGACGTACTGTACGAATATGCGGCGACGCTGCTCGAGGGCCTCGCGATGCTGCGAGCATCGCAATTGCATGCAACGCCGCTGCTGCTGGCGGTGATCGATGCCGCTTCCGAGGAGCGGATCGGTGGCACGCGCGCGTCGTTCGAGCGCTGGCGGCGCAACGCCGGGATGCTCGAGGTGATCGACTTGCGCGAGCTGCGCGACGTGCGCAAGGAGTCGACTTCGGCACGGCGATCGCGGCCGCGCGCAACGCGGCCGGCGCGCATGGAATCGGCGCGCATCCAATCGACGCGCATCCAATCGGCGCCGGTCGGGGCGCCTCCGCCGGACCCGGCGGCGATCGCGAAGCCGCCACAAGCGCGTCCCGCGCGCGAGTTGAAGACGATGCTGTTTGCGGACTTCGCGGGCTACAGCCGCCTTCACGACGCGTTCGCGCCGCTGTTCCAGCAGCGTTTCCTGGAAATCGGCGCGCAGCAGGTCGCGGCGTCGGCCACCCGGCCCCTCGAGGTGAAGACCTGGGGCGACGCGATGTACTGCGTGTTCAGCGCGCCGCGAGAGGGCGCCGAATTCGCGCTCGGGTTGCTCGCGCGCATGCTCGAGGTGGACTGGACTGCGACGGGGTTGCCGGATACCAGCCAGATACGCATCGCGCTGCACGCGGGGCCGGTGTTCCATGCCTTCGATCCGATCATGGACCGCTACAGTTACTTCGGATCGAACGTCACCCGCGCGGCACGCATCGAGCCGATCACGCCGCCCGGCATGATCTACGTCAGCGAAGCATTCGCGGGAACGCTCGTCGCGAGCGGCGAGCGCGACTACGCGCTCGAATACATCGGCATGCTGCCGCTGGCCAAGAGCTACGGCGCTTCGCGGATCTACCGCCTGGACCGGCGGTAGAGCGCTCGCTGCCTGCCGGCATCGCGTTCCGTTTGCGCCCGGCTCAGTCGATCTTCAGCCCGACCTTTTTGATCACCGGCGCCCAGCGCGCCGCTTCATCACTGACGAGCGCGCCGAACTCGGCGGGCGTGCCGCCCACCAGCGCGAAACCCTGCGCCTGCATCTTCTGCATCACGTCGGGCTCATTGAAGATCGCGTTGATCTCCTTGTTGAGCCGGTCGATGATCGGCTTCGGCGTGCCGGCGGGAACCATCACGCCGTTCCACGCCAGCGCCTCGAATCCGGGATAGCCCGACTCGGCGATTGCCGGAATGCCAGGCAGCAGCGCAAACGCCTTGGCGGTGGTGACGGCGAGCGCTTTCAGCTTTCCGGCCTTGATCTGCGCCTGCAGCGGCTGCATCACCGCGAACAGCATCTGCGTCTCGCCCTGGATCGTCGACATGACCGCCGGTGGCGAGCCGTTGAACGGGATGTGCACGACGTCGATGCCCGCCATCTGCTTGAAAAGCTCCATGTTGAGATGCGACGAGCTGCCGTTGCCGACCGATGCGTACGAGAGCTTGCCCGGATTCGCCTTCGCGTACGCGACCAGCTCGGCGAGCGAATTGACCGGCAGCGTCGCCGACACCGCGAGCACGTTGGGCTGGCTCGTCGTGGTGATCACCGGCGCCAGGTCCTTCTGCACGTCGTAGGGCAGCTTCTGCAGCAGCGGTGCGAACGACAGCGGGCCGTTGTAGCCCAGCAGCATCGTGTAGCCATCGGGTGCCGCGTGCGCGACTTCACCGGTTGCGACCGTGCCGCCGGCCGCGGGCTTGTTCTCGACGACCACCGGCTGGCCGAGGCGTGGTCCCAGTTTCTCGGCGATCGTGCGGCCCAGCACGTCGATCGAGCTGCCGGCGGGCGCGGTCATGATGAACTTGATCGGCCGCTCCGGCCATGTCTGCGCGGCGGCGAAACTCGACGCCGCGAGCGCGCACAGCACGACCGCGTGGCGCAACATCGAAACTCCGGGCATGGCTTTCCTCACGGGTTGCTCCTGGTTTTCAATCGACGTGTCCGCACAGCAGGTATTCGAGCAGCGCCTTCTGCGCGTGCATCCGGTTCTCGGCTTCGTCCCATACGACGCTTTGCGGCCCGTCGATCACCTCGGCCGCCACTTCCTCGCCGCGATGCGCGGGCAGGCAGTGCATGAACAGCGCGTCGGCGCGCGCGACGCGCATCATGTCGGCGTCGACCATCCAGTCGGCGAACGCGCTTCTGCGCGCGTCGTTCTCCGCCTCGAAGCCCATGCTGGTCCACACGTCGGTGGTGACGAGGTCGGCGCCGCGGCAGGCATCGACCGGGTCGGCGAACGCCGCGAAGTGCGTCGCCTTGCCACCATCGGCGCGCGTGGACTCGACCTCGTAGCCCGGCGGCGTCGACACGTGCAGGTTGAAGTCGAAGATCTCGGCGGCCTGCAGCCACGTGTTGCAGACGTTGTTCGAATCACCGATCCACGCGACGGTGCGGCCGATGATCGATCCGCGATGCTCGACGAACGTGTACAGGTCGGCGAGGATCTGGCACGGATGAAACTCGTTGGTGAGTCCGTTGATCACCGGCACGCGCGAATGCGCGGCGAAGCGCTCGATGATCGTCTGCTCGAACGTGCGGATCATCACGACGTCGACCATCCGCGAGATCACGCGCGCGACATCCTCGATCGGCTCGCCGCGCGCGAGCTGCGTGTCGCCACGGTTGAGGTTGATCGCGATGCCTCCCAGCTGGTTCATTCCCGCCTCGAACGACACGCGCGTGCGCGTCGACGCCTTTTCGAACACCATCGCCAGAGTGCGATCGCGCAGCGGCTGGTAGATCTCGTAGCGCTTGAAGCGATCCTTGATCCAGCGCGTGCGCGCAAACAGATGCTCGAACTCGTCGCGCGAGAAATCCTTGAACTGCAGGAAATGGCGGGTGGGCGGCGTCATGGCCGACGCTTATTCGATCACGCGCGAAAACTCCCGTTTCGCGCGGTGGTTTGCAAACGGGAATGTTAGCACGCGCAGTGCGGCATGCTGCGCCCGCGGCAGCGCTCGAGACGCGCCGCGATATCAGCCGCCGGGCGCGACCAGCGAGCGATCGCGGCCGCTGCCCTTGGCTTCGTACAGTGCGCGGTCGGCGGCGGAGATGAGCTCGGCGAGCGTCTGCCCGTGCAGCGGGAACACGGCGATTCCGGCGGAGAACGTGAACCCGGTCAGCGTTTCGCCCGCCCACTCGACGGCCATTTCGCGCAACCGGTCGGACAGCGTCGCCAGCGCCACCTTGGCGCCATTGCCGTCGGTGTCGGGCAGCACGATGCAGAACTCCTCGCCGCCATAGCGGCACACCACGTCGGACGGTCGCAACGCGAGCGAGAACAGGCGGCCGATCTGCATCAGCACCTTGTCGCCGGCGAGATGGCCGTGCGCGTCGTTGACGCGCTTGAATCGATCGAGATCGAGCAGCGCCACGGCGAGTGCGCTGGCGCGCCGCGCGGTGCCGGACAGCAGCGCCGGCACCACCGAGTCCAGGTAGCGCCGGTTGAACAGCTGCGTCAACGGATCGTGCACCGCCTCGCTGGCGAGCCGCGACTGCAGTTCCTCGACTTCGCGCATCTTGCGGGACAGTTCATTATTGAGGCGCTCGAGCTGGCGATTGAGCGCCTCGCTTTCACGGCGCTGCCGCTCGGCGCGATCGCGCTCGGCGCGCGCGTGGCGCAATTCGTGGTCGAACTTGAGGAGGTCGTACTTGACGCTCGCGCGATTCGACAGCCGATGTGTCGTGTGGACAAACAGCCGCTGCTGGTGCGCGTATGCCTCTTCGAAGCGGCCGAGCGCGGCGTTGCGCTCGGCGACCAGCGCATGCGCCTTGCACAGCGTCGGCAGGTGATTGACGCGTTCGGCGGCGTCGATCGCGCGCGCGAGCACGGCGAGTGGCGCATCACCGGCGTCGCGCGCGCTCGCCAGTGTTGCGTCAGCCCAGCGGAAATACACTTCGTTGAATCCGCCCGGGTACGCTTCCCAGATCTTGCGCGCGAGCTCGGCAGCCAGCGCCGCCTCGTCGAAGCGCTTGTGGAAAGCATAGACCTCGGCGGCGATCGCCGCATAGTGGTTCTGCGCGGCACGCGCCTCGTGCAGGCTCGACTCGTCCTGCATCGTCTCGACGGTGGCGAGCGCCGCCGGGTAGTCGCCGAGGCCTTGCAGTGCCTCGGCCAGGTTGGAGCGCGCAAACAGGATGAGCTGCGGGTTGTTGAACCGCGACTGGATTTCGAGCGCGTCCTGCGCGAGCTCGCGCGCCGGCGCATAGTCGCCGATCGTCACCAGCGCGGCGGCGAGATTCGACATCACCGTCGGCAATTGGGGCGACAGGTCGACCGAGCGCAGCGTTTCCAGCGCGTGATAGATGTAGCGGATCGCCTCGTCGATCTGGTCGGCGTAGTAGTACGTCGCGCCGAGCGCGTTCAAAAGCCAGAAACGATCCTCGGCACCGAGCAGCGCCATCGCTTCGTCGCGAATCGCCATCAGCCGATCTCGCGCCGGCAGCGGCGCCTGCTGGACGATCAGCAGCCGTGCGCCGCCGATTTCAGCGAGCAGCTGTCCGCGCCGGTCGGCGGTGGCGACGAAAAGGCTGCGCGCGCGCGCGATTCCGGACTCGGCCTCGACCGGCTGCGAAGTGAAGTACAGATGATTGAACGCGAGCGTCAACTCGGCCCACCCGCGCAAGCGCTCGTCGGTCGCAGCGTCGTCCAGCATTTCGCGCGCGCGCTCGACGCCGAGCTGCGGATTGCGGAAATGCTGCTCCCACAATTCGATCCCGGGGTCGGGTGCGCGTGCAGAAGCGGGAAGCGGTGCTGCGGCGACGGCCATTACGGTGAACCGGTCGAAAAAGGAGGGCGATGGCCGATGTTAGCGTTTGCCGGCGATGTTGCAAGGATTTTGCTGTAGCTGTGCGCTACATCATTGCGCTCGATGAGCAACGAGATGCGCGTGCGTAAAATGACGGCGTGCCAACAGACCGGGATCCAGCGCAGCCTGCCGCCCGCTTCGACGCCGTGTTGTGGGGGATCACCACCCAGGGCCGGCCGTTTCGGCCCAGCGACTGGGCCGACCGCCTCGCAGGGCTCACGTCGGCGTTCGGCGTCGACCACAAGCTTCTCTATTCGCCGCTCGTGTGCCCGGTCAGCGTGCGCGGCAGCAAGGTGCTGATCGTGTCGCACGAGCTCGCCGACCTCGAGCCCCGGCTCTACCAGTTCCTGCTCAATTTCGCGCGCGACAACGAGTTGACAGTCGCCTATGTCGCCAACGCCATCGACGCGCCGCAACGCCTGACGCCGCCGGGGATGGATGCACGCGGCGCGGGCGAACCGCGCGAGCCGGTGTGAGGCGCGACGCAACCGGGGTTTCGGGCAAGCATCGACCGCGCGCGTGCGGGATCGTCGCGTGCGGCGCGCGCCAACAAAAAGGGCGCCCGTCGATGAGCGCCCTCGATGCGTTGCCTGCGCCGACCCGCGATCCGTCAGTGCAATCCCTTGATCGCCTGCGCAAGACGCGACTTGGTGCGCGACGCGAGGTTCTTGTGCACGATCCTCTTGTCGGCGATGCGGTCGATCGCCGACTGCGACTGCTGCAGTTGCAGCGTCGCGGCGGACTTGTCGCCGGTGGCGATCGCCTTCTTGACCTTCTTGACTGCGGTGCGCAGCTCCGACTTGAGGCTCGCGTTGCGCTGGCGCGTCGCTTCCGCCTGCCGGGCGCGTTTCTTGGCTTGCGCCGAATTGGCCATGGCTATGGGTTCCTTGTGGTGCCGATTGGATCGCCGACCGCGAGGTCGAGCTCGATGCGGGTTAAAAAATTCGGAAAGACTTGGGATACTATCCGATTTCTCCAATCCGCGCAACACCTTAGCGTCGCTGCCCAGCCGGTCGCACGCACCCGGCGCCTTTCCTCGTGAACCTTCTCCGCGTCGTCACCGCTGTCAGCGGCATGACTCTCCTGTCGCGCGTCACCGGCCTTGCGCGCGAGAGCATCAAGGCGGTCGGCTTCGGCGCGGGGCCGGCAATGGACGCCTTCGAGGCGGCGTTCCGCCTGCCCAACCTGTTGCGCCGCATGTTCGCCGAGGGCGCGTTCAGCCAGGCGTTCGTGCCGATCGTCGCCGAGTATCACCGCCGGCGCGGCGAGGAGGCGACGCGCGGCCTGGTGTCGCGCGTTGCGGGACTGCTCGCGTTGATCCTCGTCGTCGTGTCGGTCGTGGGCATCATCGCGGCACCCTGGCTCGTCTACCTGCTCGCCAGCGGTTTTGCGCGCACACCCGGCAAGGTCGAGCTGACGGCGCTGATGATCCGCATCATGTTTCCGTACATCCTGTTCATCTCGCTGACGTCGCTCGCAAGCGGGGTGCTGAACGTCCACCGGCACTTTGCCATTCCGGCGTTCACGCCGGTGCTGCTCAACCTGTCGGTGATCGGCGCCGCGGTGTTCCTGGCGCCGTACTTTGATCCGCCGATCGTCGCGCTGGCGTGGGGCGTTGCCATCGGCGGCGTGCTGCAGCTCGCCTTCCAGTTGCGGCCGCTGGCGAGGATCGCGATGCTCGCGCGCCCGCGGATCGACTGGCGCGATCCCGGCGTGCGGCGCGTGCTGCGCGCGATGGGCCCGGCGGTGATCGGCGTGTCGGCGGCGCAGATCTCGGCGCTGATCAACACGCAGTTCGCGGCATGGCTCGGCGACGGGCGCATATCGTGGATCACGTATGCCGACCGGCTGATGGAATTCCCGAGCGCGCTGCTGGGTGTTGCACTCGGCACCGTGCTGCTGCCGTCGCTCGCCAAGCATCACAGCGACGCGAATCCCGCCGAATATTCTGCGCTGCTCGACTGGGGATTGCGGCTCGCGTTCCTGCTGGCGCTGCCGGCCGCCGTGGCGTTGTGGCTGCTCGCGCTGCCGATGGTCAGCACGCTCTACCAGTACGGCAAGTTCTCCGTCAACGACGCGCTGCAGACGCGCGACGCGCTGCTGGGCTACAGCGTCGGCCTGCTGGGAATCATCCTCGTCAAGATCCTCGCACCCGGCTTCTATGCGCGACAGATGATGAAGACGCCCGTCAAGATCGCCTTTGTCACGGTGCTGGTCACGCAGGCGATCGCGTTGACGCTGATGTGGCGCATCGGTCATGCCGGGCTGACGCTCGCGACGAGCATCGGTGCGACGCTCAACGCGGCGATGCTGTTCATCGTGCTGAAGCGGCACAATCTCTATGCGCCGCAGCCCGGGTGGGGGCCATTCGTGGCGAAGCTCGTCGTCGCGCTGTGCGTGCTCGCCGCGGTGCTGGCGTGGCTTGCGGGTCCGGCGGACGTGTGGCTGCATGCGAAGCTCACGTACAAGCTCGCGCGGCTCGCCGGCGTCATCGCCGCCGGCGCGCTCGCCTATTTTGCGACGCTCGCGCTGCTCGGGTTTCGCCTCGCCGCCTTCAACCGCCGCGAAATTCACTGACGCGCGGTCAGCGGCCCGACAAGGCAACTGGCGATTTCAGTCGGCGCCGTTCTTGCGATACGGGCAGCGCGTCTTCGTGCAATCGGCGTACAGGTAGAGCGCGTGGTCGCTGATCTCGAAGCCGCGCTCGTGCGCGATGCGCGTCTGGCGCTTCTCGATTTCGGCGTCGTAGAACTCCTCGACGCGCCCGCATTGCATGCACACGAGGTGATCGTGATGCTTGCCCTCGTTGAGCTCGAACACCGCCTTGCCCGACTCGAAATGGTGGCGCTGCAGAAGGCCCGCCTGCTCGAACTGCGTCAGCACGCGATAGACGGTGGCGAGGCCGATGTCGAGGCCCTCGTTGACCAGCAGCCGGTAGACATCCTCGGCGGTGAGATGCCTGACTTTCGACTGCTCGAACAGGTTGATGATGCGCAGCCGCGGCAGCGTCGCCTTGAGCCCTGCGCTCTTGAGATCGTGGTTGGTCATCGGCATCCGCCCGGGCGGGAAGTCGTGGGCGCCCTGTGGCTATAATAGCGGCTCCCCTTGGCCATTCCCAGAGCGATCGAACGTGTCTTCGGTTTTTTTGCGCCGCCTGATGGCCTGCGCCATTGCGACAGCCGCACTGTCGTCGTGCCAGACGATGGACAGCTACATGCCGCAATGGCGGAGCCTCGGCGTCTACAAGCTCGACATCAACCAGGGCAACTACCTGACGCAGGACATGGTCGACAAGCTCAAGGTCGGCATGACAACGAGCCAGGTCCAGTCCGCGTTGGGAACGCCGCTGCTAGCCGATCCTTTCCATGCCGAGCGCTGGGACTACATCTATCGCTTCACGCACCAGGACAAGCTGATCGAGAGTCGCGAATTCCGCGCGTACTTCGTCGACGCCAAGCTCGCGCGCTGGGAAGGCGACGAGGCGCCAAAATCCGCGATCGAGCTGAACCGCATCGCCGCCGAGCGCTCGCTGGGCAAGCCGCCTGCCGATGAGCGCGGTTATTTCCAGCGCTTCCTCGACATCTTCAAGCGCGAACCCCAGTAGTCGATGAGCGTTCGCATCGGCATCGCGGGCGTGTCCGGGCGGATGGGCCAGGCGTTGGTCGACGCGACGCTCGCAGCCCCCGACCTCGAGCTCAGTGCCGCGCTCGACCTCGCCGATGGCCCCATGCAGGGTGCCGACGCCGGCGCGCGCATCGGCCGTGTGACCGGCGTCATCGTCGGCGCCGACATCGACGCCGCGGTCGCGCGCTGCGACGTGCTGGTCGATTTCACGCGGCCCGACGGCACGCTCGCGCACGCCGCCGCATGCGCCCGTCGCGGCACGCGCCTCGTCGCCGGCACCACCGGCTTCGATGCCGCGCGGAAAGCGGCGCTGGCTGCGTTCGCAACGCAAGTGGGAATCGTCTTTGCGCCGAACATGAGCGTGGGCGTCAACGTGCTAATCAAGCTCGTCGAGCTCGCGGCGGCTCGCCTCGGACCCGCATTCGACATCGAGATCCTCGAAATGCATCACCGCCACAAGATCGACGCACCTTCCGGAACAGCGCTGCGCCTCGGCGAAGCCGCGGCGGCGGGTGCGGGTGTCGCGCTCGACGCGCACGCGGTCTATGCGCGCGAGGGCGTCACCGGCGAGCGCATGCCGGGCACGATCGGCTTCGCGACGCTGCGTGGCGGCGATGTGGTCGGCGAGCACACGGTCGTGTTCGCCGGTGCCGGCGAGCGCATCGAGCTCACGCATCGCGCGACGTCGCGCGCAAATTTCGCCGAGGGCGCGCTGCGCGCGGCGCGCTTTGTCGCCGGCCGCGAAACCGGCCTCTACGACATGGGCGACGTGCTGGGGCTCTGACGCGCCGGCGGTTGCCGCGCGACGCCAACGGCGGTAGAATACGGTGCTTCGAAGCGGGGAAGGGCAACCTTCCCCGTTTGCACGTCCGCACCGCGCGCGTTGGGCGTTTCGCCCGGGCGCCGCGGCGGCGACGCGATGACGCGCATGTACGCGCGCTTCGGGGCCATGCGACATCCAGGCCCGCCGCGCATACCAGGTGATCATGTCCGACTCCAGCACCGCCGACACCCACGACACGCCGGTCGCGCTTTTCACCGCGCGTGCGCCGGCGCTGCTCGCGCTCGCCGATGGCACGCTGTTTCGCGGCGTGTCGATCGGCGCCGACGGCAGCACGTCCGGCGAAGTCGTGTTCAACACGTCGATGACCGGTTACCAGGAAATCCTCACCGACCCGTCGTACGCGGGACAGGTGGTGACGCTCACCTATCCGCACATCGGCAACGTGGGCGTCAACGTCGACGACGAAGAATCGCGCAAGCTGTTCGTCGCGGGGCTCGTCATTCGCGACCTGCCGCGGCGCATGTCGAACTTCCGCGCGACGCAGGATCTGGGGAGCTACCTCCGCGGCGCCGGCATCGTCGCGATCGCCGGCATCGACACGCGCAAGCTCACGCGAATCCTGCGTGAAAAAGGTGCGCAGAACGGCGCGATCATCGCAGCGCCGCTGATCGGCGCATCCGAAGAGCGTGCGGCGCTCGACAAGGCGCGCGGCGCGCCGTCGATGGCGGGACTCGACCTTGCCAAGGTCGTCACCGAGACGCCTGGCTACGACTGGACCGCCAGCACGTGGGCGCTGGGTGTCGGCTACCGTGCGCCGGGTGACGCGAAATACCACGTCGTCGCGTACGACTACGGCGTCAAGCACAACATCCTGCGCATGCTCGCCGAGCGCGGCTGCAGGATCACCGTCGTGCCCGCCGCCACCGCCGCGCGCGACGTGCTGGCGCTGCGGCCCGACGGCGTGTTCCTGTCCAACGGTCCCGGCGATCCCGAGCCCTGCGACTACGCGATCGACGCGATCCGCGAGATCGTCGACAGCGACACGCCGACGTTCGGCATCTGCCTCGGCCACCAGTTGCTGGGGCTCGCATCGGGCGCACGCACGCTCAAGATGAAGTTCGGCCATCACGGCGCCAACCACCCGGTGCTCGATCGCGACAGCGGGCAGGTGCTGATCACCAGCCAGAACCACGGCTTCGCCGTCGATCCGGCGTCGCTCCCCGACAACGTGCGCGTCACGCACGTGTCGCTGTTCGATGGAAGCCTGCAGGGCATGCAACGCACCGACCGGCGCGCGTTCAGCTTCCAGGGACATCCCGAGGCGAGTCCCGGCCCGCACGACATCGGCTACCTGTTCGATCGCTTCGTCGCGCAGATGGCGCAGAGCAAGTGAGTCGGCGATGAACAGCGCACCCGACATCACGACGATACGCGACGCGCTGGCCGAAGCCGCCACCGCGCTCGACGCGCTGCGCGCCAACGACTCCGCGCTGTCGGCGGTGGCGCACGCCGCCGAGCTGCTGGCAACGACCTTCGCCGCGCGCCGCCGCGTGTTGTCGTGCGGCAACGGCGGCTCGCTGTGCGACGCGATGCACTTCGCCGAGGAACTGTCGGGCCGCTTCCGCGACGACCGGCCCGCCTACGCGGCGACCGCGATCAGCGACCCGTCGCACATGAGCTGCGTCGGCAACGACTACGGCTACGAACACGTGTTCTCGCGTTACGTCGAGGCGCACGGCAATGCCGACGATGTGCTGCTCGCGATCAGCACCAGCGGCGGCAGCCGCAACGTCGTCGCCGCGGCGAAGGCTGCGCAAGCGCGGGGGATGCGGGTGATTGCGCTGACCGGCAAGCCGGGCAGTGCGCTGGACGCGCACGCCGACATCGTCATCTGCACGCCGGGCGGACGCTACGCCGACCGCGTGCAGGAACTGCACATCAAGGTGATCCACATCCTGATCGAGCTCGTCGAGCGCCACCTCGCGCCGCGCGAGGCCGCGGGCTGACATGGGGAAGCGCACCGACATCCATTCGATCATGATCATCGGCGCCGGGCCGATCGTCATCGGCCAGGCCTGCGAGTTCGACTA
>JBDTWY010000009.1:0-90261 GCA_040006455.1 Betaproteobacteria bacterium | reverse complement strand
TGACGCCGATCATCGCCGTGGTGATGACGTTCTCGGTGCTGTTCACGTTCACCGACTTCCAGTTGATCTACGTGCTCACGCGCGGCGGTCCGCTGAACGCCACGCATCTGATGGCGACGCTGTCGTTCCAGCGCGCAATTCCCGGCGGCAATCTCGGCGAAGGCGCGGCGATCGCCACGGCGATGGTGCCGTTCCTGCTGGCGACGATCCTGCTGTCCTACTTCGGCCTGCAGCGCCGCAAGTGGCAGCAGGGCGGATCGGACCGCTGACATGGCCATCGACGGCAAGAAAATGAAAAAGGACGACGAATCCCGCCAGGGCATGAACTACCTGGTGACCAATCCGCAGCGCGCGCTGACGCTATGGCTGCCGTTGGCGGGATTCCTGATCGTCCTGCTGTTCCCGTTCTACTGGATGGTGATGACGACGATCAAGCCGGATGCCGAGCTGCTTCAGCGCGACGGCAATCCGTTCTGGGTTTCGCATCCGACCTTCGCGCACATCCACAAGCTGCTGTTCGACACCGCGTATGTCGACTGGGTGTGGAACACGGTACTGATCTCGGTGTCGGCGACGTTCATCTCGCTGTTCTGCAGCGTGCTCGCCGCATATGCGATCGAGCGCCTGCGCTTTCGCGGCTCGCGCTTCGTCGGCGCCGGCATCTTCCTCGCGTATCTGGTGCCGCCGTCGATCCTGTTCATTCCGCTGGCGACGATGGTGTTCAAGTTCGGCCTGTTCGACACGCGACTCGCGCTGATCCTCACCTACCCGACGTTCCTGATCCCGTTCTGCACCTGGCTGCTGATGGGCTACTTCAAGAGCATCCCGTATGAGCTCGAGGAGTGCGCATTGATCGACGGCGCGACGCGGCTGCAGATACTGCGCAAGATCGTGCTGCCGCTGGCGGTGCCGGGGCTCATCTCCGCCGGCATCTTCGCGTTCACGCTGTCGTGGAACGAGTTCATCTATGCGCTGACGTTCATCTCGTCGTCGGAAGTGAAGACGGTGCCGATCGGCGTCGTCACCGAGCTCGTCGAGGGCGACGTCTACCACTGGGGCTCGCTGATGGCGGGCGCGTTGCTCGGCTCGCTGCCGGTGGCGATCCTGTACTCGTTCTTCGTCGAGTACTACGTCGCGGGACTGACGGGAGGCGTCAAGGAATAGCTGGGCGCGGCCGCCGCTGCAATGAGGAAGTTGGTGCTGCCATCGCTGCGCGCCGCGGGTTGCGAAACCTCCAACCCGCCCCCAAGTTCCTAGGCGCGGTAAAATGACCGTCAATTCGTCGAAGCGGAGTCAGCCCGTGAGCACCCAGGACATCATCAAGGAACAGGTCGCCGGCAATCGCGTCGTGCTGTACATGAAGGGCACGCCGCAATCGCCGCAATGCGGGTTTTCGGCCACCGCCACCGAGATCCTGAAACGCTGCGGCGTTCCCGAATTCTTCTCGGTCAACGTGCTCGAGAATCCGGATATCCGCAATGGCATCAAGGACTTTGCCAACTGGCCCACGATCCCGCAGCTGTACGTCAACGGCGAGTTCGTCGGCGGTTGCGACATCATGCGCGAGATGTACCAGAGCGGTGAGCTGCAGCAGTTGCTGAACAAGCAGCCGGCCTGAAATCGGGGTCGTGAATTCGGGGTCGCGTGAATTCGGGGTCGGGGTCGTTTGACAAACCCCCGCCCAAACCGGGTCGGGCTCGTTTGAGCCGGCGATCGCCGCGCTTTTACTCCGACCCCAATCCGGTTTTTACTCCGACCCCGATTTTCAGGTGCGCGCGCGCATGATGCGGCGCACGTCGGGCATCCGCTTCAGCCCGCGCATCACCTGGGCGAGGTGCCGGCGGTCGCGGACCTGAAGCCCGAAGAACATCGCCAGCACGTCGCTGCCGTCGGGCCGCTCGACCGAGACGTTGTCGATGTTGGCCTGCGCGTCGTTGATCGACGTCGCGATGTCGGCCAGCAATCCGCGGCGGTCCGACACCAGCAGCCGCACGCCCGCGTCGAATACACCGGCGACATCCGGCGCCCACTCGACATCGACCAGCTCGCTTGCATCGACGCGCTGTTTTCTCAACGCCGCGCAATCGCGCAGGTGCACGACCAGTCCCTGGCCCTTGCGGAACTGCGCGATGATCGCGTCGCCCGGCACCGGCCGGCAGCACTTGGCGTACTGGATCGCCACGCCTTCGACGCCGCGCAGTGACAGCGCCGCCTTGATGGGCGCCGCCGGCGTGAGGTTTGTGCCCACCGCGCCGCCGCCGTCGTCCTGCTTGGCACTGCGCGTCAGCGCCTGCGCGACGACGAACGGCAGCCGCTTGCCCACGCCGATGTCGGCGAGGATCTCGAGCTGGCTGCGCGTGCCGTATTCCTTCGCCAGCGCTTCCCAGCGGTCCCACGGGATCGCGTCGGGCTCGACCTTGAACGTCGCCAGCGCCTGCGACAACAGGCGCTCGCCCAGCGCCGCCGATTCCTTCTGCTGCATGCTCTTGAGGAAATGGCGGATCCGCGAGCGCGCCTTGCCGGTAGCGACGAAGGTGAGCCACGACGGATTGGGTCGCGCGGTGGGCGCCGTCAGGATCTCGACGTGGTCGCCGTTCTTGAGCTCGGTGCGCAGCGGCACGATCTCGTAGTTGATGCGCGCGGCGATGCAGTGATGGCCGATGTCGGTGTGCACGCCGTAGGCGAAGTCGACGGCGGTGGCGCCGCGCGGCAGCGCCATGATCTTGCCCTTCGGCGTGAAAACGTAGATTTCCTCGGGAAACAAATCGCCTTTTACGTGCTCCAGAAACTCACGCGAATCGCGTGACTCGGACTGTATCTCGAGCAGGCTCTGCAGCCAGCGGTGGGTCTCGCGCTGCGCTTCCTCGAGGTCGAGCGCGCCGCCTGACTTGTACAGCCAGTGCGCGGCGACGCCGGTCTCGGCGACGCGGTGCATGTCGTGCGTGCGCACCTGCGACTCCAGTGGCGTGCCGAACGGCCCGAACAGCGTCGTGTGCAGAGACTGGTAGCCGTTGGCCTTCGGGATCGCGATGTAGTCCTTGAACTTGCCGGGTATCGGCTTGTACTTCTCGTGCAGCA
The DNA here is from genome assembly GCA_040006455.1 of Betaproteobacteria bacterium. Lineage (GTDB taxonomy): Bacteria > Pseudomonadota > Gammaproteobacteria > Burkholderiales > Casimicrobiaceae > VBCG01. Next base: position 87,183 of record JBDTWY010000009.1, on the reverse strand, counting down.
CGCCGAGCGCCGCGTAGCAGGTGGACTTGTGCGCGACCAGCACGCGCATGCCGTAGATGTCGAACACCTGCGAGAACGAGTTGTGCTTTTCCTTCATCTTGCGATAGACCGAGTACACGGTCTTCTCGCGGCCCGTCACCGTGGCGATGATGTCGGCGTCGGCGAGCGACGCGCGCACCGATTCGAGCAGCCGGTTCATCACCTCGCGGCGATTGCCGCGCGCCGTCTTGATCGCGTGCGCGAGGATCCGGTAGCGCATCGGATAGATATGCTTGAACGACAGGTCCTGCAGCTCGAGGTACAGCGCGTTGAGGCCGAGTCGGTTGGCGATCGGTGCGTAGATGTCGAGCGTCTCGCGCGCGATGCGCCGCCGGTGCAGCGGCGCCATCGCGTCGAGCGTGCGCATGTTGTGCAGCCGGTCGGCGAGCTTGATCAGGATGACGCGCACGTCGCGCGCCATCGCCAGCAGCATCTTGCGGAACGACTCGGCTTCGGCTTCCTCGCGCGTGTCGAATGCGATCTGGTCGAGCTTGGAAACGCCGTCGACCATGTCGGCGACCGGCTTGCCGAACGTGGTCTCGATCTCCGCCTTGGAGACCTTGGTGTCCTCCATCACGTCGTGCAGCAACGCCGCGGCGAGCCCTTGCGCATCGAGCCGCCATTGCGACAGGATGCTGGCGACCGCCAGCGGGTGCGTGATGTAGGGTTCGCCGGACTTGCGGAACTGGCCGCGGTGCGCGGCCTCGGAGTAGTCGAACGCGCGCTCGACCAGTGCGATGTCAGTGGGCGGCAGGTAGTGACCGAGGTGTCGGGTGAATTCGGCGATTTCCGACATGAAGGGTCGCTTGGAGCTGCGCCGCGCGGGCGTCAACTCCCGGATTTGTGAATCAGCTCGGCGCCGACCTTGCCCGCGGCGATTTCGCGCAGCGCGATCACCGTCGGCTTGTCGCGATCGGCGTCGAGCAGCGGAGTCGACCCGGACGTGATCTGGCGCGCGCGGTTCGTGGCGGCGAGCGTCAGCTCGAAGCGGTTGGGAATCCTTGCGAGGCAATCTTCGATCGTGATGCGGGCCATGGCGGTTCCTAGGAACGAGGTTCGATGAGTTCGGCGATCAGTCGCGAATGGCGAAGCCCCTGCCGCGAACTGGCGAGGCGGGCTGCACGAACGATCGCGGCAAGATCGTCGACGGCAGTTGCAAAGTCTTGATTGATAATAACATAGTCGAATTCTGCCCAGTGCCTGATCTCGGCGAACGCACCCAGCAGCCGGCGCTTGATCACGGCGGGCGAATCCTGGCCGCGCTTGACGAGCCTTTCGTTGAGTGCGGCGAGCGACGGCGGCAGGATGAACACATGCACCGAATCGGCAATCAGCTTGCGCACCTGCGTCGCGCCCTGCCAGTCGATTTCGAGCAGCACGTCCTGGCCACCGGCAAGCTGCGCCTGGAGCCACGTCGCCGATGTCGCGTACCAGTTGCCGTGGACGTTCGCATGCTCGAGGAACTCGCCGGCGTCGAGCAGCTCGCGAAAGCGCGACTCGTCGACGAAATGGTAGTGCTGGCCTTCGGATTCGCCGGGACGCGGCGGGCGCGTCGTCCACGAGATCGACAGGCGGATACCCGGCTCGCGCGCCAGCAACGCGTTGACCATGCTGCTCTTGCCGCCACCCGACGGCGCGGCGATGACGAACAGCACGCCGATCGCAGGCGGCGCCTTGGTGGTGATGGTCATGACGGAAGGACCGCGAGGCGGGCGGGGAGCGCCATTTTACGGGAATGCCAATCAGCCGCCGCCGATTTCTCCGCGCGAGCGTCGCCGCCGACGCTATCGACGATCGAGCAGGAACCCTTCGAAGAACCGCGCCAACGCGCCGTGCGCGTCGAGCGGCAGCACATGGGCGACGTACTGATCGGGGCGAACGACCACCAGGGCGCCCACCGGGCGGTCGATGCCGCGCAGGTCGAAGATGTCCGGACCATTCCTCAAATCGGGCGCATAGGCCTTCTCGTAGTCGACGAGCCCGAGGCGGCCCTTGCGAGGCAACAGCAGCTGCGGAAGCGTCTCCACCTTGAGCGCGCGGTGTTGCTGCTGGTACACGGCGCGGACGTCGATGACGCTGTCGATGTCGGCGTCCGCGGGCGTGAAGCGCCGGACGGGCGACTCGGCGGCATCCTGCAGGAACGCCATCAGTGCATGCAGCTTTCGCGCGCTGGCGTCGCCGAATGCGTAGAGGCGCCAGGCCGCGTCCGCACGCGCGACATGGCCAAGCTGCATCGGCTTCGCGTCGGCGACGCGCACCACGGGCGCCGAATGGAAGCGCATGCCGATGGTGAATCCCCGTGCAAGCTGCTGGTGGGTGGATTCGGCGGTTAGCACCGTCGCCGGTGCATAGCGCGTCGCAACGCCCGCGGTGTAGCGTCCCGATTGCACGAACTGAGCCTGAAGCTCGGCGGGATCGACGCCCCCGCGCTCCGGGCGCGCAGGATCATTGGGTGGCGACGACATCGTCCTGGACCACGATTTGTCGAAGTCGATCAGCTCCTGCGCAACTGCGCGCCGCTCGGTCGAGTAGCTGCGCAGGAGCTCGGGAGCCGCGCGACGCTCGAGCACTGCGACGAGTTTCCAGCCGAGGTTGAACGCGTCCTGCATCGACACGTTCATGCCCTGACCCGCTTTCGCGCTGTGCGTGTGGCAGGCGTCGCCCGCGATGAACACGCGCGGCAGCCGCGATGGAGCCTCATCCGCCGGAACGTCGTCGAAGCGGTCGGTCACGCGCTGCCCGACCTCGTAAGCGGAGAACCAGACGATGTCGCGAACGTCGAGCGTGTAGGGGTGCAGCACGCGTCGTGCGCTGGCGATCACTTGTTCGGCCGTGACCTCGCGCGCGGCGGCGCGATTCGCGGGATCGACATCGCCAAGGTCGACGTAGAGGCGCACCAGATACCCGCCCTCGCGCGGAATGATGAGGATGTTGCCGTGGTCCGCGGACTGGATCGCCGATTTGATGCGGATGTCCGGGAAATCGGTGACGGCGAGCACGTCCATCACGCCCCAGACGTGGTTCGCGGAGTCGCCGTGCGGCGCGGCGCCGATGGACTGGCGCACCCGGCTGCGCGCGCCGTCGCAGCCGACGACATAGCGCGCGCGGATCACGTGCTCGGCGCCATCGCCCGCGACACGCACGGTAGCGACCACCGGATGCTCGCCGTCGGGCTCGACCCTAAGCCGCATGAACTCCACCCCGTAGTCCGGCCTGAGCCGCGAAGACGAGCGGCGCATGTACTCGAGCAGGTATTGCTGCAGACGAGCCTGGTTGACGATGACGTGCGGGAATTCGGAAAGGTCGTCCTCGGTGTCCTGGATGCGGCCCGTGCGCACGATCCGCGAGCGATCTTCGGAGGAGGGGCGCCAGAACACGGTCTCATTGACCCAGTAGGCTTCGCGGATGAGCCTCGTGCCCATGCCGAAGGCTTCGAACATCTCCACGGTGCGGCAGGCGATGCCGTCGGCCTGTCCAAGCTCGAGCGGACCCGCGCGGCGCTCGATCAGGCGCGTACAGATGCCTGGAAAGGTCGACAGCTGGGCCGCGAGCAGCGCACCGGCGGGGCCACTGCCCACGACCAGCACATCGACTTCACCGGGCAGTGAATCGAGGCGCGCCTCGGCTCCTGGCAGCGCAGGCATGATGTCGGGGTCGCCGGGGCGGTAACCGTCTCGATGGAATTGCATGTCCGGGTCTAGATATCCACGCTAGCGGGCAGCGAAAGGCGCGTCGCGATTGCGATGACTGTTTTCGACTCGCTGGCGAAGCGGAATCAGTGGGATTGTGGCACGCTATGCATCGATCGACGCCGACAAGAAACCATCTGCCTGGGTCCGAGCGACATTGCCCTGGCACGCGGGCTCGACGCGGTGATGGGCGCAATGACACTCGACTTCGTGGCGTCCAATGTGCGGTCGACGATATGCGGTCGACGATGGCGACGTCAGCACGCGGATCCTGCCGCGTCGGTTGACGTGCCACGGCGATTTCGTCAGCATCCGCCGGTGCATACCATCGTCTTTCTCGATCGCGCGAGCCTCGATGCGACACTCAAGGCCCCCGCGTTCGCGCACGCGTGGAAGGACTTCGATCGCACGTCAACGGACGAAGTTGTCGAGCGTCTCGCGGGCGCGACGATCGCGGTCACCAACAAGGTGCCGATCCGCGCCGATGTGCTGGCGCGGTTGCCCGACCTCAAGATGATCGCCGTCGCCGCGACCGGCACCGATGTCGTCGACGTTGCCGCGTGCGCCGCGCGCGGCGTCGTCGTGTCGAACATCCGCAACTACGCGACGTCGTCGCTGCCCGAGCACGTGTTCGCGCTGGTGCTCGCGTTGCGCCGCAACCTCGTCGCCTATCGCCAGGACGTCGAGGCGGGGCAATGGCAACGCGCGACGGCGTTCTGCCTGCTGACGCACCCGATCCACGATCTCGCAGGCAGTACGCTCGGCGTCATCGGCCTCGGCGCGCTCGGCAAGGCGGTCGCGCGGCTCGGCGCCGCCTTCGGCATGCGCGTGCTCGGCTTCGATCCGCAGGTCGAAGCGCCGCAGGGCGTGATGGGCGTGTCGGTCGAGCACATTCTGGAGCACGCCGACGTCGTCTCGCTGCACGTGCCGCTGACACCGGCGACGCGCCACATGATCGGCGCGCGCGAGCTGGCGTCGATGAAGCCCTCGGCGTTGCTGATCAACACCGCGCGCGGTGGCCTCGTCGACGAAGCGGCACTCGCCACCGCATTGCAGGCGCGGCAGATCGCGGGCGCGGGCTTCGATGTGCTGGCGCAGGAGCCGCCCGATGCCGGCCATCCGCTCCTCCAGCTGCGGCTGCCGAACTTCCTCCTCACGCCGCACGTCGCGTGGGCGAGCGCCGAGGCGATGCAAGGGCTGGCGGACCAGCTCGTGGGCAACATCGAGGCCTTCGTCGCCGGCGCGCCGCGCAACGTCGTGCGCTGACTTTCGCGATCGCCGGTCGCATCGCCCGCGCGACCCACATGACCCACGCGGTAGACCGACGCACGCCGCGCGCATGCGCGCCACGCACGATCACTCGATGTTCTGCACCTGCTCGCGCATCTGCTCGATCAGCACCTTGAGCTCGAGCGCTACTTGCGACAGTTCCGCGTCGACCGACTTCGAGCCCAAGGTGTTGGCTTCGCGATGCAATTCCTGTGCGAGAAAGTCGAGCCGCTTGCCGGCGCTGCCGCCGGCGGCGAGCACGCGCCGCACTTCGATGACGTGCGTCAGCAGCCGCTGCACTTCCTCGGCGACGTCGACCTTGGTGGCGAAAAGCGCAAGCTCCTGCTTCAGCCGGTCGTCGTTGGCGTCGACGCCCGCCTCCCGGAGGCGGGCGCCGAGCTTGTCGACATAAGTCGCGTGGATCGCCGGAATGCGCGGCGCGACGCGCGCGACCTCGCGCTCGATGTCGTCGCAGCGCGCGAGCAGCAGCGCCCTGAGCTTGTCGCCCTCGCGTTGTCGCGATGCGGCCAGCTCGGCCAAAGCTTGCGTGACGAGCTCCTGCAGCTTGGCCGCCAGCACTTCCGGCGGCACCGACGCGTCGGCGATCACGCCGGGCCAGCGCAGGATCTCGGCGACGCTGATCGGCGCGGAGCCGGGCGCGAGCGCCTGCACGCCGGCGGCCGCCGCCGCGAGCTCGGACACGCGACGCGAATCGATGGCGAGCGAACCCGCGGCGGCGGCGTTGCGTGCCAGGCCCACGCGGCACTCGACCTTGCCGCGCTTCATCTCGGCGGCGATGCGCTCGCGCACCGGCGCCTCCTGCGCGCGCAATTCGTCAGGCAGGCGCAACGTGAGGTCGAGATAGCGATGATTGACGCTGCGGAGCTCGACGCTGAGCGCGGCGCCGGGAAGCTCGGCCGACAACGCGGCGAAGCCGGTCATGCTGAGAATCATTGGAAAGGGCTCTTTTTGAGCGGTTTTTGGTAAAAAGGCCGCGTATTGTCGCTCTTTTTGCCGGATCCCCCACCGCGAGCGCCGACTGTATGCGCAATCCGGCACCGCAGGCAAGCCGCGGGGGCCCTTGGCACGTGTATTGCGACTGTTTCCGGGCATTCATGCGAGACTCAAAGTCATGGCCGTCACCAACCAGGCACTTCCCGCCAGTTACCAGCTCCTGAACTACCGGGTCGACCGGCAAATCAGCCGGGGCGGGTTTTCGATCGTCTATCGTGCCTTCGACGAGACCGGCGCGGCGGTGGCGATCAAGGAATACCTGCCGTCGTCGCTGGTGTTGCGCACCGAGGGCGACATCGTGCGCGCGAGCTCGGCCGAGAACCTGACGTCGTTCCGCTACGGCATGAAGTGCTTTTTCGAGGAAGGGCGCGCGCTCGCCAAGATCAACCATCCGAATGTCGTGCGCGTGCTGAATTTCTTCCGCGCCAACGAAACGGTCTACATGGTGATGCGCTACGAGCGCGGGCGCACGCTGCAGCAGCAGATCCAGATGCGCCAGGACCAGATGTCCGAGCGTTTCGTGCGCCACGTGTTCATGCACCTGCTGAACGGCCTGCGCGAAGTGCACACGCACAAGCTGCTGCATCTCGACATCAAGCCCGCCAACATTTACCTGCGCACCGACGGCACTCCGGTGCTGCTCGACTTCGGCGCAGCGAGGCAGACGCTCACCAACACGCGACCAAAGCTCGCGCCGATGTACACGCCCGGCTTCGCAGCACCGGAGCAGTATCGCGATCCGGAGCGCCTCGGCCCGTGGACGGACGTCTACGGCACCGGCGCCAGCATGTTCGCGTGCCTCGCCGCATTCGCGCCGCAGGCGGCGGACGCACGCGTCCAGGAAGATCACCTGGTGTCGGCGAAAAAGATCTGGTCCGGTCAATACTCGGACAACCTGCTCGAGGTGATCGACTGGTGCCTGCGCCTCGATCCGCTCGAGCGCCCGCAGTCGGTGTTCGCATTGCAGAAGGCGATCCGCGACATCCCTACGCGCAAGCGCAAGCTGTCGTTCCTCGGCAACCTGAAGCGCGTACTGTTTTCCGAGATCGGTGCATGACGCCACGCCTTCCGGCGTGACGCGCGACGACAACGCAGCAACCGCAAACGGGGCAGGGGAACCATCCGGACGTCATGCGCTTCATCATCTTCCAGGAATCGCGCAAGGGCTCGCGCAAGGTCAACCAGGATCGCATCGCGTACACCTACGGCCGCGATACGCTGATGCTGGTCATCGCCGACGGCATGGGTGGCCATGCGGGCGGCGAGATCGCCGCGCAGATCTGCGTGCGGCTCTTCATCGAGCGCTTCCAGCAGGAAGCCAAGCCGGTGCTGCGCAATCCGCTCAAGTTCCTGCAGGACACGATGCTGCGGGCGCACGCGGCGCTCGGCTCGTACGCGAACCAGTTCTCGATGCTGGAAACGCCGCGCACCACCTGCGTCGCGGTGATCGTGCAGGCCAATCACGCGTACTGGGCGCACGTCGGCGATTCGCGCTTCTACCTGTTCCGCCAGGGCGGGTTGATCGCGTCGACCAAGGATCATTCCAAGGTCCAGTACCTGGTCGACCAGGGGCTGATCGGTCCGCACGAGGTGTTCGCGCATCCGGACCGCAACAAGATCTTCAGCTGCCTGGGGGGGCTCGTCGATCCGATCATCGACTTGTCCAAGCGCACGCCGCTGCGCAACGGCGACGTGATGGTTCTGTGCACCGACGGGCTGTGGGGCGTGATGCCGCAGAACGAGGTGTCGACGTGGCTCACGTCGACGCCGATCCTCAAGACCGCGCCGCAGATGATGCGCGAGGCGGAAAAGCGCGGCGGCCCGGATGGCGACAACCTGTCGGCGATCATCGTGCGTTGGGGTCCGGAGACGCTGACCGACGATACGGCGACGACGACGACGACCGATTCGCTCAATCTCGGCGACTTCCACACGGCGATCGACAAGACGGTGACGCTGACCGATCGCAAGGGTACCCAGCGCGACCTGACCGACGACGAGATCGAGCGCGCGATCGCGGAGATTCAGTCGACCATTCAAAAATATCGGCGATGATGAATCGTGGCATTGCCTCACCAGCCGATGCACGATCGCTTGCGCGCCGCTATAATTGCGCGAGCGTCTACTGAATTCTGATCCCCGCATGCGCCACCTGATCGTCGACACCGAAACCACCGGCCTCGACCCCAAGCTGGGTCACCGGATCATCGAAGTCGCGGTGCTCGAGCTCGTCGACCGCCGCCACACCGGCCGCTACCTGCATTTCCACGTCGATCCCGAGCGCGACATCGACGCCGGCGCCGCTGAAGTGCACGGGATGACGTGGGAAGACCTGCGCGACAAGCCGAAGTTTGCCGAACGCGCGGCCGAGCTCGCCGAGTTCCTGCGCGGCGCCGAATGGGTGATCCACAACGCGCCGTTCGACCTGGGCTTCCTCGACGCCGAGTTCGCGCGGCTCGCGCTGCCATGCTGCACCGATCTCGCGGCGCGCGTCGTCGACACGCTGGCGCTGGCGCGCGACACCTTCCCGGGCAAGCGCAATAACCTGGATGCGCTGTGCGAGCGTTTTGGCGTCGACAACACGCGGCGCACGCTGCACGGTGCGCTGCTCGACGCGCAGCTGCTGTCCGAGGTGTGGCTTGCGCTGACACGCGGCCAGGAGTCGCTCGGGATCGAGCATGCCGCTCCCGCGCACGGGCGCACGCTGGCGGCGCGCGACTCCGCCGCCGACGCCGTCGACGCGTTCCACATCCGCGTTGTCGTGCCCAGCGCCAACGAGCTTGCCGTGCATGCGGCGTACCTTGCGCAACTCGACCGCGACAGCAAGGGCCAGTGCCTGTGGCTGCGGCTGTTGCGCGAGGAACCGGCCGCCGCGTAAGCGACGTTGCGCGCGCGACCTGTCCTTGGCCGGCGCGGCTGGCCTCGTCGAACCGCAACGATTCCAGGTCGCGCCGGACTCGGCCACGCGTGCGCTGCGCATGGATGCGCACGGCCGGCTGATTCGTGCCGAACGGGCGGGCTGCCCGACTCTGATAACCTCGCCGCTCGCAATCGCGACGCCGCGACACCGTGAAAATCGACTATCTCACCAAGATCCTTACCGCGAAAGTCTACGACGTCGCGGTGGAAACCTCTTTGCAGCTGGCGCCCGCGCTGTCCGCGCGGTTGCACAACCGCCTCTACCTGAAGCGCGAGGACGAGCAGCCCGTATTCTCGTTCAAGCTGCGCGGCGCCTACAACAAGATGGCGCAGCTGACGCCGGCGCAACGCGCGCGCGGCGTGATCGCCGCATCCGCCGGCAATCATGCGCAAGGCGTCGCGCTGGCAGCGCAGCGCCTCGAGTGCGACGCGACGATCGTGATGCCGGTGACCACGCCGCAGATCAAGATCGCCGCGGTGCGCGCGCGCGGCGCCACCGTGGTGCTGCACGGCGACTCGTACAGCGACGCGTATGCGCACGCGCTCGAGTTGCAGAAGAAGTCGCGCGCGACGTTCGTGCACCCCTACGATGACCCGGATGTCATCGCCGGCCAGGGCACGATCGGCATGGAGATCCTGCGCCAGGCGGTCGAGCCGATCGATGCGATCTTCGTCGCGATCGGCGGCGGCGGTCTCATTTCCGGCATCGCGTCGTACGTCAAGCGCGTGCGGCCCGAGATCAAGGTGATCGGCGTGCAGCCCGAGGACTCCGACGCGATGGCGCGCTCGGTCGAGGCCGGACGGCGCGTGACGCTGCCGCACGTCGGCCTCTTCGCCGACGGCGTCGCCGTTCGCCAGGTCGGCAAGGAAACGTTTCGCATCGTCCGCGAATGTGTCGACGACATCATCCGCGTCGACACCGACGCGATCTGCGCGGCGCTGAAGGACGTGTTCGAGGACACTCGCGCGGTGCTCGAGCCGGCGGGGGCGCTGGCGATCGCCGGCGCCAAGGCCTGGGTCGCGCAGCATCGCGTGCAGGACCGCGCGCTGGTCGCAGTGGCCTGCGGCGCCAACATGAACTTCGACAGGCTGCGCTTCGTCGCCGAGCGCGCCGAAGTGGGCGAGCAGCGCGAGGCGATCCTCGCGGTGACGATTGCCGAGCGGCCTGGCAGCTTCCGGGAGTTTTGCGCACTGCTCGGCAAGCGCTCGATCACCGAGTTCAACTACCGCTACGCGGATGTGAAGGTCGCGCATCTGTTCGTCGGCATCCAGGTGGCCAATCGCCGCGAGACGCACACGCTGCTGGCCGAGCTCGCGAAGCGACGCATCCGCGCGTTCGACCTGACCGACAACGAGCTCGCCAAGCTGCACGTGCGCCACCTCGTCGGCGGGCATGCCCCTGCGGCCACCGACGAGATCGTCTATCGCTTCGAGTTTCCCGAGCGCCCCGGCGCGCTGATGAAGTTCCTGGACAGCATGAGCGCCGGCTGGAACATCAGCCTCTTCCACTATCGCAATCACGGCGCCGATTCGGGTCGTGTGCTGGTGGGAATGCAGGTGCCGGCATCGGCAAAACGCGAATTTCGGGCATTTCTCGACGGTCTTGGCTACGATTACGCCGATGAGACCGCCAACCCGGCGTACCGGATGTTCCTCGGCGGCTGAGGCCGCCCACGCCACATTGCGCGCCGGCAAATCGGCGCGAAACCCCTCGCAGGTGGACTTTGCGCGGCAACACTTGCCGCTGCGCGTCAGCGCAACGTCATGAAAGCTTGCGTTCGTGTTGCGTTTTGCGCGAAATCGACCGTGGGCGCCGATTCCGGCAAGGTTTATGCTCTATGCAGTTCACCCGGGGCGTGGCAAACTTCCCCGGCCCATCGCGGTGCCGGCGGCTAGCGGGCGCCGCGCGGCAATTTTCCGCTGCGTGGTTCAGGGTCGCGAGGCGGTCCGGCGGCGTACGACACTGCACGAGGAGGCAAGAGTTTGGCGGATGCGAGCGCGCTGTCGGGCGTCAAGGTCATGGTGATCGATGATTCGAACACCATTCGCCGCAGCGCCGAGATTTTCCTGCTGCAGGCGGGATGCACGGTCATCCTCGCCGAGGACGGCTTCGACGCGTTGGCGAAGATCGCCGACCACCAGCCGAACCTGGTGTTCGTCGACATCATGATGCCGCGCCTCGATGGCTACCAGACCTGTGCGCTGATCAAGAAGAACAGCAAGTTCCATGGCACGCCCGTCATCATGCTGTCGTCGAAGGACGGATTGTTCGATCGCGCGCGCGGCCGCATGGTGGGATCGGACCAATACCTGACGAAGCCGTTCACCAAGGAAAGCCTGCTGAAGGCGGTGGCGGCGCACGTCAAGGCAGCGGCCTAGGATCGCCGCCGGGGCCCGTCCGAGAAACGCATCACCGACACGCGACGCTCTCGTCGCAGGAACCACGCATGGCCATCAAGAAAATCCTGATCGTCGACGATTCGCCCACCGAGCGCCATGTCCTCAACGACATGCTGACGAAGTCCGGCTATGAAGTCGTCGCGAGCGACAACGGCGAGGACGCGATTCTCAAGGCGCGCCTTTTGAAGCCCGACCTCATCCTGATGGACGTGGTGATGCCGGGCCTCAACGGATTTCAGGCCACGCGCGCCATCAGCCGCGATCCCGAGACGCGAACGATCCCGGTGATCCTGTGCACGTCGAAGAGCCAGGAGACCGACAAGATCTGGGGCATGCGCCAGGGTGCGCGCGACTACGTGATCAAGCCCGTCAACCGCGAAGAGCTCCTGGCCAAGATCCAGGCGCTCGGCTGACGCCGACCGGAGCCATCGATGGCACGCGCCGCCAAGCTCGACCTCCGCACGTTCCAGCAGGAGCTCGCCGCCCGCCTCGCCAGCAAGACGGCGGCGCAGGTCGAGTCGTCGCGGCTGGGCCTTGCGTGCGGCGACGAGCAGTGGCTGATCCGCCTCGCCGATGCTGGCGAGGTCATCACCGTGCCGCCGATCGTCAGCGTGCCGCGCACCAAGCCTTGGTTCGTCGGCATCGCCAACATCCGCGGCAATCTTTATAGCGTGATCGATTTCGCGACGTTCCTCGGCCGCGCGCCCAATCCCGCCGCCGGCGCCGCGCAGAACCGGCTGTTGCTGTTCGGCCCCCGCGCAGGTGAGCTTCGCACCGGCATCGTCGTGCCGCGCGTACTCGGCTTGCGCAACCTGGCCGAGCTCGCGCCCGCCGCGCTGCTGGCCGAGCCGCCGCTGTGGTACGCGCAACGCTGGATGGACGCGGACGGGCGCGCGTGGCAGGAAATCGATCTTTCAAAGCTCGCGCGCGACCCTGCGTTCCTGCAGGTCGGGCACTGAGCTCACTGGTGGCATTGGAGGCAGGCATGGCACTCAAGATATTCGGCGACAAGGGCAAGGCGGGCGCCGCAGCGCTCGAAATGCCGACCACGCAGGTGCGGATGGGCAAGAACACGCCGCCCGGCTACGACCCGCTGGCATCGGTGTCGATCATGGACCAGCTGCGCAATGCGACCCCGGAGACGTCGACCGACCGCAAGCTGCCGATCATCGGCAACCTGCCGGTCGTCAAGCAATTCCAGGTGCTGCTCGGCCTGCTGATCACGTTCGCGCTGCTCGCGCTGCTGATGCTGTTCCTCGACCAGCGCGCGACCTCGCAGGCGGCGGCCGCATCGGCGACGGCGACGGAAATGCAGATGCTGTCGCAGCGCCTCGCGCGCGGCGCGGCGCTGGCTTCGCAAGGGCAGAAGCAGGCCTTCGCGACCGTCGAGGACAGCCGCCAGAAGTTCGGCGCGGATCTGAAGGCGCTGATGGAGGGCGGCGAAGTCAAGGGCAGCAACGTCGACGCCGTCAGCGGCGGCGCGGCGGGCGACGTGCTGAACGAGATCAAGGGCAAGTGGGACGTCGTCGACAAGGCGGCGAGCCGCCTCGTGCAGAACGCCGACGCGCTGACCTCGCTGGCCGCCGGGCTCGACAAGGTCAACGAGGCCAACACGCCATTGCTGGAGCTGTCGCAGCAGGCGGGGCTGCAGATCGCACAGTCCGGCGGCACGGTGCGCGAAGTCGACTTCGCCAACCAGCTCGCCGTGCTGTCGCAACGCATTGCCAAGAACGCCAATGCGCTGGCGTCGGGCGAGGAAATCGATCCCGAGACGGCATTCCTGCTCGGCAAGGACGCGGGCACGTTCCGCGATGTGCTCAATGGCCTGCTCAAGGGCAGCGATTCGCTGCGGCTAAGCGCGATCAAGGGCGACGACACGCGGGTCACGCTCAACGAGCTCGCCAAGCGCTTCACCCCGTACGACCAGGCGATCTCGTCGATCCTGACGTCGATGCAGAAGCTGACGCTGGCAAAAGCGTCGGCGCGCACCGTCAACAGCGAATCCGAGGAGCTGTTGCAGAAGACCACCGCACTCGCCGACAACTGGGAAGGCGGCGGGCGCGCGCACGTGTTCGCGCTGTGGGCATCGATCGTGTTCGGCCTTCTCGCGCTGACTTCGCTGGTCGCGCTCGGCATCGTCTTCCTCCGCGACGCACGCGCCCGCGCCAACGAAAGCGAAGGCGAGAACAAGCGCAACCAGGAGGCGATCCTGCGGTTGCTGAACGAAATGGGCAACCTGGCCGACGGCGACCTCACCGTGCAGGCGTCGGTGACCGAGGACGTGACCGGCGCGATCGCCGATTCGATCAACTTCACGATCGAGGAATTGCGCACGCTGGTGCGCGGCATCAACTCGGCGACCGACCAGGTGACGAAGGCGACGCAGGAAACCCAGGCGATCTCGAACCGCCTGTACGAAGCGTCGCAGCGCCAGAACCGCGAGATCCAGCAGGCGTCGGCGTCGGTGCTGCAGATGGCGCAGTCGATCAGCGAAGTCGCGCAGAACGCGTCGCAGTCGGCGAAGGTCGCGCAGATGCAGCTCAATGCCGCGGAAAAGGGCGGCAACGCGGTGCAGAACCAGATCGCCGGCATGAACGAAATCCGCTCGCAGATCCAGGACACGTCGAAGCGCATCAAGCGCCTCGGCGAGTCGTCTCTTGAAATCGGCGAAATCGTCGAGCTGATCTCGGACATCACCGAGCAGACCAACGTGCTCGCGCTGAACGCGGCGATCCAGGCGGCATCCGCCGGCGAAGCGGGCCGCGGCTTCACCGTCGTCGCCGAGGAAGTGCAGCGCCTCGCCGAACGGTCGGGCGAGGCGACCAAGCAGATCGAGGCGATCGTGAAGACGATTCAGGCCGACACGCAGGATGCGGTGGCGGCGATGGAAAAATCGACGGTCGGCGTGGTTGAGGGAACCAAGCTTTCCGACGCCGCGGGGCAGGCGCTGACCGAGATCCAGCGCGTGTCGCGCGAGCTCGCCGACCTCATTTCGCGGATTTCGTCGCAGACGCAGATGCAGTCGACGTCGGTGACCGACGTGACGCGCGGCATGCAGGGCATCCTCAAGATCACCGAGGAAACCACCGAGGGCACCAAGCAGACGAATGTGTCGATCGGACAATTGACGCGACTGGCGGCGGAGTTGCGCTCATCGGTCGCGGGTTTCAAGGTCTGATCGTTGCCGCGTCCGCGCGCGCGATGCGGCCCGAATATTGCTGTGGTCGCAGGATGTTTGCGATGACGAGGAGCTGTTGACGTGCCGACCGATGCCACATCCGAATTCGATCTCGGCCCGCTGTCGTGGGTGCAGGGAGAGATCGACCAGGCGCTGACGCGGGGGCTCGATGCGCTCGCCGCGTTCAAGGCGTCGCCGAAGGACGCGATGGCGCTCAAGCATGCGCGCACGCACGTGCACCAGGCGGCCGGCGCAATCCAGATGGTCGGACTCGACGCCGTCGTGGCGTTCACCGACGAGATCGAGCGGCAGCTGACGCGGCTCGAGGAAATTGCGCCGCAGGAAGTTGCCGCGACGGTGGCGATCGTCGACCGCGCGTGCCGCAAGCTGCGGATCTTCCTCACCGAGCTCACCAACGGCGCGCCGCCAGTGCCGCTCAAGCTGTTTCCCGAGTACGAGGCGATGCAGGGGCTGCGCGGCGTCAAGGCGACCGCGCCGACCGACCTCTTCTACCCCGACCTGGCGCCGCGCGCGCCGCGGATCGCGCCGCGTGAAGCGCTGCCGGCGAGCCGCCTCGCGTCGCAGCTCGTCAAGCAGCGGCGCATCTACCAGCGCGGGCTCCTGTCGTGGCTGCGCGGCGACGCCGCGGGTGTCACGCAGATGCGCGAGGCGATTGCCGGCATCGAGGAAATCACCACGCACGCCAACCTGCGCGCATTCTGGTGGACGGTGGGCGCGCTGTTCGAGTCCCTGACCGCCGACGGCCTCGAGCCATCGTTCGGCGTCAAGCAGCTCGCCGCGCGCATCGACCTGCAGATTCGTCGCGTCGTGGGCGGCAGCGCCAAGGTCGCCGACCGGCTGCGCCGCGAAGCGCTCTACTTCGTCGCGATCAGCGCGCCTACCGGACCTCAGGTGCAGGCGGTGCAGCGCGCGTTCCACCTTGCGGGGCTCATTCCGTCGGCGGAGGTGCTCAACGCCGATCTCGTGCGCATCGAGCCGCTGTTGCGCGAAGCGCGCGAGCAGCTGGCCGGCGCCAAGGACGCGTGGCTCAAGTTCGCGTCGGGGCGTGCCGAGAATTTGCCGAAGCTGAAGCAGACGCTGACGTCGGTGCACACCAAGGCCGCGGACATTCGCAACGGCGCGATGATGAAGCTGACGGCAGCGCTGGTCGAACGTCTCGACAAGATGTCGTCGGCCGGCGTGTCCGAGCCGGTGGCGATGGAATACGCGACCGCGCTGCTGCTTGCCGAGAGCGCGTTCGAGAACTACACGAACCTCGCCAGCGATTTTCCGCAGCAGGTGGACGCGATGGTGGCACGCCTCGACGCCGCGCGCGCCGGCCGCGCCGCCGCCTCCGTCGGCGCGCCCGCGCTCGACGAGATGTCGAAGCGTGCGCAGGAGCGGATGCTGCTCGCGCAGGTCGGGCGTGAAATCCAGGCCAACCTGCGCCACATGGAGCAGGTGCTCGACGCATTCTTCCGCGACAACGGCAAGCGTGGTGAGCTGGCGGCGCTCGCCAAGGACAGCCAGCAGATCCGCGGCGCGTTGTCGATGCTGGGACTTGACGGCGCGGCGCGGCTGCTGGCGTCATGCCAGCAGCAGATCGAGTCGTACGTCAACAGCGAGACTGAGGTCGACAACGACGACCTCGAGATGCTTGCCGAATCGCTGTCGGGACTGGGCTTCTACATCGAGGCGGTCGAGCAGCAACGTCCGGATCGCGAACGGCTGATCGCGCCGCTGCTGGCACGGCGGGCGGGCGACGCGCCGGCGCCGATTCACGACGACGACGCGCAATCGGTCGAGACCGCCGTCAACGAGCTCCGCGCGGAGCTGCCGCGGCTGGTCGAGGAAGTGAAGACGGCGCCGTCGCAGGCGGCGGCGCGCCAGGGACTCAAGTCCAAGCTCGAGACGCTGCGCGACGATGCCGAACTGATCGGCGACGCCACGCTCGCGCACCAGGCCGAGTCGGCGCTCGCCGATTTCGAAGCCGGCGGCGCGGCAGCGCTCGAAAAGGCCGTCGATGCGATCGCCGATACGTCGGCCGCGGCGCCGGAAATTTCCGCGGAAACCCGGCGCCTGCTCGAGACCGACGCAACGCAATTCGACGCCGAGCTGGTGGAGATTTTCCTGACCGAGGCCGCCGAAGTGGTCGACACGATCGCGGCAAGCCGCGATGCGTTGAAGGCCAATCCCAGCGATCGCGAAGAGCTCGGCACGACGCGCCGCGGCTTCCACACGCTCAAGGGCTCGGGACGCATGGTGGGACTCACCGACCTCGGCGACATCGCCTGGGAAGTGGAGAAGGCGCACAACCGCTTGCTCGAGGAAGACCGGCCGGTCACCAACGCGGTGATCGCGATGATCGGCGTCGCCGAAGCCGATTTCCGCACGTGGGTCGATGCGCTTACTCGCACGCGCCGCGTCACGCTCGATCCGGCCCGCGTGCATGCCGCCGTCGCGGCGGTGATGGCCGAACTGCCGTCATCCGGCGGCCCGCCACCGCCAACGCCGCTGCCCCCCAGGCTCGCTGAAGTGCCGTCGCTGAAGGACGAAACGGCGTCGCTGCACGCGGTCGCGAAGCTGGCCGATGACTACATCGAGTTGCCCGAGCTTGGCGCGTCGCTACCCGTGGCGCCGCAGGTCGTCGTGCGCAATGCCGCGCCGTTGCTCGACGCGCCCATCGACATCGAAGTTCCGAACGCGGCGCCGAGCTTGAAACTGGTCGCCGACAACACCCACGCGGGCGGCGGCGACGCATTCGCGTGGGATGCGCCTGCGCGGGCCGACGACGGCGCCGACATCGACGAGCTCGAGGCGAGCTTCGACAAGGACCTGGCTGCGCATCTCGACCGCGATGCCGCGGGTGGCGCCATCACGCTGCTGCCGCTCGAAGATTCCTCGGAAGCTGCCGCGGCAAGCGGATTCGACTTCGACATCGCCGCGAACGCGGGCTTCGACGATGCCGACGTGACGCCGATCACGCCGCACGTGCTGAAGCCGGCATTCGACGCTGCGACGTCGCCGCAGTCGGACGACCCGTCGCACGGCGAGTCACACGGCCACCAGGCACACGACCGGCTGCACGCAAACACCGGCGCCGGCGGCACCACGTCCACGCAGCCGCACGACCTGGCCGATGCGGACGACACGATCGTCGTCGGCGACGTCACGCTGTCGTCCGCGCTGTTCCGCATCCTAGCCGACGAAGCCGACGAGCACATCGCCACGCTGCAACACGAATTGTCACTGCTGCAATCCGACCCCGCGCGCGTGCCGTCGCCGACGATGGTGCGCGCAAGCCATACGCTGTGCGGCATCCATCGCACCGGCGGATTCCCGGTCGTTGCCACGACCGCCAAGGCGCTCGAGCAGGCGTTGCTGGCGCTCGCCGAGCGCGACCCGCCATTGCCTTCGAGCGCGCAGCCGGTCATCGCGCGCGCGGTCGCATGTCTCGCCGACCTGGTGGCGCGGATCAAGTCGCGCACTGCGTTCGTCGCCGCCGAGCAACGCGAGGCCGCCGAGACCACCGCCGAGCTCGACACGCTGCGACTCGACGACGCATCGGCCGGCGCCGACGCCGAATCGCTCGCCGCCGAAGTCGCCGCGCGCGACGACGAGCCTGCACTGGCGAAGCTGCACGTCGTAGGATCCGACGCAACGCATGAGACGCCGGCGGCGGCGCCAGCGCTGGCCAGCGTGACGCCGGCGACACCGCCGGTGCTGGCAGCCGCGCCGCTTTCACCGCCGCTGGCGACCGTCGCCGAGCCGGCGATCCGCAAGGAACAGCCGCAGGTGTCGATCGCGTCGGTGCGCGACGTCATCGAGCCCGAAGTGCTGTCGATTTTCCTCGAGGAAGCCGCCGACCTGTTTCCCCAAGCCGGCAATGAATTGCGCAACTGGCGACGTGATCCTGCGTCGGACGGCGCGCAGCAAATGCGGCGCACGTTGCACACGTTCAAGGGCAGCGCGCGGATGGCGGGCGCGATGCGTCTGGGCGAGCTCGCGCACCAGATGGAGTCGCGCCTCGTCGACGGTGATGCGCTGGTCGATGCGACGCCGGTGCTGTTCGAGGCGCTCGACACCGATCTCGACCACATCGCGTTCGTGCTCGACAAGCTGCGCGTCGGCGAATCGAACACCGCGTTGCCGTGGATCGAAGGCAGCACCGCCGCCGCTGCGGAGGACGACGACAATGTGGTGACCGATGCCGGACACGCAGTCGTCGTGCCCATCGGCGCGCAGCCGGCGACTCACGCGCAGCCGATGCCGCCGCGCGCCGAGGCGCTCGAGCCCGAAGCCGGCGTGCGGGCGATGCTGCGCGTGCGTGCCGACACCGTAGACCGCCTGGTCAACGAGGCCGGCGAAGTGGCGATCGCGCGTGCGCGCGTGGAAGGCGAATTACGTACGCTTAAAGCCAACCTGCTCGAGCTCACCAACAGCGTGATCCGCCTGCGCAGCCAGGTGCGCGAGATCGAAATCCAGGCGGAGAGCCAGATCCAGTCGCGGATGAGTGCGATGCAGGAGGCCCACGAAGGATTCGATCCACTGGAGTTCGACCGCTATACGCGATTCCAGGAACTGACGCGCTCGCTTGCCGAAGGCGTCAACGACGTGTCGACGGTGCAGCAATCGCTGCTGAAGAACCTGGACGATGCAGACGCCGCGCTGGTCGCGCAGGCGCGGATGTCGCGCGAAGTCTCGCAGCAACTGTTCGCGATCCGCACCGTGCCTTTCGGCAGCGTGTCGGAACGGCTCTACCGGATCCTGCGCGCGACGGCGCGCGAGCTCGACAAGCGCGCCAACCTCGAGATCCTGGGTGCGCAGGTCGAGCTCGACCGCTCGGTGCTGGAAAAGCTGATCGGCCCGCTGGAGCACCTGTTGCGCAACGCGCTCGACCACGGCATCGAAGTGCGTTCTGCACGTGTCGCTGCCGGCAAGAGCGAAACCGGCGAGCTGACGCTGACGGTACGGCAGGTGGGCAACGAAGTCGTGATCGAGCTGATCGACGACGGCGCGGGCATCGACTTGGCCAGCGTCGCGGAGCGCGCACGCGCGCTCGACCTGATCACCGTGGACGCCACGCCGACCGATGCGCAGCTGATCGAATGCATTTTCAAGCCGGGATTTTCGACGGCGGCGCGGATCACGCAGATTTCGGGCCGCGGCATCGGCATGGACGTGGTGCGTACCGACATCAATGCGCTGGGAGGGCGCGTCGATGTCGGCACGCGCGCCGGCAAGGGCACGACATTCTCGATCTACCTGCCGCTGACGCTCGCCGTCGCGCAGGCGGTGCTGGTGCGCGCGGGCGGCCGGCTGTGGGCGCTGCCGGCGCCGATGGTCGAGCAGGTGCAGCAGGTGAAGGCCGAGGCGCTCGTCAGCCTGTATGTCAATCGCAAGGTGACGTGGCAGAACCGCGACTACCCGTTCCACTACCTGCCGCGGCTACTGGGCGATGCCGCGCACAATCCGGAATCGCTGCGCTACAACTCGGTGATGCTGCTCAAGAGCGGCCAGTCGTACGCGGCGATCCACGTCGATGAAATGATCGGCAACCAGGAAATCGTCGTCAAGAACATCGGGCCGCAGCTCGCGCGCGTGTCGGGCATTTCCGGCGCGACCGTGCTCGGCACCGGCGAGATCGTTCTGATCATCAACCCGGTGCAGCTCGCGCAGCGCGTCGACGTCGACGCCGCGATGCCGCCGGTTCCCGGCGCGATGACTGACCCGCACGCGCGTGCGGCGGCGGCGGCCGGTCCGCCGCTGGTGCTGATCGTCGACGACTCGCTCACCGTGCGCAAGATCACCAGCCGGTTGCTGAAGCGCGAAGGCTACGCGGTGGCGACGGCAAAGGACGGCATCGACGCGCTGCAGTCGATCGGCGAGCAGGCCCCCGACGTGATCCTCGTCGACATCGAGATGCCGCGGATGGATGGCTTCGAATTCACCAAGACGCTCAAGGGTGACAAGCGCAACGCGCACATCCCGATCATCATGATCACGTCGCGCACCGCGGAGAAGCATCGCAACCGCGCACAGGAGCTGGGCGTCGACGTCTACCTCGGCAAGCCCTACCAGGAAGAAGAGCTGCTGCGCAACATCCGCGACATGCTCGCGGCCTCCGCGCTGCACTGAGCCGCGTGCGCTTCTAGCCGGCGGCGCCCAGCATCGCCGCGAACAGTCGCGGATCGTCCCATGGCGCATCGACGGGCCAGCGCGCGAAACTGGCGCCACTGCGATCGCGCAGCCATTCCTGCGGGAACAGCGCCATTGTCCGCTGCAGCTCGGCGGGCGTGTCGGCCGGTCCGTGCCAGCGTTCGCCGCGCACCGCGCACATGAATGCCGCGGCCAGGTCGACGCCGGCGAGGCGGCCGGCGTGCGTCGCCGGCACGATGCGACGATTGATTTCGATGATGCACGCCTGTCCGCTCGCCGCGTCGACGATGTACGTTACGCCGGCGAAGCCGCTGAGGCCGGTCGCCTCGGCGAGGCGCGCGGTCGCGGCGGCGATACCGGCGTGCGTGACGAAACGCGCGACCGACGCCGCGCCGAGCGCGTTGGGCCAGCGTTCGATGCCCTCGCGCGTGTAGCCGGCGATCTCGCGCCCCTGCCAGGCCACGAACGCGCGGTTGTAGCGCGGGCCGGTGAGCACGCGCTGCACCAGCGCGAGCGCGCCCGACTGCGTCCACCGCGTCAGCGTCGGCAGCGCCGCGAACGCCGCGCGCAGCGTCGTCTCGTCAATGCAGATCGACACGCCACGTCCCGCGGTGCCGATCGTCGGACGCACGATCAGCGGATAGCCCAGCTCGCGCGCGATGCGCAGCGCGTCGTCGATGCCATCGGCCGTCGCTCCCGGCGGAACGTCGATTCCGGCACCGCGCGCGATAGCGACGAGCCCCGCCTTGTCCACGCTGGCGAGGTAATGCGCGGGCGCGCCGAGCGAGCGCGTGATGAGCGGCAGGATTGCATCGCGCGTCGCCTGCGGCACGTCGTCGGGAATGGTGGCCGCGATCGTCATCAGCGCGCGCATCGTCGCGTCGTCGCCGGGGAGCACGTAGGCGGGATCGACCTTCTGCACGAGCTGCAGCATCACGTCCGCCCAGGTCGCGAGCGATGCGCGTTGCGGGATGTGCGCCAGCATGTCCAGATAGCGTGTGCGTGTCGCCCACGCGCCTTCGGGCGCCAGCATCGCCACGCGAAAGCCCGCCGCCTTGAGCTCGCGCGGCATCCGCGCGGGCGCCACGTATTCCATGCCGATCGTCGCCACGAGCAGGATCGGCGGGAGCAGCGGCGTGCTCATTCGCGCATGCCGAGGCGCTCGCTCTCGCGCTTCCACTTGGCATCGTCGCGCTCCAGCGTTTCGCGGAACGATTCGGCGCTGCCACCGATCGGTTCCAATCCCTGGTCGTACATCCACATCCGCAGCACCGGATCGGCGAGCGCGATGTTGACCGCACGATTGAGCGTCGCGATCACCAGCGCCGGCGTGTTCGCCGGCGCGGCGAGTCCGACCCATGTGCGAATCTCGAGGTCGGGCATTCCCGCTTCGGCGATCGTCGGCACGTCGGGCAGCAGCGGCGAGCGCTGTGCGGCGATCACCGCGAGCGCGCGCACGCGGCCGGCACGCACCGAGCCGATTGCCGACGTGATGCTGCCGATGTTGAGCTGGACTTCGTTGGCGACAACTGCCGCATTCTGTTGTGCCGGCGTGCGATACGGCACGTTGACGAGCTGGATGCCGGCGCGCGTGGCGAACATCTCGGCGTCGAGGTGCGTCGACGAACCCACGCCCGTCGAGCTGTAGTTGAGCACGCCCGGTCGCGCCTTCGCGTACAAGACCAGCTCGGCGACCGTATGCACCGGCAGCGAAGGATGGACGATGATCATCTTCGTCGTCCACGCCAGGTTGGCGATCGGCGCGAAGTCGCGCACGCCGTCGTAGCGCACGCTCGCCTGCGTGTGCGGAATGATCGTGTTGGTCGCCGACGACGCGGCCAGCAGGTAGTAGCCGTCGGCAGCGGCCGCGCGCACGATCTCGGCGCCGATCGCGCCCGCGGCGCCGGTGCGATTTTCGACGATGAACGCCTGCCCAAGCTCGGTCTCGAGCCGCGTCGCGACTGCGCGCGCCACCAAGTCGACCGACCCCCCCGCGCCATTGGGCACCATGATCCGTACCGTTCGCGCCGGATAGTCTTCCGCGCAGGCGGCGTTGCATGCAGTGGCCACGCATGTCCACAGTGCGAGCATCGCGACGCGGCGTGCGATGTTGCCTATTTGCGTGGCGCACCGCGCAATGCGACGACTATGATGGACAGGGCGACCAGGCATCGGGAACAATGGATGTCGCAAACCCCTGATTGACGCATGATCGGACGCGCATGGCAATCCCTGACCCGTCGTTGATGCGAACGCTTGCTTTGGCGAGTGGCGCGGCGCCGTGGACATCGTGAACGTCATCGTCGCGTTGCTGACCGGCGTCGCAGGCTCGCGCGCCGCGGCGACATTGCTGCCGTGCGTGGCGTCGCCGCGCGTGGTGTCGTGGCTCGCGGGCGCCGCCGGCGGCGTCACCGCCGCGGCGATTGCCGCCACCGCAGTCGCCGCACAACGTGCGGTGCCGTTGCCGGCGACGGCGACGAGTGCTGGCATCGACGTCGCGTCGCTGATCGCCAACGCCGCCGCTGGCGCGATCGGCGGCATTGTCATTGCGATCGTCGCTGGCCTGATCATGCGCGTCGTGCGCGCTCGTTGAGGCTCGTCGCGCGCGAACCCGCGCGACAACGGTGGTACATTGTGAAGCGTCGCGCAACGTCACCGAAGGAGCCCAAATGGCGCAATTCGAGACTTCCAGCATTCGCTCGATTGCATTGGTCGGGCATGGCGCATCCGGCAAGACCACACTTGCCGAAGCGCTGCTGGTCGCGGGCGGCGCGCTCGGCACCGCCGGCAGCGTCGAGCGCGGCACCACCGTCTCCGACTTTGATCCGCTCGAAAAGAGCTGCCAGCACTCGCTTCGCGCGTCGCTGCTGCACGTCGATACCGCGGGCACTCGCGTCCATCTGATCGACACGCCCGGCTATCCCGACTTCATCGGCCACGCGATCGGCGCACTCGACGCGGTGGAGACCGCCGCGGTGGTTGTCAGCGCGACCGCGGGCGTCGAGATGATCACGTCGCGGATGATGCAATGGAGCGCCGCGCGCAGGCTGTGCCGCCTCGTGATCATCAACAAGATCGACGCCGACAACGTCGACGCCGAGGCGACGCTCGCCGCGGTGCAGGCGGCGTTCGGCAGGGAATGCCTGCCGATCAACCTGCCCGCCGACAATGGCAGGCGCGTGGTCGACTGCTTCTTCAACCCGGGCGGCGACGCCGACTTCTCGTCGGTCGCCGCGGCGCACCAGGCGCTCGTCGACCAGGTGATCGAAGTCGACGAAGCACTGATGGCGCAGTACCTCGAGCAGGGCGAGGAAATCTCGCCGGGCGAGCTTCACGCACCGTTCGAAAAAGCGTTGCGCGAAGGGCACCTGGTTCCGGTCTGTTTCGTTTCGGCGCGCACGGGCGCGGGCGTGCGCGAATTGCTCGACGTGATGGTCAGGCTCGCGCCTAATCCGGCCGAGGGCAACCCGCCGCTGTTCATCAAGGGAACAGGCGAAGGCGAAGTGGAATTCCATTCCGAGCCCGATTCCGCGAAGCACGTGCTCGCGCACGTGTTCAAGGTCGTCATCGACCCCTACGTCGGCAAGCTCGGCGTATTTCGCGTGCACCAGGGAACGGTGACGCGCGACACGCAACTCTACATCGGCGACGGGCGCAAGCCGTTCAAGGTCGCGCACCTGCTGCTGCTGCAAGGGTCGAAGTCGACCGAAGTCGACTCCGTGGTGCCGGGCGACATCGCCGCGGTGGCGAAGGTCGACGACATCGAATTCGATTGCGTGCTGCACGATTCGCACGACGAGGACGCGATCCGCATGCGCCCGCTCGAATTCCCGGTGCCGATGCATGGCGTCGCGATCGCGCCCAAGCGCCGCGGCGACGAGCAGCGGCTGTCCGACGTGATGCACAAGATGATGGCCGAGGATCCGACGCTGACGGTCGAGCACGACGCGCAACTCAATGAAACCGTGATGCGCGGCCTGGGCGACCTGCACCTGCGCTCGACGCTCGAGCGCATGGCGTCGCAGTTCAAGCTCGAAGTCGAGACACGGCCGCCGCGCATTCCCTATCGCGAGACGATCACCGCCAAGGCCGAAGGCCATCATCGGCACAAGAAGCAGACCGGCGGCGCCGGACAGTTCGGCGAGGTGTATTTGCGCATCGAGCCGCTGCCGCGCGGCGCGGGCTTCGAATTCAAGGATGCGGTGAAGGGCGGCACCATACCGACGCAATACATTCCCGCGGTGCAGAAGGGGGTCGAGCAGGTGCTGGCATCGGGCCCGGTCGCTGGCTTCCCGCTGCATGACGTGCGCGTGACGGTCTACGACGGCAAGCATCACCCGGTCGATTCGAAGGAGGTCGCGTTCGTATCGGCCGGCAAGAAGGCATTCCTCGACGCGATCGACAAGGCACGGCCGATCGTCTTGGAGCCGGTCGTGCACGTCGAGGTGATGTGCCCGGGCGAGCACGTCGGCGATATCACCGGCGACCTGTCGGGGCGCCGCGGCCAGGTGACCGGGACGCGCACGCTGCAGGCGGGCTCGCTCGCCGTCGAAGGCCAGGTGCCGTTGTCGGAGCTCGACGGCTACGCGGCGCGCCTCAAGGCAATGACCGCGGGGCACGGCGCCTACTCGATGGCGTTGTCGCACTACGATCCCGCGCCCCCGAATTTGCAGACGCAGCTCGCCGCCGACTACGCGAAGCATCGCAAGCACGAGGAAGACTGAGCCGAGGCAACGCGAACGCACTGGCAACGACACGCATGCCGCCGCCTTCACCGCGATGCGAAAGCCGAGATTGTGCCGCTCGCGGCGGGCAGGTTAAAATGCCTGCCATGGGTGCGCTCGTCAACCTTAGGCACCATTTCCTGATCGCCATGCCGGCCATGGCCGATCCGCGTTTTGCGAACACGCTGGCCTACATCTGCGAGCACAATACCGACGGCGCCGTCGGCCTCGTCGTCAACAAGCCGATCGACATGACGCTGTCGTCGCTGTTCCGGCAGATCGACGTCCCCAACGGCAACAGCCTCTTCGAACGGGTGCCCGTCTTGCTGGGCGGGCCGATGCAGGCCGATCGAGGCTTCGTGCTGCACCGTCCGCTCGGCAACTGGCAATCGACGCTCGCGGTCAATGACGATGTGGGACTGACCACGTCGAAGGACGTGCTCGAGGCCGCGGCGCTCGGCGAGGGTCCCGACGATTTTTTGGTGTCGCTCGGTTACGCCGGATGGGACGCGGGCCAGCTCGAGCAGGAGCTCGCGGCCAACGCCTGGCTCACCGTCGAAGCCGAGTCGGGCGTGATCTTCGATCTGCCCGCGGAGCGCCGGCTGCCAGCCGCGATGCAACTTCTCGGCATCGACTTCTCGCGTTTGTCCGAGGACGTCGGGCACGCGTGAATGCGCGCTCCCCCGGTTCCCGATCCTGCCGCGACGGTGCTTGCTTTCGACTTCGGCACGCGCCGCATCGGCGTGGCGGTGGGCAATACGCTCACGCGCACAGCGGCGCCGTTGACGACGATCGAGATCGCCGATGCGGACGCGCGCATGGCAGCGCTCGCCACGCTGGTAAACGACTGGACGCCGGCGCGACTCGTCGTCGGCGTGCCGGTGCATGCCGACGGGCGGGAACACGCAATGACCACGCGCGCACGCGCGTTCGCGCGTCAGCTCGCGCGACGCTTCGCGCTGCCGGTGGACGAGGTCGACGAGCGCTACACGACCGCGGTCGCGCAGCAGTTGCTCGACGCGTCGACGCTGCCGCGCGGCCGCCATCGCGCGGTCCGCGACCAGGTCGCGGCGCAGGTGATCCTGCAGAGCTGGTTCGATGACGCCGATGCTGCCTGACGCCGAAGCCACGCTCGCGGCGCTTGCCGACCGGATGCGCGGCGGCGTCGCGCCCGACGCCGCGTTCGTCGGCATCTATTCCGGAGGCGCGTGGATCGCCGAGCGCCTCGCGACGATGCTGGGCCACGGCCACCGCGTGGGCTATCTCGACGTATCGTTCTACCGTGACGACTACGAGCGCGCGGGACTCAAGGCCAATGCGCGGCGCAGCGCGCTCGACTTCGACGTCGCCGGGTCGACGATCGTGCTGATCGACGACGTGCTCTACACCGGGCGCAGCGTGCGCGCGGCGATCAACGAGCTCTTCGACTACGGGCGCCCTGCGGCGATCGAGCTCGCCGTGCTGATCGATCGCGGCGGGCGCGAGCTGCCGATCGAGGCGACGTACGTGGGCGCGCGTCTCGCCGTCGCGCGCGATCTCGACATCGTGCTGTCGCGCGACCACGGCGGGCGCCTCGCGCTGGCCGCCGAGAAGCGTGCGACCGGTTAATTGGCCGCTTCCACCATGCAAAACCCGCAACTCGACGCGCAAGGCGAGCTCCGCCACCTGCTGACCCTCGAGGGCCTGCCCGCGACGATGATCACGCGAATCCTCGACACCGCGGTGCCGTTCGCGGCGATCGGCGAGCGCGAAGTGAAGAAGGTGCCGCTGCTGCGCGGCAAGGCGGTTTTCAACCTGTTTTTCGAAAACTCGACGCGCACGCGCACGACGTTCGAGATCGCCGCCAAGCGGCTGTCGGCGGACGTGATCAACCTCAACATCGGCGCGTCGTCGACCAGCAAGGGCGAGACCGTGCTCGACACCATCGACAACCTGACGGCGATGGATGCCGACATCTTCGTCGTTCGCCACTCCGAATCGGGCGCGCCGCACCTCATCGCCTCGCACCTCAATGCTGTCGGGCGCAAGCATGTGCACGTGATCAATGCCGGCGATGGCCGGCACCAGCACCCGACACAGGGATTGCTCGACCTCTTCACGATCCGCCACTACAAGCGCGACTTCCGCAACCTGTCGGTGGCGATCGTTGGCGACGTGCTGCATTCGCGCGTCGCGCGCTCGCTGATCCAGGGCCTCGCCACCGTCGGCACGCCGGACATCCGCGTCGTCGCGCCGAAGACATTGGTGCCGGCGCGCGTCGAGTCGCTGGGCGTGCGCGTGTGCAACGACATGCGCGAAGGCATCCGCGACTGCGATGTCGTCGTGATGCTGCGACTGCAGAGCGAGCGCATGCGCGGTGCGCTGCTGCCGTCGGTCGGCGAATACTTCAAGCACTACGGGCTCACGCCGGAAAAGCTCGTGCTGGCGAAGCCCGATGCGATCGTCATGCATCCCGGGCCGATGAATCGCGGCGTCGAGATCGATTCCGCCGTCGCCGACGGCGAGAGCTCGGTGATCCTGCCGCAGGTGACGTTCGGCATCGCCGTGCGAATGGCGGTGATGACGATCATCGCGGGCAGCCCGGGGGCGCGCGGATGAAGATCGGCATTGTCGGCGGTCGCGTCATCGACCCGGCGCACGGCACCGATCGCGTCGCCGACATCTACATCGCTGCCGGCAGGATCGTCGCCATCGGCGCTGCGCCCGACGGCTGGTCGGCGAATCGCACGATCGACGCGCGCGGTCTCGTCGCATGCCCGGGGCTGGTCGACTTGTCGGCGCGCCTGCGCGAGCCCGGTTTCGAGCACAAGGCGACGCTCGAGTCGGAGCTCGATGCCGCCTGCGCCGGCGGCGTCACCAGCCTCGCCTGTCCGCCCGATACCGATCCGCCGCTCGACGAGCCCGGCCTCGTGGAGATGCTCACCTACCGCGCGCGCTCGCAGAACCGCGTGCGCGTGCACCCGGTGGGCGCGCTGACGCAGCGCCTGGAAGGCGCCGATCTCACGGAAATGAACGAGCTTGCCGAGGCGGGTTGCGTCGCGTTCTCGCAGGCCGACCGGCCGATCGCCGACACGCAGGTGATGTTGCGCGCGATGCAGTACGCGGCGACCTTCGGTTTTGCCGTGTGGCTGCGCGCTCAGGATGCATTCCTCGGGCGCGGTGGTGTCGCGCACGAGGGCGAGATCGCCACGCGGCTCGGGCTTGCCGGCGTGCCGGCGATCGCCGAGAGCGTCGCGCTGGCGAGTCTCATCGCGCTGGCGCGCGAAACCGGCGTGCGCCTCCACGTGTGCCGCATCTCCGCGGCGGACAGCGTCGAGCTGGTGCGAGACGCGAAGCGCGCAGGATTGCCGGTGACCTGCGACGTCGCGATCCATCACGTGCACCTCTGCGACGTCGACATCGGCTGGTTCGATCCCCTCGCGCATTTCGCGCCACCGCTGCGCGGCACGCGCGACCGCGACGCGCTGCGCCGCGGCTTGCTGGATGGCACGATCGACGCCATCGCCTCCGACCACACGCCCGTCGACGACGACGCCAAGCAGTTGCCCTTCGCCGAGTCCGAGGCGGGCGCCACGGCGCTAGAACTTCTGTTGCCGCTGACGCTCAAATGGGCGAGCGAAGCGCGCATCGGCCTGCGGCAGGCGCTCGCCACGATCACGTCACGCGCCGGCGATGTGCTGCGCGTGCCCAACGCTGGGCGGATCGATGTCGGTTTGCCTGCCGACATCTGTGTATTCGATCCCGCCGCGCATTGGCGCGTGGAGCGCTCCGCATTGCGAAGCCAAGGCAAGAACACGCCATTCCTTGGCCTCGAAATGCCGGCGCGCGTACGCTGGACACTGGTGAACGGGCAGGTGGTCTACGAGGCGTGACGCTGCGCGCGCAGCGTGCCGCGCCGAGCGTGGCACGTCGCGGGCTGCGCGTTCCGAGCGCGCTATAACCCAGGAAAGACTTTGTCATGACTGACGCGTTGTTACAGGAACCAACGAAAGTGCACGACGACCGCACCGTCGAGCGGCGAGGCTTCGTCGTAACGTCGCTTGGAGCGGGAATCGCCAGCGCCGTGACGCCAACGTCGGCGCAGATGATCACGACATCGACCGAAGGCCTCGTCGCGGGCGAGGTCAAGGTGCCGGCCAAAGCCGGCGAGATTCCCGCGTATCGCGCGATGCCGGCCGGCGGATCGAATTTCCCGGTCATCCTCGTCGTGCAGGAAATTTTCGGCGTGCACGAGCACATCAGGGACGTGTGCCGGCGATTGGCGAAGCTCGGCTATTTCGCGATCGCGCCCGAGCTCTACGCGCGCCAGGGCGACGCGTCGAAGGTGTCCGATATCAACACGCTGCTGGAGACGATCGTCAGGAAGGTGCCCGACGCGCAGGTGATGTCGGACCTCGACGCCACGCTGGCGTACGCGAAGGCGACCGGCAACGCCGACGTGACACGCGCCGGCATCACGGGGTTCTGCTGGGGTGGACGTATCGTGCTGATGTACGCCGCGCACAATCCGCAGCTGAAAGCGGCCGTCGCCTGGTACGGGCCGACGGCGCGCTCCTATCACCCGGGCGACAAGACGGCGATCGAGGTCGCCGGTCACGTCAAGGCGGCAACGCTGGGCCTGTACGGCGGCGCCGACCAGGGCATTCCCGTCGACACCGTGGAAAAGGAGTTCGCGGCGATCAAGGCCGGCGGCAATCGCAAGTCGAGCCACCACGTCTACCCCGACGCGCCGCACGCATTCTTCGCCGACTACCGCCCGCACTACACGAAAGCCGCGGCCGAGGACGGATGGCGTCGCGCGACCGCGTGGTTCAAGGACAATCTCTAGCAATCTCGTCATTCCCGCGCAAGCGGGAACCCAGCGTCGTTGCCGTGACGAGCCAACCAACCGCCCTACAACGCCTCAGAGTGCCTTCGCTTTGTCGCGCGGCACGCGCCCCATCACGAAGAACTCGTCGTTGGGACGCATGTTGATGAGATTGGCCATGCGGTTCGAGAGCGCGAAGAATGCCGCGATCGCGCCGATGTCCCAGATGTCCTCGTCGCTGAATCCGTGCGCATGCAACGCCGGAAAATCGGCGTCGGCGATCGCCTGCGATTCGGTGGCGACCTTCATCGCGAACGCGAGCATCGCCTTCTGTCGAGGCGAAATATCGGACTTGCGGTAATTGGCGGCGACCTGGTCGGCGACCAGCGGATTCTTCGCGTAGATGCGCAGGATTGCACCATGCGCGACGATGCAATAGAGACAGTCGTTGGCGGCGGACGTGGCGACGACGATCATCTCGCGCTCGGCCTTTGTGAGCCCACCTTCCTTGTCCATCAGCGCATCGTGATACGCGAAGAACGCACGAAATTCGGCCGGACGATGCGCCAGCGTGAGGAACACGTTCGGCACGAAACCCGCCTTTTCCTGCACGGCGAGAATGCGCTGGCGAATGTCGTCGGCGAGATCGTCGAGTTGCGGAACAGGGTAGCGAC
This sequence comes from Betaproteobacteria bacterium, assembly GCA_040006455.1. Lineage (GTDB taxonomy): Bacteria > Pseudomonadota > Gammaproteobacteria > Burkholderiales > Casimicrobiaceae > VBCG01. The sequence goes on along the minus strand of JBDTWY010000009.1, from coordinate 56,311 downwards.
TGATTGGCAGCGGGGTCATGCGGGCCAGTCTACCAGTCTGTCGCCGGCGCACGCGGCCTTGAAGAGCGCCCACAAAGGGCATAGAGTCGTCGCCGGGCCAGCGCATGCGACGCTCGGCGTTCGAGACAAAGCGCATTTTGCTCAACCATCCCGCGTCGCTCCAGCCTCATCATGTGATTTGCGAAATACCACGCGTTCAATCGGGGAGACAGCACGCCATGAAATCCGCAATTCCTGTCCTTACAGCGGTGCTTGCATTGTCCGCCGCATTGTTGAGCGGATGCCTCGGCAACGCCGACGCCGACGCTCCCGTTTTCACACTTTCGAGCCCCGACCTCGCCAACGGCACCTTTGCCACGCAATACACGCTCAACGGATTTGGCTGCTCGGGCCAGAATATTTCGCCGGAACTTCAATGGAGCAACGTGCCGGACGGCACCAAATCGCTCGCGCTGCAGGTGTACGATCCCGACGCTCCTTCGGGCAGCGGGTTTTGGCACTGGGCGATCTACGACATTTCCCCCGCGACCACGGGGCTGGCCCGGGGCGCCGGCAATAACGCGGCGTTGCTGCCGCAGGGCGCGTTTGGGGGCACCACCGACCTCTTCGATACGGGTCTGACGGACGGCAACGGCAACTACGGCGGCCCCTGTCCACCGCAGGGCGACGCGCCGCATCACTACATCTTTACGCTGTACGCGGTGTCGGTCGACAAACTGGAAGTAGCGGGCGGCGTGCCGAAAACGGGGACCGCCGGATTGTATGGGTTCGTGCTGAACAAGGGTATTGGCGCCGCGCTGCTCGGCAAGGCGACATTCACCGCCACGTACGGCAGATAGCACGCGGGCCGACTTCGCGAGAGTAGGGATTTCCGGCGAAGTTGCCGCTGCGAGATGTCGGCCATGCGATGGTTGGCGGCCACCCAGGGTCGGCTCCTAGACTTCGGGAATCCAGCCCCTCGCGGTCATGTGCGAGCGGGCACAGAGCGGCTGGCGATGGTCAAATAGGGGCTGTCGACCCGCGCATGCTCAGTGCTGTCCGCTTTATTGCGACGGCGGCACGTAGCCCGCGGGCTTTTCCGCGCCTTCGCCGAAGAAGTGCTTTTCCATCTGCTCGGCGAGCCACTTGCGCGCGCGCACGTCGGCAAGCGACAGGCGATTCTCGTTGACGAGCATCGTTTGGTGCTTCAACCATGCCTGCCACGCTTCCTTGGAAACGTTGTCGTAGATGCGCTTGCCGAGCTCGCCGGGGTAAGGCGCGAAGTCGAGCCCTTCGGCATCGCGGCCAAGCTTGATGCAGTGTACGGTTCGCATGTGAGTCGTGTGGTCCGCAAATGAGTGATGTCGCGACCGCGTAGTTTAGCCCCGCTCGACGGGCGTCCGGCGTGGCCGCGAAAACAGCGGACCGGCTTCGGGAGCAACGTTATGTGGCGAGAGCCGCAGCCGACAAGCCGGCTTTGCAACAACGAAGGGGTGACGCCTGCCATGCAACCGGGACATCGCGAGCCGCTGCGCAAAATGAACGGCGCGCAATGCTGTTTCGCGCGACGGTCAATTTGCGCAGCGGATGCGGCGTAGCGAAGGCACCGCGAACCGGAAAGGGTCTAAAGCACCTTCCGATAAACCAGCGACTTCCTCTGGTAGTTGTACAACTTCTGCTTTTCTTCCGGCAGCTCCGCGATGTCGACGAGCTCGAAGCCGCGCTCCAGGAACCATCCCGACGTGCGCGTCGTCAGCACGAACAACGCGGTGAGCTTCAGCTTGCGCGCGCGAAACTCGATCTCGCGCATCAGCGCTTCGCCGTAGCCTTCGCGCCGGAAATCGGGATCGACTGCGAGCGCCGCCAGCTCGCCGACGCCGGCCCTGGGGAATGCGTAGAGCGCCGCGCAGCCGATCACCTGATTGTCGTATTCGGCAATGACGAAGCGCTCGATCTCGGCCTCGAGCCGCTCGCGCGAGCGGCGCACCAGCACGCCCGCCACCTCGAGCGGCTCGATGATCGCGATGATGCCGCCGACGTCGTCGATCGTGGCGCTGCGCAGGTGCGCGAGCGGTGTCGCCGAGATCATCGTGCCGACGCCGTCGCGCGTGAAAAGCTCGAGCGGCAGCGCGCCATCCATGTGTCGCGACAGCAGATGCGCGCGCTTGACGCCGTTGTTGCACGCGCGCACCGCGCACGGCAGGTAGTGGCGGACGTCGGGCGCGAGCTTCTCCGGACGCTCGAGCAGCGCCTCGGCATCCTTGGTCGACAGGTCGGTGAGCAGTTGGCGCCGTGCATTGCGCACGCCGTCGGTTTCCATCAGGAAGATCAGCTTGTGCGCCTGCAGGCGCACTGCGACCTGCATCGCGCTTTCCTCGAGCGCCAGGTTGAAGATCTCGCCGGTCGGCGAATAGCCGAGCGGCGAGATCAGCACGATGTCGCCATCGTCGAGGCGTTGCTGGATCGCCTGCGTATCGACGCGCCGCGTCTCCCCGGTCAACTGCATGTCGACACCGTCGACGACACCCATCGGCTTGGCGGTGATGTAGTTGCCGCTCGACACGCGGTTGCGCGCACCGGCCATCGGCGAGTTCTGGATGCCGAGCGACAGCAGCGCCTCGATGCGGCTGCGCACCTGTCCGGCCGCTTCGAGCACGCAGTCCATCGTCTCGGTGTCGGTGACGCGCAGGCCACCCTGGTAGCGGCTTTCGATGTTCTGCTGCGCGAGGATCGTCTCGATCTGCGGGCGCATGCCGTGGATCACCACCAGGCGAATGCCCAGGCTGTGCAGCAGGTTGAGGTCGTGCACGACGCCCAGGAACGATTCATCGGCAACGACCTCGCCACCAAACGCGATGACGAAGGTCTTGCCGCGAAACGCGTGCACATAGGGCGCCGCGGCACGGATCCACTGCACGAACGCGTGCATCGTCGCGGACTTGACCGAAGGTTGCGCATCGGGCGGACGTCTGGGCATGCGAAGGGTGCTCGGGATGAACAGCGCGGGATTATAGCTTTGCGCGCTCGGCTATCATGGTCGTTTGCAGGCCGAATCGCGTCATGGCTTCACCGCTCCTCGACAATCTCAATCCCGAGCAACTCGCTGCCGTCACGCTGCCGCATGCCTCCGCACTGGTGCTGGCGGGCGCCGGCAGCGGCAAGACGCGCGTGCTCACCACGCGCATCGCGTGGCTGCTCGCCACCGGCCAGGCCGGCCCGCTGTCGATCCTCGCGGTGACGTTCACCAACAAGGCGGCGCGCGAAATGATGACGCGGCTGTCGGCAATGACGCCGCAGGTCACGCGCGGCATGTGGATCGGCACGTTCCACGGGCTCTGCAACCGCATGCTGCGTGCGCACTACCGCGACGCCAACCTGCCGCAACTGTTCCAGATCCTCGACACGCAGGACCAGCTCGCGCTGATCAAGCGGATGTACCGTGAAGCCAACATCGACAACGACCGCTTTCCCGCGCGGCAATTGCAATGGTTCATCGCCGACGCCAAGGAGGCGGGCCTGCGTCCGCCGGCCGTCGAAGCGGGTGATGACCATTCGCGGCGCCAGGTCGAGTACTACGCGATGTACGACGCGATGTGCCAGCGCGAAGGCGTGGTCGACTTCGCCGAGCTGCTGCTGCGCAGTTACGAGCTCCTTGCCAACCATGCGCCAATTCGCGAGCACTACCAGCGACGCTTCTCGCACCTTCTCGTCGACGAGTTCCAGGACACCAACGTGCTGCAGTACCGCTGGCTGCGGCTGCTGGCCGGACCACACACGGCGGTGTTCGCCGTCGGCGACGACGACCAGTCGATCTACGCGTTCCGCGGCGCCAATGTCGCCAACATGCAGCATTTCGAGCGCGACTTCGCCAGTGCGGAACTGCCGGTGAGCCTCGTCAAGCTGGAGCAGAACTATCGCTCGCATGGCCACATCCTCGACGCCGCCAACGCGCTGATCCGCAACAACCGCGCGCGCCTCGGCAAGAACCTGTGGACGAGCGAAGGCAAGGGCGATCCGGTGCGCACGTTCCTCGCGCCCACCGACCTCGAGGAGGCCGACTTCATCGTCGACGTGATTCGCGGCATCGCCGACGAGGGTGTTTCGCTGTCGGAGATCGCGCTTCTGTACCGGTCGAACGCGCAGTCTCGCGTGCTCGAGCACGCGCTGTTCGGCGCGTCGCTGCCCTATCGCGTCTATGGCGGCACGCGTTTCTTCGAGCGCGCCGAGGTCAAGCATGCGCTCGCCTACCTGCGGCTCATCGCAGTGCCGGGCGACGACGGCGCGTTCCTGCGCGTCGTCAATTTTCCGCCGCGCGGCATCGGCGCGCGCACGCTCGAGCAGCTACAGGACAACGCGCGCAGCGCCGACGCGACGCTGTGGCAGGCAGCGCAGCAGAGCGCCGTCGGCGGCCGCGCGGGTGCGAGCCTGCGTGCATTGGTCGCGCTCATCGACGCGTTGCGCGTCGAGACGCAGTCGCTGACGTTGCCGGAAGCGGTCGCGCACGTCGTCGAGCGTTCCGGACTTGCCGCGCACTACAAGGCGGAGAAGGACGGTCAGGATCGCGTCGAGAATCTCGAGGAGCTCGTCAACGCCGCGCAGGCATTCGTGCGCGAAGCGGAGCTCGCCACCGACGCACCGATGCTGTCGGAGCGGCTTGCGCCATCACCGGACACGCCGACGCAGCCGCCGGTCGACGGCGTCGACGAGGGCGCCAGTGACCCTCTCACCGCGTTTCTCGCGCATGCGGCACTCGAAGCAGGCGACACGCAGGAAGCCGAAGGCCGACCCGCGTTGCAACTGATGACGGTGCACGCGGCGAAGGGCCTCGAATTCCACACGGTGTTCGTCACTGGCCTCGAGGAAGGACTGTTCCCGCACGAGCAGAGCCTCAACGTCGAGGACGGCGTCGACGAGGAGCGCAGGCTGATGTACGTCGCGATCACGCGCGCGCGACGCAAGCTCTATCTCACGTTCGCGCAAAGCCGGATGCTGCACGGCCAGTCGCGCTACAACATCCAGAGCCGCTTTCTCGACGAGATCCCGCCCGAGCTCTTGCAGTGGCTGTCGCCGCAAAGGCTCCGCGCGCGCGCGTGGTCGGACACGCCACCCGCCTACGCGGCCGCGGCACCGGCGACGATCCCGCAGGCATCGGGGGCGCCACAATGGCGGATCGGCCAGAGCGTGCGCCACGCCAAGTTCGGCGTCGGCGTCATCATCGACAGCGAGGGTCGCGGCAGCGACGCTCGGGTGCAGGTCAATTTTCGCGACGCCGGCATCAAGTGGCTGGCGCTTGAATACGCGAAGCTCGACGCCGCTTGACGCGGCGCGACGTCGTCAGTGCGGCGCCAGCGGGGCCAGCGTCTCGCCGGCATGGAACACGTCGCGATAGCTCACGTAGTCGGAAATCTGCAGGACCGCGACCAGCATCGCCACGTACGGCAGCACGATGCCGTAGGTCAGCATCACACGCGCGCCGTCGGGAAATCCGGACAGCAGCATCGACAGCAGCGCCACCAGCAGCGTCGGCGTGATGCCGGCGAACACGAACACCGCGAGCGCGTAGACGAGCAATGGCCGCCAGTTGGCGAATGCCGCGCGCAGGCTCGTCGACAGTGCCTGCGGCGCGCGCAGGTCCTGGAACACGACGAGCGCAGGCGCGAACCAGATCGCCAGCACCACGGGCAGCGCGCATACCGCCGCGAACAGCATGCCGAGCTGCACGCGCGTGTCGAGGAAGACGTTCTCGATCGTGTCCACCGCGGCGCTGTCCCCTTCCGACGCGCCCGCCGGCGGGTTCGACAGGAAGTTCACCAGCTTGCCCTGGTCGACCAGCGCGCTCGCCATCACCGCGATCGTGATGCCGACGACGAACACGACGCCGATCGGCAGCAGCGCGCGCAGGTTCGACTGGAACCCCTGCAGCAGGTGGCGCAGCCGCGGCTTGCCGCCGCGCTCGACCGTCCATGCCGCGGCGAGAAAGCCCACCGCGAACACCGGCTTCAACAGCGGCACCGCGATGACGCCGATCACCGGCACGAGCCGCACGACGATCAGCACCATGTAATAGCCGAGCAGCAACGTGAGCCAGCCGATGCGCGCCTTGGCGAACATCGTCACCGCCTCGCGCAGCCACATCAAGCCGCGCGCGGCTTCATAGCGCGTGAACACGACTTCGCGCGGCGTTTCGCTCATGGTTCGGCAATCGTCGCGCCGGCGGGGGTCTCGCCGGGCGCCGGCAGGCGCGCAGGTGCCGCGACGCGCTGACGGAGCATGCGCTCGTATTCCGCGGGATCGTGCGCGTGGGTGAGCGCGCCGCCGCGCGGCAGGTGGAGGTCGTACAGGCGCGACAGCCAGAAGCGCAACGCTGCCGCGCGCACCAGGTTGGGCCATTGCACGCGCTCGTCCGCGGTCAGCGGCCGCAGCTTGTCATAGGCGCCGACGAACGCATGCACGTCGTCGCTGCGCAGCGCGCCGTCGGCGTCGCTGCACCAGTCGTTGACGGCGACTGCGACGTCGTACGCGAAGTAGTCGGTCGCGGCAAAGCCGAAGTCGATGATGCCGGCGACGCGCGTGCCGTCGAACAGCACGTTGTCGCGGAACAGGTCGCCGTGGATTGCGCCTTTCGGCAGCTTTTCCTTGCCGTAGCCGACCTGGAAGCGGATCTCGGCGGCGAGGAGCTCGTTTTGTGACGGTGACAGGAATGCCCGCACCGCGCCCGCGGCCTGCCGCCACCAGGCGGGCCCGCGCCGATTGGTGAGACGCGCGCGGTAACCAGTCGACGCGACGTGAAGACGCGCCAGTGCGCCACCCGCCGCGGCGCGATGCGTTTGCGTCGGCGCCAGTGCCGGCTGTCCGAGCACGCGCGCGACAAGGCTCGCGGGCTTGCCGTTGAGAATCGAGAACAGCGCGCCGGTGCGATCGGGCTCCGGCGCCGGCACGGCGGCGCCCGAGCGCGCGAGATGCGCGGCGAGATTCAGGTAGAACGGCAACTCATCCGCCGGCAGGCGCTCGTAGAGCGTCAGCACGAACTGGCCGAATTCGGTGGTGACGAAGTAGTTGCTGTTCTCGATGCCGGAGGCGATCGGCGAAAAGCCGGCAAGCTTGCCGGCGTTGTAGCGCGCGAGCCAAGCGTCGAGCTCGTCGGCAGTGACCGTCGTGTAAACAGACATCGGAAAGGGTGGGGTGGCGAGCGCCGGCGCGGCCGGCGGTGAGTCGATTCAGTTCACCACGAAAACAGCACCCACATCGGCACCTTGAGACCGGAGTCGAGGCTGTCGCGGCGGATGAAATTCTGGCCGTTGCCGTCCGGAACCAGGTAGTAGACACGTCCGTGGCGCGGCGTTACCCGGACGAACTTGAGCTCGCCGCCGATGCGCACTTCCTCGTGCGTTTCCTCGCCCTGCGTAGTGATCGTCACCTGGGGCTCGAGGTCCGGATCGGGTGCGGCGCCCGTCGGCGCGTCGGGCACCGGCTGGAAGGGCGGAGGTGGCGGCGCCACGTTCGATGTTTGCGCCATCGCCACGGCGGTAGCGAATGCGGCGGCGCCAACGACGTGCGGCAACGCGCGAAGCAACGCGGGGACATGGGGGTTCACACATCGATTCTAGCAAATCGGGTGTCCGTCCGCGGGCATCGTGCGGATTCCGGCGGCGCGACGCGCAGCGCTTGATATATCTGCGATTTTCCCCACATGCGAACGCTTCACCGCGTGCGGATTCGAACGCCTCGACAACCTGCGCCGCAGGCCATGCAACAATGGCCCGTCCGCGCGGGGCGTGGTCAGCCCAGCGGATTGCGCATTTGCGCGGCCTTTCGCAACCTCCTGACATGTCCAGACTCGTTCTCGTCGACGGCTCGTCGTACCTCTACCGCGCATTCCACGCGCTGCCCGACCTGCGCACATCGCGCGGCGAGCCCACGGGCGCGTTGCGAGGCGTGCTGTCGATGCTGAAGAAGATCGTCGAGGACTACAAGCCCGACTATTTCTCGGTGGTGTTCGACGCGCCGGGCAAGACGTTTCGCGACGCACTCTACGCCGAATACAAGGCGCATCGGCCGCCGATGCCGGAGGACCTGGCGCGGCAGATCGAACCGCTGCATGCGATGGTGCGCGCGAACGGATGGCCGCTGCTGATGATCGACGGCGTCGAGGCCGACGACGTGATCGCGACGCTCGCGAGGCAGGCGAGGGAGGCGGGCGTCGACACGGTGATCTCGACCGGCGACAAGGATCTCGCGCAACTGGTGACCGCAGGCGTCACCTGCATCAACACCATGACCAACGAAACGCTCGACGAGGCGGGCGTGCTCGCCAAGTTCGGCGTGCGCGCCGACCAGGTGCTCGATTACCTGACGTTGGTTGGCGATGCCGTCGACAACGTCCCGGGTGTCGACAAGGTCGGCCCGAAGACCGCCGTCAAGTGGCTCGCGCAATACGGATCGCTCGCCGAAATCGTCGCGCATGCCGACGAAATTCGCGGCATCGTCGGTGACAACCTGCGCAAGAGCCTCGACTGGCTGCCGCAGGGTCGCCGGTTGTTGACAGTGAAGGCCGACTGCGAGCTGCCGAGGGCGTTCGCCGAACTGGCGCTCGCGCCTGCCGACAACGATGCGCTGCGCCCGTTCTACGAGCGCTTCGAATTCAGGAGCTGGCTGCGCGGCAGCGCTGCCGGCGTGCCGCGCGAAGGCGAAGACGACGCCGCCGGCGAGATCGCCAAACGCGCCGCCCGCGACACCGGTGGGCGCCGCTTCGACGTGGCCGAAGCGGCAGCCGATGCGCCGGGCAAGCCCGCCGGCATCGTCTACGAGATTGTCAGCGATGACGCGAGCCTTGCGCGCTGGCGCGCGCAGATCGAAGCTGCCGATCTCGTCTGCTTCGACACCGAGACCACGAGCCTCGACCCGATGCAGGCAAAGATCGTCGGCCTGTCGTTCGCGATCGCGCCGGGCCACGCCTGTTATATCCCGCTCGCGCACCGCTACGCGGGCGCGCCCGACCAGCTCGACCTCGATCGCGTGCTGAAGGCGCTCGCGCCGTGGTTCGCCGATGCGTCGCGCGCCAAGATCGGGCAGAACGTCAAGTACGACCAGCACGTACTCGCCAACCATGGCATCGAGCTCGCCGGTGTCGCGCACGACACGCTGCTGCAGTCGTACGTGCTCGAGTCGCACAAGCCGCACGACATGGACAACCTCGCGTGGCGCCACCTCAACTGGAAGACGATCGCGTATGCCGATGTCGCCGGCAAGGGCGTGAACCAGATCTCGTTCGACCAGGTGTCGGTGCAGCAGGCGGCCGATTACTCCGGCGAGGATGCCGACGTCACGCTGCGGCTGCATGGTCATTTCCGTCCGGCGATCGAAGGCGACCCCAAGCTGTTGCGCGTCTATCGCGAGCTCGAGATGCCGGTGCGCGAGGTGCTGTTCCGGATGGAGCGGCACGGCGTGCTGATCGATGGCGCCAGGCTCGCGGCACAAGGTCGCGAGCTCGGCGAGCGCGCGATGGCGCTCGAGCAACAGGCATACGAGCTCGCCGGCCAGCCGTTCAATCTGTCATCTCCCAAGCAACTCGGCGAGATCCTGTTCACGCGGATGCAGCTCCCGGTGCGCAAGAAAACCGCCACCGGCCAGCCGTCGACCGACGAGGAGGTGCTGCAGGAGCTCGCCGCCGACTTTCCGTTGCCGAAGTTGTTGCTCGAGCATCGCGGACTCACCAAGCTCAAGTCGACGTACACCGACAAGCTGCCGCAGATGGTCAACGCGCGTACGGGACGCGTGCACACGACCTTCGGCCAGGCGACGGCGGTGACGGGGCGCCTGGCGTCGGGCGATCCCAATCTGCAGAACATTCCGGTGCGCACGATCGACGGCCGGCGCATCCGCGAGGCGTTCATCGCACCGCCGGGCTGCCGGATCGTCTCCGCCGACTATTCGCAGATCGAGTTGCGCATCATGGCGCACCTGTCGGGCGACCCGGCGCTGACCGCGGCGTTCCATGCCGGCCAGGACATCCATCGCGCGACCGCGGCGGAGATTTTCGGAGTCAAGCCGGAGGAAGTCGCTGCCGAGCAGCGGCGCTACATCAAGGCCGTCAATTTCGGATTGATCTACGGCATGGGCGCGTTCGGCCTCGCGCAGCAGCTCGGCATCGAGCGCGGCGCCGCGCAACAGTTCATCGAGCGCTATTTCCAGCGCTATCCCGGTGTCGCCGACTACATGGCGCGCACGCGCGAGGAAGCGCGCGCGCAGGGCTATGTCGAGACGGTGTTCGGCAGGCGATTGTGGCTGCCCGACATCAAGGCTGCCGGCGGACCGCGTCGCGCGGCGGCAGAGCGCGCGGCGATCAACGCGCCGATGCAGGGCACTGCTGCAGACCTCGTCAAGCTCGCGATGATCGAGGTCGATCGCTGGATCACGCAGCAGCAATTGCGCACACGCCTCGTGCTGCAGGTGCACGACGAGCTCGTGCTCGAAGTGCCGCTGGACGAGCTCGATCTGATGCAGGCTGAGCTGGCGTCGCGGATGGCCAACGTGGCGACGCTGGAGGTGCCGCTCGTCGTCGACGTCGGCGTCGGAGACAACTGGGAACAGGCGCACTGAGCTTCGCGGCCCCTCAACCCAGCCTGCCCGCTGCGCGGGGAGAGCGAGCGCAAAGGGTGTCGTTTTGGCCAGCGGTTCTCGACGCCTGCGCTGGGCGAGGGAACACTAAGGGTCGCGCCGCGGTGGGGGCTGCCCCGACGTTTCACGGGACGGCGCGGGCGCGGGCGGCGCCTCGTCCGGCGCGCCGAACACGTCGCGCCACGTCGCGTACCACGACGTCGCCATCACCGGCCCCAGCACGATCCATCCGAGTCCCACCGGTATCGTCGCCACCAGCGCAAGCGCGACGAGAATGAGGCCGTAGACCAGCATCGCGCCGATGTTCGTCAGGTTGGCGCGAAACGACAGCCACAGCGCCGCGCCCGGGGCGACGTGATTGATCGTCACGAGGCCGGGCGCGAACCAGAACGCCATGCCGATCAGCGCGAAGCCGATCAGCAGCACCGGCGACAGCGCGAGGACCACCAGCGCGATCGTGCTGAGGTCGACCGACGCGATGTCGAGCATGTCGGTGGCGAGGAACTGCATCAGGCCGGCGGTGCCGACGACGGCGACGATCGCGCCGGCGACGATCGCGGCGACCACCAGCGTCAGCGCGAGGTTCATCAGGCCGAGGATCAGCAGCGGCTGCAGGCGCCCGCCACCGAAGCCGCCGAACAGGCCTTCGAAGCGCAGCGGTGCACCGCGATCCTGCGCGTGCGCCGCCAGCATCACGCCGCCCGACAGGATCGGCGTCAGGATCATCGACGCGATATTGCCGATCGTGCCCGCCTGCGAAAGCGCGACGTTGATCAGCAGCCACGCGACGGCGATGCCGATCCACGTCCCCGGCGCTTGCGAGAACAGCCGCCAGCCGTCGCTCCACCATTGCACGCCGCGTCCGGTCTCGATGTCGCGGATCGGGGGTTCGACGACGCTGCTGCGCGGGTTTTCCATTGTGCGACACTCGAGAGGTTGTGCGGTGCGTTGCGGGCGCCATTGCAATCGCGTCCCGTCGCCCCGATCGTCATTATCCGTCTTTGCGCAAGTGCCCCATGGAATCCCTGCTCGCGGGTCTCGCTCACTATGGCGCCTGGTTCGTCGGCGGCAACGTGCTGCTGCAGCAGCTCGGGCTGCCGGTGCCGGCGGTGCCCACGCTCGTCGTCGCCGGCGCGCTGGCTGCCGTCGGCACGCTCAACGGCGCGCTGGTGCTGGCGGCCGCGGTCGCGGCGTCGGTCGTCGCCGACTGCGTCTGGTTCGTCGCCGGACGCCGCTATGGCTACCAGGTGCTGCGGCTGTTGTGCCGAATCTCGCTGTCGCCGGACACTTGCGTGCGCGAGACCGAGGGCATCTTCGAGCGCTGGGGCTTCTACTCGATCGTCCTGTCGAAGTTCATCCCGGGCTTCTCCACCGTCGGCCCGCCGATGGCCGGCGCGTTGCGGATGCCCATCGCGCGCTTCCTCGCGGCATCCATGGCGAGCGCGACGCTCTGGGCGGGCGCGGCGCTGGTCGTCGGATGGGTCTTCGCGGCACAGGTCGAGTACGTGCTCGCCTGGATGACCGCGCACCTCGTCGCCGCCACGCTGTGGATCGTTGCGGCACTCGCGCTCTATATCGGCTGGAAGGCGCTGCAACGCTATCGTCTCGCGCGATTCGTGCATTCGGCGCGGATCACCGTCGACGAGTTACGCGACATCATCACCGGCGACGCGCCGCCGATGGTGATCGACATCGGCTCGAATCTCGCGCACCAGTCGCGCCCGCACATCGCGGGTGCGGCGCTGATGGACCTCGATCGCATCGCGCGCGAGGCGATGCGCTTTCCCACCGACCGCGACATCGTCATCTACTGTGCGTGTCCCAACGAGGAGTCGTCGAAGCGCGCCGCGCAGATCCTCCGCGCCAAGGGCTTCACACGCGCACGGCCGCTGATCGGCGGCATCGACGCGTGGGTGGCCGCGGGCGGCGACGTCGAGATGGGCGTGCCGATCACGATCGTGCGCGAGACCGCGGATGCTGTGCAGTGAAGGGCTAGTGCGCCTTGCCGGCGCTGAGGCCGGAGGTGTCGACGATCGCGCCGCGCGCGCGGTTGCCGCGCGGCGATACGCGATGCTCGGTGGCGCGCACGAACCAGGTCTCGTGCGGCGTCTCGCGCGTCGCCGTGAACCCATGCTCGGCGAGCAGGTGCTCGATCGCCTTCGCTTCGCGCGTTGCACGACGCACGCGGATGTACTTCGTCGCCTGCCCGGTCGGTGTCGCGAATAGCGCGGCGAGCATCGCCTTGCCGTGACCCTTGCCGCGCAGCGACGCCTCGAGTCCCGCGAGCCACAGCTCGTAGCCGTTGTTGAGTGCGCGGAAGAGGCCGAAGCCGGCCGGTTCCGATCCGGCGGCGTCATCGGGCCAGTAGACGTAGCCCGGGACGGCGACGGTGTGCAGCACGCCGGTGCGCGCGTCGGTGACGACGAAATAGCCGGTCTTGAGCGCCTGTCGCAAGTCGGTGAAGAAGCGCTCCGACGCCGGCGAGTCCCATGCGAGATCGGGATCGAAGGAACCGTCGCGCGCGGCGTCGCGAATCAGCGAGCGCAGCAGCGCGAGGTGACCGATATGCGCGGGACGAAGCACAGGCGGACCTTTGCGGGAGGTGCCACGTTGCAAAAGCGGCAGACTGACCGGTTGCCGGTGCCCTAAACTAACGCGCACCGCAGTATTCGGGGTCAGCGAACCTACGGGGTGCCTGCCGTGGCAGACGGACGGCGCATCGCGAGGCAACGCGCGTTCGGTGGTTACAGTTCGTTGCAAACGGCGCGCCGTTTCGTGGCATCGTGTGGCCGGTTCCGGAAACCATCCTTTCGGCACGTCACTCTGAACAGACGATACGGCGGCTGCCGTCGACAATAATCGGTTCCCCATGCCTGACCTGCCTCCCGCGTCCCCGCCGGAATCCGATGCCCTGCCCGGCGCGACACCCGGCGCGACCGAGCGCCGCCGTGGCGTCGGCTGGCTGATCGCGATCGTCGTCGTGCTCGCCGTCATCGCCGGCGCCTACGCAATCTGGCACGCGCGCGCTCCCGCCCCGGGGGTGACACCGGCCACCGGCCGTCGCGGCGATCCCAATGCCAAGCCCGCGCCGGTGGCGGTGGCTACCGCGAAGACGGCGGACTTCAACGTGTATCTCAACGCGCTCGGCACGGTGACGCCGCGCGCGACGGTGACGGTGCGTTCGCGGGTCGACGGCCAGCTGCTGCGCGTGCTGTTCCGCGAGGGCGAGACGGTCAAGGCCGGGCAGTTGCTCGCCGAGATCGACCCTCGCTTGTTCGAGGTCCAGGTCGCGCAGGCGAACGGACAGCTCGCCAAGGACCGCGCGCTGCTGGCGAACGCGAACGTCGACCTCGTTCGCTACAAGACGTTGCTGGCGCAGGATTCGATCGCCAGCCAGCAGGTCGATACGCAGGCATCGCTGGTGCATCAATACGAGGCATCGATCGCCAGCGACCAGGCGCAGGTCGACAGCGCCAAGCTGTCGCTCTCCTATGCGCGGATCACCGCGCCGATCGCGGGCCGCCTCGGGCTGCGCCAGGTCGATGTCGGCAACATGGTGCATGCGTCGGACGCCAATGGCCTGGTCGTCATCACCGAAGTACAGCCGATCGACGTCGTTTACGCGCTGCCCGAAACCAACCTGCCTCAGGTGCTGCGGCAACTCAATGCCGCGCAGCCGATGGTGGTCGATGCGCTGTCACGCGACCAGTCGCGAAAGCTCGCCACCGGCAAGGTGCTGAGTGTCGACAACCAGATCGATACGACTACCGGCACGGTGAAACTGAAGGCCGGGTTTCCGAACGCGGATTCATCGCTGTTTCCCAACCAGTTCGTCAACGTGCGGATGCTGGTCGACACGCTGCGCGGCGCCACCGTCGTGCCGTCGGCGGCGATCCAGCGCGGCACGCAAGGCAACTTCGTCTACGTCGTCGGCGCTGACAACGTGGTCGCGGTGCGCGTGGTGACACCCGGCCCCGTCGACGGCGAGACCACAGTGATCGCCAAGGGCATCGCGCCCGGCGATGTCGTCGTCGTCGACGGCACCGATCGCCTGCGCGAAGGCCAGGCGGTCGAAACCGTGTCGCGCGACACCACCGTCGTGCCCACTGGTGCGCCGCGTGCCAAGGGTGGCGCGTCCAAAGGCGGCGCGGCAGGCGCCGCCGCGGGCGCTGCGAGCGCCGGTGGCGTGCGCGCCAGAGGCGCGCAGGGCGCCGGCCCTGGCAGCAATGGCGCAAAAGGCGCGAACGCGCCGGCGCCGCCGCCCGGGTAGTACGGGTCTCGCGTGAACCCGTCGCGCCTCTTCATCCTGCGGCCGGTGGCGACGTCGCTGCTGATGCTGGCGATCTTCCTGGCGGGCATCGTCGGGTACCGATTGCTGCCGATTTCCGCGCTGCCCGAAGTCGACTATCCGACGATCCAGATCGTCACGCTGTACCCGGGCGCGAGTCCGGACGTGATGACATCGTCGGTGACGGCGCCGCTGGAGCGCCAGTTCGGGCAGATGCCCGGCCTCAACCAGATGTCGTCGTCGAGCTCCGGTGGCGCGTCGGTGATCACGCTGCAGTTCAGCCTCGACATTTCGCTCGATACCGCCGAACAGGAAGTGCAGGCGGCGATCAACGCGGCCAGCAACCTGCTGCCCACCGACCTGCCGCAGCCGCCGATCTACAGCAAGGTCAATCCCGCCGACGCACCGATCCTGACGCTCGGCATCACGTCGAACACGATGCCGCTACCGAGGCTCGAGGACCTCGTCGACACGCGCATCGCGCAGAAGATCTCGCAGCTCCCCGGCGTCGGCCTCGTCAGCATCGGCGGCGGCCAGCGTCCGGCGGTGCGCGTGCAGGCGAATCCGCGCGCGCTCGCCGCCTACGGCCTGTCGATGGACGACCTGCGCACCGCGATCGCCAACGCCAACGTCAACCAGGCGAAGGGCAGCTTCGACGGCCCGACGCGCGCATCGACGATCGACGCCAACGACCAGTTGAAATCGGCCGACGAGTATCGCCACCTGATCATCACGTACAAGGAGGGGGCCGCGGTGCGCGTCGCCGATGTCGCCGACGTCGTCGACGGCGCCGAGAACACGTGGCTGCACGCGTGGGCGAACGATCATCCGGCGGTGATCCTCAACATCCAGCGGCAGCCCGGCGCGAACGTGATCGACGTCGCCGATCGCATCAAGGCGCTGCTGCCGACGCTGCGCGCTTCGCTCCCCGCCGACGTCGACCTCGCGCAACTGACCGACCGCACGACGACGATCCGTGCGTCGGTGCACGACGTGCAGATCGAATTGCTGGTCTCCGTCGCGCTGGTCGTGATGGTGATCTTCCTGTTCCTGCGCAGTGCGTCGGCGACCTTGATCCCGAGCATCGCCGTGCCGCTGTCGCTGGTGGGGACATTCGGCGTCATGTACCTCGCCGGCTTCTCCATCAACAACCTGACCTTGATGGCGCTGACGATCGCCACCGGCTTCGTCGTCGACGACGCGATCGTGATGATCGAGAACATCGCGCGCTACATCGAGGCGGGCGACGAGCCGCTCGCCGCCGCGCTCAAGGGCAGCCAGCAGATCGGCTTCACGATCATCTCGCTGACCATTTCGCTGATCGCCGTGCTGATTCCGCTGCTGTTCATGGGCGATGTCGTGGGCCGGCTGTTCCGCGAATTCGCGATCACGCTCGCCGTGGCGATCCTCATTTCCGCCGTGGTGTCGCTGACGCTGACGCCGATGATGGCGGCGAAGCTGCTGCGCCACACGCCGCCCGAGCGGCAGACGCGGTTCTACCGGTCGTCGGGACGGTTCTTCGAGCGCGTGATCGCGCGCTACGGCCGGATGCTCAACTGGGTGCTCGACCGCCAGACGGCAACGCTCATTGTCGCCGTGGCGACGCTGGTGTTGACGGTGCTGCTCTACGTCGTGGTGCCGAAAGGTTTTTTCCCGCTGCAGGACACCGGCGTCATCCAGGCGATCACCGAGGCGCCGCAGTCGATCTCGTTCACGGCGATGGCGGAGCGCCAGCAGGCGCTGGCGAAGACCGTGCTCGCCGACCCCGCGGTAGCGAGCCTGTCGTCGTTCATCGGTGTCGATGGCCAGAACGCGACGCTCAACAGCGGGCGGATGCTGATCAACCTGAAGCCCAAGTCGGAGCGCGACCGTGACATCGGCGTCGTGATGCGGCGGCTGACGGCCAGCGCGCGCGCGGTGAACGGCATCGACCTCTACATGCAGCCGGTGCAGGACCTGACGATCGAGGATCGCGTGAGCCGCACGCAGTACCAGTTCACGCTCGAATCGGCCGATCCCGTCGCGCTGGCCATGTGGACAAGCCGCGTCGTCGACAAGCTGCGCACGTCGCCGTTGCTGGCCGACGTGGCGAGCGACGCGCAGGACCAGGGGCTGCAGGCGTACGTGGTGATCGATCGCGACGCCGCGGGGCGCCTCGGCATCACGCCCGCGGCCATCGACAACGCGCTCTACAACGCGTTCGGCCAGCGCCTGATCTCGACCATATTCACGCAGGCCAACCAGTACCGCGTCGTGCTCGAGCTCGCGCCATCGATGCAACGCGGTCCGGCGACGCTCGCCGACATCTACCTGCCAGCGCAGAACGCGGGCGCGCAGGGCGCGCAAGCCTCGCAGGGCACGACCGCGGCGTCGCCCACGCAGTCGACGGCCGGCAGCCAGTCGCGCGCCGGCAACAACCAGGTGCCGCTGTCCAGCGTCGCGACGATCGAGGAACGCACCTCGCCCCTGGTCATCAACCACATCGGCCAGTTTCCGGCGTCGACGGTGTCGTTCAACCTCGCTGCGGGCGCGTCGCTCGGCGATGCGGTGAAGGCGGTGCGCGAAGCCGAAGCCGCCGCCGGGCTGCCGGCGTCGATCACCACCAATTTCCAGGGCGCGGCGCTGGCGTTCCAGGCGTCGCTCAACAACACGCTGCTGCTGATCCTCGCCGCCATCGTGACGATGTACATCGTGCTGGGCGTGCTCTACGAAAGCTACATCCACCCGGTGACGATCCTGTCGACGCTGCCGTCGGCGGGCGTGGGCGCGCTGCTCGCGCTGATCCTCAGTGGCAACGACCTCGGCATCATCGCGATCATCGGCATCATCCTGCTGATCGGTATCGTCAAGAAGAATGCGATCATGATGATCGACTTCGCACTCGACGCCGAGCGCGAGGAGGGCAAGTCGCCGCGCGACGCGATCTACGAGGCGTGCCTGTTGCGCTTCCGACCCATCCTGATGACGACGCTGTCGGCGCTGCTCGGTGCATTGCCGCTGATGCTGGGCGGCGGCGTCGGCTCCGAGCTTCGCCATCCGCTCGGACTGACGATGGTGGGCGGGCTGTTGGTCAGCCAGGTGCTGACGCTCTTCACCACACCGGTGATCTACCTGACGTTCGACCGCATGTCGCGCCGCGTTCGTGAGCGCACGGCGCGCGCGATGGACGCCGCCACATGAACCTGTCGCGCCCGTTCATCGAACGGCCGGTGGCGACGACGCTGCTGACGCTGGGCGTGGCGCTCGCCGGCGCGATGTCGTTCGGGTTGTTGCCCGTGGCGCCGTTGCCGCAGGTCGATTTCCCGACGATTTCGGTGTCGGCCAGCCTGGCCGGCGCGAGTCCTGAAACGATGGCCGCGACGGTGGCGACGCCGCTCGAGCGCGCGCTCGGTCGCATCGCCGGCGTCACCGAGATGACGTCGTCGTCGGCGCTGGGATCGGCGCGGATCACGCTGCAGTTCGACCTGTCGCGCGACATCGACGGTGCCGCGCGCGACGTGCAGGCGGCGATCAACGCGGCACGCAGCTCGCTGCCGACCGGGTTGCGCAGCAATCCGACGTATCGCAAGGTCAATCCCGCCGACGCGCCAGTGATGATCATCGCGCTCACGTCGGCGACGATGACGCGCGGACAGATGTACGACGCCGCGTCGACGATACTCGCGCAGAAGGTGTCGCAGGTCGACGGCGTGGGACAGGTGCAGGTGGGCGGCAGCTCGCTGCCCGCGGTGCGCGTCGAAATGAACCCGATGGCGCTCAACGCCTACGGCATCGGCATGGAACAGGTGCGCGCGACGATCACCGCCACCAATGCCAACCGGCCGAAAGGCGCGCTCGAGGAAGGCGAGCGTCGCTGGCAGATCGGCGCCAACGACCAGGCGAAGAAGGCCGCCGAGTACATCCCGCTGATCGTCAGCTACCAGAATGGCGCCGCGGTGCGCCTGGGTGACATCGCGAGCGTCGTCGATTCGGTCGAGGACCTGCGCAATGACGGCTCGGCCAACGGCAAGCCATCGGTGCTGCTGATCATCAGCCGGCAGCCCGGCGCCAACATCATCGAGACCATCGACCGCGTGCGCGCGTTGCTGCCGTCGCTGACGGCGTCGATCCCGCGCGCGATCGACGTCGACGTGGTGATGGACCAGACGACGACGATCCGTGCGTCGCTGCGCGAGGTCGAGCGCTCGCTGCTCGTTTCAATCGTGCTGGTGATCCTCGTCGTGTTCGCGTTCCTGCGCAACGTGCGCGCGGCAATCATTCCGAGCATCGCCGTGCCGGTGTCGCTGATCGGCACGTTCGGCGTGATGTACCTGTGCGGCTTTTCACTCAACAACCTGACGCTGATGGCGCTGACGATCGCCACCGGCTTCGTCGTCGACGACGCGATCGTCGTGCTGGAGAACGTGTCGCGCCACGTCGAGGAAGGCATGCGCCCCTATGACGCGGCGATCCGCGGCGCGCGCGAGGTGGGCTTCACCGTGCTGTCGATGAGCCTGTCGCTGATCGCGGTGTTCATTCCAATCCTGATGATGGGCGGCATCGTCGGCCGGCTGTTCCGCGAATTCGCGGTGACGTTGTCGGCGGCGATCGCGGTGTCGCTGCTGGTGTCGCTGACGACGACGCCAATGATGTGCTCGCGCGTGCTGCGCGCGCGGCCGAAGCGCGAGGAGCGGCCGCTGGCGCGGCGTGTCGGCCGCGCGTTCGACGCGCTCGCCGGCGCCTACAGCCGCACGCTCGCCGTGGTGCTGCGCCACGGCGTGCTGACGATGCTCGTGCTGGGCGTGACGGTCGCGCTCAACGTCTACCTGTACGTGATCATCCCGAAGGGCTTTTTCCCGCAGCAGGACAACGGCCGCATGATCGGCTCCATCGAGGCCGACCAGGGCTCGTCGTTCCAGGCGATGCAGGTGAAGATGAAGCAGTTCATCGACATCGTTCGCGCCGATCCGGCGGTGGAGAACGTCGTCGCGTTCACCGGCGGCGGCCGCCGCAACGGCGGGTTCATGTTCGTCACGCTGCATCCGCTCGCGCAGCGCCAGATCAGCGCCGACGGCGTCGTCGCGCGGCTGCGCGGCAAGACCGCGACGGTCGCCGGCGCGAGCCTGTTCCTGGTACCGGCACAGGACATCCGTGTTGGCGGACGACAGAGCCAGGCGGCGTACCAGTACACGCTGCAGGCGGATGATCTCGATCAACTGCGGCTGTGGGAGCCGCGCATCCGCTACGCGCTGTCGCAGCGGCTGGAGCTCGCCGACGTCAATACCGATGCGCAGGACAAGGGCGTGCAGACGACGCTGACGATCGATCGCGACGCCGCGGCGCGGCTCGGGCTATCGCCCAAGGACATCGACACCGCGCTCAACGACGCGTTCGGCCAGCGCCAGGTGTCGACGATCTACAATCCACTCAACCAGTACAAGGTGGTGATGGAAGTCGCGCCGGAGTTCTGGCAAAGCCCGGAGGCGTTGAAGGACGTCTACGTGCACACGGCAGGTGGCGCCGAGGTGCCGCTGACGACGTTCGCGCGCTTTGGCCCCACCAATACGCCGCTCGCGGTCAATCACCAGGGGCAGTTCGCGGCGTCGACGATCTCGTTCAATCTTCCGGAAGGCGGGTCGCTGTCGACCGCGCAAGTGGCGATCGACGATGCGATCGCGAAGCTGGGCGTGCCGAACTCCGTGCACGGCTCGTTCCAGGGCACGGCGCGCGCGTTCCAGCAGGGACTGTCGAGCCAGCCGTGGCTGATCCTCGCGGCACTGCTGACCGTCTACATCGTGCTGGGCGTGCTCTACGAAAGCTATGTGCATCCGCTGACGATCCTGTCGACGCTGCCGTCGGCGGGCGTGGGGGCGCTGCTCGCGCTGCTCGTCTACCGGATCGAATTCAGCCTGATCGCGTTGATCGGCGTGATCCTTTTGATCGGCATCGTCAAGAAGAACGCGATCATGATGGTCGACTACGCGATCTCGGTCGAGCGCGAGCGCGGGCTCGCGCCACGCGACGCGATCTTCGAAGCCTGCCAGCGGCGCTTCCGGCCGATCATGATGACGACGCTCGCGGCGATGCTCGGCGCGCTGCCGCTGGCGATCGGCTTCGGCGAAGGCGCCGAGCTGCGCCGCCCGCTCGGCATCTCGATCGTCGGCGGACTGTTGCTGTCGCAGCTGCTGACGCTTTACACGACGCCGGTCGTCTACCTGTATCTCGATCGCTTCCGCCTGTGGGCGGGGCGTCGCATGCGGCGTCACGACGTGCGCATCGACGGCCAACCCGCGGCGCATGCCCGTCCATGACCCGACACTCGATCGACAACGCATGCGTCGCCGTGTTGTGCGCGGCGCTCGCCGCCTGCACGGTGGGGCCGGACTACGTGCGCGACAGTACGCAGCCCGCGCCCGCGTACAAGGAGTCGGGCGACTGGAAGAGCGCCACGCCCGCCGACCAGTTTGCGCGCGGCGAATGGTGGCGCATCTTCAACGATGCCGAGCTCGATCGCCTGGAGGCCGATGCGACCTCGGCCAACCAGGACATCGCCGCGGCCGAGGCGCGCTATCGCCAGGCGAAGGCGCTGATCGACGAGGCGCGCGCCGGCCTCTTTCCCGCGGTCGGTGTCGGTGCGTCGGGTTCGCGTGGCAGCGGCGGATCGTCATCGTCGTCGTCTGCGCCGGGTGTGCGCAACCAGTTCAACGCGACGGTCGATGCGACGTGGGAAATCGACCTGTGGGGCCGGGTGCGGCGCGCGGTGGAGGCGAGCCAGGCCAACGCCGCGGCCACTGCCGCCGATCTCGAATCGGCGCGCCTGTCGGTGCAGTCGCAACTGGCGTTCGCCTATTTTTCGGTGCGCATCGCCGACAGCGCGCAGCGCCTGCTCGACCGCACGGTGGCCGCGTTCGATCAGTCGTTGCAGCTCACCACGAATCGCTACAACGCGGGTGTCGCCGCGCGCGCCGAAGTCGTGCAAGCCGATGTGCAGCTCAAGTCGGCGCAGGCGCAGGCAGTCGACAATCGCGCCACGCGCGCCGGGTTCGAGCACGCGATCGCCGTACTCACGGGACGCGCGCCCGCGCAGTTCACGCTCGCGGGCGCCGAGGATGTGCCGGCGCCGCCCGACATTCCGCCAGGGGTGCCGTCGCAGCTGCTGGAGCGGCGCCCTGACGTCGCCGCCGCCGAGCGGCGGATGGCGGCGGCGAACGCGCAGGTGGGTGTCGCCACCGCGGCGTTCTTTCCGACGCTGGGCCTGTCGGCGAGCGGCGGTTTCGCGAGCTCCAGCCTCTCCAGGCTGCTGTCACTGCCCAATCGTTTCTGGTCAATCGGCGCCAATCTCGCCGAGCCGTTGTTCGACGCCGGATTGCGCAGCGCGCAGCGCGAAGCCGCGCGCGCTGCCTACGACGAAACGGTCGCGGCCTACCGCCAGGTCGTGCTCGGCGGCTTCCAGCAGGTCGAGGACAACCTCGCGACGCTGGCGGTGCTGAAAGAGGAGGCGACGATCCAGGAACTGGCGGTCGAGTCGGCGCGCCGGTCGGTCGAGCTCACCACCAACCAGTACAAGGCGGGCATCGTCGGCTATCTCAACGTCGTTGCCGCGCAGACGATCCAGTTCAACAACGAACGCACGCTGGTGCTGCTGCGTGGCCGTCAGTTGCAGGCGAGCGTCGCACTGGTGCAGGCACTGGGTGGCGGATGGTCGTCGGATGCGATTGCCAGGCAACACTAGACGCACTACTGCAGGTCGGCGCCCGGGACGGCATCGGGATCACATGGCATCGCCAGTCGGCTCGGGGCTCTTGGGGGTTTGACGGCAGCGCCGGACAGGACCTCGCGCCAATCTTCGCTGTAGCCCACCTTTGGACTTGATTTCGTAGCGACTTCCCCGTATTATTAGCACTCGCAGCCGTTGAGTGCTAACAATCCTGGGCCGGTCACTTCGACCCGCCCGCGCTCCGCCGGCGAAATCCGCAGTTTCCGCGAAATTTCCGATAACGAACCCGGAGTGAGTACTTACCATGAAGCTTAAGCCTTTGCATGACCGCGTGATCGTCAAGCGGCTCGAAGAGGAGCGTAAATCGGCCGGTGGCATCGTCATCCCCGATACCGCCGCTGAAAAACCGTCGATGGGCGAAGTCGTCGCCGTCGGACCGGGCAAGACCGACGACAGCGGCAAGCTGATCGCCATCGGCGTCAAGGCCGGCGACAAGGTGCTGTTCGGCAAGTACTCCGGCCAGGAATTCAAGATGGAAGGCCAGGACCTGCTGCACATGCGCGAAGACGACATCATCGGCATCGTCGGCTGACCTAGCGTCAGCCCGCCGCCCACGAACAACGCATCAGGAGAAACGAAATCATGGCAGCCAAAGACGTCCGCTTCGGCGAGAACGTACGCAACAAGATGGTGAACGGCGTGAACATACTCGCCAACGCCGTCAAGGTGACGCTGGGCCCCAAGGGCCGCAACGTCGTGCTCGAGCGCAGCTTCGGCGCGCCGACGATCACCAAGGACGGTGTGTCGGTGGCGAAGGAAATCGAGCTCAAGGACAAGTTCGAGAA
Organism: Betaproteobacteria bacterium; assembly: GCA_040006455.1. GTDB lineage: Bacteria > Pseudomonadota > Gammaproteobacteria > Burkholderiales > Casimicrobiaceae > VBCG01. Next base: position 32,886 of record JBDTWY010000009.1, on the reverse strand, counting down.
CATGGGCGCGCAGATGCTGAAGGAAGTCGCTTCCAAGACTTCTGACGTCGCCGGTGACGGCACCACCACCGCGACCGTGCTCGCGCAGTCGATCATGTCCGAGGGCATGAAGTACGTCGCCGCCGGCATGAACCCGATGGATCTCAAGCGCGGCATCGACAAGGCCGTCATCGCGATCATCGAGGAGCTGAAGAAGATCAGCAAGCCGTGCTCGACGTCGAAGGAAATCGCCCAGGTCGGCGCGATCTCCGCGAACGCTGACGAGTCGATCGGCATGACGATCGCCGAGGCGATGGACAAGGTCGGCAAGGAAGGCGTGATCACCGTCGAGGACGGCAAGGGCCTCGAGAATGAGCTCGACCTCGTCGAAGGCATGCAGTTCGACCGCGGCTACATCTCGCCGTACTTCATCAACAGCCCGGAAAAGCAGACCGCCGTGCTGGAAGACCCGTACATCCTGTTGCACGACAAGAAGGTCTCGAACATCCGCGACCTGCTGCCGGTGCTCGAACAGGTCGCCAAGGCAGGCAAGCCGCTGCTGATCGTCGCCGAAGACGTCGACGGCGAAGCGCTGGCGACGCTGGTCGTCAACAACATCCGCGGCATCCTCAAGACCGTCGCCGTCAAGGCGCCGGGCTTCGGCGATCGTCGCAAGGCGATGCTCGAGGACATCGCGATCCTGACCAACGGCACGGTGATCGCCGAGGAACTGGGATTGAAGCTCGAGAACGCGACCATCAAGGATCTCGGCCGCGCCAAGCGCATCGAAGTGGGCAAGGAAGACACGACGATCATCGACGGTGCCGGTGAAAAGGCGTCGATCGAGGCGCGCGTCAAGAACATCCGCGCGCAGATCGAGGAAGCGACGTCCGACTACGACAAGGAAAAGCTGCAGGAACGCGTGGCCAAGCTGGCGGGCGGAGTTGCGCTGATCAAGGTCGGCGCCGCGACCGAGACCGAAATGAAGGAAAAGAAGGCGCGTGTCGAAGACGCGTTGCACGCAACCCGTGCGGCCGTCGAAGAAGGCATCGTGCCGGGCGGCGGCGTCGCTTACCTGCGCGCCCGCGCCAACGTGAAGAACCTCAAGGGCCTGAACGCCGACCAGGACGCCGGCATCAAGATTGTGATGCGTGCGATCGAAGAGCCGCTGCGGATGATCGTGCAGAACGCCGGCGACGAGCCGTCGGTCGTCATCAACAAGGTCGTCGAAGGCAAGGGCAACTACGGCTTCAACGCCGCCACCGGCGAGTACGGCGACATGGTCGAAATGGGCGTGCTCGACCCGACCAAGGTCACGCGCTTCGCGCTGCAGAACGCCGCGTCGGTTGCGTCGTTGATGTTGACGACCGAAGCGATGGTCGCCGAGCTGCCGAAGGACGACAAGCCGATGGGTGGCGGCGGCGGTGGCATGGGTGGCATGGGCGATATGGATATGTGATATTTCTCGCGAAGCGAGAAATATCATCCCCGCGAAAGCGGGGATCCAGTGTCGTCGACGCCGCAGCAAAGGGCCGTCATCCCCGCGAAAGCGGGGATCCAGTGTCGTTGAAGTTACCGCAGGAACGAAAAAGAAGCCCGGCCCTAAGCCGGGCTTTTTTTGCATCGTTGAACAGCGCGTCAGCGCAATGCGACGCGCAATTCCACGCCGTACGTCGTCAGCCCGTCGTTGGGCTCCCGGAGCCGCGCGTTCGACCGGTGCTCGACGTACGCCGCGAGCTGGTACTTGCTGGCTGAGTCGAGCGCGATGCCTGCGCCGAGCCGCGAGTCGAACAGCAGCATGGAGCCGAGCGCGCGCGCGCCGATGCGCACGTGCGACTGGGCGATGCCGCCGAACGCAAACTCGATGAAGGGTTGCGTCGGCGAGCGCGCGGGCAGCAGCCAGCGCGCTCCTAACAGTGCGCCGACGTTCACCGAAGAGTCGTGCGACTTGCCGTCGCCGCGGGCGTTCCAGTACTCGATATGGCCGAGCACGAGCGGCGTCGCGCCGATGGATGTGAGCGACTCGCATGCGCAGTCCGGCTGCCACGCGCCGCCGACACGCAGCGAGTCGACGTTCTGGCCGGTGCCGAGCGCGCCGGAGAACCATCGCAAGTCCTCCGCGCGCGCACAGCTCGCCATCACGATGGCGATGCAGAGTGGCACGAGGATGATCGCTGTGTTGCGCATGCGTTGCCTCACGGGTCGTGGATTCAGTTGAGCAACAGGCCGAGCTCGTGCGCCGCGGCGGCGAGCGGGGGTTTCAAGTGGGACTCCATGTCGGCGATCGACAGCCGCGTCGCCTGCACGCTGATGTTGATCGCCGCGGCGATGCGCCCGTGTGCATCGCGCACCGGCACGCTGATCGAGCGCAACCCGATCTCGAGCTCCTGGTCGACGATCGCGCAGTCGCGGCTGCGCAAGCCTTCGACGATCGCGCGCACCTTGTCCGGCGATGTCTGCGTCCTCGCCGTGTGCGGCGCGATTCGCACGCGCGAAAAGTACGCGGCCAGCTCCTTGGGCTCGAGTCCCGACAGCAGCACGCGTCCCATCGACGTGCAATAGGCCGGCAGGCGGCTGCCGACGTTGAGATCGATCGACATGATGCGCGTCGACGTGCGCGAGCGGCCGATGTAGAGAATCTCGTCACCCTCGAGGATCGACATCGAGCACGACTCGTGCACGCTGTCGCTGACGTGGTCGAGGATCGGCTGCGCCGACGCCGCCAGCGGGCTCGACGTCAGGTAGGCGTGCCCGAGCGCGAGGATGCGCGGGCGCAGCGCGAAATTGCGGCCGTCGTCGGACGCGACATAGCCGAGCTCGGACAGCGTATAGAGGCAGCGGCGCACCGCCGCGCGCGGGATGCCGGTCTTCATCGACAACTGCGCGATGGTCAGCGGCCGGCGTTGCTGCGTGAACGCGCGCACCACCGCCAGGCCGCGCGCGAGCGTCGCCATGAAGTCCGGGTCGCCGGAATAACGCTGGATGTCCTGCGCCGCGGTGCGCGGCGGTTCGGTGGCAACGGCGATTTCGGCGCGCGCCCGTGGCGGCGGACGCGGCATGACGGGAGCGGGTTTTCGGGGCATCGACACGCGACCGGAGCAGCGCGTGCGGATCGCGCACGCTTCTTTGGTCGATAATCGCACGTTTTTTCGGTAATCGGAAATCGCGTGCGGATGGTGCACAATCGCCGCCATGCGTACCCAAGTCGGCATCGTCGGCGCCGGTCCGGCCGGGCTGCTGCTGTCGCACCTGCTGCATCTTGCCGGCATCGAATCGGTGCTGCTGGAAGTGCGTTCGCGCGCTGCGATAGAAAGCACGATCCGCGCGGGCGTGCTGGAGCAGGGCACCGTCGACCTCCTCGATTCGGTCGGCCTCGGCACGCGCCTGCATCGCGAAGGATTCCTGCATCACGGCATCGAGTTGCGTTTCGACGGCCGCGGACACCGTATTGACCTGTCTGCGCACGCGGGCGGCAAGGCGATCACCGTGTACGCACAGCACGAAGTGATCAAGGACCTGGTCGCGGCACGCCTTGCAAGCGGCGGCGCGATCGTCTTCAACGCCGGCGGCGTCGAGCCGCGGGGCTTCGCCGGCAACGCGCCGTCGCTGCACTACACGGACAACGGCGCCGCGCAGTCGATCGATTGCGATTTCATCGCCGGCTGCGACGGCTTCCACGGCGTGTGCCGGCCATCCGTGCCGGCGGCGGCGCGCCGCGAATTCGCGCGCAGCTACCCATTCGGATGGTTCGGCATCCTCGCGCAGGCGGCGCCGTCGTCGGCGGAGCTCATCTATACGCACCACGCACGCGGTTTCGCGCTCGTCAGCACGCGCTCACCGACGATCCAGCGGCTCTATTTCCAGTGCGACCCCGAAGAAAACGTCGAGCAATGGGACGACGCGCGGATCTGGAGCGAGTTGCGCTTGCGTCTTGCGACGCGCGACGGCTGGCAACCGGTCGAAGGGCCGGTGCTGCAGAAGAACGTCGTCGGCATGCGCAGCTTCGTCTGCGAGCCGATGCAGTTCGGCAGGCTCTACCTCGCAGGCGATGCCGCGCACATCGTGCCGCCGACGGGTGCGAAGGGCCTCAATCTTGCGATTGCCGACGTGCGCGTGCTTGCCGCAGCGCTGGTCGCGCATTACCGTGACGGCGATTCGGCGCGGCTCGACGCGTACTCTGACACGGCGTTGCGGCGCGTCTGGAACGCGCAGCGCTTCTCGTGGTTCATGACCTCGCTGCTGCACTGCTTTCCCGACGCCACCGCCTACCAGCAGCGGCTGCAGCTCGCCGATCTGGACTACGTGACGGGCTCCGACGCGGCGCAGGCGTCGCTCGCCGAAAACTATGTTGGACTGCCTTTCGAGGAGACATTCGCATGAGCTTGCACGAGCATCTTCCGGAACCCAGCAATCCGCTGGGCCTCGACGGCATCGAGTTCGTCGAATACGCGACCTCGCAACCGCAGGCGCTCGCCAACGTGCTGCAGACGATGGGATTCATGCCGGTCGCGCGCCATCGCTCGCGTGAAGTGACGCTCTACCGGCAGGGGCCGATGAACATCATCGTCAACGCCCATCCGGAGGCGTTGACGGGCATGAGCGCACCGGCCGCGCGCCCCGTGCTGTCGGCGATCGCGTTGCGCGTGCGCGACGCCGACGCCGCGTTCCACCGCGCGCTCGACCTCGGCGCCTGGGCGATGCCGACGCGCGCGTCGGCGATGGAGCTCAATATTCCCGGCATCCACGGCGTCGGCGGCAGCCTCATCTACTTCGTCGACCGATACAAGGACTTCTCGATCTACGACGTCGATTTCGTTGCGTTGCCGGGTGCCGTGCGCAACCCGCCAGCGCTGGCCGGCATGCACTGGTTCGGTGTCGTGCAAAGCGCCGGTGCCGAGCGCAGCGGCGACTGGAGCGATTTCTATCGCGAGCTGCTGGGCTTCACGCCGCTGCCGGGTGGCCAGTACTTCGGCATCCTTCCCAAGGGCACGCTGCTCGCGAGCCCCGATCGCAAGTTCTACCTGCAACTGATCGAACCGCCGCCGGGCTCCGAAGACATCGACTGGGACGAGCGGCTTTTGCGCGTCGGCATCGGCGCGCCCGACGTCGAGCAGGCGACGCGCGTTCTCGCCGAGCGCGGCGTCGTCTTCGTCGATCGCGAACCGGTGCAGCCGAGCGCGAAGGGCGCGTTGACGCAGGTGTATTTCGGCGCGGTGACGTTCGAGCTCGTAAAGAGCGACATCGGCGCGGACCGGCGTCAGGAGCACGCGGCATGAACATCGAACGCTTCGGCATGGACACGATCACGCTAGCGGGCCCGCTCGAGGCCAAGCTGCGCGCGATTCGCGACGGCGGATTCACGCAGGTGATGCTGTCGGCGCGCGACATCGTCGGGCATCCCCAGGGCGAGCAGGCAGCGATCGATGCGGTGCGCGCGAGCGGCCTGCGAGTGACAGGTTTCCAGGTACTGAGGGATTTCGAGGGTCTCGCGGGCGACCTGCACGCGTACAAGATCGACATCGCCAAGTCGATGCTGTCGATGTGCCACGCGCTGGGCTCGCGCGTGCTGCTGTGCTGTTCGACGACGTCCGCGCACGCCGCCGACGATCGTGACCGCTTCGTCGCCGACCTGCGCAAGCTTGCAATGCTGGCTATTCCGTTCCGCATCGACGTCGCGTTCGAGGCGCTGTCGTGGGGACGCTTCGTCAGCGATGTCACCTCCGCATGGGAACTCGTCGAGCGCGCGGACCGATGCAACCTGGGACTGGCGATCGATTCGTATCACATGCTCGCGACCGGCACGCCGGTCGACGCGCTGGACGACGTCGATCCGCGCAAGCTGCTGTTCGTGCAGCTCGCGGATTTCATGTGGCAATCAACGCCAACGCCGGACGAGCGGCGGGAGACTGCGCGGCATTTCCGCGTGTTTCCCGGCGAGGGCGTGCACAGCGCAGAGATCGGCGACCTGATGCGCGCGCTCGACACGCTGGGCTACGAAGGCGACTACAGCTTCGAGGTCTTCAACGACGACTACGTGCAGCTGCCGCTCGCGACCGTCGCCGCGCGCGCGCGGCAGTCGGTGCAATGGCTGATGCGCCAGGTGCCGAATCGCAGCCTGCCGTTCCGCCGCCATCGCGCGGCGTGATCGAGATGCACGGTTCGCTCGTGCCGTCGTTGTGTCGCGATTGCCCGCGTTACGAAGCGTGCGTCCGCAGGCGATCGATCGCGCGTGCGATTACCGCCCCGAATTGCGATAATCGCACTTGATGGGAAAGCCCTGCCGTCGTAATGTCGGGACGCGCGACCTTCGCGCGAGGGCTCCTGATGGGTGAATTCGTCCAGCTCATCGTTTCCGGCACCGCCACCGGCGCGATCTACGCGCTCGCGGCGCTGGGCTTCACGCTGATGTGGCAGGCGGCCGGTGTCATCAATTTCGCGCAGGGCGAGTTCGTCATGCTGCCCGCGTTCGGCATGCTGTTCTGCATCGCTGCCGGCATGCCGCTGTGGGTCGCATTCGCGATCACCTGCGTGGTGTCGATGCTGGTGCTGGGCGTGGCGTTCAAGCGCGGCATTGCCGACCCGCTGATCCGTCACGGCGTGATTCCGCTGGTGATCGCGACGCTGGGCGTGTCGATCGCCGTCAAGTCGATCGTGCGCGCCGGCTACAGCGCCGAGGCGCATCCGTTTCCAAGCCCGTTTCCCGCCGGACAATTTTCGCTGGCCGGCGTGACGGTTTCAATCGCCGACATCGGCACGCTGGTGCTCGCGGGACTGATCGTCGTTGCGCTGCAGGCCTTCCTCAATCGCACCGTGACCGGACGCGCGATGCAGGCGGTCGCGCAGAACACCGAGGCGGCGAAGGTGCTGGGAATCGACGTCAAACGGATGGTGATGTACGTGTTCCTGATCAATGCGCTGCTCGCGACGGTCGCCGCGCTGCTGATCACGCCGACGTACCTGGCCAAGTTCGACATGGGCGATTCGATCGGGCCGAAGGCGTTTTTCGCGGCGATCATCGGCGGCTTCAACCAGACCCGCGGCGCGCTGCTGGGCGGCGTGCTGATCGGCGTGATGGAAAACCTCGTCGGCTTCTATATCTCGCCGGCGTACAAGGAAGGCGTCGCGCTGGTGCTGTTCCTGCTGGTGATCCTGTTCCGTCCCGAAGGACTTCTCGGTCGCAGCGAGGAGCGCAAGGTATGAGCGCGAGCGCCGGCGCCAGCGCCAGCGCCAGCGCCAGGCGCATCGCGCTGGCACTCGCGATCGTCGCGCTGGGCGTGAGCGCATTCTGGCTGCAGCGCAGCCAGATCTACCTGCTGTCGCTGTGTTGCGTCTACATGATGGCGACGTTCGGCCTCAACCTGACGATGGGCTATGCGGGACAGATGTCGCTCGGCCAGGCCGCATTTTTCGGCATCGGCGCGTACATCGCGGCGATTCTCACGACCAAGCTGGGGATCTCGTTCTGGCTGGTGATCCCGATCGCCGCGATCGTGTGCTTCGTCGTCGGCCTGGCGCTCGGCTTTCCGGCGCTACGCGTCCAGCACCACTACCTCGCGTTCGCGACGCTCGGCTTCAATGTGCTGATCTACCTGATCATGCGCAACGAGGAAGAGCTGACCGGCGGCACGTTCGGCATCGCCAACGTGCCGCGGCCGTCGATCCTGTCGGTGAGCTTCGACAGCGAGCGCGCGTACTTCTGGCTGACGCTTGCGGCACTCACCATCGTGGCGACGCTGCTGTGGCTGCTGCTGCGCTCGCCGTGGGGCCGCGCGTTCGCGGCGTTGCGCGACAACCCGATCCGCGCGGAAAGCCTGGGCGTCAACATCACCGCCTACACGTTGCTGGCGTTCGCCGTCGGCGCCGCCTGTGCCGGCATTGGCGGCGTGTTCTACGCGTCTCTCGTGCAGTTCGTCGAGCCGGGAACGTTCCATTTCTTCACGTCGCTGATGATGCTGCTGGCGGTGATCGTCGGCGGCTCGGGACGTTTCTTCGGGCCCGTGCTGGGCACGATCGTCGTCATCCTGCTGCCAGAATTCCTGCGCTCCAGCAGCAGCCCGGCGCTGCAGTTCATGCAGAAGTGGTACCTCGTCGGCTTCGGCGTCGCGCTGGTGGCGCTGATGGTGTGGCTGCCCGGCGGATTGCTGTCGCTCGCCGATCGTCGCGCGCACAAAGCGCCGCAGCCATGACGTCGTTGCTCGACGTCCGCGAGATGCGCAAGCAGTACGGCGCCATCAAGGCGGTGGACGGCGTCTCGTTCAGCGTGGGCGCGGGCGAGATCGTCGGCGTCATCGGCCCGAACGGTTCCGGCAAGACGACGCTCTTCAACAGCATCCTCGGGCAGATCGAGCCGTCGTCGGGCACGGTCACGCTCAATGGCGAGGACATCACCGGCATGTCGCCACTCGCGCTCGCGCGCCGCGGCGTCGGCCGCACGTTCCAGACGCTGCAGGTGTTCGGCAAGATGTCGGTGCGCGACAACCTGATCGCCGCCGCGCAGGAGTTCGAGGGCACGCTGGTGGGCCGCCTGTTCGCGCGCCCGGACGCCGGCATGGGGCGCCACGCCGACGAGATGATCGAGCTCTTCAGGCTGCGGCCGGTCGCGCACCTGCCGGCCGGAACGCTGTCGTACGGCCAGCAGAAGCTGATCGACATCGCCATGGCGTTCATGCCGAAGCCGCGCCTGGTGCTGCTCGACGAGCCTTGCGCCGGCGTCAATCCGAGCCTCGTCGACCAGTTGCGCGAACTGCTGGTCGAGCTCAACCGCACGCAAGGCGGCAGCTTTGTCGTCATCGAGCACAACATGGACTTCATCATGCGGCTGTGCCCGCACGTGATCTGCATGGTCGAAGGACGGGTGCTGGCGGCCGGTGCGCCGCAGGCCGTGCAATCCAACCGGCAAGTGCTCGAAGCCTATCTCGGCAACTGACCCATCATGGCCGCGTCCGTCATCGAATTCGACAACGTCGTCGCCGGCTACGCGCCGAGCCTGACGATCCTCAACGCAACCACGCTGGATGCGCGCGCCGGCGAAATCACGTTGCTGATCGGCCCCAACGGCGCCGGCAAGTCGACGGTGCTGAAGACGCTGTTCGGGCTGCTGACGCCGCGCAGCGGCGAAGTGCGCTTCGAGGGCCGGCGCATCAACGGCGCGTCGCAGCGACATCTGCTCGCGCAGGGCATCGCGTTCGTGCCGCAGGGGCGCAACCTGTTCGCGTCGCTGTCGGTGCGGCACAACCTCGAGCTCGGCGGTATCACGCTGCCGCGCGGCGTGCTCGGCGCGCGCATCGACGAGGCGCTGGCGCGCTTTCCGCGCATCCGCGAGCGCATCGACAACCAGGCGTCGACGATGTCGGGTGGCGAGCAGAAGCAGCTCGAGATCGGCCGCGCATTGCTGCTGCGGCCGCGCGTGCTGCTGATCGACGAGCCGTCGATCGGCCTGTCGCCAATCCTCGTGCAGGAAGTGATGGCGCTGCTGCGCCAGCTCGCGGACGGCGGCACGACGATCCTGATGGTCGAGCAGAACGTGCGCACCGCGCTCAAGTACGCGGATCGCGCGCTGGTGCTGGAAATGGGGCGGCTCGCGCTCGACCGCCCCGCGTCCGAATTGCTGCAGCATCCGGACCTCAACCGGCTCTTTCTCGGCGGTCACGCCGGCGCAGAGGCGGCGTGACGGCGTTGTCGACGCGCGGTGATGTCTCACGCCGGCCGGCATTGCGCCTCGCCATCATCGGCTTCGGCATGTTCGGCCGGCGCCACGCGGCGACGATTCGCGCCAACGCAGGCTGCACGCTTGTCGGCGTCGCCGATCCCGGCGCCGCCGCGGCCGATGCCGCGCGCGACCTCGGCGTGCCGATCTGGGCGGATGCCGCGCGCATGCTCGACGCCACCCAGCCGGACGGCGTCGTCGTGGCGACCCCCAACGCGATGCACGTCGTCGCGGCGCTGGCGGCGGTCGCGCGCGGCATCCCGGTGCTGGTGGAAAAGCCGATCGCCGACAGCGTAGCAAGCGCCGAGGCGCTGTGCGTCGCGGCGCGCAACGCCAACGTGCCGCTGCTGGTCGGTCATCACCGCCGCTATAATCCGGTGATCGAAAAGGCGCGCGACATCGTGCGCTCCGGCGTGATCGGCCGGCTGGTTGCCGTCAACGCGATGTTCCTGATCCGCAAGCCCGACGCGTACTTCGACATCGGCTGGCGTCGCGAGGCCGGCGGAGGGCCCATTCTCATCAACTTCATCCACGACATCGACAACCTGCGCTACATCGCCGGCGAAATCATCGACGTGCAGGCGTTCACCGCCAATGCCGCGCACGGCTTCGCGGTCGAGGACAGCGCCGCGCTGGCGCTGCGCTTCGCCAATGGCGCGCTCGGCAGCGCGGTGCTGTCGGATGCAACACCGGCGCCGTGGAGCTGGGAGCTCACATCGGGCGAAGCCGCGATGTATCCGCAAAACGACGACAACTGCTACTGGTTCGCCGGCACGCTCGGCAGCCTGACGGTGCCTGCACTGGAGCTCTACCGCTACGACGGTACGCCGGGATGGGCGGCGCCGCTCGTGCGCGAGCGCATCGACGTCGAGCACGCCGACCCGCAGGCGCGCCAGCTCGCGCATTTCCTGCGCGTGATCGCCGACGGCGAGACGCCCCGTGTCGACGGTGACGACGCCACGCGCACGCTCGAAGTCACGCTGTCGATCGCCGCCGCGGCCCGGCATCGCGACGCGTTCGCATCGACGGGAGCGCCCGCATGATCGACAAGATCGTCGCGACCACCATCGCCGCCGTCGCCGGCATCGAGGACGGCTCGACGATCATGATCGGCGGGTTCGGCACCGCCGGAATGCCCGTCGAGCTGATCGACGCGCTGCTCGCTCAGGGCGCGCGCGACCTGACGATCGTCAACAACAACGCCGGCAACGGCGAGACCGGCGTCGCCGCGCTGCTCAAGGCGCGGCGCGTGAAGAAGATCATCTGCTCGTTCCCGCGCCAGGTGGACTCGCAGGTGTTCGACGCGCTGTACCGCGCCGGCGACATCGAGCTCGAGCTGGTGCCGCAAGGCAACCTCGCCGAGCGCATTCGCGCCGCGGGCGCCGGCATCGGCGGATTCTTCACGCCGACCGGCTACGGCACGCTGCTTGCCGAGGGCAAGGAGACGCGCGAGATCGATGGCCGGCACTACGTGCTCGAATCGCCGATCCGCGCCGACTACGCGCTGGTCAAGGCCGAGCGCGCAGATCGCTGGGGCAACCTCGTGTACCGCAAGACGGCGCGCAACTTCGGACCTGTGATGGCGACGGCGGCGCGGTGCACGATCGCGCAGGTGCGCGAAGTGGTGGCGCTCGGCGCGCTCGATCCCGAGGCCATCGTCACACCGGGACTTTTCGTCAAGCGCGTGGTCGAAGTGGCATCGGCGACGCCGCTCGCCACCCCCGGCGCCGCGGCTTGACGCGCGCAACGACTTCGACCCCATGCAGAAATTCACACGTGACCAGATGGCGACGCTCGTCGCCAACGACATCCCCGATGGCGCCTGCGTCAACCTGGGCATCGGCCTGCCGACACTCGTCGCCAATCACCTGCCCGGCGATCGCGAGATCCTGCTGCACAGCGAAAACGGCTTGCTGGGGATGGGCCCGGCGCCGGCGCCCGGTCAGGCGGATCCCGACCTGATCAACGCCGGCAAGCAGCCGGTGACGCTGCTGCCGGGCGGCGCGTACTTCCATCATGCCGATTCGTTCGCGATGATGCGCGGCGGCCACCTCGACTTCTGCGTGCTGGGCGCGTTCCAGGTGTCGGTGCGCGGCGATCTCGCCAACTGGCACACCGGCGCGCCCGACGCCATTCCCGCAGTGGGCGGGGCGATGGACCTGGCGCTCGGCGCCAAGCGTGTCGTGGTGATGATGGAGCACCTGACCAAGTCCGGCGAGAGCAAGATCGTCGAGCGTTGCACGTATCCGGTGACCGGACTCAATTGCGTCGACCGCGTCTATACCGACCTCGCGGTGCTCGACATCACGCCGCGCGGAGTCGAGGTGGTGCGGATGACCGAGGGCATGACGCTCTCCGAGCTTGCGCGCCTGAGCGGCGTCGCGCTCACGCTGGCGCCGCCTCCCCGCCCCGCCTGACGCAAGCGCGACGCGACACGAAGGAACACCGAGCGAAACCAAGGAACACCATGCCCGAAGCTTTCATCTGCGATGCCATTCGTACGCCGTTCGGCCGCTACGGCGGCGCACTGTCGACGATCCGCACCGACGACCTGGGGGCGATCCCGATTGCCGCGCTGATCGCGCGCAATCCGCATGTCGACTGGAGCCAGGTCGACGACGTCGTCTACGGCTGCGCCAACCAGGCGGGCGAGGACAATCGCAACGTCGCGCGGATGGCGCTGCTGCTGGCCGGCGTGCCGCAGGATGTGCCCGGTGTCACCGTCAACCGGCTGTGCGGATCGAGCCTCGACGCGGTGGCGACCAGCGCGCGCGCGATCAGGAGCGGCGAGGCGTCATTGATGATCGCGGGCGGCGTCGAGAGCATGTCGCGCGCCCCGTTCGTGCAGGGCAAGGCCGCCGAGGCGTTCTCGCGCCAGGTGAAGCTCGAGGACACGACGATCGGCTGGCGCTTCGTCAACCCGCTGATGAAGGCGAAGTACGGCATCGACTCGATGCCCGAGACCGCGGAAAACGTCGCGCACGATTTCAACGTGTCGCGCGCCGACCAGGACGCGTTCGCGTTGCGCAGCCAGCAGCGCGCGGCGGCGGCGATCGCCGCGGGCCGGCTCGCCGACGAAATCGTGCCGGTCAGCGTTGCGCAAAAAAAGGGCGATCCCGTCGTCGTCGCCAACGACGAGCATCCGCGCGCGACGACGCTGGAATCGCTGGCGCGCCTGAAGGGCGTGGTCAGGCCCGACGGCACCGTCACCGCGGGCAACGCATCGGGGATCAACGATGGTGCTGCGGCGCTGCTGATCGCGTCGGCGGACGCGGTGACGCGTCACGGATTGACGCCGCGTGCGCGCGTCGTCGCCGCCGCGGTCGCCGGCGTCGCGCCGCGCATCATGGGATTCGGTCCGTCGCCGGCGATGCGCAAGGCGCTCGCGCTGGCGAAGCTCGGCATCGGCGACATGAGCGTGATCGAGCTCAACGAGGCGTTCGCCGCGCAGGCGCTCGCCGTCACGCGCGACCATGGCCTCGCCGACGATGCCTCGCACGTCAATCCGAATGGCGGCGCCATCGCGCTCGGCCATCCGCTGGGCGCGTCGGGCGCGCGGCTGGTGACGACGGCGATGTACCAACTGGCGCGCAGTGGCGGAAAATACGCGATGTGCACGATGTGCATCGGCGTCGGACAGGGGATCGCGATGATCATCGAACGTGTATGACGCAGCCCACTGACAACACGACGTCCAGCGCGGCCGCGCGTGTCGCCGTGCGCGGCTATCGGCCCTACGATCCGGGCACGCAGCCCGCTCACCTGTACCCGCCATACATGTCGACCGTGAAGCGCGCGCCGACGGCGCCACTGGTGCGCCTGCCGGCGACGCTGTCGGAAGTCACCGGGCCGATGTTCGGGTTCGAGCGCATCCGCGCCAACGACTTCGACCTCACGCGCCAGCACGCGGGCCAGCCGATCGGCGAGCGCATCGTCGTGTCGGGTCGTGTGCTCGATGCCAATGCCAGGCCGGTGCCGCACACGCTGGTCGAGATCTGGCAGGCGAACGCCGCAGGTCGCTATCCGCATCCGCGCGACCAGCACGACGCGCCGACCGATCCCAACTTCACGGGCGCCGGGCGCACGCTGACCGACGGCGAAGGTCGCTATCGCTTCGTGACGATCCGGCCGGGTGAGTATCCGTGGCGCAATCATCCCAACGCATGGCGGCCCGCGCACATCCACTTCTCGCTGTTCGGTCCGGCGTTCGCGACGCGGCTCGTCACGCAGATGTATTTCCCCGGCGACCCCCTGCTGGAGTTCGACCCGATGTACACGAGCATTCCCGATGCGAAGGCGCGCACGCGCCTCGTCTCGGCGTTCGACTGGGACACGACGATTCCGGAGCAGGCGCTCGGCTACCATTTCGACATCGTGCTGCGCGGACGCGACGAGACGCCGATGGAAAACGACCTGCCGCGGCCCTGATCACCATGAACCTTCCCACGACATCCTCGCAAACGGTCGGGCCGTTCCTGCACATCGGCCTCACATGGCTCAACACCGCGAACCTCGTCGGTCCCGGCGTCGCCGATCCGCCGATCATGGTCGGCGGGCGCATCGTCGACGGCGATGCAGCACCCGTCGCCGACGCGCTCGTCGAAATCTGGCAGGCCAATGCGCACGGCCGCTATGCGCATCCCGAGGATCGCCGCGACTTGCCGTTGACGACCCATTTCAGCGGCTTCGGCCGCATGCCGACCGACCCGGAAGGGCGCTACGCGTTCACGACGATCAAGCCGGGACGCGTGCCCGCGCCGGGTGGAGGATTGCAGGCGCCGCACATCAACGTTACGCTGCTGATGCGCGGCATGCTGCGGCACCTGCAGACACGGATCTATTTCGGCGACGAGCATGCCAACGCCGACGATCCGGTGCTGCGCTCGGTGCCGGCCGCGCGGCGCGACACGCTGATCGCCACGCGCGGCGACACCCCAGGCGCGTACATTTTCGACATCGTGCTGCAGGGCGCGCACGAGACGGTGTTCTTCGACGTGTAGCCGTCGCCGGTGCGCCGCCGTGCGGCCACTGCTGCAATAATGCGACCATCATGATCCCGACCCGAGCCGTCTGCGCCGGTGCGCTGGCGCTGTTGCTGGCCGCTGGCATGCCGGCCGCGACGCTTGCCGAGCCTATGGATGCCGCCACTCGCACCACCGTTGTCGAAGCCGCGATTCGCGAGTTGAACGCGCGCTATGTCTTTCCCGACGTCGCAACGAAGGCATCGGCGATGCTCGGCGAAAGCCTGCGTACACATGCCTACGACGGCATCGACGACCCCGAGCGCTTCGCGGGGCGACTGACCGCCGACCTGCGTGCCGCCACGCGCGACCTGCACATCCGCGTGCGATACAGCGCGCAGCCGCTGCCGCCGCGCGGCGTGGACGACGCGACGCCGTCACCCAAACAGGCGGCAGCCGACATCCGCGACGGCGAGGCGCGCAACTTCGGCGTCGAGCGCGTCGAGCGCCGGCCGAACAACATCGGCTACTTCGACCTGCGCGCCTTCGACGACCTGGGACCCGCGGCGCCGGCCATTGCCGCGGCGATGACGCTGGTCGCGCACGCCGATGCGTTGATTGTCGACCTTCGCAACAACGGCGGCGGCGATCCGGCCACCGTCGCGTTCATGTCGAGCTACCTGTTCGAGCGGCGCACGCATCTGAACAGCCTCTACTGGCGCGAAGGTGATCGCACCGAGCAGTTCTGGACCGAAGACTGGGTGCCGGGACCGCGTTTCGGCCAATCCAAGCCGGTATACGTGCTGACGTCGTCGCAGACATTTTCCGGCGCCGAGGAATTCAGCTACAACCTGAAGAACCTGAAGCGTGCGACGATCGTCGGCGAGACCACTGGCGGCGGCGCCAACCCCGGCGACCGCCAACAGCTTTCACCGCACTTCGACATTTTCGTGCCGAGTGGGCGTGCGATCAGCCCGGTCACGCACACGAACTGGGAAGGCACCGGCGTCACGCCCGACGTCGCGGTGCCCGCCGCGGATGCGCTGCGCACCGCCGAATTGCTTGCGCTGAAGGCACTGGCGGCGAAGCCGCGGGGCGAGGCCGGGAAAGGCGCGCTCGCGGCGCGCATCGCCGAGCTCGACAAGCCCGCATCGCGGGTGGATTGATCGCGCGTGATCGATCCCATCTTCTCCACCGGGCGCATGCGGGCGATCTTCGCGCCTTCGGCGTCGATCGCGCGCATGCTCGAGTTCGAGGCGGCGCTGGCGCGTGCCGAGGCCACGGCGGGCGTGATTCCGCAAGATGCCGCGGCGGCGATCGCCGCGCAATGCGATGCGCGGCATTTCGATGCCGAGACCCTGTCGAACGCGGCGCGCGATGCCGGCAACCGCGCGATTCCGCTGCTGAAAATGCTGACGCTGCGCGTCGACGAGGATGCGCGCGGCTACGTGCACTGGGGCGCGACCAGCCAGGACGTGATCGACACCGCGCTGGTGCTGCAGATTCGCGACGCAATGGCGCTTGTCGGCGCCGAGCTCAGGCGTCTCGATCGCGTGCTGACGATGCAGGTGCTTCGCCATCGCGACACGCCGATGGCGGCACGTACGCTGCTGCAGCAGGCGCTGCCGATCACGCTGGGACTCAAGCTCGCGACCACGCTGTCGGCGATCCGTCGCCACGCGGAGCGGCTCGGCGATGCGGCGCGCCGGGCGGCGGTGCTGCAGTTCGGCGGTGCGGCGGGGACGCTGGCGGCGCTCGGCGAAGCGGCCCCCGACGTCGAGCAGGCGCTCGCGCGCGAACTGGCGCTCGGCGTCGCCGACGTTCCGTGGCACGCGCAGCGCGACCGTCTCGTCGAAGTCGCCGCCGCGGTGGGCGGATTGATCGCGTCGCTGGGCAAGCTCGCGCGCGACATCGCGCTGCTGGCACAGACCGAAGTCGGCGAAGCCTTCGAGCCTGCGGCCGAAGGCCGTGGCGGTTCGTCGACGTTGCCGCACAAGCGCAATCCCGTCGGCTGCGCCGTCGCGCTCGCCGCCGCCGTGCGCGCGCCGCACCTCGTGGCGACGATGCTCGGCGCGGCCGTGCAGGAGCACGAGCGCGGCCTCGGCAACTGGCCCGCCGAGTGGGACACGCTGCCGGCACTGTTCGAGCTCGCCGCTGGCGCGCTCGACGCGATGATCCAGGTGGTCGAGGGCCTCGACGTCGACGTCGCGCGCATGCGCGCGAACCTCGACCTGACGCACGGCCAGATCATGGCCGAAGCGGTGCAAATGGCGCTCGCCGCGCACGTAGGCAAGGCATCCGCGCATGCGCTCGTCGCCGAGATCGGCAAGCGCGCCGCCGGCGAAGCCCGACCGCTGGGCGACGCGTTGAAGCGCGACCCGCGCGTCACGCAATGGCTCGACGCGCGCGCGATCGACCGGCTGATGGACCCGCTGCACTACCTCGGGCAGTCGGCAGCGTTCGTCGATCGCGTACTGGCGGCCGGTACCCGCGGCGATGCGGCGCACGACGCGCACGCGCCGGCATCCTGAAGGACGACTCCATGCCGCACGCCGATCTCGCTGATGTCCGCATCAACTACCGCATCGACGGTCCTGCGGACGCGCCGTGGTTGACGCTGTCCAATTCGCTGGGCGCCGACCTCGACATGTGGTCGCCGCAGGTTCCCGCGCTGATCGAGCGCTTTCGCGTGCTGCGCTACGACACCCGCGGACACGGCGCGACCACGGCGGCGCCCTTGCCGTTCTCGATCGCCGCGCTCGCCGCGGACGTGGTGGCGCTGCTCGACCATGTCGGTGTGGCGCGGACGCACTTTTGCGGACTATCGATGGGCGGCATGATCGGCATTCGACTCGCGCTCGCGCACGCCGGGCGGATCGATCGCCTGGTGCTCGCCAACACCGGCGCGAAGATCGGCGATATCGAGGCGTGGAATGCGCGCATCAGCGCCGTGCGCACCGCGGGCCTCGCGACGATCGCCGACACGATCCTCGAGCGTTGGTTCACACGGGGATTCCGCGACGCGCATCCGCACGAGCTCGTGCGCCTGCGCGAGGTCATGGTCAAGTCGTCGCCGGACGGCTACTGTGCCTGCTGCGGGGCGATCCGCGACTACGACGCCCGCCCCGAGATCGCCGCGATCAGCACGCCCACGCTCGTGATCGCGGGTACGCACGACCGTTCCGCGCCGCCCGCGGACGCGCATTTCCTGCACCTGCACATCGCCGGGTCGAGCTACACCGAGCTCGATGCGGCGCACGTATCCAACATCGAGAAGCCGGACGACTTTCTCGCCGCGCTGGTGCCGTTTCTCGAGGCGTGACGACGCATGAGCGAAGGGGACGATGACATGGACGATGCGAGCCGCCGCGACCAGGGCATGAAGCTGCGACGCGAGGTGCTGGGTGACGCGCACGTCGACCGTTCGCTGACGAAGCGCAACGACTTCAACGGCGATTTCCAGGACTTTATCACGCGCTACGCGTGGGGCGAAGTGTGGTCGCGGCCGGGACTGCCGCGGCAGACGCGCAGCCTCGTCACGCTGGCGCTGATGGCAGCGCTCAATCGCGGCGACGAATTCAGGATGCACGTGCGTGCGGCGCTCGACAACGGCGTCACGCGCAAGGAAATCAGCGAGCTGCTGCTTCATACCGCGCTGTATGCGGGGTTGCCGGCCGCCAACACCGCGTATCACCTCGCCGAAGACGTGTTTGCGGCGCTCGACGACGAGACGCGTGCGCAACGCTGAACCACGCGACGCCGGCCTCGCCCGCGTCGGAATAATTTACACTTGCGGATAATTCGCTAGAGAAAAACAGTTTGTACATCTGTTTTTGCAGCGAATTATTTGCACGGTACAATTCTTGCGCTGAAGCAATTCGGGGGTCTCGCGGGCGCGCGCTACGTGCGTCCGGAGGTTTGTTGCTTGCAGGTCGCTCAAGGGGGAAATCCATGCGTTTGCTTCAATGCATCGGCGTTGCCGGATGCCTGGTTGCGCTTGCCATCATGCCGGCGCGGGCGTCGATCTGGACGGAAGTCGGTGCCGGCGCGCTGCCGGGTAGCGCGGAATTGGTCACGGTCCCGGGATTGACCGAAATCGACGGTCATCTCAATTTCGACGGCGACACGTCGCAGTGGGAAATCGACCTCTACAAGATCTACATTTCCGATCCCAACGCGTTTTCGGCGACCACGCTTGCGTTCGACGTGTTCGGCAACCCGTTGTTGATCGATCCGGTGCTGTACCTGTTTTCGCCGCTGGGCCAAGGCATTTTCATGAACGACGACACGGCCGGCGACAACCTGCAATCGACGCTGCCGCTATACAGTCCGCTCCGACCGACCGCACCCGGCTACTACCTGCTGGGTATCGGCTGGGGCTTCTCCGACGCGCAAAGCGACGACGGCTCGATGTTCCCGCTGTATGTCGATTCCTTGGCGCTCGATGGCGTCTACGGTCCTACCGGACCGGGTGGCGGGTCGCCGTTGACGTCGTGGTTGCCCGGCGGTCCCGGGAATTTCGATGACATTTCGAGCTACCGCATCGCGCTCACCGGCGTGCCCGAGCCCGGCACGCTGGCGCTGCTCGCGGCCGCCGGCATCATGGCCGCGTGGCGCCGCCGCAAGGCGAATTGAGTTCGGCACTGCTGCGGTTGCAAATCATTGATTCGATCCAATGAGCGCACCGGTGTCGCCACAAGCGACGCCGGTGCGTTTGTCAACTACCTACACGGGAGTTCCATGATGTCGCGATTCGGCTTCGGCACACTTGCGGTTGCACTCGTTTTCGCCATCGGCGCCGCCGGGGGATCCGCCCAGGCCGCCAGTCGATCCGCCGCGGCGAAGCTGCCGGCGCCGGTCGTCGACCAGTCGGGACCTGCGGGTCCGGACACCGGTCGCAGCGACGTCATCGTCCGCCTGAAGGACAAGCCGCTGATCGCGATGCTGGGCGACAATGCGCGCCGCACGGGCATCAAGTGGACCGGCGCCCAGCAGCGCGCGTACCTCGCGCAACTGAAGTCGAAGCAGGATGCATTGATGCAACAGATCGCCGCCAAGGGCGGCAGCGAGCTCGCGCGCGTCGGCAAGGGCCACAACGCGCTGGTCGTCAATGTGGAAACGCGCAAGCTCGCCGAAATCGCAGCGCTGCCGGGCGTCGACAAGCTGCGCGCCGTCGTGCATTACCGGATGGACCTGTCGGAGACGGTGCCGTACGTCGGCGCGACCGCGCTGCAGCAGGCCGGCACGACCGGCGCCGGTCGCGTCGTCGCGGTGCTCGATTCGGGCATCGACTACACGCACCGCAACCTCGGGGGCTCGGGCCTCGTCAGCGACTATCTCGCCGCGCATGGCGCCGTCGCCAACGATCCGAAACAGGCGACGCGCGACGGACTGTTCCCGACCGCCAAGGTGATCGAAGGCTTCGACTTCGTCGGCGAGGTGTGGCCGAACGGACCGCGGGCGGAAGACAACGATCCAATCGACTTCCAGGGTCATGGCACGCACGTCGCCGACATCATCGCCGGCGAATCGCTGGACGGCACGCACAAGGGTGTCGCGCCGGGCGCGAAGCTGATCGCGGTCCGTGTCTGCAGCGCGGTGGCAACGAGCTGCAACGGCGTGTCACTGTTGCTGGGCATCGACTACGTGCTCGACCCCAATGGCGACGGCGACCTCTCCGACGCCGTCGACGTCGTCAACCTGTCGTTGGGCTCTGCGTATGGCCAGCGCGAAGACGACTTGAGCGAGGCGCTCGCGCTGGTGTCGCGTTTCGGCGTGGTGGTCGTGGCGGCGGCGGGCAACGACGCCGACAAGCCATACATCGTGTCGTCGCCGTCGGCGACGCCCGAAGTCATCAGCGTCGCGCAGACGCAGGTGCCGTCGGCGGTCGGCTATCCGCTGGTCGTTACCGCGCCCGCATCGATCGCGGGCATCTATGGCAACACGGCAACGGTCGACTGGGCGCCGGTCAGCAGTGCGGTCTCCGGCGACGTCGTGTTCGTCGGCAACGCGTGTCCCGGCGACACATTACTCGCCAATCCGGCGGGCAAGATCGCGCTGATCGATCGCGGCATCTGCTCGGTCAGCCTCAAGGTCGACCAGGCAGGGCTGGCCGGTGCCAAAGGCGCGCTGATCGGCCTCATCGCACCGGGCGACGCGGTGTCGTTCTCCAATGGCGGCGGCTCGCACTTCGTGCCGACGCTGGTGATCCAGCAATCGCTGAGCAGCGCGATCAAGGGTCGGCTCAGTGCCGCGCAGACTGTCAGCGTCGCCTATGGCGGCACCAACGCAGTTCCACTGGTCGGCTCGATGGCATCGACGTCGGCGCGCGGTCCGGGCTTCAGCTATGTGCAGATCAAGCCCGATCTCGGCGCACCCGGCGCATCGGTATCGGCGGTAGTCGGCACCGGCAACCAAGAGGAAGCCTTCGGCGGCACGTCGGGCGCGACGCCGATGGTCAGCGGCGCCGCGGCATTGCTGCTGCAACGCACGCCCAGCGCGTCGCCTGCCGAAATCAAGGCAAGGTTGATGAACGCCGCGAATACTCAGATCTACACGAATCCGGCGCTGCTCCCCGGCGTGCTGGCGCCCATCACCCGCATCGGCGCAGGCGAGTTGCGCGTCGATCGCTCGGCGGCGCTGACCGCGATCGCGTTCGACGCCGTCGATCCGGCGAGCGTCAGCCTGTCGTTCGGCTACAACGCGCTGACGGGCAAGCAGGTGTTCCGCAAGAAGGTGCAGGTGCGCAACTATGCGGCGTCGGCGCGGACATTCACGATCACGCCGTCGTTCCGCTATGCGGACGATGCCGCCAGCGGCGCGGTGTCTTTCACGCTGCCGGCCAGCGTGGCGGTGCCGGCGAACGGCGTGGCGACGATCGCGATGTCGATGAATGTCGACGCGAGCAAGCTGCCGACGTGGACCGTCAACGGCGGCTCGGGCGGCGGCAACGGGCCGAGCCTGCAGCGCGCCGAGTTCGACGGCTACCTGACGCTCGTCGACGGCCGCGAGACGCTGAGCCTGCCGTGGCATCTGCTCGCGCACAAGGCCGCCAACACCCGGGCCAACGTCACGTCGCTCGCGCTCAACGGCGCGACCGGCAAGCTGCCGCTCGCCAATCCAGGCGGCGCAGTCGCCGGCGACGTCGACATTTTCGCGCTGACCGGAACCAGCGACCGCTATCCGGCGAATGTGTTGCCGCAGCCGGGCGACAATTTCGCGGTGATCGACCTGAAGGCCGTCGGCGTGTATGACGACCTGGACGCCGACGTGATCGCGTTCGGCATCAACACCTGGGGCTCGCGCGCGCATCCCGTCTATCCGGCGGGTTTCGAGATCGACATCGACACCAACGGTGACGGCGATCCGGACTTCGCGATCTACAACAGCGAAGCGGGCGGCTTCGCGGTGACCGGGCAGACGCTCGTCAACGTGCTCAACCTGCACACCAACGTGACTCAGGCTTTTTACTACATGGACGCCACGTTCAACTCGGCCAACGTGATCATGTACGCGCCGCTGTCGGTGCTGGGTCTCGTATCCGGGCAGAAGATCAACTTCCAGGTGATCGCATACGACAGTTACTTCACCGGGCTGGTCACTGACTTCATCACCGACATGAAGTACACGATCGGCAAGCCGCGCTTCGTGGTCGATAACCCGTTCCCGACGGTGCCGGTGGATTCGACGGTGCTGCTCGACGTCACCGCGCCTGCGGGAGGCACGGCGGCATCGCCGTCGCAGTCGGGGTTGCTGTTGCTGTATCGCGACGGCAAGCCGGGGTCGGAGGCCGGCCTGGTGACAGTCACACCGTAACCTGCGCAACGCGCAAAACGCCGCCTGCGGGCGGCGTTTTGCATTTTGGGTCGGCGCGAGCCGCCCGTGGTTATAACGCTATAGCGATGGATTCCTTCCTCGCCCCGCTACGCGACGCTATCGTGACCGACCACTAGCGCAACAGGAAGCGGGCATCACGATGGGCGCAACCGACGTCAACCTCCATGCATTCCTGCCGCCCGGCACGCCGGGTGCGCTAGCCGACGATGACGAGCTCGCCCGCTATGCGGCGAGCGTCGAGGCCTTTCTCGCCGGAGCGATTCCCGACGATCGCTTCACCGCGATGCGGCTGCAGCAGGGTTGCTACGGCCAGCGCCAGGCGGGTGTGCACATGGTGCGCGTCAAGGCGCCGGGCGGACGCCTCAACCCGGTGCAACTCGTCGCGCTGGCCGATGGCCTCGACAACTGGTCGCAGACCGACCACGTCCACGTGACGACGCGGCAGTCGGTGCAACTCCATTACGTGCCGACCGCCGACACGCCGGCACTGATGCGACGGCTGGCCGAGGCCGGGCTGACGACGCGCGAGGCCTGCAACAACACGGTGCGCAACATGTCCGCGTGCACGCTGGCCGGCGTGTGCCCGCGCGAGCACACCGACGTCACCGCGCACCTCGACGCCGCCGTCCACTACTTCCTGCGCAACCCGATCAACCAGCAGATGCCGCGCAAGTTCAAGGTGAGTTTTTCGGGCTGCGAGGCCGATTGCGCGCAGGGGATGCTGCACGACCTGGGCATCGTCGCGACGCGCAAGGGCGACGCGCCCGGCTTCAGGATGGTCGCGGCCGGCGGCCTGGGGCACAAGCCGCGCGAGGCGATCGTCATCGCCGAATTCATTCCCGAGCACGAGCTGATTCCGGCAATGGAAGCAGTGATGGCGATGCACGAGAAATACTCCGACCGCAGCAAGCGTGCCAAGTCGCGGATCAAGTTCCTGGTCGATCGCTTCGGCGCCGAGGGTTTCGTCACGCGTTTCGACGACGAATTCGCGCGCTGCCGTGCCGCGCACGCGGCCGATCCGCTGCCGATGATCGCGTGGCGTACGCCCACTGCAGGCGAAGTGCCGGGCCCCGGCGCGCCGCGCAAGGTGGCGCCGCAACGCCAGGCGGGACTCGTCACCGTGCCGGTGTTCGTGCGGATGGGACACCTGACGGCCCCGCACCTGCGCGCGCTCGCGACGCTGATGCGCGCGCACGCCCTCGGCGACGTGCGCACCACGCAGGACCAGAACCTGGTGCTGCGCAACGTGCCGCAGGCGTCGGTCGACGCCGTGGTCACGGGACTGCGCGCGATCGGCCTCGATGTTCCGCAGGCGGGCGACAACGTCGTCGCCTGCCCGGGAACGACAACCTGCAGGCTCGGCATCACGTCGAGCCAGCGCATGGGCGCGCGCCTGGCCGACAGCAGGATCGCAGGCGACTTGCGGGTACGCGTATCCGGCTGTCACAACGGCTGTGCACAGCCGGAGACCGGCGACATCGGCATCTATGGCGAGGGCCGGCGGGTCAACGACCGGCTGGTGCCGCACTACCAGCTCTATCTCGGCGGCGACGGCATGGCCGGTGGACGGCTGGCACGCAAAGGTCCGTCGATCCCGGTGTCGCGGATCGAGCGCGCGATCGAGCGGCTGTCCGCGACGTTTCACGCGTCGGCACAGCCGGGAGAGCGATTTTTCGACTGGGTGCACGCGCAGGTCGACGACTACTTTACCGCGCTGTTCGCCGACCTGACGGCCATCGCACCCGAGGCCATGGACGAGGTGCTGCGCGATGTCGACGGCGCGGCGGACTTCAAGGTCGCGCAACTGGGCGGTGGCGAGTGCGCGGGCGCCGTGCAGGTCTTCATCGGCGCCGCGTTCTTCGCGGCGGCGCACGAGCGCCGTTATCGCGATGCCTTCGCCGCGCAGCGACGCGATGCCGACGCGCGAGCCTGCGCGGTGGCGCAGCTTCGGCTGATCGGCCAGGGCGTCCACGACCTCGTCAATCCCGCGCCGTCGTTTCGCGTGCGAAAGCTGATTACCGACCTCACCGCCATCGGGGACGCGCTGGCCGGCAGGGCGCCCGACGAGCTGGTGCTCGCGTTCGCCGATTTCGCGCGCGTGCTGTCTGGCGAAGATGCGACGCCTGTCGATGCGGCGCTGTACGCGGCGATCGACCGGTGGATGACCGACACCGCGAAATTCTGCGTCGAGCGCGACCCGCAACTCGACCTCACCGGTGCATTGCCGGTCAGTGCCAAGCCCGCGCCGATCCGCTTCATGGCGCGCGAGCAGAAGGTCGCCGCGTGAGCCCGCAGGGCCGCCCCAAGGGCGAATACACCGCAGCGCGAAGCGCGAAGGTACCCCAATGAGCGTCGGCAAGGTCTTTCTGGTCGGCGCGGGGCCAGGAGCGGCCGACCTGCTGACGCTGCGCGCCGCGCGGCTGCTCGCGCAGGCGGACGTCGTGCTGCACGATGCACTGATCGGCGACGACGTGCTGGCGCTCGCGCCGCGCGCCGAAAGAATCGCCGTCGGCAAGCGCTGCGGCGCACATTCGACGTCGCAGCGATTCATCAACAAGCGGCTCGTCGATGCCGCGCGGCGATGCAGGGTCGTCGTGCGACTCAAGGGCGGCGACCCGATGCTGTTCGGCCGCGCGCACGAGGAAATCGCCGCGCTCGCCGCGGCCGGCATCGGTTGCGAGGTGGTGCCGGGTGTTACCGCCGCGGCGGCGGCCGCGGCCGATGCGCGGCTGTCGCTGACACGCCGCGGCGTGTCGCGCAGCGTCGCATTCGTCACGCCGCGCGTCGGCGAAGGCGAAAATCCCGGCGCATGGGCGAGTGCCGCTGCCGCCGCCGACACGGCGGTGATCTACATGGGCGCGGGCGACGCGATCGCGGTCACCACGGCGTTGGCCACCGCCGGCGTGCCGTTGACGACGCCGGTCGCGCTGCTGGAAAGCGCGTCGCTGCCCGGCTGCGCGATCCATGCCGGCGTGCTCGCGGGCCTTCCGGGGCTCGCCGCGGCACGCGGCAACGGCCCTGCGTTGATCATCGTCGGCGAGGTGTGCGCCGAACTGGCGAATTCGCGGGCGGGCGCCGGCTTGGCCGCGACCGCGACACCCATGCGCCGCGCCGCCAGCGCCGCCTGAATCGGCTCATCGCCCGCGCGGGCTGAATCGGCGCGTGGTTCGCGCGCATCGGCGGAGCGCCGCGCCGCCGCGCATCGTGCCGGCAGGTCGATCGGCACTACACTGCGGTTCGCGGCTACATGTTGTACGCCACGTCTCGCCACGCCGCGGATTCGCCCCGGAGACCCCGCCACGCTTGCGGAGCCCTGTGCAAAATGCTTTAAACTAACGGGGTTAGGCGTCAAACTTCATAAAACAACTTACGCGAGCGCGGCCGAGCCGCGCCGCCAGAAGGTGTCGAACGCCCGATGCTACCCGGCATCCTCTTCGCGCTCGCGATCGCGGCGCTGGTCATCGCGATCCTCGTGGGCCTGCTGCGCCGGCGGCGACAGACGCCGTCGACATTCAGCTCGGGTCCGGAATCGGCGAACACCGTTGCGCAGTGGACCGAAGGCGAGACCACCCGCCTTTTGTCATCGGCCGAGTTGCCGGGGCTCTACCTGCTGCGCCCGCGATTCCTTACCAAGGCCGAGAGCGTCGTCTACCTGTTGCTGAAGGCGGCGTTTCCGCGACACGACATCTTCGCCAAGGTGCGGCTGTCCGACGTGCTGCAAGTGAAGATCGGACCGCAGGGCATGGAGCGGCTGCGCGCGTTTCGCAAGATCGCAAACCAGCACATCGGCTTCGTCGTGTGCGACAAGGACTCGACGATCGTGGCGATCGTCGACTCGCGCGAACCCGAGCAGGTGACCAATCCGCGCGACCAGAAACTCGAAGTGATCAAGCAGCGTTGCCTGCAGGCGGCGCAGGTCAAGTACGTGTGTGTCTATCCGCCGCAATTGCCGCGCTACCGCGAATTGCGCGAGCAGGTGCTGGGGCCGGCGGCGGATCTCGTCTGACGTTCGCGAGGCGCCGCACGCCGGCGTAAGGATGGCTCGTTCGCGAGGCGCCGCACGCCGGCGTAAGGATGGCGCGCCGTCGCGCGACCCATGCGCTGGAGGAGGGCGTGATGACGACCCTGTTGCAGCAATTCGCCGTGGCGAGCGTGGCCGCCGTGCTTGCGATGCCCGTGCACGCGTCGCCCTGCGTCGCGCACAGTGCGGCGACACTGACGCCGCTGGTCGAGCTCTACACCTCCGAAGGATGCAGCAGCTGTCCGCCCGCGGATCGCTGGCTGAGCCAAACGTTCGGCGGCAGTGCGAGCGCGGCCAACGCACTCGCGTTCCACGTCGACTACTGGGACGACACCGGCTGGAAGGATCGGTTTTCATCGCACACATTCACCGATCGGCAGCAGCAGGTCGCGAACGCGAACCACGCATCGTTCGTGTACACGCCGCAAGTCGTCGTGCAGGGTCGCAGCGCGACCGAATGGCGCGATCTCGCGCCGCGGCTCATCGCACTCGAGGCGAAGCCTGCTGCCGTGACGATCACGCTCGCGGTGTCGGCCGAGGGCGACGCGCAATCGGTCGAGGCCATCGCCGATGTCACCGACAAATCGCGCGTTGACGGCGCAAAGCTTTACGTCGCCACCACCAGCAGCGGCCTGTCGACCCAGGTGCGCGCCGGGGAAAATCGCGGCGAGACGCTGCACCACGACCATGTGGTGCGAACACTCACGCAGGGCGCCACGTTCGACGCGGGTGGCCACGCGAAGCTGACGACGCGCTGGACGCGACCTGCCGAAGGTGAAATTCACACGATCGTCGCGTTCGTCCAGGACCCGGCGCGCGGCGACGTGCTGCAATCGCTCGCATTGCCGCTCGCCCGCTGCCAGCGCTGAGCATTGCGGTCATCGCCCGCCGATCAGGCATCGTCCCCGACCTGGCGAGCCGCTGCTTTCGCGATTGCGCCGACCGCCCGGCGGCCCGTCCTTCCGCGCTGCTCGATCCACGCACGCAGCCCCCAATTCGTTATTGACGTAAGTCAATGTGTCCCGCATCCTTGCGCTCGGCCAAGCCGGAGGTGCGCGTGCGTGGGCGCCAGACCCGCCGCGCGGCACATGACTTCAAACTGTTTGAGGAGGCAGGATGAGTACGCTAGCGCAGGCACCACGGGCGAAGCAGCCCGGACTGACGGGGGAAGAGCGACGCGTCATTTTCGCGTCGTCGCTGGGCACGGTGTTCGAGTGGTACGACTTCTATCTCTACGGCTCGCTCGCGGCGATCATCGCCAAGCAGTTCTTCTCCGGGGTCAATCCGACCGCGGCCTACATCTTCGCGCTGCTGGCGTTTGCCGCGGGCTTCGCGGTGCGGCCGTTCGGCGCGCTGCTGTTCGGCCGGCTCGGCGACCTCGTCGGGCGCAAGTACACGTTCCTCGTCACGATCCTGATCATGGGCTTTTCGACGTTCATCGTCGGCTTGCTGCCCGGCTATGCGCAGATCGGCATCGCCGCGCCCATCATCCTGATTGGCCTGCGGCTTTTGCAGGGCCTCGCGCTCGGCGGCGAGTACGGCGGTGCAGCGACCTTCGTGGCCGAGCACGCGCCTGAAGGCCGGCGCGGCGCGTACACCGCGTGGATCCAGACGACGGCGACGCTGGGATTGTTCCTGTCGCTGATCGTCATCCTGCTGTGCCGCCAGTTCATGGGCGCGGATTTCGACACCTGGGGCTGGCGCATTCCGTTCCTGCTGTCGCTGCTCCTGCTCGTGTTCTCCGTCTACATCCGGTTGCAGTTGAACGAGTCGCCGATCTTCCAGCGCATGAAGGCGGAGGGCAAGGGCTCCAAGGCGCCGCTGACGGAATCGTTCGCGCGATGGGGAAACCTGAAGATCGTCATCCTGGCGCTGCTCGGACTGACGGCGGGACAGGCGGTGGTCTGGTACACCGGCCAGTTCTACGCGCTGTTCTTCCTGACGCAGACGCTCAAGGTCGACGCGACGACGGCGAACCTGCTGATTGCCGCGGGCCTGCTGATCGGCACGCCGTTCTTCATCGTGTTCGGCACCTGGTCGGACCGCATCGGCCGCAAGCCGATCATCATGGCGGGCTGCATCATCGCGGCATTGACGTTCTTCCCGCTGTTCAAGGGGTTGACGCATTTCGCCAACCCTGCGCTGGAAGCGGCGCAGCAGAGCGCGCCGGTCACGGTGACGGCCGATCCGAATGCGTGTTCGTTCCAGTTCAATCCGGTGGGCACCGCCAAGTTCACGACCTCGTGCGACCTGATCAAGGGCTTCCTCGCGCGCAGCTCGGTGAGCTACGAGAACCAGGCTGCGCCGGCAGGCACGGTGGCCAAGGTGAAGATCGGTGACAGGACGATCGAAGGCTTCGAAGGCAGCGGACTGCCGGCCGCCGAGCTCACCGCCAGGACAGCGGCGCTCAACAAGCAGCTGGGCGACGAGATCAAGGCGCATGGATATCCGCCGGCCGCCAATCGCGACCAGATGAACATTCCGATGCTGGTGCTGATCCTGACGTTCCTCGTCGTGCTGGTGACGATGGTGTACGGCCCGATTGCGGCGGCGCTGGTGGAACTGTTCCCGACACGGATCCGCTACACGTCGATGTCGCTGCCGTATCACATCGGCAATGGATGGTTCGGCGGCTTCCTGCCACCGATCGCATTCGCGATGGTCGCCGCCAACGGCAACATCTATCACGGGCTGTGGTACCCGGTGGTGATCGCGGTGATGACCGCCGTGATCGGCACGCTGTTCATCCCGGAGACGAAGGACCGCAACCTGCATGCGGACTACGGCGAGCCGCAAGCGGCGCGCTGATCGCACGCTAGTCATGCGAACCGGCCGCTTGCGCGGCCGGTTTTTTTTTGCGTGCCGTTGGTCGCGTCCGGTCGTGCGGGGCGTGACGGCAAGGCTCGCCTCACGCCGCTACGCTTCGCTCAGTTGAACTAGGTGGAACGCGCGTGGCGCTCGATGCAGGTCTGCAGCACGTGGCGCGGATCCTCGGCCCACCAGCGGTCTGAAAAGATCTCCACTTCATGGAGGCCGCGATAGCCGGCGCCTTCCATCCAGCCGCGGATCATCGGCAGGTCGACGACGCCGTCGCCCATCATCCCGCGGTCGTTGAGAAGGTCCTTCGTCGGCACCAGCCAGTCGCAGATGTGATACGCGAACAGGCGCTCCGCCGCGCCGGCGCGCTCGATCTCCGCCTTGAGTCGCGGATCCCACCACACGTGATAGATGTCGACGGCGAGCCCCAGGCAGTCGCCGCCACGGGGCGCCAGCTCGTCGCACAGGTCGTTGGCGTGCGCCATCGTGTTGACGCACGCGCGTTCGGCCGCGTACATCGGATGCAGCGGCTCGATCGCCAACGGCATGCCGGCGGGGCGCGCGTAGTCGAGCAGCTCGCCGATGCCGTCGCGCACCATTTCGCGCGCTCCGCCCAGGTCCTTCGACGCGATGCGCGCATCGGCCGAACGTGGCAGGCCGCCCACGACGAGAACGAGGCATCGGGCGCCGAGCTCGAGCGCCTCGTCGACGGCGCGCCGGTTGTCGTCGCG
The DNA here is from genome assembly GCA_040006455.1 of Betaproteobacteria bacterium. Lineage (GTDB taxonomy): Bacteria > Pseudomonadota > Gammaproteobacteria > Burkholderiales > Casimicrobiaceae > VBCG01. Next base: position 2,835 of record JBDTWY010000009.1, on the reverse strand, counting down.
TACGGCGGCACGGCCGGCGCGATCGACGGCCGGGAACATTCCGCCGCGGCAATAGCCGGTGACGGCGAGGCCCGCATCGCGGATGCGCAGCGCGATGTGCTTGAGCCCGGCCTGCGCGACCTGGTCGCGCCACGGCGCGATGCCACGAATGCCCATCTGCGCGATGCCCGCGACGATGTCGTCGAGCTGCCATTGCCTGCGCAATGTCGCGGTGTTGATCGAAAGCTGGTGGATTTCGGGCATTGGGACTTTCAGCCGTCGATGCCGTGCACGGCGAGCAGCGTGCGCATCCGGCTCACGGCGAGCTCGGGGTCGCGCAGCAGGTTGGCCTGGTCGGCAAGCCGCATCACCTCGGCGAGATGGACAATGCTGCGCGCGCTCTGCTGTCCGCCCAGCATCGTGAAATGCGACTGGTGGCCGTTGAGCCACGCCAGGAACACGACACCGGTCTTGTAGAAACGCGTGGGCGCCTTGAAGATGAGGCGCGACAGCGGCACCGTCGGCGCGAGGATCGCGTCGAACGCAGCGCGATCGCCGCGCGCGAGCGCCGCCAGCGCGGCGGACGCCGCCGGCGCGATCGCGTCGAAGATGCCGAGCAGCGCATCCGAATGTCCGTTCGCATCGCCGCCGATCAGCGCGGCGAAGTTGAAGTCGTCGCCGGTGTACATCCGCACGCCGGCGGGAAGTGCGCCGCGCATCGCGATCTCATGCGCATCGTCCAGCAACGACACCTTGATGCCGTCGACTTTTTCCGCGTTGGCGCGAATGACGTCGAGGCAGGTGGATGCGGCGTCGTCGAGATTCGCATGGCCCCAGTAGCCTTCGAGCGCGGGGTCGAACATCGGCCCCAGCCAATGCAGGATCACCGGCTCCTTCACCCGCGACAACACGTGCGTGTAGACATCGAGATAGTCGTCGGGGCCACGCGCCACTGCAGCGAGCGCGCGACTCGCCATCAGGATGATGCGGCCGCCCGCGCGCTCGATCGCTTCGCATTGCATGTCGTAGGCGGCACCCACATCGTCGACGCTCTTCGCCTCCGCTGGCGCAAGGTGGTCGGTACCCGCGCCGGCGAACATCGTGGCGCCGTCGATATCCTTCGCGGCTTCCGCGCTGCGCCGGACGAGCTCGAGCGCCGTCGGCCAGTCGAGGCCCATGCCGCGTTGCGCGGTATCCATCGCCTCGGCGACGCCGAATCCGTGCGCCCACAGGTGCTGCCGATAGGCGATCGTCGCATCCCAGTCGAGCGCGCCGTCCTGCGACGATTCGGCGCTGGCTCGCGGGTCGGCGACAACGTGCGCGGCGGCGAACGCGACGCGATTGAACTGCGGACGCGCGGCCGGCCGCGGCCACGGTTGCGCGTCGCGCAGCGCATACGAAACGAGGCGCCCGCCCGCCGCCGGCAGGTTGATCGTCGACATCATGTTTCCGCGAGCGGCGGCACGTCCACCGTCCGCCGTTCTCGCCAGCTCTGCAGTCCAAGCTCGGCGAGTTGCACGCCGCGCGCGCCGGCGTAGAGGTCCCATGCGAAGGGCGTGTCGTCATGGAGATGGCGGATGAAGAGCTCCCACTCGACCTTGAACGCGTTTTCGTAGGCGCGATTGTCCGGCATCTTCTGCCAGGTCGAGAAGAAGTCGATCGTTTGCGGTACGTCGGGATTCCACACCGGCTTGGGCGTCGCCGCCCGCGGCTGGATCCAGCAATCGGTGAGGCCCGCCACCGCCGAGCCGAGCGTGCCGTCGACGTGGAAGGTGACGAGGTCGTCGCGGCGCACGCGCGTCACCCAGGAGCTGTTGACCTGCGCGATGATCGGCGGATGCGCACCGCCGTCGAGCTCGAATGTCGCATACGCGGCGTCGTCGGCGGTCGCCTTGTACGCGTTGCCATCTTCGTCCCAGCGCTGCGGGATATGCGTGGCGCCGACGCAGGCGACCGACTTGACCGCGCCGAACAGGTTGTCGAGCACGTAGCGCCAATGGCACAGCATGTCGACGATGATGCCGCCGTCGTCCTCCTTGCGATAATTCCAGCTCGGCCGTTGCGCCGGCTGCCAGTCGCCTTCGAACACCCAGTAGCCGAACTCGCCACGCACCGACAGGATGCGGCCGAAGAATCCGGAATCACGCAGCGACTGCAGCTTGAGCAATCCCGGCAGCCACAGCTTGTCCTGCACGACGCCATGCTTGACGCCGGCGGCCTTGGCCGCGCGCGCGATGCCCAGCGCCTCGGCGAGCGTCGGCGCCGTTGGCTTCTCGGTGTAGACGTGCTTGCCGGCGGCGATCGCCCTCATGATCAGCGCCGGCCGCAGCCCGGTTGACGCCGCATCAAAGTAGAGCGCGTCGTTACGATCGGCGAGCGCACGGTCGAGATCGGTCGACCAGCGCGCGATGCCGTGCGCATCGGCGAGTGGGCGCAGCTTGTCGGCGTTACGGCCGATCAGGATCGGATCGGGCATCACGCGCCGCCCGTCGGCGAGCGCCACGCCGCCCTGGTCGCGGATCGCACAGATCGACCGCACCAGGTGCTGGTTGGTGCCCATGCGTCCGGTGACACCGTTCATGATAATGCCGAGGCGAAGCGTTTCCATGTGTTCTCGTCGTGTCAAAGTGGCGTGGGCGGTGTCACCGGACGTGCGGCGCGCAAGCGCCGCGGCGACCGTGCCGTTTCCAGCGCCGACCGTTCATGATGATGCCGAGGCGAAGCGTTTCCATGTGTTCTCGTCGTGCAAAGTGGCGTGGGTGGTGTCACCGGACGTGCGGCGCGCAAGCGGCGCGGCGACGGTGCCGTTTCCAGCGCCGACCGTTCATGATGATGCCGAGGCGAAGCGTTTCCATG
>JBDTWY010000008.1:0-91962 GCA_040006455.1 Betaproteobacteria bacterium | reverse complement strand
CGAACACCGTCATGCCCTCGTGCGCCGCCCAGCGCAGGAACGAGTTCTTCTCGCGAAGGTCGAGGATGTAGTACTTGTTGATCCACGGCGGCATCACCAGCAGCGGACGCCGCCACTGCTTGCGGGTCGCGGGCTCGTACTGGATCAGCTCCATCAGCTCGTTGCGGAATACGACCTTGCCCGGCGTTGTCGCGATGTTGACGCCCAGCTCGAACGCCTTGGCGTCCGTCATCGAGATCCGCACCTGGCCCTTGCCGCGCTCGATGTCGGACAGCAGGTTGTTGAGCCCCTTGACGAGGTTCTGCCCGCCGGTGGCGATGGTCTCGCGGTAGACCTCGGGATTGGTCAGCGCGAAGTTGGATGGCGACAGCGCATCGATGTACTGGCGTGTGAAGAAGTCGACCTTCTTGCGGGTGTTCTCGGGCAAGCCGTCGACGTTGGCGACGCTGTGATGCAGCCACCGCGCGGTGATCAGGTACGACTGCTTGATGTAGTCGAAGAGGAAATGCTGCTGCCAGTCTTCGTGGCGGAAGCGCTTGTCGCCGGCCAGGGGCGACGCCACCGGTCCGGTGTCCGCGCCCATCAGCCTGAGCCACGACGATTGCCACAGCGCCGCGTGGTTCATCCACAGGTTCAACTGCGATTGGGCGACGCTCATCGGATCGGCGAGCATCTGCGACGCGAGCTCGAAGAACGCCTTGCCGAGGCCCAGCTCGTCGTTGAACACCTTCGACTCGCCCTGGCGCGCGGCAAAGTCGCCGATCACCTTGGCGCTGCGGTCGGCGGCGATGGACAGCGATTCGGCGAGCGCCGCCGGATCGAATGCGGCGATGGGCTTGCTTGCAGGCGGCGCGGTCGAAGTCTGGGTGGTCATGGTAGTGCCCGGTAGAGGATGGATCGATCCGCGTCGACGGTGCGCTCGACGCGATGTGCGTGCCACAGGTGGTTGAGATGCGCGATCGCCTCGCCCATGGCGAAGAATCGCTGCTGCAGGTCGAGCTCGCGGCGGAACAGCGTGGGCAGCACGTCGCAGGCGCTGACGGGCCGGCCGGACACGCGCACGAAGTCCTCGAGCTCGGCAAGCCGCGCGTGGTGGTGCGCGCGAAGCTGCGCGACGCGCAGCGCGATGCCGCGGAAAGGCAGCCCGTGCGACGGTAGCACGAGCGTGTCCGGCGGCAGCTGCTCGAAGCGGCCGAGTGAATCGAGGAAGCGCAGCAGCGGATCGCCATCCGGCTCACCGGGCCATGCGCTGACGTTGGTGCTGATGCGCGGCAGCAGCATGTCGCCGGCGATGAGGATGCCGGCCGCGGCGCAATGCAGTGCCGCGTGCTCGGGCGAATGGCCGAAGCCGGTGATCACGTGGAAGTCACGCGTGCCGAGCGTGACTGCGTCGCCATCGACGATGCGCACGAACGACTCGGGCAGCGCCGGCACGCCACGCCGGTACGCGTTGCCGCGCGCCGCCAGCGCGTCGAGGTGCTCGGGCGCCATGCCATGCGCGCGCAGGAAGCTCGCATGCGCGCCGGCGCCAAGCGGGGCTTGGTCGCGCCACACGGCGCCGGCATGCAGGAATTCGGCATGCGTCATCGTCACGCGAACGTCGAAGCGCGCGGCGAGCCACGCGGCGTTGCCGAGATGGTCGGGGTGGTAGTGCGTGGCGAGCAGCGCAGTGATCGGCCGGTCGCGCATCGTCGTCGTGAAATGGCGCTGCCACATGCCGCGCGTGACGTCGTCGCCATAACCGCAATCCACGGCCGCGAAGCCATGCTCGCCGTCGACGAGCCACAGGTTGATGTGATCAAGCGCGAATGGCAGCGGCATCCGCAACCAGTGGATGCCGGGCGCGACGAGCGTCGCCGCGCCGATGGACGGCGGTGCGGCGAACGGGTGGTCGAGCTTGAGGATCGCGGGCGCGTTCATGAGATGCAGGGCCATCAGTGGCACGACGGCGGCCTGGCGCATATGGTATCGTGGACTTCGACTTTGCGCCTCGCCCGCGGCGCCGCTGTTGCCGCGCGCATGCGACCATGCCGTCCGCACGCCATCCTGCCTATACGATCTCCGCGCTCGCGAAGGAATTCGCGCTGACGACGCGCGCCATTCGCTTCTACGAGGACGAGGGCCTGATCGCGCCGCAGCGCGTCGGGCGGGTGCGCGTATACGGCGAGCGCGAGCGCGTGCGCCTCAAGCTGATCCTGCGCGGCAAGCGTCTCGGGCTCGCGTTGTCGGAAATCGGCGAGCTGCTCGACATGTACGAGATTTCGCGCAACGAGCGCGGCCAGCTCGCCAAGTTCGTCGAGCTGCTCGCGGATCGACGCGCGCGATTGCTGCAGCAGAAGGAGGACATCGATGCGACGCTGGCGGAGATCGACGGCATCGAGCGCGAGTGCCGGCGCCAGTTGAAGGACGCGCAGGCCCGTGCCGGCGCCGCGGCGTCGCGGGGCGGCGGGCGCTCGGCTGCCGGTACCGGCTGAAATCGTCAGCCGGGCATGAGATTGACGTTTACGTAAACGTCATAGAGAATCGCGAAATCGACCTTGCCGGCCGGGGTGCTTGGCCCGGGGCCCACGACCAATGGAAGTGCGCAGCTTCGTCCCACCCTGTGCCGACTACGCGACGCGCGTACGCGACAGCTTCGCGCGCCAGGGCGCGATGCGCACGCTGGGTGCATCGCTGGCGGGAATCGAGCCGGGGTATTGCGCGATCGAGCTCACGCCGCGTGCCGAGGTTTCGCAACAGCACGGCTACGTGCACGCGGGCGTCATCGCCGCGATCGTCGACTCCGCGGGCGGTTACGCCGGATTCACGCTGTTTCCGGCCGACGCATCGGTGCTGACCGTCGAATTCAAGTTGAACTTGCTTGCGCCGGCGCGCGGCGACAAACTGGTCGCCGAAGGTTTCGTCGTCAAGCCCGGACGCACGCTAGCGATCACGCGCGGCGAGGTGCATGCGGTGACCGATGGAAGGCGCACGCTGGTCGCGCTGATGCAGCAGACGCTGATCGTCATGCGGGCAACGTCGGACGGCGCCGCCTAACGACACGAGCTGGACGGCGCACGCTCCCTTGCGGGTGCGCTGCGGCCGCGACAGGAACTTACGATGCCGGATTCACGGATGCTTGACTATCACCTGGGCGAGACCGTCGACATGCTGCGCGACAGCGTGCGCGCGTTCGCCGCCGACGAAATTGCGCCGCGCGCCGCGGCGATCGACCGCGACAACCTGTTCCCCGCCGACCTGTGGCGCAAGATGGGCGACTTGGGCCTGCTCGGCATCACCGTGGAGGATGAATTCGGCGGCAGCGGGCTGGGCTATCTCGCGCACATCGTCGCGATGGAGGAAATCTCGCGCGCGTCGGCGTCGGTGGGGCTTTCCTACGGCGCGCATTCCAACCTGTGCGTCAACCAGATCCGGCGCAATGGCAACGCCGCGCAGAAGCGCAAGTACCTGCCGAAGCTCGTCTCCGGTGAACATGTCGGTGCGCTGGCGATGAGCGAAAGCGGTTCCGGCTCCGACGTGGTGTCGATGCGCCTCAAGGCCGAGCGTCGCGGCGATCACTATGTGCTCAATGGCAACAAGATGTGGATCACCAACGGCCCCGACGCCGACACGCTGGTCGTCTATGCGAAGACCGATGCCGATGCGGGGCCGCGCGGCATCAGCGCGTTGATCGTGGAGAAGGGCATGCGCGGCTTTGCCACCGCACAGAAGCTCGACAAGCTCGGCATGCGCGGATCGAACACCTGCGAGCTGGTGTTCATCGATTGCGAGGTGCCCGCGGAGAATGTGCTCGCCGAGGAAGGCCGCGGCGTCAACGTATTGATGAGCGGGCTCGACTACGAGCGCGCGGTGCTGGCCGGCGGGCCGCTCGGCATCATGGCCGCGTGCCTCGATGCGGTGCTTCCCTATGTGCACGAGCGGCGGCAGTTCGGCCAGCCGATCGGCGAATTCCAGCTCATGCAGGGCAAGCTCGCCGACATGTACACGACGATGGCCGCGTGCAAGGCGTACGTCTACGCGGTGGGCGCCGCCTGCGATCGCGGCGAGACCACGCGCAAGGACGCCGCGGGCGCGATCCTCTATGCCGCCGAAAAGGCGACGTGGATGGCGGGCGAGGCGATCCAGTGCCTCGGCGGCAACGGCTACATCAACGACTACGCGACCGGACGGCTGTGGCGTGACGCCAAGCTTTACGAAATCGGCGCCGGCACGTCGGAAATACGCCGGATGCTGATCGGCCGCGAGCTCTTCAACGAAAGCAAGTAGCGGGAAGCTGAACATGGAAAACGATCCCATCGTCATCGTCGGCGCCGCGCGCACGCCGATGGCCGCGTTCCAGGGCGACTTTGCGTCGCTCGCGGCGAGCGATCTCGGCGCGGTCGCGATCAAGGCGGCCGTCGCGCGTGCGGGTATCGACCCCGCCGATGTCGACAAGACGATCTTCGGTTGCGTGCTGCCCGCCGGACAGGGCCAGGCGCCGGCGCGCCAGGCGTCGCTAAAGGCGGGGCTGCCGCTCGCGACCGGCGCGACCACGGTCAACAAGATGTGCGGGTCGGCGATGGAAGCGATGATCCTCGCGCACGACGCGCTCGTCGCCGGATCGCAGGACGTCATCGTCGCCGGTGGCATGGAAAGCATGAGCCAGGCGCCGTACCTGCTGCCGAAGGCGCGCGGCGGCTACCGGATGGGCCACCAGCAGGTGATCGACCACATGTTCATGGACGGCCTCGAGGACGCGTACGACAAGGGCCGCCTGATGGGAGCGTTCGCCGAGGAATGCGCGGACAAGTACGCATTCACGCGCGAGGCGCAGGACGAATTCGCGCAGGCATCGCTCGCTCGCGCGCTCGCCGCCAACAACGACGGCTCGTTCGCCTGGGAGATCGCGCCCGTGACGGTGAGCGGCAAGCAGGGCGACGTCGTCGTCGACCACGACGAGCAGCCCGCCAAGGCGCAGCCGGCGAAGATCGCGTCGCTGAAGCCGGCGTTCCGCAAGGATGGCACGGTGACCGCCGCCAACTCGAGCTCGATCTCCGACGGCGCGGCGGCGGTGGTGATGATGCGGCGCTCGACCGCCGAAGCGCGCGGCCTGGTGCCGCTCGCCGTGATCGTCGCGCACGCGACGCACGCGCAGAAGCCGGGCGAATTCACGACGGCGCCGGTGGGCGCGATCGACAAGCTCTACAAGAAGACCGGCTGGACGACACGCGACGTCGATCGCTTCGAGATCAACGAGGCGTTCGCCGTGGTGACGATGGCGGCGATGCGCGAGCATGCGATCGATCACGACAAGGTCAACGTGCATGGCGGCGCCTGCGCGCTGGGGCATCCGATCGGTGCGTCCGGCGCGCGCATCGTCGTCACGCTGCTCGGCGCGCTGCGCAAATCCGGTGGCAGGCGCGGCGTCGCCGCGCTGTGCATCGGCGGCGGCGAAGCCACGGCGCTGGCGATCGAGCGGGTGTGAGCAGGGTGCTTCCGTGAGCGACGCCACGCCGGCCGCGGCAATGCCATCGGCGGCGGCCGCCGCGGGCGGGCGCGCGCCGTTTCCGGTGATCGTCGGCTGCCCGCGCTCGGGAACCTCGCTGCTGGCGGTGATGCTCGACGCGCATCCGCAGCTCGCGGTGCCGCCGGAGACCGCGTTCCTGCAACACATCGCGACGCTGAATGCGCCTGCCGCGGATCTCGCGCGCCAGTTCGTGCAGATCGTCACCGCCGATCGCACGCCGATTTCCAACTGGTCGGACTTCGGCCTCGACCGTGACGAATTCGCGCGGCGGATCGCCGCCATCCTGCCGTTCTCGGTCGCCGCCGGCACGCGCGCGTTCTACGACATGTATGCGGCGAGCCAGCGCAAGCCTCGCGCGGGCGAGAAAACGCCGGACAACATCTTCGTGATGCGCGAGATCGCGGCGCTGCTGCCCGAGGCGCACTTCATCCACGTGCTGCGCGACCCGCGCGACACCGCGCTGTCGTGGCGCAAGACCTGGTTCGCGCCGAGCCAGGATTTTTCCATCCTCGGCCAGGCATGGCGCTATCACGTCGACGCCGGCCGTACCGCGGGCGCGACGCTGCCGCACTACATCGAGACGCGCTACGAGGACCTGGTGCTGCGGCCGCAAGCTGAATTGCCGCGGCTGTGCGATTTCCTGCAACTGCACTACGCGGAGGCGATGCGCGATCCGAGCGCGCAGGGCGCCGCGCGCATCGCCAGGATCCAGGGCCGGATGCACATCAACGGACGCATGGTGACGCGCGAGGATCGCACCCGCATCCATGCCAACCTCGCGCGCCCGCCGCTCGCCGAACGCGTCGGTGTGTGGAAGCGTGAAATGAGCGCCGCCGACCGTGACGCCGTCGAGCGTGGCGCAGCACCACTGCTGCAGGCGCTGGGCTACGCCGCCGACGGACAATGACGATGAGCCGGTCCGCACACTTGCGAGAGGAACTGCGATGACGCTGATGCCGCTGTCGACGTGGCTGCTGTTCTGCGGCGCGAGCGTCGCGCTCGCCTTGACGCCAGGCCCCAACATGTTGCTGCTGGTGTCGCGCACGCTGGCGCAGGGCCGCCGCGCGGGCCTGTTGACGCTCGCCGGCACGCAGACCGGGCTGTCGTTCCATATTGCCGCCGTGGCGCTGGGACTCGCCGCGGTGCTGGTCGCGGTGCCGCTCGCCTATGACGCGATCCGCATCGCCGGCGCGCTCTACCTCGCCTGGCTCGCCGTGCAGACGTGGCGCGAGCGCGACGCCGATGCCGCGCTCGCGCATCCGCGGATTCCGGCGGCGCGCCTCTATCGCGACGGCGTGATGTCGAGCGTGCTCAATCCCAAGATCGCGATGTTCGAGCTGGCGCTGCTGCCGCAATTCATCGACCCGGCGCGCGGCAGCGTGCTCGCGCAGACGCTGATCCTCGGCATCTCTCAGTTCGTCATCGTGTTCCCGTTCGACGCCGGTTGCGTGCTCGCTGCGGCGCGTGTGCGCAGGCTGTTCGAGCGGCACGGACGATGGACGCGTTGGTCGCGACGCGCGCTGGCCGGCGTGTTCGGCGCGCTGGCGTTGCGGCTCGCGCTGGACGTGCGCAAGTGATCGCGACACCGGACATGCGATGCTGCTGACCGAGACCCAGTCGATGGTGCGCGACACGATGCGTGCGTTCGCGCAGCAACGGCTGTGGCCCAACGCGCCGCGGTGGGATCGCGAGCACCACTTTCCACGCGAGGAGCTGCGCGACCTGGGCGCACTCGGCGCGCTCGGCATGGTCGTGCCCGAGAGCGAGGGCGGCGCCGGTGCCGACTACATGTCGCTGGCGCTGGCGATCGAGGAAATCGCCGCCGGTGACGGCTCGACGTCGACGATCGTCAGCGTGCAGAACTCGGTGGTGTGCGGGCCGCTCTCCGCGTTCGGCAGCGCCGACCAGAAGGCGCGCTACCTGCCGCCGCTGGCGCGCGGCGAGCATCTCGGCTGCTTCTGCCTGACCGAGCCGCAGGTCGGCTCGGACGCGGCGGCGATGACGATGCGCGCCGAGCGCAAGGCCGACCACTACGTGCTGAACGGCATCAAGCAGTTCATCACCACCGGCAAGAACGCCGACACGGCGATCGTGTTCGCGGTCACCGACAGGGCCGCGGGCAAGCGCGGCATCAGCGCGTTCATCGTCGACACGCGTACACCCGGCTACGTGGTCGCGCGGATCGAGGACAAGCTGGGGCAGCGCGCGTCCGACACCGCGCAGATCGTGTTCGACCATTGCGAGGTGCCGATCGGGAACCGGCTGGGCGACGAGGGCGAGGGCTACAGGATTGCGCTGTCGAACCTCGAGGCGGGGCGGATCGGCATCGCCGCGCAGGCGGTGGGCATGGCGCGCTCGGCGTTCGATGCGGCGCTCGCCTACGCGCGCGAACGCGTGACGTTCGGCAAGCCGATCGCCGAGCACCAGGCGGTGGGCTTCCGCCTGGCCGACATGGCGACCGGCATCGAGGTCGCGCGGCAGATGGTGTGGCATGCGGCGACGTTGCGCGACCACGGCATGCCGTGCCTCAGGGAAGCGGCGATGGCGAAACTGTTCGCGTCGGAAATGGCCGAGCGCGTCGTATCCGCGGCGCTGCAGGTGCATGGCGGCTACGGCTACGTCAATGACTTTCCGGTCGAGCGCATCTACCGCGACGTGCGCGTGTGCCAGATCTACGAAGGCACCAGCGACATCCAGCGGATGGTAATCGGCCGTGAGTTGCTGCGATGATCGACGTCCGCATCGGCGACGCGTTCGACAAGGAAGTGCTGATCGATGCAGCGTCGATTCGAACGTTCGCAACCCTTGCCGGCGACATGAACCCGTTGCATCACGACGACGAGGCGGCGGCACAAGGCCCGTATGGCGCGCTGATCGCCAGCGGACCGCAGCTGGTGTCGCTGATGCTCGGCGTCGACGCTACGCATTTTTCCGCGGCCGGCGTGACGGTGGGCCTCGGCTTCGACTTCAAGTTCGTCAGGGCGGTGCCGGCCGGCACGCGGCTCGTGCTCGCATGGACGGTGACCGGCTGCGACTACAAGCCGTCGCTGGCCGGCTGGATCGTCACCGTGGACGGCGTGGCGCGCGACGCCGCCGGCGCCCTCTATGTCAGCGCGCGCGGCAGCAACCTGGTGCGCGAGCGCGCAGCCACGCCGGAGCGGCGGGCCGCATCGTGAGCGTCGTGACCGGCTTGACGCACCTGCGCTTCGTCGTCGACGATTTTGGTCCGATGCTGGCGTTCTACCGCGACGCGCTGGGCTTCAAGGTCGTCGTCGACGTGCCGGCAACCTACGTCGAGCTCGACACCGGCGCCGCGCGCATCGGCCTGTGCGCGCGCACGCTGCTCGAAGCCGTCGTTGGCGCGGCGATGCAATCGCGTGCGGGTGCGGACCTCGTGCTGCAGTTCGGCGTCGCCGACGTCGACGCCGCGGCCGACCTGTTGCGCGGCCGCGGTGTGTCACTGGTCACGGAGCCCCACGACCAGCCGACGTGGAGGATGCGCATTTGCCACGTGCGCGACCCGGCGGGGCACGTGCTGGAAATGTCGACGCCGCTCGCTCCCTGAACCCGCGATTCGTCGTACCCTTCGACACCATGGCCGAATTCACGCTGCACTGCTTCGCCCAGTCGGGCAACGCCTACAAGCCCGCGCTGGCGCTCGAGCTCGCCGGCGCCGACTGGACACCGCACTTCGTCGACTACTTCAATGGCGAAACGCGCGCGAACCCGTTTCGCGCGATCAACGTGATGGGCGAGGTGCCGGTGCTGGAACATCGCGGCACGACGCTGGCGCAATCGGGCGTGATCCTCGATTACCTCGCCGATGTGCTGGGCCGCTTCGGGCCGCAGGACGCCGCCGAGCGCCGCGAGATCCTGCGGTGGTTGCTGTGGGACAACCACAAGCTGACGAGCTATACGGCGACCTACCGGTTCATGCGCGCGTTCGTCGCCGAGCCTCAGCGCGACGTAATGGCCGAATTCGGCAAGCGCGCCGAAGCGGCGTGGAAGGTCCTCGACGCGCACCTCGCCGCGCACGAATTCGTCGCCGCCGATCGCCTGACGATCGCCGACCTGTCGCTGTGCGGCTATCTATTTTTCGACGACGAGATCGGCGTCGACTGGGCGACGTACCCGCACATCGAGCGCTGGCTCGGCGCGCTCAAGACGCTGCCGCGCTGGCGGCATCCCTATCAACTGATGCCCGGGCATCCGCGCGAGACCTGACCGTGTCCATCATCGAATCCGCACTCGTCACGCGCGACGCGACTTTCGCGGCCAACCGCGCCGCGATGGCGGCGCTGGTCGACGATTTGCGCGCGCGCACGCTGGCGATCGAAGGCGGCGGCGGCGAGGCGTCGTGCGCGCGCCACGTCGCGCGCGGCAAGCTGCTGCCGCGCGAGCGCGTGCGCACGCTGCTGGATCCCGGCAGCCCGTTCCTCGAGCTCTCGGCGTTCGCCGCCTACGGGATGTACGACGACGCGATCAACGCCGCCGGCATCATCACCGGCATCGGCCGCGTCGCCGGCCGCGAATGCGTGATCGTCTGCAACGACGCCACCGTCAAGGGCGGAACCTACTATCCGATGACGGTGAAGAAGCACCTGCGCGCGCAGGAGATTGCGCGCGACAACGCGCTGCCCTGCATCTACCTCGTCGATTCCGGTGGCGCCAACCTGCCCAACCAGACCGATGTGTTCCCCGACCGCGATCACTTCGGCCGCATTTTCTACAACCAGGCGACGATGTCGGCGGAAGGCGTGCCGCAGATCGCCGTGGTGATGGGATCGTGCACCGCGGGCGGCGCGTACGTGCCGGCGATGTCCGATGAGTCAATCATCGTGCGCGAGCAGGGGACCATCTTCCTCGCCGGTCCGCCGCTGGTGAAGGCCGCGACCGGCGAGATCGTCAGCGCCGAGGCGCTCGGCGGCGGTGACGTGCACACGCGTATTTCCGGCGTCGCCGACCATCTGGCGCGCGACGACGCGCACGCACTGGCGATCGCGCGGCGCATCGTCGGCAACCTCAACCGCCGCAGGCACGTCGGCGCCGAGCTGGCGACGCCGCGCGAGCCGCGCCATGCGGCGGACGAGATCTACGGCGTGATCAACGCCGACATCCGCAAGCCCTACGACGTGCGCGAGGTGATCGCGCGCGTCGTCGACGGCAGCGAGCTCGACGAATTCAAGGCGCGCTATGGCACGACGCTCGTCACCGGCTTCGCGCGCATCCACGGCTATCCGGTGGGCATCATCGCCAACAACGGCGTGCTGTACTCGGAGTCGGCGCAGAAAGGCACGCATTTCATCGAGCTGTGCGCGCAACGCGGCACGCCGCTCGTGTTCCTGCAGAACATCACCGGCTTCATGGTCGGGCAGAAATACGAGGCGGGCGGCATCGCCAAGGACGGCGCCAAGATGGTGATGGCCGTGTCCTGCGCCAACGTGCCGAAGTTCACGGTGATCATCGGCGGCAGCTACGGCGCCGGCAATTACGGGATGTGCGGGCGCGCGTTCAATCCGCGCTTCCTGTGGATGTGGCCCAACGCGCGCATCTCGGTGATGGGCGGCGAGCAGGCGGCGACGGTGCTTGCGACGGTGCGCCGCGACAGCATCGAGGCGAAGGGCGGCCACTGGAGCGCCGGCGACGAGGCCGCGTTTCGCGCGCCGATCCGCGAACAGTACGAGCGCGAGGGCCATCCGTACTACGCGAGCGCACGCCTGTGGGACGATGGCATCATCGACCCCGCGGACACGCGGCGCGTGCTGTCGCTGGCGCTGTCCGCCGCCTTCAACAAGCCCGCCGAGCCGACGCGCTTCGGCGTGTTCCGCATGTAGGCCCAGCGCCATGTCCACACCATCCTCCCCGACTTCGTTGCATGTCAGCGTCGACGCCGGCGTCGCGCGTGTCGCACTTGCGCGCGAGGCCGTGCACAACGCATTCGACGACACGCTGATCGCCGAGCTCGCCGCGCGGCTGCGTGACCTCGACACCGACGGCGCGGTGCGCGTCGTCGTGCTGCAAGGCAACGGCGCGAGCTTCTGCGCCGGCGCCGATCTCGGCTGGATGCGGCGCATGGCGCACTACGACTACGCCGAAAATCTCGCCGACGCCAACGCGCTGGCGGCGATGTTGGCGACACTCGCCGGCATGGCGAAGCCGGTGATCGCGCGCGTGCATGGCGCCGCGTACGGCGGTGGCGTCGGGCTGGTGGCCTGCTGCGACATCGCGATCGGCACGCCGCGCGCGACGTTCGCGCTGTCGGAGGCGCGTCTTGGCCTGATCCCGTCGACGATCGGGCCGTACGTGGTGCGCGCGATCGGCGCACGCGCCGCGCAACGTTATTTCCTCAGCGGCGAGCGCTTCGACGCCGCCGAGGCGTTGCGCATCGGCCTGCTGCATGAGGTCGTCGACGACGCCGCGCTCGACGCGCGCGTCGCCGCCATCATCGATGCGCTGCTGCGCGCCGGACCGGCGGCGCAGGCGGCGGCGAAATCGCTGCTGCGGGTGATCACCAGCGGCCCGATCGACGCGGCGATGATCGCCGACACCGCGCGGCGCATCGCCGACGTGCGCGCATCGGCTGAAGCGCGCGAGGGGCTCGCCGCATTCCTCGACAAGCGCGCACCCGCATGGGCGGCGCAGTTGCCGCCGCCACCGAAGCCGGCGCGCTGACCGATGCACGCGATCGACACCTTCAGCACCTGGCAGCTGGTCGGCCTCGCCGCGACGCTCGGCTGGGCCAGCGGCGTGCGCCTCTACGCGGTGCTGTTCATCGTCGGCGGCCTGGGCTACCTCGGGTGGATTCCATTGCCCGGTGGGCTTTCCGCGCTGACACATCCTTTCGTGCTCGCCGCATCGGGCTTCATGTTCGCGGTCGAATTCTTCGCCGACAAGATTCCCGGTGTCGATTCGGCGTGGGACTTCGTGCACACCTTCGTGCGCATTCCCGCGGGCGCGGCGCTCGCCGCCAGCGTGTTCGGCGACGCCGGGCCCGCGACCGCGCTCGCCGCCGCCATCCTCGGCGGCTCGCTGGCGGCCGGCAGCCACCTGACCAAGTCGGGCAGCCGCGTGATGATCAACACGTCGCCCGAGCCGGTTTCCAACTGGGCGGCGTCGTTCGGTGAAGACCTGGCGGTCGGCACCATGCTCTACCTCGCGTTCGCCTATCCGCTCGCCGCGATCGCGGCGCTGCTGTTGCTGGTCGTGATGATGGCGTGGCTGCTGCCGAAGGTGTCGCGCGCGGTGCGTGGCATCGTGCGGCGGATCGCCGCGCTGTTCGGGCACGCCGATCATGCCGATGACGCGCGAAGGACACGATGAACGACTCGGCGCTGCTGTACCCGGTGCTGGCGATGGTGCTGCTGACGGCGATCGTCGCGCTCGTGCTGCTGGCGCGGCGCATCGGCGAAATGAAGGCGCGGCGCATCCGCCCGCAGGCGGTCGCCGCCTCGCGCGACATGGCGAGCATGCTCGACGACCACCGCGCTTCCGACAACTTTCGCAACCTGTTCGAGGCGCCGGTGCTGTTTTACGTTGCGATGCTGGCCGGCATTACGGTCCACGCCGCGAGCGCCTGGATCGTCGCGCTGGCGTGGCTCTTTGTCGAGCTGCGCTACGCGCACAGCTACGTGCACTGCACGTACAACCGCGTGATGCATCGCTTCAAGGTCTATTGCGCATCGATGCCCGTGCTGTTCGCCATCTGGGGAACGCTGGCGTGGCGGCTACTGCAAGCGGCGCGGGCCTGACATGTTCAACCGGCTGCTGATCGCCAATCGCGGTGAAATCGCCGTGCGCGTTGCGCGCACCGCGCGGCGCATGGGCGTGCGCACGATTGCAGTATTCTCGGACGCCGACGCCGATGCGATGCACGTCGAGGCCTGCGACGAGGCGTTTCGCGTCGGCGGCGCCGCGCCGCGCGAAAGCTACCTCGACGGCGCGCGCATCCTGGCGATCGCGCGCGCCGCGCACGCCGACGCGATCCACCCGGGTTACGGGTTCCTGTCGGAAAATGCGGCGTTCGCCACCGCCTGCGCCGACGCCGGCATCGTGTTCGTCGGCCCGCCGCCGTCGGCGATCGAGGCGATGGGATCGAAGTCCGCGGCCAAGCGCATCATGCAGCGCGCCGGCGTGCCGCTGGTTCCCGGTTACCACGGCGACGACCAGTCGCCCGAACTGCTCGCGCGCGAAGCGCAGGCGATCGGCTTCCCGGTGCTGATCAAGGCGACTGCGGGCGGCGGCGGCAAGGGCATGAAAGTCGCGGAAAGCGCGGCCGCTTTCGGCGCGGCGCTGGCATCGGCGAAGCGCGAGGCGCTGGCGGGCTTCGGCGACGACCGGATGCTGGTGGAAAAGTACCTGAGCGCGCCGCGCCACATCGAGATCCAGGTGTTCGCCGATGCGCACGGCAGCGCGATCCACCTGTTCGAGCGCGACTGCTCGGTGCAGCGCCGGCACCAGAAGGTGCTGGAGGAAGCGCCGGCGCCGGGAATGACCACGGAGCGGCGACTTGCGATGGGCGAGGCGGCGGTGGCCGCGGCACGCGCGATCGGCTATGTCGGCGCCGGCACCGTCGAGTTCATCGCCGAGCAGGACGGCCGCTTCTTCTTCATGGAAATGAACACGCGGCTGCAGGTCGAGCATCCGGTGACCGAGATGATCACCGGGCTCGACCTCGTCGAATGGCAATTGCGCGTGGCCGCCGGCGAGCCGCTGCCGCGTACGCAGCAGCAGGTGGCGATTCACGGCCACGCGATCGAGGCGCGCATCTACGCCGAGGATCCGCAACGCGATTTCCTGCCGTCGATCGGTGGCATCGTGCACTGGCGAATGGCGGAGGCAACGCGCGACGTGCGCGTCGATACCGGCTTTCGCGCCGGCGACACCGTGACGCCGTTCTACGATCCGATGCTTGCGAAGCTGATCGTGCACGGCGACGATCGCGACGCGGCGTTGCGCCGCATGCACGCGGCGCTGGCGCAGTGCGAGGTCGTCGGCGTGACGACGAACGTCGCCTTCCTGGAACGCATGGTCACGCTGCCCGACTTCGTGCGCGCCAACCTCGACACCGGACTGATCGAGCGCAATCGCCGCGCGTTGCTGGGCGACGACGCTCCGGTGGCGCGCGACGCGCCGCCGGCTCCGGCCGACGCGCGCAACGCCGCATCCGCGCCGACAGAGCGCACGATTGCCATCGATCGTGCGCTGATTGCCGCGGCGATCGCCGAGTGGCGCGCGCACGCCGATGCGATGGCGAATGGCGACGATCTGCAGTCGCCGTGGAACGCCGTCGACGCGTGGTGGCTCAACAGTCGCGGCCATCGCGTCGTGTTCGAATTCGATGCCGCCGACGGCCGGCACCGCGTGTCGTTGCGGCCGCGCCATGGCGACGTCGTCGTCGAGACCGCGCGCGGCACGTCGACCGTGCGTGTCGAGCCCGCGCCGGATGGCGGCCTCGTGCTGCTCTTCGACGGCGTGCGCATACGCGCGCACGTCGTCGTCAGCGGTCTCGCGCGCCACGTGTTCGGCGACGGGCTGCGGCATCGCTTCGTCGTCGTCGACCCGATGGCCGGAGACGACGCCGATGCCGGCGCCGGTGGGCATTTGCGCGCACCCATGTCGGGAACGATCGTCGCGGTGCTGGTCAAGGCGGGCGAGCACGTCACCAAGGGCGCGCCGCTGGTCGTGCTCGAAGCGATGAAGATGGAGCACACGATCGTCGCCACGTCGGATGGGCGCGTCGACGCCGTCAATTGCGCGGTCGGCGAGCGCGTCGCCGAGGGCGCCGATCTCGTCGATATCGAATCCTGATGCGCATCCTGTGCGCCTGGGGTCGCGGCGACGCTGAAGCCTTGCGCGCGCCGCTGGCGCGGCATCTGCCCGATGCCGACGTGCGGGTGTGGCCCGACGCGCCGCCGGTCACCGACTATGCGATCGTGTGGCAGCCGCCCGCCGAGGTTTTTTCCGGTACGCGTGTGACGCGCGCGGTGTTCAACTATGGTGCCGGCGTCGACGGACTCGTCGGCCTGGCGACGCTGCCTGCCGGCATACCGATCTTCAGGCTCGAGGATGCCGGCATGGCTGCGCAGATGGCCGACTACGTGCTGGCGGCGGTGCTGCGCGCGTGGCGCGGCCTCGACGTCTATGCGCAACAGCAGCGCCAGCGTCGCTGGCAGCGCGTGCCGGTGCTTGCGCGCGCCGAATTCGCGGTCGGCCTCTTCGGCATGGGGGTGCTCGGAGGGCAGGTCGCCGACGCGCTGTTGCGCGCGGGCTTCGGCGTGCGCGGGTTCGCACGGCGCACGCAGGCGCGCGCTGGCGTGGCGATGTTCGCCGGCGATGCGTCACTCGCCGAATTCCTCGCCGGCACGCGCCTGCTGGTCTGTCTGGTGCCGCTGACGCCCGCCACGCGTGACCGCGTCGACGCGGCGTTCCTCGCCGGCCTGCCGCGCGGCGCGCACCTCGTAAACGTCGCGCGTGGCGAGCTCGTCGTCGACGCCGACCTCGTCGCCGCGCTCGACGGTGGCCAACTCGCGTCGGCGACCCTCGACGTGTTTCGCGAAGAGCCGCTGCCGGCCAGTCACCCGTTCTGGCATCATCCACGGATCACCGTGACGCCTCACGTCTCGGCGGTCACGCTGGCGGAGCCCGCGATCGCGCAGATTGCCGGACGCATCCTGGCGATCGAGCGCGGCGACGTGGCGGTTGGCGCGATCGATCCCGCGCGAGGCTACTGACGACATGCACAGCAGCATCGAATTGCCGCACAAGGTTCGCCTCGTCGAGGTGGGGCCGCGCGACGGCCTGCAGAACGAAAAGGCGCTGGTGCCGACGGACGTCAAGGTGGCGCTGATTGACATGCTGAGCGACGCCGGCTGCGCGGCGGTCGAGGCGACGTCATTCGTGTCGCCCAAGTGGGTGCCGCAACTCGCCGATGCCGCCGACGTGATGGCGCGCATCCGCCGCAAGCCCGGCACCGCGTATCCGGTGCTGGTGCCCAACATGAAGGGCTTCGAAGGCGCGCTCGCCGCCAACGCGCAGGAGATCGCGATGTTCGTCGCCGCGACGGAGTCGTTTTCGCAGCGCAACACCAACTGCTCGATCGCCGAAAGCCTCGACCGCGCGGCGCCGGTGTTCGCCGCCGCGAGGTCGCAGCGCATGCGCGTGCGCGGCTACATTTCGTGCGTGCTCGGTTGCCCGTACGAAGGCGACGTCGACATCGCCGTGGTGCGCGACATCGCCGCGAAGCTCGTGGCGCTCGGCGCGTACGAAGTGTCGCTGGGCGACACGATCGGCACCGGCACCGCCGGCAAGACGCGCGCGCTGATCGATACGGTGGCCGCGGCGGTCCCTGTGTCGATGCTGGCCGGCCACTTCCACGACACCTACGGGCAGGCGCTTACCAACCTCTACGCGTCGCTGGAAGCCGGCGTGACGACCTTCGATTGCTCGGTCGCGGGACTGGGGGGATGCCCCTACGCGAAAGGCGCCACCGGCAACGTCGCCAGCGAGGACGTCGTCTACCTGCTCGACGGACTCGGCATCGACAGCGGCGTCGACATGACGAAGCTGCGTGCCGCGGGGCGTTTCATTTCCGATGCGCTCGGCCGCGCGCCGGTGTCGCGGGTCGCGCGCGCGCTCGACGCGAAAACGCCGCTGCCGGCATGAGGGCGCCGTCAGGAGCGCAGGACGACGACGTGCGCTCACCGTGCATCAGCGTCTGCGTGCTCGATGCGTCCGGCGCGATCTGCGTCGGCTGCGGGCGCACGCTGCACGAGATCGCCACCTGGGTGGACATGAGCGCCGCGCAAAAGCGCGCGGTCGTGGCGTTGCTGCCGGCGCGCCTTGTCACCGTCGGTGCAACCCACGACTGATCCGCCGATCCATGACCATCGCCGACTGGTACTTCGATTTCGTCTCGCCGTTCTCGTACCTGCAATGCGAGCGCCTGCCCGCACTGGCGCCGGCGCTGCAGGTGCGCTGCAGACCGGTGGTGTTCGGCGCGATCCTCGCCGCCAACGCGCACAAGGGCCCGGCGGAAATTCCCGCCAAGCGCGCCTTCACCTACCGCTTCGCGCATTGGCAGGCGGGCCAGTTGGGCATCCCATTCAAGTTTCCGCACGAGCATCCGTTCAATCCGCTGCCGCTGTTGCGCCTCGCCATCGCCTGCGACTCGCGCTTCGATGCCGTGCAGCGCATCTTCCGCTTCGTGTGGCGCGACGGCCGCCTGCCCGACCTGCCGATCGAATGGGCCGAGCTCGCGCACCAGCTCGGCGTCAGCGATGCCGATGCACGCATCGCTTCCACCGAAGTCAAGGACGAGCTGCGTCGCAACACCGACGAGGCGCTCGCGCGCGGCGTGTTCGGCGTGCCGACGCTGGCGATCGGCGGCGAGCTCTTCTGGGGCGTCGACGCCACCGACATGGCGCGCGAGTTCGTCGCACAAGGCTGCCGCCATGTCGATCCCGAGTACGCGCGCATCGCCGCGCTGCCGACCGGCGTCGTGCGCAAGGTCGTCAGCGCGAAGAAACCCTGACGACGCCAGTGTCGACCAGCGCATCGATAGCGCTCGCGTCGAATCCGGCCGAAGCGAGTATGTCGCGGCTGTGCTCGCCTTGTCGCGGTGCGTCACGATCGAAGAATCCCGGTGCGCGCGCGAACCTCCACGGCGGCGCGAAATAGCGCGTGCCGTCGGCGCGTTCGCCGATCATGTCGCGCGCGCGGAACTGCGCGTCGTCGAGCGCTTCGTCGAGCGTCGCCACCGGCGTCACGCAGCAGTCGACGCCGTCGAAGAGCGCCACCCAATGCGCGAGTGGATGCGCGGCGAACAGCGCGCTGAGCTCGGCGCGCACGCGCGCGCCGGTGTCGCCGGTTGCCAGGCCCGATGCCGCCAGGTGGTCGCCGCCGATCGTCGCGCAGAGCTTCGCCCAGAACTTGTGCTCGAGCGCACCGACGGCGACGAAGCGGCCGTCCGCGGTCGGATAGACGCCATAGCAGGGCACGCCGCCCGACAGCAGGTCGTCGCCGCGCGGCAGCGTGTGCCCGTGCACGGTGAGCGCCTGCAGCGCGAAATGCTGGTGCGCGAGCACGGCATCGGCCATCGCCACGTCGACGTGGTTGCCGCGGCCGTTGCGCGCGGCGCCGAACAGCGCCGCCAGGATCGCGATCGCCGCGCAGGCCGCGCCGCCCAGCAGATCCGCAACCTGCAGGTTGCACAACGCCGGCGCGCCGCCGGCGTTGCCGGTCTGGTCGAGCACGCCGGCGTAGCCGAGGTAGTTGATGTCGTGTCCCGCCATCGCCGCGCGCGGACCGTGCTGGCCGTAGCCGCTGATCGACGCCTGCACGAGGCGCGGATTGACGCCGGCAAGTGTCGCGTAGCCGAGTCGCAGCGACGCCATCACGCCCGGACGGAAGCTTTCGACGACGACATCGGCATTGCGCGCCAGCGCAACTACGCAGTCGCGGCCTCGCGCCGACTTGAGGTCGATCGCCAGCGAGCGCTTGCCGCGGTTGACGTTGCGAAAGAACGGGCTGGGCGTTGCGCCGACCGCGCCCAGCGTGCGCGCGTAGTCGCCGGCGCCGGTGTCCTCGATCTTGACGACGTCGGCGCCGAGGTCGGCGAGGTAGAGCGTGCACACCGGGCCGGGCAGCAGGCGGGTGAAATCCAGCACGCGCACGCCCGCCAAGGGTGCGGCGTCGTCCGCTGTCGCGTCATCCGAGCGCATCGGCGCCGGGAATGCCCAGCACGCGCTTCACCTCGCGCGCGGCGGCGAGCGCAACGCCGAGAGTCGCCGCGACGCAGGTGACGTGACCCATCTTGCGTCCGCGCCGCGGCTCGAGCTTGCCATAGAGGTGCAGCTTGGCTTCGGCAATGGCCAGCACGCCCGACCAGTCGGGCTCGCGGGCAGCGCCGCCGTCGAACCAGGCGTCGCCCAGCACGTTGACCACCACCGCCGCGCCATGAGCGTCGGTACTGCCGAGCGGCAGGTCGGCAAGCACGCGCACCTGCTGCTCGAACTGCGACGTCGTCGACGCGTCGATCGTCCAGTGGCCGCTGTTGTGCGGGCGCGGCGCGATCTCGTTGCACAGGATCGCGCCGTCGCGCGCGATGAACATCTCGACGCACAGCACGCCGCGATAGTCGAGCGCGTCGGCGATGGCCAGCGCGATGTCGCGCGCCCGCCCCGCGACGGCGGGGTCGACACGCGCCGGCACGATCGACACGTCGAGGATGCCGTCGCGATGCAGGTTCTCGGCGACGGGCCACGTGATGGCGTCGCCCTTGCCGCGACGCGCGACGATCACCGACACCTCGGTTTCGAGGTCGACCAGCTTTTCGAGCACGCACGGCACGTCGCCCAGGGACGCGAATGCCGCCGTCACGTCGGCGACCTCGCGGACGCGCCGCTGTCCCTTGCCGTCATAGCCCATGCGCGCGCTCTTGACGATGCCCGGCAGCAGCGTGCGGTCGACGTTCGCCGCGTCGTCGCGCGTGCGAATGACCGCGTGGCGCACGACGCCGACGTGCTGCGCCGTCAGGAACGTCTTTTCGGCGATGCGGTCCTGCGCGATCGCCACGCTCGCCGCCGCCGGCGTCACCCGGCACTGGCGCGACAGGAACTCGAGCGCGGACGCCGGGACGTTCTCGAATTCGGTGGTCGCCGCGCGCACCAGGTCCGCGAGCCGCGCAAGCCCCGCGGCGTCGAGGTAATCGGCATGGATGTGACGATCGGCGACGGCCGCCGCGGGCCCGTCGTTCGCCGGGTCGAGCACCGCGACGCGATAGCCGAGGCTTTGCGCCGCCATCGCGAACATCCGGCCCAGTTGGCCGCCCCCCAGCAACCCCAGCCACTCGCCCGGCGCGATGGGCATCGGTCAGCCTGGTCGCGGCACCGGCGGCACGCGCATCGATCGCGCCGCCGCGGTCTGCTTCGTGCGAAACGCCATGAGCTTGCGCTGCAGCGCAGGGTCGGTGGCGGCGAGCAGCGCGATCGCGAACAGCGCGGCGTTGGCGGCGCCGGCCTCGCCGATCGCGAACGTCGCCACGGGAATGCCCTTCGGCATCTGCACGATCGAGTAGAGCGAATCCTCGCCGCGCAGGTACTTGGAAGGCACCGGCACGCCGAGCACCGGCACCGTCGTCTTCGACGCAAGCATGCCGGGCAGGTGCGCGGCGCCGCCGGCGCCGGCGATGATCGCGCGCAAGCCGCGCGTCTGCGCATCCTCGGCGTATTCGAACAGGTCGTCGGGCATCCGGTGCGCGGAGACCACGCGCGACTCGTAGCCGACGCCGAACGCGTCGAGTTGCTGCACCGCGTGCTTCAACGTGTCCCAGTCGCTTTCGCTGCCCATGACGACGCCGACGAGCGGCGCGACGGACTTGCGCTGTGCCATGACGATCACTCCCTGACGTCCTTCTCGGCGGCTGCCGGAAGGATCGGGAGGGATTTTAGCATCGGGGTATGCAACCAATCGTCGTGCCGGACGGTCGCACGGGCGGTCGAAGGTTGTGCATCGGCGCGCGCGCGCCGACAATGAACGCATGATGCCGATGAATGCACTGCTGTCCAACCGCTTTTGCGCGACGCTCGCGGCACTACTGGTCGGCGCGTTCACGCTGTCGCCGGTGTGCGCGCAGAACCCGGCCGATGCCGATATCGTCGCCGCCAGGCTTGCGTTCGACCGCGGTGACGCCAAGCAACTCGCGAGCATTGCACCGAAGGTGCAGAACCACGTGCTCGCGCCCTACGTGCGCTTCTGGCAGCTCGAGCTTGCGCTCGACACCGTCGATGCCGAGACCGTGCACGTATTCCTGCGGCAATGGGCTGGCACGCCGATCGGCGACCGGCTGGCGGTCGACTGGCTCAAGTCGCGCGCACGCGCGGGCGACTGGACCGGTTTCGCGATCGAGTATCCGCCGCGTGCCACCGGCGACACCGAGCTCGCGTGCGCCGCCGTGCAATTTCGTCGCCAGCGTGACGGTGACGCGGCGCTGGCCGACGCCAAGCCGCTGTGGTTCAGCGGGCAGGCGACGCCCGAAGCGTGCGAGCCGCTGTTCGCGGCATTGATCGCGAGCAAGGACATCACCGAGGACGATCGCATCGCACGTGTCCGCCTCGCGATCGAATCCGGCAACCAGCGGCTCACGCGCGCGCTCGCCGACGCGCTGCCCGGGGCTGCGCGCGTCAAGGCTGCCGAATTCGCCGCCATCGATCGCGATCCGCAACGCGCACTGGCGCGCGGCAAGTTCAACTGGAAGTCGCGCTCGGACCAGATCCTCGCGCTGTATGCGCTGGAGCGCGCGGCGCGCAGCGACGCCGGCGCCGCGCACAAGTCCTGGGTGCAGTGGCGCGCGCGGCTTCCCGCCGAAGCGCGCGGCTATGGCAATGCGCGGATCGCGTATCTCGGTGCGCGCCAGCTCGAAGCGGACGCCAATGCCTGGTATGCCGAGGCCGACATCTCCCGGCAGAACGCCGATGAACGCGCATGGCACGTGCGCGCGGCGCTGCGTGCCGGTGACTGGCCGGCGGTGCTGGCAGCGGTCGACGCGCTGCCCGCCGGCATGGCGGACGACGCGGCGTGGCGCTACTGGCGCGCACGCGCACTCGAGCGCCTCGACCGGCGCGACGAGGCGCTGCCGATCTACGCGGCGCTGGCGCCCCAGTACAACTTCTACGGCATCCTCGCCGCCGAGGCGATCGGCAAGCGTCCCGTCACGCACAGCACGCCGGCGCCGGTCACGACCAGCTGGCTCGCCGACTTCGGCGCTCGCAACGACGTGCAACGCGTGGTCAAGCTTGCGCAGCTCGACATGCGCGCCGATTCGGTACGCGAGTGGTACGAGATCGTGCGCGCAATGGACGACGAGACGCTGCTCAAGGCGGCGGAATTCGCGCGTCGTGCCGGCTTGTCCGACCGCTCGATCAACGCCGCCGACCGCACCGTCGCGCGTCACGATTTCGCGCTGCGCTATCCGACGCCCTACGAGGCGCAATTCCTCGCCGCCGCGAAGATGAACAACGTCGAGGCGCCGCTGCTCTACGGTATCGCGCGCCAGGAGTCGCGCTTCGTCGCCGACATCGTGTCGTCCGCCGGCGCGATGGGGCTGATGCAACTGATGCCGCCAACCGCCCGTTGGGTGTCGAAGCAGTTGAATCGTGCCGGCTACCGCGCCGAGGCGATCACCGAGATCGACACCAACTCGCAATTCGGCGCGTTCTACCTCAAATACTGGCTCGACCGGCTCGATGGCCAGCCGGCGCTTGCCGCTGCCGCCTACAATGCGGGTCCGGGCCGCGCGCAGGCGTGGCGGCCGCCGGCCGCGATGGAAGGTGCGATCTGGGTCGAGACGATCCCGTTCAACGAGACACGCGACTACGTGAAAAAAGTGATGGCCAACACGATGTTCTACGCCGGCGCGCTGCCACGGCGCGACGCCCCGTATGTTTCGCTGACCGAGCGCCTGGGCACCGTGCGCCCGCGCAACGCCGCCGCGGCCGTCGCGCAGAGCGGCTGAGCGCGATGGCTTTCACGATCGTCGTTGCGGGCGGCAGCGGCTTCGTCGGCCGCGAGATCGTCGCGCGCCTGACCGCCTACGGGCATCGCGTCATCGTGCCGACGCGCCGTCGCGAAGCCGCGCGAGACCTGATCCTGCTGCCGACGGTCGATGTCGTCGAATGCGACATCACCGAGCCGGCAACGCTCGCGCGGATGCTGCGTGGCGCCGACGCGATGATCAACCTCATCGGCGTGCTCAATGAGTCGAATCGCGAGTCGCACCGCAACAGCTTTGCGCGCGTGCACGTCGACTTCGCGCGCGACGCCGTCGCCGCCTGTCGCGCGCAGCGTGTCGTGCGCTACCTGCAGATGAGCGCGCTCAACGCCGACGCCGCCGGGCCGTCGAAATACCTGCGGTCGAAGGGCGAGGCCGAGGCGATCGTCGCGCAATCGCCACTCGCGTGGACGATCTTCCGGCCCAACGTGATCTTCGGCCGTGACGACTCGTTCCTCAACAAGTTCGTGGCGCTGGGACGCGTGTTGCCGGTGATCGCGCTGGGTGGCGCCGATGCCGAATTCCAGCCGGTCTGGGTGCAGGATGTCGCCGACTGCTTCGTGCACGCGTTCACCGACGACGCGACCATCGGCCAGCGCTACGAGCTGTGCGGGCCGAAGCGCTATGCGCTGCGCGCGCTCGTCAAGTGGACGCTCGACACCGCCGATACGCCGCGCCCGGTGATACCGCTGCCCGACGCGCTCGCGCGGCTGACGGCGTCGCTGCTGGAGCAGCTGCCGGGCAAGCTCCTGACGCGCGACAACCTCGATTCGATGCGTGTCGCGAGCATCTGCCGCGGCGCGTTTCCGCCGGTGTTCGGCTTCGAGCCATCGGCGCTCGAAGCGCTGGCGCCCGCGTGGCTGTCGCCGGCCGCGCAGAAGAGCCGCTACGACGACTTCCGCGCCCAGGTCGGGCGCTCCTGACGCTCGCGCCGGCCGTGGCTCGAAAGCTGACGCGGGATGTGCGGATCTACGAGGTCGGCGGCGCGGTCCGCGACGAATTGCTGGGACGCCCGATCGTCGACCGCGACTGGGTCGTCGTCGGCGCCACGCCGGAGATGATGGTCGCCTCCGGGTTCCGGCCGGTGGGCAACGACTTCCCGGTGTTCCTGCACCCGGACACGCAGGAAGAGCACGCGCTGGCGCGCACCGAGCGCAAGCATGGCACCGGCTATCGCGGCTTCGAGTTCTTCGCGTCGCCGGATGTCACGCTCAAGGAAGATCTCGCGCGCCGTGACCTGACGATCAACGCGATCGCGCGCGCGCCTGACGGCACGCTGATCGACCCGTTCGGCGGCAAGGCCGACCTCGAGCGACGCGTGCTGCGGCACGTGTCGCCGGCGTTCGCCGAGGATCCGCTGCGCGTGCTGCGCGTGGCGCGCTTCGCCGCGCGCTTCGGCTTCGAAGTCGCGCCCGAGACTGCGACGCTGATGCGCGACATCGTCGATTCGGGCGAGCTCGCGACGCTGTCGCCCGAGCGTGTCTGGCGCGAGCTCGCGACCGGGTTGATGGAAGCCGCGCCGTCGCGGATGCTCGCGGTGCTGCGCGAGTGCGGTGCGCTGGTCGCATTGATGCCGGAAGTAGACGCGCTGTTCGGCGTGGCGACGTCGGCTTCCGACATCAATGCGGCCGGCGCGCACGTCGCGATGGCGCTCGACTACGCGGCCCGCAATGAGCGGGAATTGCCGGTGCGCTATGCGGTGCTGGCGCAGGACCTGGGGATGGCGTCGCTGGCGGCGGGCACGCCGCGCCGTTCCGGTTACGAGCGCACGGCGCTGCGGCTCGCCAACGGGCTGTCGGCGCGGCTGCGCGTGCCGATCGATTGCCGCGACGCTGCGCACCTCGCCGCACGCTTTCACCGCAGCGTCCATCATGCGGCGCAGTTGCGACCGTCGCGGCTGCTCGATCTCATCGTCGCCTGCGATGCGATGCGCCGTCCGCAACGCCTCGCGTGGGTCGCGCACGCCGCCGAGGCCGAGGCGGGTTCGCTGCCCGGTGCCGCGGACGATTACCCGCAGTCGGCGATCCTATTCGCTGCGCTCGACGTCGTCAGGGCGGTGGATGCGGGATCGCTGGCGCGCGACACCATCGCGCAGCGCAAGTCGCGGCGCGACGATAGCGGCGAACCAGGCGAAGCCGATGAGATCAAATTCGCCGTGCGCCGTGCGCGGCTCGGCGCGCTGGCGCGATGGAAGCGCGAGCGTCGCAACGCGCAACCGCCACTCAGCGTCGCGCCGCCAAGCGACACCCGGTGACTCAGATGCGGTAGGCCACCGCGCGCATCACGTCGGCGCAACGCCGCATCATGTGTCGCACCGGCCACGGCAGCGCGCTCGCGCCGGCTTCCTGCGCCATCGCGCCGTGGCGCGCTTCGTCGCTGCGCATCTGCTCGACGATCGCGCGGCTCTTGGCATCGCCTGCGGGCAACTGGTCGAGATGGCTCGTCAGGTGTTCCTCGACCTGTCGCTCGGTCTCGACGACGAAGCCCAGGTTGCTGCGGTCGCCCGCCAGTGCCGCGCCGACGCCGATCGCGAACGAGCCGGCGTACCACAGCGGATTGACCAGCGACGGGCGGCTCCCCAGCTCGTCGAGCCGCTGCGCCGTCCACGCGAGATGGTCTGCCTCCTCGCGCGCCGCCGCGCCATGCAGTGCCTTGGTGGCAGCGTCGCGCGCGAGCAGCGCCTGCGCCGAATAGAGCGCCTGTGCGCAGACTTCGCCGGTGTGGTTGACGCGCATCAATCCTGCGGCGCGCACGCGTTCGCCGGCGTCGAGCGAAGCGTCCGGCAGCGTTGCGCCGGGAACGGGCCGCGAGCTCGCGGTGACGCCCGCGAGCGTGCGCAGTGCGCGGTCGAAGCCGGTGATCAGTTCGTCGATGCGAGGCAACGAGGGTGTCATCTTCGCAGTCTAGCAAGTCCGCGCGCGGCGATGTCGGCCGCCGGCCGACCGCGCATTCGGTGCTCCACCGATCGCACGTGCGCGGCGCCTGCGCGCACAGTCGATTCTCGCTCACTGATGAGGATCGATGCCATGCCCGAAGCCGCCATCCGCAAGCGCACCGCCGCCGACAAGCGCAAGGGCAAGTCGCCCGGCACCCAGGCCGGCGAATACGTGAAGGAAGAAATGGGTCACATTCGCGAAGGCAAGCACGGCGCGCGTTCGGCGAAGCAGGCGATCGCGATCGGCCTGTCGAAGGCGCGCCGCTCCGGCGTGGCGCTGAAGGCGCCGAAGAGTGCGTCGGCGACCACGCGCCGCAAAGCGACGCAGGATACGGCCGCCGCCAAGCACGCGACGAAGAAGGTGTCGGCGACGCGTTCGCGCGCGACCGAATCGGCGCTCAAGCGCGAGGGCCACAGCGCCGCGTCAAAAACCGCGCTGAGCCGGCACGCTACCACCGCGGCGAAGTCGCGCAGTGCGACATCGCGTTCGGCGGCGGCGAAGAAGGCGGCGCGTACGCGCGCCGCCGGGCACTGAGTACCCTTGTCGCGACCTCAGGCCTGGCGGTTCTGGCGGATCAGCGCTGCCAGGCCCTCGACGCGCTCGGCGAGGACACCCAGCAGCGTTGCCCCGACCGTCGAATCGGTGTCGACCTTGCAGATGGTTGAGAGGCGCCGGTGCACGGCGCGGGCCTCGTCGACGCTGGCGCGCGCGCTCTCGGTGTCGCCGCGCGCGAGGCACAGGTGGCCGTTGCGCAGGCAGTCGAACAGCTGCCTGGCCATGCCTTCCACCAGTTCCTTGTCGGCATTCATCGCGATTTCCCCGCGTTGCACGCGGTACCGGCACGATCCGGTGTGCCATGGGCCGCGAAAAACGACAACATAACAGCATCCGGGCGCCAGCGCTTTGGACTCGCGCGCAAGGCGGGCGAGGGTTCGCCTGGGCTTCAACCTCGGTCGATTCGCATCGCGCGCAGGTGTGGTTGTATGCGGTGCCGGCTGAGCGACGCCCAAAAAAAACGGGCGCCCGAGGGCGCCCGTTTCGACGTGCGAGAGACTCGATGCTTCGTCCGGTCTTCTTAGAAGAAGTGGACGAGACCAACCACGAAACCCTTCGGCTTGAAGCCAGCCGCGGTGGTTCCGCTGATCGGGTTGATGTTGAAGTTGTAGCCCGCGTTCCTGTCGTTGTCGATCTGATGGTAACCGACGTACGTCAGGGTGCGCTTCGACAGCGGATACGTGTACGACAACTCATACTCGTTCGCACCCGTGTCCGAGCCACGCGCCACGCCGGCAACTGCACCAGCGGCACGCGTGCAACCCACGTCGTTGATGTCGCAGGCCGAGCCCTTGCCGTCCATCGCACGTGCGTAGTACGCGTAGATTTGGCCAGGTCCCAGGTTGAACGTTCCCGAAACGCCGAAGTAGTCGCGCTTGACGTCGCCGCTCGGCACGTCGTACTTCAACCGTTCGTAGACACCACCCAGGCGGAACGCGCCGAAGTTGTAGCCGCCGGCCAAGCTGAGGCCGTAATCGTCGAGTCCCGCGCCGCGGACGTTGTTGTTGGCTTCATAGGCGAGGCCAACCTGGATCGGACCGTTGTTATAGAAACCGCCGGTGCTCATCACGTACGCGTGCTGACGTTGCTGTGCGTCGGTGCCGTAGCCGCCGGACGTGTCGTATTGCGAGATCTGCACGCTGCCGGTGAAGCCGCCAACCTTCGGCGAATCGTAGCGAACCGAGTTGCCGAGGCGTGCGTCAAAGCCGCCGGCCGTCTTCGCGCTGGTACCTTGCGCCCAGACCGAAGCCGTCGACAGGATCGACGTAGTCAGCGTGGGAACGTTGCCGAAGATCGGATGGATGTCATCGTACGGCGCCAGGAAGTTGCCCAGCTTGATCGTGCCCCAGCCGCCTTGCAGTCCGGCGAAGGTTTCGCGACCGGCCAGCGTGCCGCCGCTGCTATCGCCATTGATCGACGACTCGATTTGGAAGATCGCGTTGAGTCCACCGCCGAGCGATTCCGTTCCGCGCACGCCGAGACGTGACGAGTTGGAGTTCACGCGGAAGTAGTTGCCCTTCGTGCCGTCCGACTGCTCTGCGCTCACGACTTCGGCAGTCAGGTTCAGGCGGCCGTAAAGCGTGACGTTCGCAGTCTGTGCTTGCGCGGCCAGCGGGGCAGCCAACACGCCCGCGACAGCGACAGCGACGAGCTTTTTATTCATGGAGTCTCTCCTCTAACGGATAAAATTGGCAAGAAACAAAGGGTTCTGCATCTGCCATCGGAACCTTCTCAGGTCGAACGAGAAGTTGGGACCATTGTGCCAAACAGCGGAAAACATTGGCAAGCCGCGCCTTCCGACGCATTGGAGACATTTCCTGGCTGTTGTGTCCAAGCAACAAAAGCGATCGCGGCCAACGGGCCGCAATCGGGCGGCGTGCGTGGTTCAAGCTGATGAATTTTAACCATAAAACCATTCCAAACAGGTATTTTTGACCAGGCCAAGCCACGGATCGGCGCGCCGTCGGCGGTGCCATGCGCCGCTTTGGAGCCGCGCGTCCGGCAAACTCGCCAAAAACCCGGCGATCATGGCGTTCCGGACGCCGTTTGACGCCATTTAAATCGTGCCGATTGCCGCTTTGGCGACGTTCGTCGCCGCAACCGCCGCCGTGGTGATTTTGCTGCGTGGCGTCACATGGCTGCCGCTCGCGCAGCCCAGCGCGCGGTCGCTGCACGTCACCCCGGTGACGCGGGTGGGCGGGGTGTCGATCGGCGCCGGCGTGCTCGTCGGGATGCCGGCGTGGCCACCGCTGCCCGGCATCCCTGCGGCATCCGCCTGGGTGGTGGGCGCGGCGGTCTGCCTGGTGGCCGCCGTTTCCATGGTGGACGACTGGCGCGGCACGAAGGCGACGACCCGCCTCGCCGTGCAGCTCGCGGCGGCGCTCGGTGTCGCCTGGGCCTTGCCCGTCGGCGCGCTGGCTGCCGCCGGCATCGTCGTCGTCACGATGTGGATGGCGAACCTGTTCAATTTCATGGATGGCAGCGACGGCCTCGCCGCCGGGGCGGCGATCTGCGGCTTCGCCACTTACGCGGCGGCGGCATACGTGAGCGGCAACGCCGCGCTGCCCTTTGCCTGCATCGCGCTGGCGTGCATCCCGTTCCTCGCGGTCAACCTGCCGCCGGCGCGGATGTTCATGGGCGACGTCGGATCGGTGACGCTGGGCTTCGCCGCGGCCGTGCTGGGCATCGCCGGCGTCATCGACGGCGCGTGGCCCGCGTGGCTGCCGCTGCTGGCGTTCATCACGCCCATCCTCGACGCGACGCTGACCCTCGCCGCGCGCGCGTCGCGCCGCGAGCGGCTGTGGCAGGCGCACAAGTCGCACTACTACCAGCGCTTCCACCAGCTCGGCGCCGGACACCGCGGCACCTTCGGCCTCTACACGGGCCTCGCCGTCGGCACTTCCGCGACCGCCATCGGCTGCGCCGTTACCGCGCCCGAGCTGGGTTGGGTCGCGCTCGGCGCGTGGATCGTCATGCTTGCGCTGCTGTTCGCCGCAATTGACTATCATTGGCACCGGCATTCCCCCACCCGATGAACCCCCGCATCAACTGGCGTATCTCCCTCGCGTTCCTGCACGACGTCGTCGCGGCGGCGGTGGCGTGGGGCGCGATCTGGTGGCTGCGCTTCAGCTTCGACCTGCCCGAAGTGTTCGCCGACGACATGCTGCGGTCGATGGCGTGGGTAGTGCCGATGCAGGCGGTGATCTTCCTCGGCTTCGGCCTCTACCGCGGGCTGTGGCGCTTCGCCAGCACCGTCGACCTGCAACGCATCTTCCTGGCGTCGGGCCTCGGCGCGCTGCTGGTGCCGCTGGTGCTGGTGATGCTGAGGATGCAGGCAGTCGTGCCGCGCAGCGTCGTCGTGCTCTACCCGGTGGTGCTGATCTTCCTGATGGCGGGCAGCCGCTTCGCGTACCGCGTGTGGAAGGAGCATCGCCTCTACAGCCCCCTCGCGGCGCTGGGCGAGCCCGTGCTCGTGGCCGGCGCCGGCGAGGCCGGCGCGCAGTTGACGAAGGAGCTCGCGCGAAGCCGCCAGTGGCGCGTCGTCGGCCTGCTCGACGACGACGTCACCAAGCACGGCGCGCAATTGCGCGGCGTCAAGGTGCTGGGCTCGATCGCCGACCTGCCGGCGTGGGTCAAGCGCTTCGGCGTGCGCAAGGTGATCATCGCGCTGCCGTCGGCGTCGCACGTGGTGCGCCGGCGCGTCGCCGAATTGTGCGCGGCGCTCGGCGTCGAGGCGCTCACCGTGCCGTCGTACGAGGACCTGATCAACAAGCGCTCGCTGCTGACGACGATCCGTTACGTCGAACTCGACGACCTCCTCGGCCGCGACCCGGTCGTGCTCGACACCGCGGGCCTGGGCGAGTGGCTCGGCAACCGCGTGGTGATGGTGACGGGCGCCGGCGGTTCGATCGGCGCCGAACTGTGCCGGCACATCGCGCGCTTTCGCCCGGCCAGGCTCGTGCTGTTCGACATCTCCGAGGCGGCGCTCTACGAGATCCGCACCGCGCTCGCCGACGGCTTCGCGCAATTGCCGGTGGCGAGCATCGTCGGCGACGTCAAGCATGCGGCGCGCGTCGAGCAGATCCTCGCGCGCGAGCGGCCGCACGTGATCGTGCACGCCGCCGCGTACAAGCACGTGCCGTTGATGGAGGAGGACAACGCGTTCCAGGCGGTGTGCAACAACGCCTATGGCACATGGGTGCTGGCGCGCGCCGCGGTGGCGGCACAGGTCGAGAAGTTCGTGCTGGTGTCGACCGACAAGGCGGTCAACCCGACGTCGGTGATGGGGGCGTCGAAGCGGCTGGCGGAAATCGCCTGCCAGAGCCTGAACGGACATGCGACGGCGTTCGTGATGGTGCGCTTCGGCAACGTGTTCGGCAGCGCCGGGAGCGTGATCCCGCGCTTTCGCGAGCAGATCGCGCGCGGCGGCCCGGTCACCGTCACGCATCCGGAGATCACCCGCTACTTCATGTCGATCTCCGAGGCGACGCAGCTGTTGCTGCAGGCGGGGCTGATGGGCAAGGACGGCGAGATCCTGGTGCTCGACATGGGCGACCCGGTGCGCATCATCGACCTCGCGCGCGACATGGTGCGGCTGTCGGGCGCCGATCCCGACAAGATCGCGATCGTGTTCACGGGCTTGCGTCCCGGCGAAAAGCTCTACGAGGAAGTGCTGGCGGTTGAGGAGGAAACGCTGCCGACGCCGCATCCGCGGCTGCGCATCGCGCAGGCACGCGAGGCCAACACCGACGCCATCGGGCAGATGGTGGCCTGGTGCGAGCGCGACCGCGCAGCCGATGACGCCGAAGTGCGCGCGCGCCTCGGGGCGTGGATCCCGGAATACGCGCCGCCCGCCGGCGCGCCCGTGCAGCCGATTGCCGATGCCGCGCGCGACGGCGACAGCGCGCAGCCGCTGCCCATTCGCCGCGCGAAGCGGGGGTAGACGGAGAGTGCGCGGGAACGCGGGTCAGATCGATTCGCTGGCGGCGGCGCGCAGCGCGCGCTGGCGCACGATCGTATAGGCGAGCAGCAGCGCGTTGAGCGCCCAGAACAGCTTGGCGTTGCTGCGGTAAAAGAAATCGTCGGTCATGTTCTTGACCATGTACCCCGTGACCAGTGACACGCCGACGATTCCCGCCATCGCCAGGCTGCCGTCGCGATCACGGATGCAGCGGATGTAGCGCAGCGCCAGCGCCCCCAGCATCGCAAGGAACAGCGCGAGGCCCACGACGCCCGTCTCGAGCCACTGGCCGACGAACGTGTTGTGCGGATGCGTCAGCGCGCGGTCGTGCAGTTCCGCGGGCAGCACTTCGCGCAGGATGCCGCGTCCGAAGCCGTAGCCGAGCCACGGCGCCTCGCTGATCTTGTCGACGGCGGCCTTCCACAGCGCGATCCGCGGGTCGTTCTCGAGCGACGCGGCGATGCTCGCGTTGCGCGGGTAGTAGAGCGTGGCCTTCTCGTGCGCGACGTCGGCGAACGCGAATCCCAGCAGCAGGAACAGCGCGGCGATCGGCGCGACGAAGCGCCACGGCAGCGTCATGAACGTCGTGCGCCAGCGCAGCGCCGCGGCGATGGCGGCGACGCCGAACGTCGCGGCGAACGCGAGCCAGACGATGCGGTTTTCGGTGAGCCGCGCGTTGAGCAGCAGCAGCACCAGCAGCGCGCTGAATACCAGCACGCGCTTGCGGGTCGTGCTGGAACCGTCGAATCCCACCAGCACGAACAGCAGCAGCGGCGCGATCTCGACGAGATGCGTCGACCACACGCCGACGTCGTGGTGCCAACTGCCGGGATCGAACCTGCCAGTCACGAGCGTCGTCACCACCAGCAGCAGCGCGAGCAGCACGAAGGACGCGATCAGCGTCACGGTCATCGCGCGGAAATCGTAGTCGTCGCGCACCGAAATGAAGAACGCGATGAAGACGAATGCGCCGTACTGCAGCTCGGTTTCCCATTCCCGGACCGAAAACCGCGGCTCGACGGTCCAGTGCAACGATACCGTGCTCCACAGCCACCAGCCGAGGATGACCAGCAGCACCGCGCCGCCGCTGGTGAAGCGCTCGCGGACCTCGCGAGCATGCGTGGCGATCGTCAGCACCGCGGCGGTGCTCATCAGCGCGAACGTGATCGAGCGTGGCCACACGAGGTTGTTCGTGGGCAGCATCGCCAGGTAGGCGGCGCACATCACCGCGAGGAACTGCGGCAGCCGAGGCGCGAACGTGGGCAGGAAGCGGTTCATCGCATCACGTCGCCGATCGCCGCGATGACGGAATCGACGTCGATGGCATCCATGCAGCGCGGATGCGGGCACTGCGCGGTCGAGCGTCCGCAACGGCGCACCCAGGCGATGTCACGACGGAACAGGATGCGCTGGTCGCGGCAGGGGAACGGATCGACGGTGACGGCTCGATAGCGACTGGCGCGCCAGAAATCACCGGCGCCGCAGATCGTCGCCGAACCGGGACCGAACAGCGAGACGGTCGGCGTGCCGACGATCCGGCCGAGGTGGGCGATGCCGGTGTCGGGTGCGACGAGCGCGCGTGCGCCGGCGACGAGGTGCCACATCTGCGCAAGATCGAGCGTTCCCGCGTAACTCGCGTGCAGCGACTCGGGGTCGATCGCGCGCACGATCGCCTCCTCGCCATGGCCGCCCGACCAGACCGGCGCGACGCCGCGATCGACGAGCCATTGCGCAACCTGCGCGATACGCGCGGGCTCCCATTGCTTGAGCGGCGTGCTGGCGCCGACGTGCAACACCGCATAAGGCGCACGCGGCAATGTGAAAGGCGCGGCGGGCGGCGCGGGCCAAGCGGCGGGGTCGTAGGGCGCGGGCGGTGCGCCGTCGACGAGCTCGGCGCACAGGTCGCCCCAGGCGCCCGGCGTCGTGCGGTAGGCGACGAACTGGTCGACGGGCCAGTCGCGGCGCATCGACGCTGCGCCGCCGAACGCGACGATCCATCGCGCGCGCATCGCTGCGGCCAGCCAGGCATAGCGATTGTCTCCGGGAACGAAGGCCAGGTCGAACGGCGCCTCCGCGAAGAGAACAGGGGAAAGGGCGGCGGGATTCCAGCCGATCGCGCGCACGCCATAGGGACGCGTTGCGTAGAGGGGCGCCACGGCGTCGGCGACCGTCATCACGATATCCGCCGCCGGATAGCGCTCGCGCAACTTGGCGATGAGCGGCGTCAGCATCAGCGTGTCGCCCAGCAACAGGTGGTGCGCGACCAGGATGCGCCGCGGATCGCGCGGAGCGCGCCGCCGACGCAGCCGGTCGGCGAGTGTGCGCGCGACGACGGCAGCGCGACCCTGCAGGCGGCTGCGCGACCTTGCGATGGCGCGCGGCGGCTCGGCCGCGGCGTCGATGGCAGGTATCATCGGGCGTTGCGCCGTGCGTGGCGCGGATCGGCCAGCGCGTTCCTGAACACGGCGTGCATGCGGTCGAGCATCACCGATTGCGTGTGGCGGCCTGCGACGAGCTCGCGCGCGTTGCCGGCGAGCCGCTGGCCCAGCGCGTCGTCGTCGAGCAGGCTGTCGATCGCCGCGGCGAGCGCCTCGGGATTTTCACGCGGCACCACCAGCGCCGTCGTCCCCGCATGCGCAATCTCGCCGATCGCGCCGGCGTCGGTGGTCACGCATGGAACGCCCGCGAACATCGCCTGCAGCAGCGCCTGCGGCACGCCCTCGTTGGC
Organism: Betaproteobacteria bacterium; assembly: GCA_040006455.1. Lineage (GTDB taxonomy): Bacteria > Pseudomonadota > Gammaproteobacteria > Burkholderiales > Casimicrobiaceae > VBCG01. Next base: position 57,732 of record JBDTWY010000008.1, on the reverse strand, counting down.
GTAGGACGGCAGCGCGAACACGTCGAGCGCCGCGAGCCAGGGCGCGACATCGTCCTGCTGTCCGGCAAAGAGCACGCGCGCATCGATGCCCGCGTCCGCCACCTGCCGCTGCAACGCGGCGCGTTGCGGACCGTCGCCGACGATGACGAGGCGCGCGTCCACGTGTCGCATCCGCGACAGCGCGTCGATCAGGTGGCGATGGCCTTTCCAGCTGCGCAGCGTGGCGACGATGCCGACCAGCGGCAAATCCCGAGGCAGCCTGGCGCTGGCGCGCGCGGCGGCCTTGTCGAGACCGGCGTGGCGTTGCGGATCGATGCCGGTTGGCACCGAGAACACGCGCGCTGCGTCGATGCCGAGATCGCGGATCAGCGCCTGGCGCAGCGCTTCGCCGGTGGTGACGATGCGCGTCGTCGCGTGACCGTAGAGCCAGCGCGTCGCGCGATTGGCGGCGACCGGAACCGACACGTGGCGCGTGCGCACGATCGCCGGCGAGTCGCCGCCGCGCAGCCGCAGATAGCGGCAGGCGAGCGCCGCGAGCCAGGTGTCGGTCGAGCTGTGCGTGTTGACGATGTCGACCGGCCGCGCGCGCAGCGCACCGAGCATCGCCAGCACGCCGCGCGTGCGCTTGACGCCGATCGGCAATGCGACGGCCGGCACGCCAAAACGAGTGGCCTCGGCGACGATTCGCGAGCCGGGCGTCGCGTAGACGACGACGTCGTGGCCGCGCGCGATGAAGCCCGCGGCTTCGGAAAGGATGCGGATTTCCTGGCCGCCCCAGCCCGTCGACGATTCGGTATGGGCGATGCGCAGCGGCGAATCCGGCACGGCGCGCGCGGTCAGGCCGCGACTTTCGCGAACTGGATGCGCGACAGCCGCGAGTAGTGACCGTTGCTCGACGCCAGCTCGGCGTGCGTGCCTTGCTCGACGATGCGGCCGTTGTCGAGGACGATGATGCGGTCGGCGTGCTCGATCGTCGACAGCCGGTGCGCGATCACCACGGTGGTGCGGCCTTTCATCAGCGTATCGAGCGCGAGCTGCACCATGCGTTCCGACTCCGAGTCGAGCGCGGAAGTCGCCTCGTCGAGGATCAGGATCGGCGCGTTCTTCAGCACCGCGCGCGCGATGGCGATGCGCTGGCGCTGGCCGCCCGACAGCCGCAGTCCCTGTTCGCCGACCGGCGTGTCGAAGCCCTGCGGCAGCGCGCGGATGAAATCGAGTGCGTGCGCGGCGATCGCCGCGCCCTCGATCGCCTCGCGCGACGCGCCCGCCATCGCGCCGTACGCGATGTTGGCGGCGATCGTGTCGTCGAACAGCAGCACGTCCTGCGACACCAGCGCGATCTGCGCGCGCAGGCTTTTCACCGTCAGCGTCGTGATGTCGTGGCCGTCGATGAACAGGCGCCCCGCGGACGGCGCGTAGAAGCGCGGGATGAGGTTGACCAGCGACGTCTTGCCGCTGCCGGATGCGCCGACCAGTGCGACGGTCTCGCCGGGAGCGATCGACAGCGAAACCCCGGACAGCGCCTCGCGCCCCTCGGCGCCATAGCGCAGCGTCACGCGCTCGAACTCGATCTTGCCGCGCGCATGCTCGAGCTCGATCGTGCCGGCGTCGGGCTCGTCCTCGAGGTCGATCAGCCCGAAGATGCTCTCGGACGCCGCCATGCCGCGCTGGATCGACGCGTTGATGCCCGACAGCGACTTCAACCGGTCGAGCAGCGTGATCAACGCCAGCGTATAGGCGAGGAACACGGCGACGTCGAGCCGCCCGTCGTGGCTTTGCTGCAGCGCCATCCAGACGATGAAGCCGATGCCCAGCGCGGCAATGAACACCGCGAGCGGCGTACTCGCGGCACCCGCGGACGACTGCTTCGACATCGAGTTGCGCAACGCGTTGGCCGCCTTCACCGCGCGATTGCGCTCGTATTCCTCGCCACCGAACACGCGCACGATGCGATGGCCGCTGATCATCTCCTCCAGCGTGTGCGTCAGTGCCGCGGTGCGCGTCTGGATGTCGCGCGCGATGCGCCGCAGGCGGCGGCTGAAATAACGGGTGATTCCCGCGATCAGCGGCACGACGACGAACACCAGCAGCGTCAGCCGCCAATTGAGGTACAACAGGAAGCCGATGCCGCCGACGATCGCGAACGTGCCGCGAATCGCCGTGGCGATGGTTCCCGACGCCGCCGACGCGAGCTGGTGCGCGTCGAACGTCAGCTTCGATTGCACGGTGCCCGATGCGTGTTCGTCGTAGTACGACGTCGGCAACTTGAGCAGCTTGTCGACGAGCTGCGAGCGCAGGTCGAATACCACGCGATGGCCGGTCCACGCCATGCCGTAGTCGGAAACGTAGGAACCGATGCCGCGCAGCAGGAATACGACGACCAGCGCGACCGGCAGCCATTGGCTGCGCGTCATGTCCGGATCCTGGAAATTGCGCACGATCGGAATGACCATGTACGACATCACGAGATCGCCGGCGGTGACCACCAGCATGCCGACGACCGCCGCCGCGAATGCCCACCCGTAGGGGCGGACGTAGACCAGCAGGCGGCGGTAGAGATAAAGCCCGGACATCGGCAGTTGGCAGAACGGCCGTGGGCCGCCAGCGGGATACGCGTCAGCGTAACGGCAAAGTATAGCGCAGCGTTGCGCGGTGGTCGGCGTGGCTTCCCACGGCGCCAGAGGCGGCGCGCCGGTGGATTTTCAGGCCGGGCGGGGTGGCGCGGTTTCGCGCTGCGCCGACGTCGGCCGGCGTTGGGCGACGCTGGCCGCCAGCAGCTCCTTGTACAGCAGCACCAATTTGAGCGTCATCGCCGACGGCGACAGTGGCAGCATCGCCGCCCGCGCGTTCGCGCCCATTCGCGCACGAATCGCCGGATCCTGAAGAGTGCGCATGTGTGCGCGCAACGCGTCGATGTCGAGTGCGCCGCATACGAGGCCCGCGTCGTGCGCGCGCGCGAGCTCGGCGGCGCCGCACTTGTCGCTGGTGACGATCGGCAATCCGCACGCCATCGCCTCCAGCGCGGCGTTGGGGCACGGGTCGTAGATCGTCGGCAGCACGAACGCATCGGCCGCCGCGTAGTAGGGCTTGACGTCGAGCTGGGGCCCCGCGAGCGCCACGCGGCCGCGCAAGCCGAGCTCGCGGACGAGCGCCGCGTAGCGACGCAGATGCTTGTCGGCGCCGACGATGACGAGATGCGTCGATGCCGGCAACTCGACGAGCGCGCGGATTGCCGTCGCGGCGCCCTTGCGCGCAAATCCCGAGCCGACCATCGCGAATACGGTGGCGTCGGCGGGCAGCTTGAGCCGTTCGCGCGCGGCGGCGCGCGCTTCGGCGCTGGACGGCGCGAAGGCATCGCTGTCGACGCCGTTGTAGATGACGTGCAGCTTGGCGTCGGCGACGCCGAAATGCTCGCGGATTTCGTCGCGCACCATGTTCGAGTTGCAGATGACCGCCGACAGCCACGGGCTTGCGAACATCCGCCGTTCCATGCCCACCAGCCAGCGGTGGTGCGGGTCGAGCATCACGCCGACACGCTTCAGCCACGACGCGCCGCGCGCGCGCTCGCGCAGCCACACCGCGTGCACGCCGTCGCCGGCGCGGAAGATGTCACAGCAGCACAAGCGCTCGTGCGACTGCACGAGGTCGAGACGCGCGTGCGACACCGCCTTGCACACGCCGCGCTGGAATCCCCAGTCGCGCCACAGGTTGCCGACGAAGAACGGATCGACGATCGACGGCTCGATCAGCGCGAGCCGCGTCTGCGGCCATTCGCGGGTGTAGAGGGTGATCGCGACATCGCGCTCGAGCAACGCCTCGAGCGCGCTTTCGACGAAGCGCTCGGCGCCGCCGAAGGCGTTGTAGCGCTGGCGGATGATCGCGATGCGCATATCAATGAACCGAGTCAGGAATTCCGAAGATAAAGGAGCGGATGAAATCAGTCGCCAGGCAAGGCGCGCGGCCGAAAGCGTAGCCTAAGCTACGGTGAGGACGCGCAACGCAGCCTGGTGGCTGATTTCGCCGCGAACTATCGAGCGAATTTCTGACTCGGTTCACTAGGTGGTTTCGGCGAGCAGCGCGCGCAACGCGTCGTGCACGCGCGCCACCGGCAGCGTCGTCAGGCACTCGGACACCTTGCCGCCACCGCAGCCATCCTGGCCGCAGGGCCGGCATGGAAAGCGATCGGACGTGACGACGCGCGCCGCCACGCGCCACGGTCCCCATTCGCTTTCGCCCGAAGGTCCGAACAGCGCGATGGTCGGCGTCTGCATCGCCGCGGCGATGTGCATCGGCGCCGAATCCACGCCGACGAACACGCGCGCTTGCGCGGTGAGCGCCGCGAGCTGCGGCAGCGTCAGCGTGCCCGCGAGGTCGACGATCCGCGCGCGCGTCGGTGCCGCGACGCCGGCGACGATCGCGTCGACCATCGCGCGCTCGCGCGCATCGGGCGCGGCGGTGATGACGATCGTGTGGCCGTCGGCGACGATGCGGTCGAACAGCGCAGCCGACTGCGCGGCCGTCCAGCACTTGAACAGCCAGCGCGATCCCGGATGCGCGTGCACGAAGCTGCGCGGCGCCAGCGCGTGGCGGCGCAGCAACGCGTCGACCTGCGCACGCGCGTCGGCTGACGGCACCAACACCAGGCGCCGGTCGACTTCGGCGGGCTGCACGCCGATGCGCCGCAATGCGTCGAGGTTGCACTCCACCGCATGGCGCGGCGTGGCGCGCGGCAGACGGTAGAAATGCGTGAAGTAGCGCCGCCAAAGCCACGCGCGCTCGCCGGCCTTGCACTCGCGCGTGACCGCGTAGCGCGGCGCGAGCGCGCGCGCGAGCGTCAGTCCGCGCGGATGCTCGGTGAGGTGCACCAGCAGCTCGTAGGGCGCCGACTTGAGGCTGCGCATCAGCGCGCGCTCGCCGGCAACCTGCGCGCGCAGCCCCGACTCCTTCCATCGCCGATCAATGGTATGGATGCGGCTGATGTCGGGATGGCCCTCGAGCATCGGCGACGTTTCCGCGTACACCAGCGCGTCGATCTCGAGGTGCGGCGCCGCGCGGTGCAGCGCGGCGAACACCGGCGACGCGAGGAGCACGTCGCCATGATGGCGCAGCTTGGTCACCAGCACCCGGCGTACCGCGTCGAGCGCCACGGCGTCCGGAAGGTAGTCCTCGAAACTCGGCATGACGGCGAACGATAGCAAAATTCATGCGTACCCGTCGCCCGCGCGAACGCGACGCGTCAGCGCTCACTTGGCCGCAAGTCCCCGCCGCCAAACGGCGCCGGGTGTTCGGGTACAATCGCCCGTTCCCTCCCCGGCATTCCTTTTCCGCCTCGAAGTCATGCCTCTCGACGCCGTCTCCGCTGCGCTCAAGGCGCAGATCCTCGCCGAAGCGCTGCCGTACATCCAGCGCTTCCACGACAAGACGATCGTCATCAAGTACGGTGGCAACGCGATGACCGAAGCGACGCTGAAGGCCGGCTTCGCGCGCGACGTCGTGATGCTGAAGCTCGTCGGCATGAATCCGGTGATCGTGCATGGCGGCGGTCCGCAGATCGGCGACCTGTTGAAGAAGATGGGAATCGAAAGCGAATTTCGCCAGGGCATGCGCGTCACCGACGAGCGCGTGATGAACGCCGCGGAAATGGTGCTGGGCGAGCTCAACCAGGAAATCGTCGGGCTGATCAACCAGCATGGCGGCAAGGCGGTGGGGCTCACCGGGCAGGATGGCGGCTTCATCAGGGCCCGCAAGATGATGCTGAAGGACGAGGCGAGCGGCGCGCCGATCGACATCGGCTTCGTCGGCGAGATCGAGCACATCGACGCCGAGCTGATCCAGCTGCTCGACTCGCGCGACTTCATCCCGGTGATCGCGCCGATCGGCGTCAGCCGCAGCGGCGAGGCCTACAACATCAATGCCGACCTGGTCGCCGGCAAGCTCGCCGAGCGGCTGCAGGCGGAGAAGCTCGTGCTGATGACCAACACCACCGGCGTTCTCGACAAGAACGGCAAGCTGCTGACGGGGCTGTCGGCGAGCCAGATCGAGGCGCTCTTCGCCGATGGCACGATCCACGGCGGCATGCTGCCGAAGATCGGCTCGGCGCTGGAAGCGGTCAAGCACGGGGTGGCGAGCTCGCACGTGATCGACGGTCGTGTCGCGCATGCGCTGCTGCTCGAAGTCCTGACCAACGAAGGCGTCGGAACGATGATCCGCGCCGACGACGCGCCGTTGCGCACTTGACCGCGCCAAGGGACGAAGACGATGGCGACCAAGCCCGGCGAGCGGCGGCTGCAGATCCTGCAGACCCTGGCGTCGATGCTCGAGAATCCGCGCGGTGACAAGGTCACCACCGCGGCGCTCGCGGCGAAGCTCGATGTGTCGGAAGCGGCGCTATACCGTCATTTCGCGAGCAAGGCGCAGATGTTCGAGGGGCTGATCGAGTTCGTCGAGACGACACTGTTCTCGCTCGTCAACAAGATCCAGTCGGAAACCACCGACGGCGTCGCGCAGGCCGAGCAGATCGTGGCGATGCTGACGGGCTTCGTCGAAAAGAATCCGGGCATGACGCGCGTGCTGATCGGCGACGCACTGGTCAACGAGGACGAGCGCCTGCAGGTGCGCGTCAACCAGGTGTACGACCGCATCGAAGCCGCGCTGCGCCAGTCGCTGCGCACTGCGCAGATGGGCAACGCATGGCACGGCGATCCCTCGGCTGATGGCGCCGCGCTGACCGCCTACGTCGTCGGTCGCTGGACGCTGTTCGCTAAAAGCGGCTTCAAGCGACTGCCGCTTGCGCATTGGGAGGAGGAGCGCAAGTTTCTCTTTGACTGATTCCCGCTTTCGCGGGAATGACGGCGCGATGTCGGGCGAATCGACTCTGACCCCGATTCAGCCCTCGCCGCACACCGGGCACTCCGGATCGCGCGGCACGCGCACTTCGCGCCATTGCATCGCCAGCGCGTCCAGCATCAACAATCGTCCAACCAGCGAATCCCCGACACCGGCGACGAGCTTCAGCGCTTCCGCGGCCTGGGTCGCGCCGACGATGCCGACCAGTGGCGCGAACACGCCCATCGTCGCGCAGCGCGTTTCCTCGAGCTCGTCGCCTTCGCCGAACAGGCAGTGATAGCAGGGCGACGCAGGGTCACGCGAATCGAACACCGCGAGCTGGCCGTCGAAGCGGATCGCCGCTCCCGACACCAGCGGCACGCGCGCCGCGACGCACGCGCGATTGACCGCATGCCGCGTGACGAAATTGTCGCTGCAGTCGAGCACGACGGTGGCCCCGGCGACGAGCATCGCGAGGTCATCGGCGCCGACGCGCCGGTCGATGCGCAGGATCGCGACTTCGGGATTCATCGCCGACAGTCGCGCCGCGGCGGCGTCGACCTTGCGGCTGCCGACGTCGACGGTTGCGAACAGGATCTGGCGCTGCAGGTTGGTGAGGTCGACGTGATCGTCATCGCACAACGTCAGCGTGCCGATTCCGGCGGCGGCGAGGAATTGCGCCGCCGGCGCGCCCAGGCCGCCGACACCGACGATCAGCGCGTGCGCGGCGGCGAAGCGCGCCTGCGCGTCCGGCCCGAACTCGTCGAGCAGGATGTGGCGGCTGTAGCGGAGGAGTTGGGCGTCATCCATCGTGTCGGCGGGCGCGGCCAGCGACGCGGCCCGGATCCAAGGCAAAACGCCCGGAGACCGGGCGTTTTGGGCTATCGATGCGATGCGATCGGCGTCACGGCTTGTCGGTCGCGGCGGCGGCCTGCATCGACTTCAGCGTGCCGATCACCGGCTGGCCCTTCAACTGGTTCATCGCCTGCTGCAACTGGAAGTCTTCGCCGAGCTTGCCGAATTCGAAGCGCGGCGCCAGCGATGCAGCATCGACCTTGCTCGGCGTCTTCGCGGGGTCGACCGCCGTCTTGGCAACGACGGTGTCGGTCGCGGCGCCCGTCACCACCGGCGTCTGCAGGTGGTGCTCGAGATTGGCTTCGCGGATACGGTTGGGCGAATCGCGCCCGTCGTCGATGCGGATGTCGGGCTCGATGCCCTTCGCCTGGATCGAGCGTCCCGCCGGCGTGTAGTAGCGCGCCGTCGTCAGCTTGAGGCCGGTGTTGTTCGACAGCGGCAGGATCGTCTGCACCGAGCCCTTGCCGAACGTCTGCGTGCCCATCACCGTGGCGCGCTTGTGGTCCTGCAATGCGCCGGCGACGATTTCCGACGCCGATGCCGTGCCGCCATCGACCAGCACGACCATCGGCACCTTCTTCACCGCGGCGGGGAGGTCGCGGAACATGTCGTCGCCGCGGCGCTGGTAATTCTCGCGCGACGCCGTGAGGCGCATCTTCGCGTCCGCCGTGCGGCCGTCGGTGTAGACGACCAGCGCGTCCTTGGGCAGGAACGCTGCCGACACCGCCACCGCCTGGTTGAGCAACCCGCCCGGGTCGCTGCGCACGTCGAGCACGAGGCCCTTCAAATCGCCTTGCTTGTAGAACTCCTTGATCGCGCGCGCGAGATCCTCGCCGGTGCGTTCCTGGAAACTGCGCACGCGGATGTAGCCGTAGCCGGGCTCGAGCATGCTCGAGCGCACGCTCTTGACGCTGATTTCCTCGCGCGTCAGGTTGAACGTGATCGGCTGGTCGACTTCCTTGCGCACGACCAGCAACGTGATCGGCGTGCCCGGCTTGCCGCGCATTTTCTCGACGGCTTCGGACAGCGGGATGCCGCGCGTCGCGGTGTCGTCGATCTTGACGATCAGGTCGCCCGACTTGATGCCCGCGCGAAACGCTGGCGTGTCCTCGATCGGCGACACCACGCGGACCAGACCGTCCTCGATGCCGACTTCGATGCCGAGACCGCCGAACTTGCCTTGCGTCGCGACCTGCAGTTCCTTGAACGCATTGGCGTCGAGGAAATCCGAATGCGGATCGAGGCCGTGCACCATGCCGTTGATCGCTTCGTGGATCAGCTTGTCGTCGGAAACGGGCTCGACGTAATCGGTCTTGATGCGGCCGAATACCGCTGAGAGGAGTTGCAGGTCCTCGTAGGGAATCGGCAGCTTGGCGTCGCGCTGCGCGAGCGCCGAGAAATTGAGGCTCAGCAACACGCCGAGGACCGTGCCGAGGCCGACCAGCCCCGCTTTTTTCCAACCGTTGACCATTTGACGTCGAGCCTCGTTGTTGATCGCGCGCGTCATTGACGGCGCGGGATGCAAATCATTGTAGAACCATTGACACCCGGGCGCGCGCGGGCCGAATCAATTCGCCGCCAGACGGACACTGCATGAGTCGTACCAGTTGCCCACATTGGGCCGGTGGAAGGCTCCGCAAGTTCCATTGGCGTGGCCGCAAAGCGCAAATACTCTGGAATTGCGCGGAAGTATGTACTCACACCCAGAAATGGCCACGCCCGCGGTCACCCATCCAGCGTCAGCAGCGATTTGCCCGTCATTTCCGACGGTTGCGGCAAGTGCATCAGCGACAGCATCGTCGGCGCGATGTCCTCCAGCGCGCCACCCGCAGCGACGTGCGCGCGACGGCCGACGTAGACGAACGGCACATGGTTGAGCGTGTGCGCGGTGTGCGGCTGCCCGCTCGACGGATCGTCGAGCGTCTCGACGTTGCCGTGATCGGCGGTGATCAGCACTTCGCCCCCCACCTCGCGCGCGGCGTCGACGACGCGGCCGATGCAGGTGTCGAGCGTCTCCACGGCGCGCACCGCGGCGGCGAGCTTGCCGGTGTGTCCGACCATGTCGCCGTTCGCGTAGTTGCAGATGATCGCGTCGAACCCTTGGCCGCGGATCGCCGCGCAAAGCTTGTCGGTGACCTCGAACGCGCTCATTTCCGGCTTCAGGTCGTAGGTCGCGACTTTCGGTGACGGCACGAGGATGCGGTCCTCGCCGGCATAGACCGCCTCGCTGCCGCCGTTGAAGAAGTACGTGACGTGCGCGTACTTCTCGGTCTCGGCGATCCGCAGCTGCCGCAGGCCGTGCGACGCGACGACCTCGCCGAAGCTGTGCGTGATCGTCTGCGGCGCAAACGCCACCGGCAGGTGCGCGAACTCCTCGCCGTAGCTCGTCAGGCAGGCGAACATCGCGAACCTGGGTAAGCGCCCGCGCGCAAAGCCGTCAAACCTGGCGTCGGTCAGCGCACGCGTCAGCTGCCGCGTGCGGTCGGCGCGGAAGTTCATGAACACGACGACGTCGCCATCCTCCATTCGCGCCGGCGCGGCACCGGCCGCGACGATCGCCGTCGGCTTGACGAACTCGTCGGTCTCGCCACGCGCGTAGGCGGCGGCCAATGCCGATTGCGGATCGGCGGCGGTGAATGCGCCATCGCCGTCAACCAACAGGTCGTAGGCGATGTGCACACGTTCCCAGCGCTGGTCGCGGTCCATCGCGTGGTAGCGGCCGCAGATCGACGCGATGCGCGCACCGGCGACGCGCGCGCAAACCTGCTGCATGTAGGTGAGCGATGCCGCCGCGCTTTGCGGCGGCGTGTCGCGTCCGTCGAGGAACGCGTGCACATGGATGCGCGGCGCGGGCGCGCCCGACGGCGGGTCGCCGGCGAGCTCGACCATTGCGGCGATCTGGCGCTGGTGGCTGTGCACGCCGCCCGGCGACAGCAGGCCGAGCACATGCAGCGTCGAGCGGTTTTGCGCCGCGGTGGCGACCGCGTTGTCGAGCACGGGATTGCGCGCAAAGCTGCCGTCGGCGATGGCAACGTCGATGCGCGTGAAATCCTGGTAAACGACGCGGCCCGCCCCGATGTTGAGGTGGCCGACTTCGGAGTTGCCCATTTGGCCGGCGGGAAGCCCGACCGCGCGTTCCGACGCGTCGATCGTGGTGTGCGGCGATGTCGCGAGGAGCTCGCGCCAGCGCGGCATGCGCGCCACCGAGATCGCGTTATCCGGCGCGTCGGCGCGGTCGCCGAAGCCATCGAGGATCAGCAGCACCAGCGGTCGCGGCGGGCGGCGGGAGTCGGCGCTGGCGGGGGTGTCGGTCATCGGATGCGAAGCGAGCGCCGGTGACGCGCTGCGTTAGAATTGTACTTTGGACCTGGCGTCGTGGATTTCATGAGCTTCATTCAGAACAACTGGCTGTTGATCGTCGTGTTCGTCGTGTCCGGCGCGATGCTGCTGTGGCCGCTCGTCAGCGTGCGCACGTCGGCGATGAAGCCGATCACGACGCTCGGCGTCACGCGCCTCATCAACAGCGGCAATCCGCTGCTGCTCGATCTGCGCGAGACCAAGGAGTTCGAAGGCGGGCGGCTGCCGAACGCGTTGCATATCCCGCTGTCGCAGCTCAAGGATCGCGCGGGCGAGCTGGGCAAGTTCACCAGCCGGCCGGTCATCGCCTACTGCGAGCGCGGGCAGCGCACGCGCGCCGCCGTGGCGACGCTGACGGGCCTCGGCTTCAAGGAGATCTACCAGCTGGCCGGCGGCATCCGCGCGTGGAAGGAAGCAGGCCTGCCGGTGGTTCGGGCCTGAGCCAGGCGCCGCGCGCGACGTCGATTCCCCAGGTTGCGAACATGAGCGAATCCCCCGCCAAGCCCTCCGTGACAATGTACTCGACCGGCGTGTGTCCCTATTGCGTGCAGGCCGAACGGCTGCTCACCGCGAAGGGCGTGACCGGCATCGACAAGATCCGCGTCGATCTCGATCCCGCGCGCCGCGATGAAATGATGGCGAAGAGCGGCCGTCGCACGGTGCCGCAAATCTGGATCGGCGCGACGCACGTGGGCGGGTACGACGACCTGGTTGCGCTCGACAGGGCCGGCAAGCTCGCGCCGCTGCTCGCCGGAGCCTGACGCGGCTCGCCTGCCCGCGTCGTGCGGGCGAATCGGGTAAAATCGCTGCCTTATCGCGCATCAACCGATGTCCGGCCGCAGGGCCGGATCCCTTGAAATCGCCCCGCGCGGCAATTCGGCGCCTCATTCCGGCGCAGGCGTTGCCCGCGCCGCACTCCAGCAAGGATTCGCACCATCATGGCCGACACCAATCCGCCCGCACCGGCGCAGGAATTCGCGCAGCTGCAGATCGAAAAGATCTACGTCAAGGACCTTTCGCTCGAAAATCCTGGCGCACCGCAATCGTTCAGGCTCGAGATCTCGCCGCAGATCGAGGTAGGCCTGCGCACCGTGTCCGAGGCGCTCGAGCCCAATGTCTATGAATCGGTACTGACGATGACCGTCACCGCGCGTGCCAACGACAAGACGGTGTTCCTGGTCGAGGCATCGCAGGCGGGAATCTTCACGATCCGCGGCGTCAGCGAGCAGCAAATCGGCTTGTTGCTGGCTACGCACTGCCCGACGGTGCTTTTCCCGTACGTGCGCGAGACGATCGCCGATGCGACATCGCGCATGGGATTTCCGCCAATCCACCTGGCGCCGATCAATTTCGAGGCGCTGTACGCGCAGCAGCAGCAGCAAACCCCCGCCGTCGCCACGGCGACCTGACGGGGTGCCGATGCGGATGCGTGGCCATGCCGCAATCGCGCAGGCGATGCTTGCCGCGCTGCTGCTCGCGGCCTGCGCAGGCATCGTGCAGGCGGCCGATTTCAAGGTGACCGGCGACGCGCCGACGATCGCGTACGACGCGCCGTCGGCCAAGGCGCGCGCGCAATTCCTGTTCGGCCGCGATGTGCCACTCGAGGTGATCGTGCAGGTCGAGGGCTGGACCAAGGTCCGCGACGTCGGCGGCACGATCGGCTGGATCGCCAACGCTTCGCTCGCCGACCGGCGGATGCTGGTGGTGCGCGTGCCGACCGCGGAGATTCGCGCGAGCCCCGACGATGCTGCGCCGATCGTGTTCCGCGCCGAACAGAACGTGCTGCTCGAGATCGCCGAAAGCGCGACGTCGAGCGCCAACACGTCGACGCCGGGCTGGGTGAAGGTACGCCACCGCGACGGACAAAACGGTTTCGTCCGCATCGCGCAGGTGTTCGGCCTCTGACCGTCTGACGATGAGCATGCGCGTCGCGATCGTCGGCGCAGGTGCATGGGGGACTGCGCTCGCCGTGCATTTGTCGGCACATGCGCACGCCGCCCCGCAAGTCACGCTGTGCTTCCGCGACGCCACGCAGGCGCGCGACGCGGCGCAACGCCGCGAGAACCTCCGCTACCTGCCGGGCATCGGACTGCCGCCGGCGCTTGCCGTGGCGCCGGATGCGTGTTGTGTCCGCGACGTCGACGCGATCATCGTCGCGACGCCTGTCGCCGCGCTCGAGAGCGTGGTCACGGAGCTCGCGGCATACGGCGCGGGCGCACCACTGCTCTGGCTCTGCAAGGGCTTCATCGAATCGGTTCGCGCACCCGGAGGTGCCTGGCTCGCGCACCAGGCGATCGCGCCGCGCTGGCCGGCAGCGGTCGGCGTGATTTCGGGTCCGTCGTTCGCGGACGAAGTGGCGCGCGCGTTGCCGACCGCACTGGCAGTCGCCGCGACCGATCCCGCGCTCGCCCATGGCGCGGCGAAATTGTTGCGCGCCGATACGTTGCGCGCTTACGAAACCGACGACATCATCGGCGTCGAGGTTGGCGGCGCGGTGAAGAACGTGCTGGCGATCGCCGCCGGTGCCAGCGATGGCCTGGGCTTCGGCAACAACGCGCGCGCGGCGTTGATCACCCGCGGCCTCGCCGAAATGTCGCGGCTTGCGGTGGCGCTGGGCGGCCGCCGCGAGACGATGATGGGACTCGCGGGGCTTGGCGATCTGGCGCTGACCTGCACCGGCGACCTGTCGCGCAATCGCCGGGTCGGCCTCGCGCTCGCCGGCGGCGAATCGCTGGACTCGATCGTCGCGCGGCTCGCCCACGTCGCCGAAGGCATTGGCGCTGCGCGCGCGGCTCGCGCGCTGGCGTCCTACCTTGGCATCGACATGCCGGTGACCCAAGCCGTGCACAGGGTGCTACACGAAGGGGTGGGGGTGCGCGACGCCGTGGAATCGCTGCTGCGCCGCGAGCCTCGGCGCGAAGACGCTCCGTGAAACGCGCTGCGCGACGCCGCAGGCGCGGCGCCGCGTAGCGCATCGTCGCCGCTGGCACTACTTTTTCGCGACGACTGCCAGCTTGGCGTATTCGTCACCGAGCGTTTCGCGACTGGCGCTCGCGTAGGACTCGGCGGCGCGGAAATCGTAGACCGACAGGTGGTAGATCGGCTGCGTACGCTCGACGAAGCGGCGCAGTTCGGTCGTGCTGGTGGCGGCCTTTTCGCAGGCGCGTGCCATGCCCGTTCCCTGCGGATTGGCGCAGTCCGCGGCACGCGCGGGCGGGACGAACAGCATGGACAGTGCGACGCCGGCGGCAAGGGCGATGGCCGGAAAACGCGTGGAGTAGTTGTTCATGTCGATTCCTTTGGTCATTGATCCGGACGTCTGTCGTGCGGCCCGCTGTGGCTGTGAGCGGCGCGGTGCCGGTTCGGGATCGATTGCCGGCACGCTTCCAATGTGCGCGGACGGGTGGCGCGGCCGCAATGGAATATTCGACAGACGCGACGCACCTGCCAGGCGAACGCCGATGGCGGGGGCGACGCTTGCCATCGGGCGCCGGGCGCAGCGAAGTCAGCCGGCGCCAGCGTAACCGTGCTGGCGCCAGGCTTCGTATACGGCGACGGCGACGGCGTTCGACAGGTTGATGCTGCGGATGCCGGCGCGCATCGGAATGCGCACGCGAAACGCCGGCTCAAATGCCGCCAGCACGTCGCCGGGCAATCCGCGCGTCTCGCTGCCGAACACCAGCACGTCGCCGGCGTCGAAGCGAACGTCGGCGAGCGATTGCGTCGCTTGCGTCGTGAACGCGAAATGGCGACGCGGTGGCGACGCGTCGAGCGCCCGCCGGCAGGTCGCGTAGTCCGCGTGCACGTGCACGCGCGCGTATTCGTGATAATCGAGCCCGGCGCGCTTCAGCGCCTTGTCCTCCATGCGAAACCCGAGCGGCTCGACCAGATGCAGCTCGGTGCCGCTGTTGGCGGTCAGCCGGATCACGTTGCCGGTATTCGGCGGAATCTCAGGATTCACGAGGACGACTGCGAACATGGTCGGATGCCAGTGAATGGGGTCGGAGTCGAATTCCCGGATTCGGGGTCGCGGATTCGGGGTCGAAGTCGCGGATGTCGCAGAATTGGAATCGGCGTCGAATTCCTGATTTTGTGCGGCTCCGACCCCGATTTTCACCGATTCTCACGCGCCCGATCCGACGAATACGGATCCAGTCGCGGCAAACGACTCCGTCCCCAATCCTGGACGGCGATCTTGCGCTCAGCGCAGCGTGCGCGCGACCACCCACGCGTCGACGCTCGCCGCACCGGCTTGGCGCAGTACGCGTGCCGCGGCGTGCAGCGTGGCGCCGGTGGTCATCACGTCGTCGACCAGCGCGACGCGCTTGCCATCGAAACGCCGGGTGGCCGCGAACGCATCGCGCATGTTGCGCGCGCGCGCCGCCCATGGCAGCGACGCCTGGGGTGGAGTGTCGCGAACGCGACGCAGTCCCGATTCGCAGCGCAAGTCGAGTGCGCGCGCGGCGCGACGCGCGATCTCTCCCGCCTGGTTGAAGCCGCGCCGCCGCTGGCGCGCAACTGCCAATGGCATTGCGATGACGATGTCCGGAACCGCCACGTCCGGCATGCGCTGCTGCAGTACCGCGTAGGCAAGCGCGTCGCCGAGGCAACTCGCGACGGCGAGCTGGCCACCATACTTGAGCGCCTGCACCATGCGGTCGACCGGGAAGGCATAGCGGAACGCGGCGACGACATGACGCAACGGCGGTGGGCTGACGAAGCAATCGCCGCATACCGCCGATGCCATCGACGGCAACGCACAACGTGGACATGCCGGACCCACGCGTGGCAGGTCGTGGCGGCAGCCGGCGCACGCCAGCGCATCGTCGGCGCTGGCGCCGCACAAAAGGCAGCGCGCAGGGAGCGCCGTGCACAGCCCGCTGTAAAGTTTTAGCGAAAGAAAATTTGACAACTTGCGCGGCCGCCACGGACACTGCCCCGGTCATTTTGCCGACGCGCGGCGCTTTCGCGCGCTAAGTCCAACGGATGAGTTCGACCGCCACGATCATGCTCGACCGCCCGTCGCAGGTTCCGGCCGCGACGCCGCGCTTCACCGTAGCGGCCATCGAGGCGCTGTTCGACCTGCCGTTCCTCGACCTGCTCCATCGCGCGCACGAAGTGCACCGCGCGCACCATCCGGCCAACACCGTCCAGTTGTCGACACTGCTGTCGATCAAGACCGGCGGCTGTCCGGAGGACTGCGCGTACTGCCCGCAGGCGGCGCGCTACCAGACGGGTGTCGTCAACGAGGCGATGCTCGACGTGGCGGAAGTCACGGCCACCGCGCGCGCGGCGAAGGCGGCCGGCGCCACGCGGTTCTGCATGGGTGCGGCCTGGCGCAGCGTCAAGGATCGCGACCTCGAGCCGGTGCTGGATCTCGTGCGCGCGGTCAAGGGGCTCGGCCTCGACACCTGCTGCACGCTCGGCATGCTGAAGGACGGGCAGGCGCAGAAGCTCAAGGATGCCGGCCTCGACTTCTACAATCACAACCTCGACACGTCGCCCGAGTTCTATGGCGAGATCGTCACCACGCGCGACTACGAGGATCGCCTCGACACGCTGGCGCGCGTGCGCGACGCCGGGCTGTCGGTGTGCTGCGGCGGCATCGTCGGCATGGGAGAATCGCGGCGCGCGCGCGCGGGCCTCGTCGCGCAGCTCGCCAACCTCGACCCCTATCCCGAGTCGGTGCCGATCAACCACCTGGTGCAGGTCGAGGGCACGCCGCTGCATGCGCGCCTCAATGGTGAGAGCGCGCTCGACCCTTTCGAGTTCGTGCGCACGATCGCAGTTGCGCGGATCACGATGCCGAAAGCGGCGGTGCGCCTGTCCGCCGGCCGCCGCGAACTGGGCGAAGCGGTGCAGGCGCTGTGCTTCTTCGCGGGCGCCAATTCCATCTTCTATGGCGACAAGCTGCTGACGACCGGCAACCCCGACGTCGCCGCCGATCGCGCGCTGTTCGCGAAGCTGGGGCTCGCCGCGGCGTGACGGCGGGCCTGGCGCTCCTTGGCGAGCGCCTGGCCGCACGCGACGCCCTGGGCCTCGCGCGCACGCGCCGCACTCTGCAATCCGCGCAGGGACCACACGTCGTCGTCGACGGCCGCGAACTGCTTGCATTTGCGAGCAACGACTACCTCGGACTCGCCAACGAACCGCGCGTCGTCGCGGCGATGCGCGAAGGCGCCGTGCGCTTCGGCGCCGGCGCGGGCGCGTCGCACCTGGTGGGCGGCCACCAGACGCCACATGCAGCGCTCGAAGCGGCGCTTGCCGACCACGTACGGTCTTGCGACGGCGCACGCGCGCTGACGCTGTCGAGCGGCTACCTTGCCAATCTCGCGATCATCACCGCGCTCGCCGAGCGCGACGCCGATATCTTCGCCGACAGGCTCAACCATGCATGCCTCAACGACGGCGCGCTGCTGTCGCGCGCGCATTTCGTCCGCTATCCGCATGCCGACGTCGATGCGTTGCGTGCACGCCTTGCGGCGTCGCGCGCGCGCACGAAGCTGATCGTCACCGACGCGGTCTTCAGCATGGACGGCGACGTCGCGCCGCTGGCGGCGCTGCTGGAGCTGGCCGACAGGCACGATGCGTGGCTCGTCGTCGACGACGCGCACGGCTTCGGCGTGCTGGGCGACGGTCGCGGCAGCCTGGCCGACGCCGGTATCACGTCGGCGCGGATCGTCTACATGGGAACGCTCGGCAAGGCGGCGGGCGTATCGGGCGCATTCGTCTGCGCGCACCCGGTGGTGATCGAGACCATCCTGCAGACGGCGCGGCCATACGTGTATACGACGGCGGCGCCGGCGGCGCTCGCGTGCGCGATGCTCGAAAGCCTCGCGATCATTCGCGACGACGCGCCGCGGCGTGCGCGCCTCGCGGCGCGCATCGCGCAGTTCCGCGACGGTGCGGATGACCTGCGGGGGAGGGTGCCGGAGTCGCGCACGCCGATCCAGCCTGTCATCGTCGGCGAGCCCGTCGACGCGATGGCACTCGCGCAGCGGTTGTGGGAGGACGGCGTGTGGGTGCCGGCAATTCGCCCGCCGACGGTGCCGGCGCACACGGCGCGACTGCGCGTGTCGCTGTCCGCGGCGCACAGCGAGGACGACGTCGCACGCTTGCTCGCCGCGTTGCGCGCATGAGCCCGGCCGCGAACGCGCCCCCATGAGCCTGCACATCGAATCGGTGGGCGTAGGGCCGCCGCTGCTGCTGTTGCACGGGTGGGCGCTGCACGCGGGAATCTTCGCGTCGCTGTTGCCCGCGCTGGCGGCGCGGCATCGCGTGCACGCGCTCGACCTGCCGGGGCACGGCCACAGCCCCACGATCGCGCCGTACACGTTGGACGCCATCGTCGATGCAGTCGTCGACGCGCTGCCGCGCGACGTGGGCGTCGTGCAACCGCTGGCAATCGTCGGTTGGTCGTTCGGCGGCCTTGTCGCGCAGCGGCTCGCGCACCGTTATCGCGGGCGCGTCGCGCGCCTGGTGCTGATATGCACGACACCGCGCTTCGTCAACGGCGCCGGCTGGTCGCAGGGCGTCGAGCCGCGAGTCCTCGCGCAGTTCGCCGACGAGCTCCGCGTCGCCTACGACGTGACGATCCGGCGTTTCCTGTCGCTGCAGATGCAGGGCCTCGCCGATGCGCGCGCGACGCTCGCGCAGATGCGCGTGCAGCTCGACGCGCGGCCGCGCGCCGATGCGGCGGCGCTCGACGCGGCGCTGGCAATCCTGCAGGCGGCAGACTTGCGCGATGCGGCGCCGTCGCTGGAGATGCCGACGCTCATTATCACCGGCGGCCGCGACGCGCTGACGCCGGCACGTGCCGGCACATGGCTCGCGTCGGCGATGCCCGCGGCGACGCACGCGCATATCGCCGATGCCGCGCACGTGCCGTTCCTGTCGCATCGCGCGGCGTTCGACGCGGCGCTCGCGGCCTTTTTCGATGCGCGCGCCGCCTGACGACGGTTTCGCGCTGGACCGGCGCGCGGTGCGCCGGGCATTCGCGCGCGCCGCCGCCACCTATGATGAATTCGCCGTGCTGCAGCGCGAAGTCGGCAAGCGGATGCAGCAGAGGCTCGACTACGTCAAGGTGGCGCCGCGCGTGATCGTCGACGCGGGATGCGGTACGGGTGCGGCGATTGCGGATCTCGGCGCGCGCTATCCGCTCGCCTCGATCATCGGCGTCGACGTCGCGCTGCCGATGCTCGCCCACGCGCAGGCGCGCATGAAGCCGAAGTCGTGGCTCGCCCGCCTCGGCGGTCGCGCATCGCCGGCACCCGCGCTCGTTTGCGCCGACATCGCCGCGCTGCCACTGCGCGCGGCAAGTGCCGGGCTCGTGTGGAGCAACCTCGCGCTGCAGTGGATCGACGACCCGGCACCCGCGCTGGAGGAATTCGCACGCGTGCTGGAAGTGGGCGGACTCGTGTCCTTCACGACGTTCGGACCGGACACGCTGCGCGAATTGCGCGCGGCTTTCGATGACGGGCGTCCTCACGTCAGCCGCTTCATCGACATGCACGACCTGGGCGATGCGCTGGTCGCCGCCGGCTTCGCCGATCCGGTGATGGACATGGAAAACATCACGCTGACGTACGCGACCCCGCGCGCGCTGTTGCACGAGCTCAAGGCCATCGGCGCGACCAACGCGCTGGCCGGGCGTCCGCGCGGCCTGCTCGGCAAGGGCGCGTTGGCACGCGTCGAGGCGGCGCTGGAACGCACGCGCCGCGACGGTCGCATCGCCGCGACGTTCGAGGTCGTCTACGGCCACGCATGGAGGGCGCAGCCCAGGCGCACGCGCGAAGGCCATGCGATCCTGCATTTCGACCCGGCGGCGCACAAGCCATGAACAGCGCGCTGTTCATCACCGGCACCGATACCGGCATCGGCAAGACGCACGTCGCCGTGGCGCTGCTGCACGCGCTGGCGGCGAGCGGATTGCGTGCGGTGGGCATGAAGCCGGTCGCCGCCGGCGTCGACGCGCGCGATGGCATGCACGCCGACGTGGCCGCGCTCGTCGCCGCCAGCAACGTCGACGCGCCGCGCGCGCAAGTCAATCCGTACTGCTTCGATGCCGCGATCGCGCCGCATGTCGCCGCGCGGCTCGCGTCGCGATCGATCGACCTTGGCGTCATCGAGCAGGGCTTTCGCGCGCTCGCCGCGCGCGCCGATGTGGTGATCGTCGAAGGCGCCGGTGGTGCGCTGGTGCCGCTGTCGACGCGCGAGGACATGCTCGACCTTCCCGCCCGCCTCGACATTGCGGTCGTGCTGGTCGTTGGCATTCGCCTGGGATGCATCAACCACGCGCTTCTGACGGCGTCCGCGATCCGCGCGCGCGGCCTGCGCTTCGCCGGCTGGATCGCCAACCGTGTCGATCCTGCAATGCAGAACGCCGACGACAGCATCGCCGCGATCGCCGACCGCCTCGGCCGCGCGCCCGCGGCAGACCTTGCGTTTGCTCAAGCGCAAATCGATGCCGCGACGCTCGCCGCGTTGGAGGTTGTCGGCGCTGGCGTTGCGCAAGGGCGCTGATTGGCGCGCAACGCCGCCCAAACGCGCGTCATGCCTGGGCCCGTGCATCGATCCGTGCTAACATTTTACGGCTTTGCAGCACGATAAACGTCCGCGCCGCGGGCTCTCGAACAGGCGCGGCGCTTGTGCAAAACGTTGCCGCTTGCCCGTAAATCCCGTGTCTGACGCTACAAACGCCGTTTTCTGCAGTCCTGTTACTTTGCCTGCGTGCGACGTTTGCGGCGAGCGTCACGATCCATGGGCGGCGGCATCGCGCCGCCGGGCGAGCGCCACCGGAACAACAGTTCGTCATTGAGGACAGCATGGTTCGCAACAGCAGGTGGCACGCAGCGTTACGCCGCAGCTTGATCTCGGGTGTGGCGGCGCTTTGCGCCGCTCCCGCCGCCGTCATGGCCGAGGCTGCGTGGAATTTCCAAACTCCGGTCACGCCGATCGCGCAGGAGCAGTACGACCTGCATCTTTATCTTTTCTGGGTTTGCGTCGTCATCTTCGTCGGCGTGTTCGGCGTGATGTTCTATGCGCTGTTCAAGCATCGCAAGTCGGTCGGCCACCAGGCTGCGCAATTCCACGAGAACACCACCGTCGAGATCGTCTGGACGCTGATTCCTTTCCTGATCCTCGTGTGCATGGCCTACCCCGCGACGAAGACGATCATTTCCATGAAGGACACGTCGGCGCCCGACATGACGGTCAAGGTGACGGGCTACCAGTGGAAGTGGAACTACGACTACATGGAGCAGGGCTTCGACTTCTACTCGACGCTCACCACGCCGCTCGCGCAGATCGAGAACCGCGAGCCTAAAGGCCCCAATTACCTGCTCGAAGTCGACAACCCGCTGGTGGTTCCCGTCGACACGCGGGTGCGCGTGCTGCTGACGGCGGGCGACGTCATCCATTCCTGGTGGGTGCCGGCGTTCGGCGTCAAGCAGGATGCGATTCCGGGCTTCGTCCGCGATTCGTGGTTCAAGGCCGAGAAGGTGGGCACCTACCGCGGCCAGTGCGCCGAACTGTGCGGCAAGGAGCACGGGTTCATGCCGGTCGTCGTCGAAGTGAAGTCCAAGGACGATTACGCGAAGTGGCTCGACGAGCAGAAGAAGAAGCTCGCGGTCGCCGCCGACGATCCGCACAAGGTGTGGGCTCAGCCCGAACTCGTCGCGCGCGGCGAGAAGGTGTTCAACGCCAACTGCGCCGCGTGTCACCAGGCCGGCGGCACCGGCAACGCGGCCGCGAAGATCCCGGCGCTGGTCGGCGACCCGGTGGTGCTGGGGCCGCATGTCGCGCAGGTCGACATCGTGCTCAACGGCCGCAACGGCATGCCGTCGTGGAAGGCGCTTTCCGACACCGACATCGCCGCCGCCATCACCTACACGCGCAACAGCTGGGGCAACAAGGCCGCCGAGCCGTTGGTGCAGCCGGCGCAAGTGCAGGCCGAGCGCAAGTAGCGCGCGCCCCAGTCAAGGAATCGAGGAGTCAACCAAGATGAGCAGCGTCCCCCACGATCACGTCATCGGCCACGACGACGCGCACGGCCACCATCCCACCGGGATCATGCGCTGGATCACGACGACCAATCACAAGGACATCGGCACGCTGTACCTGTGGTTCTCGTTCGTGATGTTCCTGGTCGGCGGCACGATGGCGCTGACGATCCGCACCGAGCTGTTCGAGCCGGGGCTGCAGATCGTCAATCCCGAGTTCTTCAACTCGCTGACGACGCTGCACGGCCTCATCATGATCTTCGGCGCGATCATGCCGGCCGCGGTGGGATTCGCCAACTGGATGATCCCGATGATGATCGGCGCGCCCGACATGGCATTCGCGCGGATGAACAACTGGAGCTTCTGGCTGCTGCCGTTCGCCGGAATGCTGCTGATCGGCTCGCTGTTCGTGCCGGGCGGCGGCGCCGCCGGCGGTTGGACGATGTACCCGCCGCTGTCCGTGCAGATGGGCATGGGGATGGACCTGACGATCTTCGCCATCCACATCATGGGCGCGTCGTCGATCATGGGGTCGATCAACATCATCACGACGATCCTCAACATGCGCGCGCCGGGCATGACGCTGATGAAGATGCCGCTGTTCTGCTGGGCCTGGCTCATCACCGCGTACCTGCTGATCGCCGTGATGCCGGTGCTGGCCGGCGCGGTGACGATGCTGCTGACCGATCGCCACTTCGGCACGTCGTTCTTCAACGCCGCCGGCGGCGGCGATCCGGTGCTGTTCCAGCACGTGTTCTGGTTCTTCGGGCACCCCGAGGTCTACATCCTGATCCTGCCGGCGTTCGGCATCATTTCCGAGGTCATCCCGGCGTTCTCGCGCAAGCCCCTGTTCGGCTACGCGTCGATGGTGTACGCGCTCGCGGCGATCGCGATCCTGTCGTTCCTCGTGTGGGCGCACCACATGTTCACCGTGGGCATGCCGACGGCCGGCCTGCTGTTCTTCATGTACGCGACGATGCTGATTGCCGTGCCCACCGGCGTCAAGGTGTTCAACTGGGTAGCGACGATGTGGCGCGGCGCGATCACGTTCGAGGCGCCTATGCTGTTCGCGCTCGGCTTCCTGTTCCTGTTCACGCTGGGCGGCTTCACCGGCCTCGTGCTGGCGATCGTTCCGGTCGACGTGCAGCTGCAGGATACCTACTACGTCGTCGCGCATTTCCACTACGTGATGGTCGCTGGCAGCCTGTTCGCGTTCTTCGCCGGCGTCTACTACTGGATCCCGAAGTGGACCGGAACGATGTACGACGAGCGCATCGCGCGGGTGCATTTCTGGTCGAGCCTGATCGCGTTCAACGTCGCGTTCTTCCCGATGCACTTCCTGGGCCTCGCCGGCATGCCGCGGCGCATTCCCGACTACTCGCAGCAGTTCACCGACTGGAACATGGTGTCGTCGATCGGCGCGTTCTGGTTCGGCCTGTCGCAGCTGATCTTCCTGTACGCAGTGCTGAAATGCATCGCCGGCAAGGGTGCGAAGGCGCCCGCCAAGCCCTGGGAAGGCGGCACGACGCTCGAATGGACGCTGCCGTCGCCGGCGCCGTACCACACGTTCGAGACGCCGCCGGTCGTCAAGTAAGGCTCGCGCGGGCCCCATCGACATGAGCGCGGCTGGCAAAAGCGGCGAACGCGGCGACAACGGCGCTACCCGGCAGCGCCGCGCCAATGTGCGCCTGGCGCTGATCCTGGCGTCGATCGCGGCCGCGTTCTTCGGCGGCGCGATCGCCGCCCGCTACATGGGCGGCCTCGAGACCGGCATGAGCATCCTCGGCTTCGTCGCGTTCGTGCTGCTGATCTTCGCGATCGCGCGCAACGTCCGCGACCGATGAGCGCCGCCGCGACATCGGCGAGCCGCGTGCTCGGCCGCAACCGGGCGCTGCTGACGCGCCTCGGCGTGGTCGCGCTGTTCATGTTCGGTTTCGGCTACGCGCTGGTGCCGTTCTACGACCAGATCTGTCGCGCCACCGGGCTGCGCGACGTCGATCGCGCCGATGCCGTGCAGAACACGCAGGTCGACACCACGCGCAGCGTGCGCGTCGAGCTCGATTCCAACCTCAGCAAGCTGCCCTGGGTGTTCAAGCCGGAGCAGTCGGTGGTGACCGTGCACCCGGGCGAGGTGCGGCAGATCCTCTACGACGTGACCAACACCACCGATCGCGCGATCACCGGCCAGGCGATCCCGAGCTACACGCCGCAGAACGCGGTGCGCTACTTCAAGAAGCTCGAGTGCTTCTGCTTCACTCGGCAGACGCTCGCGCCGGGCGAGCGACGGCAGATGCCGGTGCTGTTCGTGCTGGATCCCGACATGCCCAAGGACATGGCGACGGTGTCGCTGTCCTATACTTTTTTCGCCGTCGAAGGCGCCAACTAACGCATCAACAGGGAAACACCGATGAGCGCACCCGCAACCGGCACGCAGCCCGCCTATTTCGTACCGCAGCCTTCGCACTGGCCGATACTGGGCTCGATCGCGCTGTTCCTGATGGCGATCGGCGCGGCGTCGTGGTTCAACAGCTACGCGATCGGGCCGTGGTTCGTGCTCGTCGGATTCTGCGTGCTGCTGGTCATGCTGTTCGGCTGGTTCGGCACGGTGATCGGCGAATCCGAGAGCCGGGTGTACAGCCGCAAGGTCGACCGCTCGTTCCGCTGGAGCATGAGCTGGTTCATCTTCAGCGAAGTGATGTTCTTCGCCGCGTTCTTCGGCTCGCTGTTCTACATCCGCAACCTGTCGGTGCCCGACCTCGGCGCGATGGGCTCGAAAATACTGTGGCCCGACTACAACTCGGCGTGGCCGACGGTCGGTCCGTACATCAAGGCCCAGTTCACGCCGATGGCGGCGATCGGCATTCCTCTGCTCAATACGATCATCCTGCTGAGCTCCGGCGTGACCTTGACGATCGCGCACCACGCACTCAAGGCGGGACATCGCGGCAAGCTCAAGCTGTGGCTGTTCTTGACGATCGCATTGGGGTTCCTGTTCCTGTTCTTCCAGGCCTACGAATACCATCACGCATACACAGAGCTCAACCTGAAGCTCACCAGCGGTGTCTACGGCTCGACGTTCTTCATGCTGACCGGCTTCCACGGCTTCCACGTGACGATCGGCGCGATCATGCTGTCGGTGATGCTGTTCCGCGTATTCCGCGGGCACTTCGACGCCGAGCATCACTTCGGCTTCGAGGCCGCCGCGTGGTACTGGCACTTCGTCGACGTCGTGTGGTTGATGTTGTTCGTGCTCGTCTACTGGCTCTGAGCCGGCGCGCTGCCGGATGATTCTTCTCCCGCGCGCGGGAGAGGGTCAGCGTGAGGGTGAGAGGCGCTACCGCATGCCGTTGGGTGCAATCCAGCCCATGTAGTACGACAGCACGAGGAACGCGACGAGGCCGATCGACAGCCCGACGCGGATCGTCAGCGCCGTCAGCATGCGCGTGCCGCGCCCGCGATCGCGGAACAGGAACACCAGCGCCGAGAACAGCGCGACGACGATCGCCGCGAGTACGATGATGACAATCGCCTTCATGACATTGCAGTCTAATCCAACGCCGCCACCGTCCCGGCGCGCGCCGGCAAGTCGCGCCGCCCGCTACGTTCCCACGTTGGCGGCGATGACGCTGGTCGTGCTGTTTCTCGGCGCCGCGTACTGGCAGTACACGCGGATGGAGGACAAGCTGCGACAGCGCGCCGCGCTCGACACCGCGACCGCCGCGGCGCCGATCGCACTGCCGCAGGGCGTCGACGACTGGTCCAAGCTGCGTTTCCGGCGCGTGCGGCTCGCGGGCCATTACGACGCCGCGCAGCAGATCCTGATCGACAACCGCATCGACGATGGCCGCGTCGGCTATCACGTGGTGACGCCGTTCGTGCTGGACGATGGTCGCGCGGTGCTGGTCGATCGCGGCTTCGTGCCGCGCGGCGCAACGCGCAGCAACCTGCCGGAGGCGCCGGTCGCGAAAGGTGACGTCGAAGTCCGGGGCCGCATCGAATTGCCGCGCCGGTATTTCGAGCTCGGCCATCCAGTTCCTGTGGGCAACCTGTGGCAGAACCTCGATCCCGCGAAGTTCGCCGCCACGACCGGAGTCGATGTGCTGCCGATCGTCATCGAGCAGGATGCCGGCGACCCGCGAGTCGATGGACTCGTCCGTAACTGGCCCGCGCCCGATTTCGGCGTCGACACCAACCGCAGCTACATGCTGCAGTGGATCGCCTTCGCCGGTGTCGTTGCGAGTCTCTGGTTCTGGTTCCGGGTGCTGCGCAAATGACGGGCACCGTCGCGCGCCGCGCCAGCCGGCTGCCGCTGGTCCTGGTTGCGCTGGTGTGCCTCGCGCCGATGGTCGCGTCGTACGTCGCGTACTACTTGTTTCCCCGCGACAGCAGGACCAACTATGGCGCGTTGCTGGCGACGGCACCGGCGCCAGCGATCACCGGCACCACCGTCGACGGCCAGCCTTTCGCGCTGGCCGGCCACCGCGGACAGTGGGTGATGCTGTCGGCGGCGGGCGGCCGCTGCGACGCGCGCTGCGAGCGTGCGCTGTACGCGACGCGGCAGGCGCGCGCGATCCAGGGCCGCGAGCGCGACCGCGTTGCGCGCGTGTGGCTCGTCACCGACGGCACGGCGCCCGCGGCGGCGCTCGTCGCCGAGCACACCGATCTCGCCGTCGTCCGCACGGCGCCCGCGGTGCTCGCCACGTGGCCGCGCGGTGGCGACGCGATCTACCTGATCGATCCTCTGGGCAACGAAGTCCTCGCGTGGCCGGTGAATCCCGACATCAAGGCGCTGGCCAAGGACCTGACCAAGCTGCTGCGCGCGTCGCAGATCGGCTGAAGCGCTTCCGTCATCCCCACGACGACTGCCTTCGCGACGCTTGCCTTCGCGACAGTTGCCGTCATTCCCGCGAAAGCGGGAACCCAGTGACGTTTGTGTGACGCGTCACATCGGCATGACATGCTCCCACTTCGCTACATTCAGGCCACCTCGCGAATCGCGGTAAAATGAGGGACCGCGCCGATCCTTCGCAACGCCGACGGCGCGCCTCGATCCCATGACATCGCTCGCCTTCGCCGAAAACCGCCTGCGGCAATTCCTCTCGCTGACCAAGCCGCGCGTCGTGTCGCTGATCGTGTTCTGCGCGGTGATCGGCATGTTCCTCGCCGTTCCCGGCATCCCGCCGGCGACGCGCGTGTTCTTCGCGACCGTCGGCATCGCGCTCGTCGCCGGCGCCGCCGCCGCGATCAATTGCCTCGTCGAGCAGAAAATCGATGCGGCGATGCAGCGCACGCGCTGGCGGCCGCTGCCCGCCGGACAGCTCACGCCAAGGGTGACGCTGGTGTTCGCGTCGCTCGTCGGCGGCGGTGGACTCTGGATCCTGTGGTCATTCGTGAATCCGCTGACGATGTGGCTCACGCTGGGGACGTTCGTCGGCTACGCAATCATCTACACGGTGCTGCTCAAGCCGGCGACGCCGCAGAACATCGTCATCGGCGGCGCGTCGGGCGCGATGCCCCCGGTGCTCGGCTGGGCGGCGGTGACCAACGGCGTGTCCGCCGAGGCGCTGATCCTGTTCCTCATCATCTTCGCGTGGACGCCGCCGCATTTCTGGGCGCTGGCGCTCTATCGCACCCAGGACTATGCGCGCGCCGGACTGCCGATGCTGCCGGTGACGCACGGCTCGCGCTACACGCGGCTGATGATCGTGCTGTACACGCTGGTGCTCGTCGCCGTCAGCTGCCTGCCTTACGCGATCAGGATGAGCGGCGCGCTCTACCTCTTCGCCGCACTGGCGCTCGGCGCGGTGTTCCTCGGCTACGCGTGGGCGCTCTGGCGCGACTACAGCGATGCGCTCGCGCGCCGCGCGTTCCGCTATTCGATCATCTACCTGGCGGCGCTCTTCACGGCGCTGCTGGTCGATCACTACCTGCAATGAGGCGCGCGGCCGCGCTCGTGCTGGCCTTGCTGGCGGCGACGCTCGTCGCGTGCGCGCCCCCGTCGCAGAAATTCCGCGCATCCGACATCACCGGCTCGAACTTCGGCCACGATTTCGCGCTCGTCGACTTCAACGGCAAGCCGCGGACGCTGCAGGACTTCCGTGGCAAGGTCGTGGTGATGTTCTTCGGCTACACGCATTGCCCGGATGTGTGTCCGACGACGCTCGCCGAGCTCGCCGAGACGATGAAGCGCCTCGGGCCCGCTGCGGACAACGTGCAGGTGCTGTTCGTCACCGTCGATCCTGCGCGCGATACGCCGCAGCTCCTCGCGCAGTACGTTCCCGCGTTCGACAAGCGCTTTCTCGGCTTGCGCGGCGACGACGACGCGCTTGCGCGCACCGCCAGCGAATACAAGGTGATCTACCAGAAGCAGCCGGGAACGACGCCCGGCAGCTACTCGATGGATCATTCGGCGGGGACCTATGTCTACGATCCACAGGGACGCCTGCGTCTCTACGTGAGTTACGGACAGGGCGTCGACGTGTTCGCGCACGACATCAAGGTATTGCTCGACAGCGCTACGTGATCGGTGGGTCCGCCGGTTGTGCCATCGATTTGCGAGTCCGCCATTTCGTGCCGTCATTGCCGCGAAAGCGGGAACCCAGTTATGCCGTCATTCTCGCGAAAGCGGGACCAGTTACGCCGTCATTCCCGCGAAAGCGGGAACCCAGTGTCTTCGGGTCTGGGCCGCTATGGACGTTGCGCTCGTTGCATTCATATCAACGACACGGGGTTCCCGCTTGCGCGGGAATGACGACGAGCGGCGCCGGAATGACGGCTACAGCTCGATCATCTCGAAGTCTTCCTTGCGCGCGCCGCATTCGGGACACGTCCAGTTGGGCGGAACGTCCTCCCATCGCGTGCCCGGTGCGATTCCTTCCTCCGGCGCGCCTTCGGCCTCGTCGTAGATCCAGCCGCAGATCAGGCACATGTATTTTTTCATCGGAAGCCGCAAGCCGGGGACGCGTTAAAATACGATTTTAGCAATGTCGCGTTTCGCGGCGTTGCAACGCAGTTCCTGCCGACGCCTCGCGCGACCCCCAATGACCGAAACCCCGCCGCTGGTCCTGACGTTCGCCGCCTCCGATCCTTCCGGGGGCGCCGGCATGCAGGCCGACATCCTGACGCTGGCGAGCATGGGCTGTCACCCGCTGTCGGTGATCACGGCGATCACCGTGCAGGACACGCTGGGCGTCGAGGGCCTGCTGGCGATGGACTCGGAATGGGTCGCCGACCAGGCGCGCGCGCTGCTGGAGGACATGACGATCGACGCGTTCAAGATCGGCGTGATGGGCAGCGTCGAGAACATCACCGCGATCGCCGAAATCATCGCCGACTATCCCGACGTGCCGTTGATCCTCGACCCCGTGCTCGCCTCGGGCCGCGGCGACGAGCTCGCCAGCGACGAAATGACGCACGCGCTGCGCGAGATGCTGTTGCCGCAGACGACGATCATCACGCCCAACAGCCTGGAAGCTCGGCGCCTCGCCGAGTCGGACGAGGACGGCGACGAGCCCACGCTCGCGATGTGCGCCGAGCGCCTGATCGAATCCGGCGCCGAATACGTGTTGATCACCGGCACGCACGAGTCGACCGCGCAGGTGGTGAACACGCTCTACGGCAAGTCGGGCGTGGTGCGCAGCGACAACTGGCCGCGGCTGCCCGGCAGCTACCACGGATCGGGATGCACGCTCGCCTCCGCGATCGCGGCGATGCTCGCCAACGGCCTCGACCTTGCCGAAGCGGTGCGCGAGGCGCAGGACTACACGTGGCACGCGCTCGACAAGGCGTTTCGGCCCGGCATGGGGCAGTACATTCCGGACCGGCTATTCTGGGCGCGCGACGACGACGACGAGGCCGCGGAAGGCGAGGGCACCGACAAGGACGATGCGCGGAAGCTGCCCGATGCCCGCGGCAGCCATTGATCCGGCACCGTTGGTCACGCGGCCGGTGACACGACCGGTGACACGACTGCGTGGCCTCTACGCGGTGACGCCGGATCTCGACGACACACGCGAGCTGGTTGCGCGCGTACAGGCCGCCATCGATGGCGGCGCACAAGCGATCCAGTACCGCAACAAATCCGCCACTGCGCGCACCCGCAGCGAACAGGCGCTGGCGCTCGCCAACGCCTGCCGCGGGCGGGCGCTCTTCATCGTCAACGACGACGCCGCACTCGCCGCGCATGTCGGCGCCGACGGGGTGCACGTCGGCGAAGGCGACGGCGACGTCGCGATAGCTCGGCGCTACGTGGGCGCCGGCGCGATCGTCGGCGTGTCGTGCTACGACGATCTCGCGTTGGCCAACGCGCGTGCGAGCGAAGGCGCCGACTATGTCGCGTTCGGCAGCTTCTTCGCGTCGCACGTCAAGCCCGCGGCGCGTCGCGCCGACGTGGCGCTGCTGGGTGGCGCGCGTGCGCTCGGGCTGCCCGTCGTGGCGATCGGCGGCATCACCTCCGCCAACGCCGCGCCGCTGTTCGCCGCCGGCGCCGACGCGGTCGCGGTGATCTCCGACGTGTTCGCGCATCCGCGGATCGGCGACGTCACCGTCGCCGCGCGCCGGCTGGTGGACGCGTGGCGCGCGTCGCAAGCTGCCGGGTCACCGAGGTCCGTCGCATGAGCCGCAACGACGAGCTTTTCGCGCGCGCGCAACGCTCGATCCCCGCCGGCGTCAATTCGCCGGTGCGCGCGTTCCGCTCGGTGGGTGGCACGCCGCGGTTCTTCGAGCGCGGGCAGGGCGCCTATGTGTGGGATGCCGACGGCAAGCGCTACATCGACTATGTCGGATCGTGGGGCCCGGCCATCGTCGGGCATGCGGAACCGTCGGTGGTGCGCGCGGTGCAGGAGCGCGCGGCGAGCGGACTGTCGTTCGGCGCACCCACCGAGCTCGAGATCGACATGGCGGAGACGCTCATCCGGCGCCTGCCGTCGCTCGAGCTGGTGCGACTCGTGTCGTCGGGGACCGAAGCGACGATGTCGGCGCTGCGGCTCGCGCGCGGCTTCACCGGCCGCAGCAGGATCGTCAAGTTCGAGGGCTGCTATCACGGCCACGGCGACAGCCTGCTGGTGAAGGCGGGTTCGGGTGCGCTGACCTTCGGACAGCCATCGTCGGCGGGCGTGCCGCCGGCGATCGCCAACGAGACGCTGGTGCTGCCCTACAACGACGCGCGCGCGCTCGAGGCGCTGTTCGCCGCCGAGGGCAGCGACATCGCCTGCGTGATCGTCGAGCCGATTGCCGGCAACATGAACCTCGTCAAGCCGGTTCCCGGATTTCTCGAAGCGCTGCGCGCGGTGTGCGACGCGCACGGCGCGGTGCTGATCTTCGACGAGGTGATGACCGGTTTTCGCGTGCACGCGCGCGGCGTGCAGGGGCTGACGGGCATCACGCCGGACCTAACAACGCTGGGCAAGGTGATCGGTGGCGGCATGCCGGTTGCCGCGTTCGGCGGCAAGCGCGCGATCATGGAAATGATCGCGCCGCTGGGGCCGGTCTACCAGGCAGGCACGCTGTCGGGCAACCCGGTGGCGATCGCCGCGGGACTCGCGACGCTGGCGCTGACCGAGCGACCCGGGTTCTACGAAGCGCTCGCCGGCACCGCCGTCGCGCTTTGCCGGGGACTCGAAGCTGCGGCACGCGACGCCGGCGTCGAATTCCGCGCCGACAGCGCGGGCGGCATGTTCGGCCTGTACTTCGCGCCCGGCGTGCCGGCGAGTTACGATCAGGTGATGGCGTGCGACAAGGCACGCTTCAACCGCTTCTTCCACGCGATGCTCGACCAGGGAATCTATTTCGCGCCGTCGGCGTACGAGGCCGGATTCGTTTCCGCCGCGCATGGCGCCGCCGAGCTCGACGCGACGCTGCGCGCGGCGCGCATCGCGTTCGCCGCGCTGCGCTGACCGTGGCGAGCGTCGGCCGCAACGAGCCGTGTCCCTGTGGCAGCGGCCGTCGCTACAAGCTGTGCCACGGCCGCATCGAGGCGCAGCCGCGGCCGGTCGGCTTCGTCGTCGCCGGCACGCAGAAGGGCGGCACCAGCGCGCTCGAAACCTACCTCCGCGAGCATCCGGAAATCTGCATGCCGAAGGACGTCAAGGAAGTGCACTACTTCGACGACGACACCCAGTTCGCGAGCGACGTCGACGATTACGCGGCGTATCACGGCCATTTCCAACCGCGCCCCTGGCACAAGCTGCTGGGTGATGCGACGCCCATCTACATGTATTGGGAACCGGTGGCGCAACGCATCCATCGTTATAACCCGGCGATGAAATTCATCATGCTGTTGCGCAATCCGGTATCGCGCGCCTATTCGCACTGGAACATGGAAGTCAAGAAGCGGCGCGAACCCGTGAGGTTCGAGGAGGCCGTGCGTACCGAGCGCGAGCGCCTGCGCGTCGCCACGCCGCTCGAGCATCGCCGCCGTGCGTACACCGATCGCGGCTTCTACAGCGCGCAATTGCGTCGCATCTGGGCGCATTTCCCCGTCGCGCAAACGCTGGTGCTGAAG
The DNA here is from genome assembly GCA_040006455.1 of Betaproteobacteria bacterium. Lineage (GTDB taxonomy): Bacteria > Pseudomonadota > Gammaproteobacteria > Burkholderiales > Casimicrobiaceae > VBCG01. The sequence goes on along the minus strand of JBDTWY010000008.1, from coordinate 25,194 downwards.
AGCGAGGCATTCCATGTCGATCCCGAGCCGGCGCTGGCGCGGATCGCGGCGTTCCTCGGCGTGGGCGCGTTTCCGCGCACCGATCGGCGCGACGTCTACGTGCTGCCCTATTCCAGGCCGATGAGTGGCGGCGCGCGCGATTACCTGCGCGAGACCTTCGCCGGCGAGATCGACGAGCTCGAACGCATGCTCGGCTGGGATCTCGCCGACTGGCGGAGCGAAATGTGAGCGCGCCGATGCCCGGCGTCGCCCGCAACGAGCCCTGCCCCTGCGGCAGCGGTCGTCGCTACAAGGCCTGCCATGGCCGCACCGAGGCGCAGCTGCGCCGGATCGACTTCGCCGTTGCAGGCACGCAGAAAGGCGGCACCAGCGCCATCGCCGACTATCTGGAAGAGCATCTCGACGTTTGCATGGGTCGCGTCAAGGAAGTGCATTTCTTCGACAAGGACGAATTCTTCAAGGGCGAGGAGGCCGACTACACCGCCTACCACGCAAACTTCGAGCCGCGGCCGACGCAGCGCCTGCTGGGCGACGCGACGCCGATCTACATGTACTGGAAGCCGACGCCGCAGCGCCTCGCCCAATACAATCCGCAGATGAAGCTCGTCATGCTTCTGCGCAATCCGGTCAAGCGCGCGTATTCGCACTGGAACATGGAGATCAAGCTGCGTCGCGAGACGCTGGGATTCGAAGAGGCCATTCGTGCCGAGCAGCAACGCAGCGTCGAGTCCGCACCGGCGCAGCTGCGCCGCTGGTCGTACATCGACCGCGGACGCTACAGTGCGCAGCTGCGGCGGGTGTGGCAGCACATTCCCGTCGCGCAGACGCTGGTACTGAAAAGTGAATCGCTCAAGTCCGATCCCGCGCCCGCGTTGGCGCGCATCTCCGATTTCCTGGGGATCGGGCCGTTTCCCCGCACCGGACCGCGCGAAGTCTTCGCGCTGCCGTACGAGCAGCCGATGAGCGACGCCGCGCGCGATTTCCTCCACCATACGTTCGCCGAGGAGGTCGAGACGCTCGAGTCGATGCTCGGATGGGACCTGGCCGACTGGAAGGCTTCGCGATGAAAACCGCTACGCGCTACACACAGTTCGCACCCGCGGTGCCGGTCGAATGCGTGACGCCGACGATCAGCGGCGCCATTCACCGCTTCCACGATACGTCGCCGTTCAGTCCGTCGGGCCGATACCTCGCGATGACGCGGCTGCCGTTCGAGGACCGCTTGCCGCCGCCTGGCACCCTGGCCGACGTGCTGGTCGCGGATCTCGAAACGGGCGACGTCGCCACCATCGCGCAGACTCGCGGCTGGGACACGCAACTGGGCGCGCAGGTGCAATGGGGCGCCGACGACGCGAGCCTCTACTTCAACGACGTCGACGTCGACTCGTGGGTGCCTTACGGCGTCAGGCTCGATCCGCAGACGGGTGAGCGCCGCACGCTCGCCGGCACCGTCTACTGCATTTCACCCGACGGCAGGTCGAGCGCGAGCCCGTGCCTGCGGCGCACGCGGCGCACGCAGGCGGGCTACGGCGTCATCGTGCCGCCGCAATTCATCCCACGCAACCGCGGCGCGGCGGACGACGACGGGCTCTACCTGACCGACACGGCGACCGGTGAAAGCCGGCTGCTGGTGTCGCTCGCGGCGATCGTCGACGCGACGTTTTCGCGCGAAGAGCGCGTGATGTTCGACCAGGGCACGTTCTACGGCTTTCACGCGAAGTGGAACCCGCAAGGCACGCGGCTGATGTTCGTGCTGCGCTGGCTGTCGCCGAATCCGGGCGAACCGCGACTCAACAACGTGATCACGATGAATGCCGACGGCAGCGACATCCACCGCGCGATCACCGATCGCCACTGGCGCCGCGGCGGGCATCATCCGAACTGGTGTCCCGACGGCGAGCACGTGATGATGAACCTCAACCTGTTCGGCACCGGCTTGCGGCTTGCGACCGCGCGCCATGACGGCACTGGCCTGCGCGCGTTGAACGATTGGCTGCCCGGGTCGGGGCATCCAACGATGCATCCCGATGGCGTGCACGTGCTGACCGACGCCTATGTATCGGAGCCGCTCGCGTTTGGCGATGGCACGACGCCAATCCGCTGGCTTGATCTTGCGAATTCCACCGAGACCCAATTGCTGCGCATCAGGACGCAGGCGGCGTTCAGCGGGCCGCAACAGGAGCTGCGTGTCGATTCCCATCCGGCGTGGGATCGCATGTTCCGCCGCTTTGCCTTCAACGCGTGTCCCGACGGCAAGCGCCAGGTTTTTGTCGCCGACATGTCGGCAATTGTCGACGCTCAGGCGTTCTAGGGTCTCGATCGACGCAATCGGCTAAACCTTGTGGGCGCTGCGCGGTCAGAACGGCAGCGAGGCGGCAGCATCGTCCGTGACACAGGGTCCCCGGCAGCGTCGTCGAGCGGCGACACATCCACCGCTTCGGCAGCGCGCGAAAGAGGGTGGTTGAGATCACAAAAAACCCTTGTGCAACACATATTTGCGTTAATTCAACAGGGTCGGCCGTGCTAACATGCGCCGCCCGTTAAGGTGCCCTTTTTGCTCACGCCAACGCTCGCCGAACCGGCCATTCCTGTGCAGGAACCTCCTCGCAAGCGCATTGGCGAACTGCTGATCGAGCGCGGCAAGCTCGAACCCGTCGCGCTGGACCGCGCGTTGCGAATGCAGCAGGAGTCCGGCGGCAAGATCGGCACGATGCTGGTGACGCTGGGCCTGGTCGCGCAGCGCGACGTGACCGAAGCGCTGGCGGCGCAACTGGGATTGCCGGTCCTCGACGCGGCCAGCTATCCCGAGCTGCCAATCCTCGAGGAGCGCGTGTCCGCGCGGTTCCTTCGCGATGCGCGCGCGTTGCCGGTGCGCGAGGACGACAACGAGTTGGCACTCGCGATGTCCGATCCCACCGATACGTACACGATCGAGGCCTTCGAAATGGTGACCGGCCGCGCCGTGCGTCCGATGGTCGCCATACCGACCGAGCTCGAGGCCGCGCTGGAAAGGTTGTACGGCGCCGGCAAGACCACGGCTGGACAGATCCTCGGCGACGTCGAGCAGCGCGTCGACGAGATCGCGTTCGACGCCGATGTGCAGCAGCTGAAGGACCTCGCATCCGAGGCGCCGGTGATCCGCCTCGTATCGCTGCTGATCACCAATGCGCTCGAGGCGCGCGCATCCGACATCCATATCGAGCCGTTCGAGAACCGGTTGACGGTGCGCTACCGGATCGACGGCGTGCTTCACGAGATCGAGTCGCCGCCCAAGCGCCTGTCGGCGGCGGTGATCTCGCGCGTCAAGATCCTCGCCAACCTCGACATCGCCGAGCGCCGGCTGCCGCAGGATGGCCGTATTCGCCTGCGCATCCAGGGCAAGGAAATCGACCTGCGCGTGTCGACCGTGCCGACGATGCACGGCGAATCGGTGGTGATGCGGATCCTCGACAAGGGCGGCGTGCAGCTCGACTTCGCCAAGCTGGGCTTCATGGACGACACGCTCGCGGTGTTCATGAAATCGCTGCTGCAGCCCAATGGCATCCTGCTCGTCACCGGCCCCACGGGCTCGGGCAAGACGACGACGCTCTACACGGCGCTCGACCGGCTCAACAATCCCGACGTCAAGATCCTGACGGTCGAGGATCCGGTCGAATACCAGATGGCCGGCATCAACCAGATCCAGGTGAAGCCCCAGATCGACCTGACCTTCGCCAATGCGCTGCGCTCGATCGTGCGCCAGGACCCCGACGTCATCATGATCGGCGAGATCCGCGACCTCGAGACCGCGCAGATCGCCGTGCAGTCGGCACTGACCGGCCACCTCGTGCTGTCGACCGTGCACACCAACGACGCGCCGTCGACGGTCAACCGGCTGCTCGACATGGGCGTCGAGGATTATTTGCTGACGTCGACGATCATCGGCATCGAGGCGCAGCGCCTCGTGCGCACGCTGTGCCCGCACTGCAAGGAACAGTACCGCGCGTTGCCGGAAATGGTCGAGCAGATGGGGCTTGCGCGCTTCGTCGTCGCCGGCGACGTCACGCTCTATCACGCCAACGGATGCGCGCACTGCTCGAACACCGGCTACATGGGCCGTCTTTGCATCATCGAGATGATGACGATGAGCGACGCGCTGCGCACGCTGATGATGAAGCATGCCAACGCCACGCAGATCAAGGCGCAGGCGATGCAGGATGGCATGCTGACGATGTACGAGGACGGACTGCGCAAGGCGGTCGCCGGCCTGACGACGATCGAGGAAGTGCTTCGCGCGACGCGCGAAGACTAGCCCGCAGCCGTACCGATGCCGCTCTATCGATACAAGGCCGTGTCCACGGCGGGGGAGCTTTCCAGCGGAGAGCTCGACGCCGCCAACGAAGCGGAGATCGTCGATCGGCTGCGCGACCAGGGGCTGATGCCGATGCAGGTCGTGGCTTCCAGCGGCAGCGGCAGCGGCAGCGCGCGCCAGGCGGCGGCGCCGCAGGCCCGCGGCGCGCGCCAGTCGATGTTCGCATCGAAAAAGGTATCGCAGGACCAGCTCCTTGCCATCACGCGCGAGCTCGCGACCTTGCTGCGCGCCGGGCTGCCGCTCGACCGCGCGCTCGAAACGCTGATCACGCTCGCGTCGACGCGGCCGGTGGCGCAGTTGCTGCAAGGCGTGCGCGACGACGTGCGCGGCGGCAAGTCGCTGTCGCAGGCGCTCGACACGCGCCGCGAGGTGTTCTCGCGCTTCTACATCAACATCGTGCGCGCCGGCGAGGCCGGCGGCGCGCTGTCGGTGGTGCTGACGCGGCTCGCCGACACGATGGAGCGCAACAAGGAATTGAAGGGCACGGTGTCGTCGGCGCTGATCTATCCGACCATCCTGATCTGCGTCGCCGTCGTCTCGGTGATGGTGCTGCTGTTCTTTGTCGTGCCGCAATTCAAGACGCAGTTTGCGCAGGCCGGCAAGGCGCTGCCGTGGTCGACGACGATGGTGATCGCCGCCGGCGAATACATGCGCAGCTACTGGTGGACGCTGCCACTGATCGCATTCGCCATCTGGTGGATGCTGCGCGCTGCGCTGCGCAATCCGGTGTCGCGCAAGCGCTTCGACGGCTGGGTGCTGCGCCGCAAGCTGCTGGGCGAGGTCGTGCAGAAGATCGAGACCGCGCGCTTCACCCGCACGCTCGGCACGTTGCTGTCCAACGGCGTCACGCTGCTGGGCGCGCTGTCGATCGTCAAGGAGACCGTCGGCAACCGCGTGATGGGCGACGCGCTCGACGGCGTCATCGCACAACTGCGCGAGGGCAAGGGCTTCGGCCGGCCACTCACCGCGACCGGCGTCTATCCGCGCCTGGCGACGCAGATGATCCTGGTCGGCGAGGAGTCGGGGCAGCTCGAGGAGATGCTGGGGCGCGTCGCCGACATCTACGATCGCGAAGTGCAGGTGGTGATCAAGCGCTTCCTCGCGGTGCTCGAGCCGGTGATGATCCTCGGCCTCGCGGTGGTCGTGGGCTTCATCGTGCTGTCGATCCTGCTCGGCGTGCTGGGGATGAGCGAGCTCATCAATTGACGGATTTCATCGGTGCGGCGCGCGTGACGCGCAACGTGCTGCAACAGCGAAGGCGAACCATGCAAAAGCGCAACAGGCAATCCGGCATGACGATGATGGAGCTCCTCGCGGTGCTGGTCATCATCGGCGTCGTGATGGGTGTCGTCGGCAGCAAGTTCTTCGGCCAGGCCGAGGAGGCGAAGCGCAAGGCCGCGAAGATCGAGATCAACCAGATCGGCCAGTCGCTCGACCTCTACAAGCTGGAGATCGGCCGCTATCCGACGACGTCCGAGGGTCTGCAGGCGTTGATCACCGCGCCGGCCGGCACCAACAACTGGAACGGACCTTACTGGAAGAACGGCTCGCTGCCGACCGATCCGTGGAAGAACGAATACAAATACTCGGCGCCTGGGCAGCACGGCGCCTACGACATCGTGTCGCTCGGCCCCGATGGCAAGGAAGGCGGCGAGGGACCGGACCGCGACATCACGAGCTGGGACGCGCAGTAGTTGTCAACCGCGCCACGCCTCAACGCCACCATGCGCCGCAACGGTTTCACGATGATGGAGCTCCTGATCGTCCTGTCGATCATGGCGATCGTCGCGGCGTTGATGATTCCCGTGCTGGGGGGCGGCGTGTCGAACAGCGCGTTGAAGGGTGCCGCGCGCGAGCTCGCCGCAGGGCTGCGCTTCGCGCGCAGCGAGGCGGTGTCGAAGCGCCACGAGACATTCGTCGCGATCGACCTCGCGGGACGTCGCTTCAAGGTGGCCGACGACCCGGTCGAGCACGCGCTGCCGCCGGGCGCGGAGCTCAAGCTCTTCACCGCGCAGGCCGACATCGTCAACGACAGCACCGGGGCGATCCGCTTCTTCCCGGATGGCGGCAGCAACGGCGGGCGCATCACGATCGGCTCCGGTGAACGCAAGTACGACGTCGATGTCGACTGGTTGACCGGTCGCGTGACGATTTTGCAATGAATGCTCCTTTCACATTCCCTCACCCCAACCCCTTCCCGCACGCGGGAGAGGAAGCGCCACTCGCGACATCGGGCAATCGGGGTCGGAGTCGATTGGGCGTCCTCCGGAATTGGGGTCGGAGTCGATTGGGTGGACTCGATGTGGCGCCAGGGCGTTCATCACATTCGACTCCGACCCCGATTTCCGATGTGGCGCCAGGGCGTTCAGCACATTCGACTCCGACCCCAATTGGCGCCCATCATCAGCGTGGCTTTTCGCTGCTCGAGGTTCTGGTCGCGTTCGTCATCCTCGCGCTGGTCGGCACGGTGCTGTCGCAGCTCTACTCGAGCTCGCTGCGCAACGCTGGCGCCGCCGAGGAATGGAGCCGCGCGGAGCTGGTGGCCGAAGGCCGCCTCGCCGCCGCGACCGCGACGATTCCGCTCAAGGAAGGCAGCGCGTCGGGCAGCGAGGACGACGGTCGCATCAACTGGTCGACGCGCGTCGAGCCCTACCTGCCCACCGACGTGAGTTCCGACCTGCTCGCCGCGTCGGCGCAGCTGCCGCTGCAGCTGTTGCGCGTCAGCGTCAACGTGTCGTTTCCCGGGGCCACGGGCCTCGATCGCACGATCGCGATGTCGACGATCAAGCTGGTGCGCAAGGAGCTCGGGCAATGAGCGCTGGCGTCCCAATGACCGCGCAACGCGGCTTCACGCTGATTGAATTGCTGATCGCGCTGACGTTGATGGCGCTGATGTCCGCCGTGCTGTTCGGCTCGCTGCATCTCGCCGGGAAGAGCTGGGACACCGGCGACGCCAAGGCCGAGGCCACGGCCAGCATGCGCCTCGCCGAGCAATTCCTGCGCTCGCAGCTCGAGGAGCAGCATCCGCAGCGGATGAAGCGGATCGTCGAGTTCCCGCTGCTCTTCAGCGGTGGCACGAACGAGCTGCAATATGCGGCGGCGCTGCCGGCGCGCATCCAGGGCGGCGGCGTGTGGCTCTACCGGTTGCATGTCGCCCAGGATGGCGACAAGTCGTCGCTGGTGCTCGACCGCATGGTCCCCGACGTCGCCGCGGCGACGATGCCGGAGTTCTCGTCGCCCGACCATTCGGTGCTCGCCGAAGGCATTCGCGAGGTCAAGCTTTCGTATTATGGTCGCGACGACGGCGCCGACGCGTCGGTCGAGCCGACGTGGCGCGACCGCTGGGACAGCCGCCAGGCGTTGCCGCTGACGATCCGCATCGACGTCACGCCGGTGCGCGGCGCCGCGTGGCCGACGATCTTCGCGTCGCCGCGCAACGCGCCCGAATCCGGTTGCCGCGGCTACGATTTCACGCGCCAGCGGTGCGTGTCGGCATGACGCCCCCACGCCGGCAACGCGGCATCGCGTTGATCCTCGTGCTGTGGCTGACGATCCTGCTGACGGCGATGGGCGCGAGCTTCGCGTTCGGCATGCGCCACGAAGCGCTGTCGGCGCGCAATTCGGTGGAAGTGGGACAGGCGCGCGCGGCGGCCGACGGCGCCGTCGAGCGCACGGTGTTCGAGCTCACGCGGCCGCGGCTGCCCGATGCCTGGCTTGCCGACGGCAGCACGCACGCATACAAGGACGGCGAAGTGGCGCTGGCCATCGTCGCCACCGACGAATCGGCGAAGATCGACATCAACACCGCGCCCGACGCGCTCGTCACCGGCCTCATGGTCAATGTCGGCGGCGCCGACCCCGATACCGCCGCGCGCCTGCTAAATGCGATCGCCGACTGGAAGGATGCCGACGACCTGAAGCGGCCCGACGGCGCCGAGGCGCCCGACTACCAGGCGGCCGGCCTCAAGTACACGCCCGCCAACGCGCCGTTCGAAACCATCGGTGAAGTGGCGCGCGTGCAGGGCATGACACCGGCGATCTTTGCGCGCATCGCCGGCAGCCTGACCGTGTATTCGCGATCGCGTGGCGTCAATCCGGCGACCGCGTCGCGCGACGTGCTGATGGCGATGCCCAATGCCACGGCCGAGGCGGTGGATGCATTCATCGCCGCGCGCGCCGAGGCGCTGGCGTCGAAGCTGCCGCCGCCCGTATTTGCGCCGGCATCGGGATTGTCCGCCGGCGCGGTGTCGACCTGGCGCATTCGCGCGACGGCGTCGCTACCCGATGGTGTAACCTTCGTTCGCGAAGCGGTGGTGCGACCGTCCCAGGACATGCGCCGCCCGCTGGTAGTTCTCGCATGGTTGCAAGGCGGCAGCGCGCCGCCAGCCGTGACAACGGCGGCGACCGCCACGACAGTCGATTCCAATGGCCGATCCTGAATTCGCCGCGGCGAACCTTTCCATTGCCGACCTCGCGCGTCGCTTCGGCCTCGCGGGCTTCGGCGCGTGGTGGCTGCACGAGCTCACGTCGCTCGTCCCCGCGCGCGCGCGCAGCGCGATCGAGCGCCGCCGGCTGCGGCCGGTGATCGCACTCGACGGCGAGCGCATCACCTTCTGGCGCCCTTCCTTGCAAGGCGAGGCGACGGGAATGCGCGAGGCCGCCAGCATCGCCGCCAACGCCGACACTGCGACGATCGCCGCGCAGGGACGCGCTGCGATCGACACCATCTTCACGATGTCCTCGGGGTCGCGCGATGTCACGCTGGCGCTGGGACCGCGGCAGGTGCTGCGCCGCCGCCTCAAGCTGCCGTCCGCCGTCGAGGACAACCTGCGCGCGACAATCGGCTACGACATCGATCGGTTGACGCCCTTCAAGGCCGAGGATCTCCATTTCGACGCGGTGGTGATCGATCGCGATGCCGCCAGGCGCGAGATCACCGTCGACGTGGTGACGGTGCGCCGCCGCGTGATCGAGCAGGCGGTGGCGCTCGCGCGCTCATTCGGCGCCAACGTCGTCACGATCGTCGCCGATGCGCCGCGTGACGCGGCCGCGTCGCGGCTCAACCTGCTGACGCCCGAAGACCGTGTCGAAGGCAGCCTCTGGCTGCGATGGCGGTTCCTGCTGCCGCTGCTGCTGCTGCTGGCGCTGGCCGCGGCCGTCGCGATCGTGCCGCTGTGGCACAAGCGCGACTACGCGATCACGATGATGCACACTGCCGACGCCGCGGCGGTGCGCGCGCAGCAGTCGGACCGGCTGCGCAGCGAGCTCGACCGCATGGTCGGCGAATACAACTTCGCGCTCGAGCGCAAGTACTCGACCCCCGGCGTCGCGCAGGTGCTCGACGAGGTCACGCGGCTGCTCCCGGACGACACCTGGCTCACGCAATTCGAGGTCAAGTCGTCGATCCGTGGCAAGGTTGCGCAACGCGAATTGTTCATGCGCGGCGAGTCGGCCAATGCCGGCAAGCTCATTTCGCTGCTGGAAAACGCCACGCTCGTCGGCCAGGCGGCGCCGCGCTCGCCAACGACCAAGCTGCAACCCGGCCCCGGCGAGTCGTTCGACATCGGCACGCAGCTCAAGTCGATTCCCCCGCCGCAGAAAACGGCGCTGACCGAAACGATCAAGCCGCCGCCACCGCCGGTTGTCGCAGCGCCGGCACCCGTGCCGCCCGCACAGCCTGCGCCTGCGCCCGCCGCGAAAGCGGCCGCCGAGCGCGCGCCGGACCTGCCATCCGCGGCAGCGCCAGCGGCGCCCATCGCCGCCGATGCGCCGGCCCCGGCACGGCCCGCAGGCGCGCGCGGACGGCGCGCGCGCAACGTGCAGGCGGCGCGCGACGCGGCTGCTGCGGCGCCGGTGCCGGCGATGCCGCCGGCCAACGGAGCCGACGCCGCGCCCGCTGACGAAGCCGATCCGGAAGACGCGCAATGACGCCCACGTTCGCGCAGCGCCTGTCGCCCGCGCAGTCGCGCCTGCTGGCGGTCGCGCTCGCGCTGCTGGCGCTGGTCGCGCTGGTCGCGGTGATCGTCGTGCCGATCGTGCTCGCGCACATGCACTACAACCGCGCGATTGCCGACTCCGCCGACCGGCTGCAGCGCTATCGGCGGATCGCCGCGCAGGCGCCGGAATATCGCAAGGCGCTCGACGCGATGCGCAGCAAGGACGGCCATCGCTTCTTCCTGCGCAACACCGCCGCCAACCTGGCCGGCGCCGAATTGCAGGAGCAGGTGAAGAGCGCGATCGAAAGCAACGGCGGGCGCATCACCACCAGCCAGAATCCGCCGCCGCGCGACGATGGCGCGATGAAGCAGATCGTCGCCAACGTGCAGTTCTTCGCGACCACGCCGGCGCTGGCGAAGATTCTGTACGCGGTGGAAACGCAGCAGCCGTACCTCGTGATCGACAACCTGTCGGTGCGCCCGCTCAACGCGTTTCGCGGGTTCAAGCCGGGCGCGGGACAGGAGCCGGAGCTCAACGTGCAATTCGACGTGATCGGCTGGGCGCTGCCCGATCCCAACAAGCGTCCGGAAGCGGCAAAGGCGGGGGCGACATGACGGCACTCGATGCGTCGACGCGAAGGCTGCTGATGTGGGCGGTGCCGATCGGCGTGCTCGCGGTCGTGCTCGCCACCGAGCTCGGCTGGGGGCGCGACGCGCAGCGCGCGCCGCCGCCCGAAACACCGCAGGCGCCTGCGCCGGTCAGCGTCGGGCTGTTGCCCGAATACGCGATCGCCGGCGGACCCGCCGCATTGAGCACGACCAGCGAACACACGCTGTTCAATCCCACGCGGCGTCCGGCGCCGCCGGCGGTGGCGACGGCGAGCGGCGGCCCGACGCAGATGCAGCGCGGCCAATTCATCCTCACCGGCACCGCCGTCTACGGCAATACGGCGGTGGCCTACCTCAAGGAAGCCGCCGGCGGCAAGCCGCGCTCCGTTCACAAGGGCGACACGATCAACGGCATGCTGGTCGCGCAGGTGGACAGCAACGGCGTGCGCTTCACCAAGGGCGGCGAGTCGGAGGACCTGCCGCTGAAGATCGCCGCGGGACCGAAGACGACGGTGCAGCCCGCGGCCACGACGGCGACGCCGCGCGCGCCCGGCGGCGGTGGCAATCCGGTGAATGCGCGCGGCCAGCAGCGGCAGGGCGCGCAACAGCCCAATCCGGCCGACGGCACGCCGCCCGGGTCGCTCGGCGAACGCCGGCGCGCGGCACGCGCCGCCGAGGCCGAGCGCCAGCGCGCCGAGCCGGCGAAGGACGCCGCCGCCCAGCAGGGCAACGCGCCCGCCGCGCAGCAGCCGGCGACCGCCGCCGGCGCCAACGGCCAGGATCCGAGCTGGCAGCAGATGTACCAGCGCCTTCGCAACCGCGCCAACCAGAAATGATCAATCGATGACCGCGAATTCCGCCACAGGCCCGCTGCGCCTGCGCACAAGGACAACAACAATGCAGAATTTCCCCTTTGCACGTACCGCGCTCGCCTGCGCGCTGTCGTGCGTGCTCGCCGCGTGCGCCACCGACCGCGGCTACGCGCCGCTCGACGCGACGCTGAAGAAATCGCCGGCATCGCTCGGCGCCGATGCCGGTGTCGGCACCGGCCAGGACACCGCCAGCGAGCGCTCGCGCAGCTTTCCGGGCACCGGCGTGCTGGTGCGCGGGCAGCAGCCCGGCGGCAACCTGCCGCCGTCGACGATCACGACGACGTCGGGCGGCAACATCGTCCTCAACTTCGAAGGCGCCGACGTGCGCGAAGTCGTGCGCAACGTGATGGGCGACATCCTCAACGAGAGCTACACGATCGACCCCAACGTCGGCGGCACGATCACCATCCGCACATCGTCGGGAATTCCGCGCGAGGCGCTGCCCGCAACGCTCGAAACAGTGCTGCGCATGGCCGGCGCGACGATTGTCAAGGAGGGCAACCTCTACAAGGTCGTGCCGATGGCGGCGGCGGTGCGCGGCAATCTGGCGCCGCAGCTCGGCAATTCGCAGCGCGCGTTGCCGCAGGGCTATTCGGTGCAGATCATTCCGCTGCGATTCGTCAGCGCGGTGGAAATGGCGAAGATCCTCGAGCCGTTCGCCAAGGACGCGCAGGCGGTGCGCATCGACACGCTGCGCAACCTGCTGATCCTCGCCGGCACCGAGCGCGAACTGCGCCACCTGATTGACACCGTCGACATGTTCGACATCAACTGGATGGCGGGAATGTCGGTGGGCGTGTTCACGCTGCAGAACGCCGCGGTCAAGGACGTGATGGGCGAGCTCGACAAGGCGATCGGCGACAAGACCGGCGGCCCGCTCGCGAGCATCTTCAAGATCATCCCGATCGAGCGCATGAACGCGATCATGGTGGTGAGCCCCAACGCCGCGTATATCGAGGAGGCGAAGAAGTGGGTCGATCGCCTCGATCACGGCGGTGGCGGCGACGCGCCGCGCTTCTACGTCTACAACCTGCAGAACACGCGCGCCGAGCACGTCGGTCCGCTGTTGCAGCAGGCGTTCACCGGCCGCGCCAGCGCCACCACCGGCGCCGCGGTTGCGACCGTGGCGCCGGGCACGCCGGCTGGCTCGATCGTGTCGCCGCCGTCGTTCTCCGCGCAGTCGTCGATCCAGACGCCCGCACCCGCGGTCAGCGTCAACAACCCCTCTTCGGGGACGAGCGGCGCGGGAACGTCGGTGGGTGCGATACGTAACCTGCAGGTTGTCGCGGACAAGGACAACAACGCGATCCTGATCGTTGCCACGCCGGCCGAATACCAGGTGATCGAGCAGGCGATGCGCAAGCTCGACGTCGCCTCGCGCCAGATCGTCATGGAGATGGCGATCGTCGAGGTGACGCTGACCGACGAATTCCAGTTCGGCGTCGACTGGGTATTCAAGGGCGGCGCGCCGTCCGGGCGGGCCTACGGCGGCAACGTCGCGAAGCCCAACCCCGCGGCGATCGGCATGGCCACCATCGGCAGCGCCATCAGCGGCGGATTGACGCAGGGCTTCAACTACCTGATCGGCGACGGCCTCGGCGGCATCCAGGCCGCGATCCGCATGCTCGACACCTATGGCAACGTCAAGGTCGTGTCGAATCCGCACATCGCCGCGCTCGACAACCAGAAAGCCACGATCAAGGTCGGCGATCGCATCCCCATCAACCAGCAGTCGCTGGTCGGCGGCGTGTCCAACGTGGTGACGACGACGTCGTCATACATCGACACGGGCGTCCTGGTGCAGGTGACGCCTCACATCAATGCCGGCGGCCTCGTCACGCTCGACGTGCAGGCGGAAGTGAGCAATCCAGGGATCGCCGCGGTTGCCGGCGACGCGCCGCCGATCTCGACGCGCTCGGTGCAGACGCTGGTGGCAGTGCCGTCCGGCGAGACGATGGTGATGGGCGGCCTGATCACCGAGACCAAGGCCAACACGACGTCCGGACTGCCGCTCGTCAACCGCATTCCGATCCTTGGCGCGCTGTTCGGCAACCAGGACCTCAAGAACAACCGCACCGAGCTCGTACTGTTCGTGACGCCGCGTGTTGTGGAGAACACCTCCGACATCAACACCGTCATCAACGACCTGCGCCGTCGCATGGATAATATCGACGACCTGTTCCCGGGCGGCAAGAATGCCGGGCGCATCTACCCGGCGGGCGCCACCACCTTGGCGCCGGAAGCCGCGCCGCCGCCGAAATCGCTCGCACCGGTGCTGGCGCCGACCGCGCCGTCGATGCTGTCGCCGGATGTTCCAACCGTTCCCCCCACGCCTGCGCCGCCGGCGCGATAGCGGAGAAGTAACCCGGAAAACCCCTGTTGTGAGGGCGCGACAGGGGTGTCCAATCGTGTTTCAATCGGTGCCTCGGTTTAACGCCCTGGCACCGTTTCTATACGCTTCCTGGCAAGGATTGTGCTGCCGCGACGGGATTGCGTAGTGTTTTTGCGAGGCTCTTCCGAGAGGGAAACGCGGCACCTGACCGGAAGTTTTGAGGACAATCCAGATGAGCACAGGTTTTTCGGCTTCACGCAACGAATTATCCGGTCAATTTGTCGTCAATTGGCGACAGTTGACAGTAGTCGCGATTTTCGGTGTTACGCTCGCGGCGTGCGCGGGCATGGGTGGCGTGTCGAAAGACTCGCCCGATAGCGCGAAGGTGGCGGCGGTGACGAAGCAGGTCGAGGCGCGATGGGCGTCGCTGATCGGCGGCGATCCCGATAAGTCCTACAGTTTTCTCAGTACGGGTTCGAAGGCGACGGTGTCGTTCAACCTGTACAAGGCCAAGGCGCGGCTGAGCGGGTTTCGGGACGCCAAGATCGAGAAGGTGGTTTGCGAGCCGGAGATTTGCAAGGTGTCGATGCGCGTGACGATCGACACCAAGAGAATGAAGGGTCTTCCGATGCCGGAGACGGAGACGTGGATCCTTGAAAGTGGTGAATATCGCTACGTTTGGTCACTGTAGCCATTTGGCGACGTTGCATATTTTCCACAGGGGGGGTCCGCTAAAGGACCGAATTGTTTGTAAAGCATGAAAAGTCTGTAATAACATTAATCCCGCTGTTGGTTCCGAAGTGATCACTTTAAACGGCAACTCAAAGGAGTCATCACCCACTATGAAGACGTTCAAACAAAAGTCGCTGTATGCCGCTCTGGCGGGCGTTACCGCGCTGGGCGTGACGAGCGCCGCGCAAGCGGTCAACGTCAACCCTGACGGCCTCGGCCAGGTCCTGATCTATCCGTACTACACGGTTCGCGACAAGACCGCGGGCAACCCCTTCTCATCGCTGCTGACCGTCGTCAACTCGACGGCCTCGGCGAAGGCAGTCAAGGTCCGCTTCATCGAAGGCAAGAACTCGCAGGAAGTTCTCGACTTTAACTTGTTCTTGTCGGCACACGACGTTTGGACGGCGGCGATTCTTCCGGCGACCGACGGCGGCGGCGGCGCTGGCGTGGGCACGTTCGACAAGTCGTGCACGATCCCCTCGAATCTGTCGCACGATGCAGCCAACCTGACTTCGTTCGTCAATGTCCTCCTGGATGACGCCGTAGGCGATGACAGCCTCGACCGCACCAAGGAAGGCTATGCCGAAATCATCGAAATGGGCACGATCATCGCGGGTACCAAGACCGAGACGGCCGTTACCCACGTCGCTGGCGTACCGCCTTGCACGCCATCCGCGCTGACTGATGCGGTCGTTCCGACCGCGCTCACGACGCCGACCGGTGGCTTGTTCGGTGACATGACGCTGATCAATGTCAATGCGGGCGAAGACTATACGGAAGACGCGGTCGCGCTGGACAACTTCCGCAACCTGGGCCACTACGACACGCCGGGCGACATCAAGCCGGACCTGCGTGACGTCAACCCCCCGACGTCCGTCGTGGTGAGCGGCAACAACGTTTACCAGTCGACGTTCCTCAATGGCGGCGATTCGCAGACCGTCGACGCGATCTCGGCATTGTTCATGCACGATCACGTCTACAACACGTTCATCCTCGATTCGGGCACGAAGTCCGGCACGGATTGGGTGCTGACGTTCCCGACCAAGCGCTACTACTACACGTTCGGTCCGAAGCTCGCCGGCGTGCAGTACCTGTTCCAGCGCAACATCGTGGCGAACGTCGGTGGTTGCGACGACGTCCTTGCAACGGTCTACGATCGCGAAGAAGCGTCGGCGACCCCGCAGGTTGGATTCTCGCCGAGTCGTCCGGGCAAGGCCAACACGCTGTGCTGGGAAGCGAACGTGCTGACGTTCAACGCGTCGCAAGTCCTGGGCTCGACGAACAACCGCAACATCGTGACCACGTACCAGAACGGCTGGGCGGACCTGAACTTCACGCTCACGTCGGCCGCCACGTCGGACGGCAATACGCCGCACCGCCTGATCAACTTCAACACGACCATCACGAGCATCGGTGGCGGTGTGAGCTCGGGCACGACCGTGTCGTACATCGGCCTGCCGGTGATCGGCTTCGCGGTCGAGTCGTACACGAACGGCACGCTGCCGAATGGCGTGCTGTCGAACTACGGCGGAAACTTCGTGCACAAGGGAACGCGCAGCATTGTTCAAGGGTTCCTGGCACCGTAATCGTCTGTTGCATTTGCTTCAGCAATGTGAAAAGGCGGAACCTCGGTTCCGCCTTTTTTTTGCCGGTGAGAGTTTGTGAGCGCCGATCGTCTCGGCAGCACGCTTTTTGCATGGGGTACTTGCGATGGTCGAGGCATCCGAACGAGGTGGTGAAGCGATGATGCGGCGCAGTGACTTACCGCGATCAGCGATGGTCTTCCTCGCGAGGCACTTCACTTTTGCGGCGCTTATTTCCCCATGAGCGTCACGAAATTACCGTCGAACGGCATAGCGGAAATCGCGGCGGGCCATGCTATACTCGCGCGACAAAAAAGCATCAGCAAGCGCATTTCGCGTTAACCCGGGGGAAGGACAAGGAGAGATTCATGATTCGTATTCGCACATTGCTGTGCGCAGCGTCGGCTGCGTGTGGCCTCGCCCTCGGCATCAACGCATCGGCCGCGACACTTTCACTATCCGTAGATGCGTGCGACAGTTTCAGCATGTCCCCGCAAGGCGTTATCACCTGCAACACCAGCGGCGGCGCGGGTCCTGTCGCAAGCTGCAGCCTCACGCCAGATGCGCCCTCGGTTGCGATTGGATCTAGCAAGACATTGACGATGAACTGCTCGAACATGGGCGGTGCGATCTCGTATGCATGGACCGGTTGTGCGCCTAGCGGGAATACCTGTTCTGTCACGCAAACTCAGGTCGGCCCGGTTCCCGTTTCCGTCACCGCTTCTGCGGGCGTAAACAATATCAGCAAGTCAACTACCGTGACGTTCTTCGATCCGAGCGCGGGCGGCGGCGGTGGCGGTGCCGGCATTCCGACGACTTGCAGCGATGGCACCAAGGTGGTCTCGACGACGATCAATGCGTTCGACGGCCAGCCGGTATCCCTTGCCATCGGCAGTGGCACTTCGCAGACCGGGATCTTCAAGGTCGTTGTACCTCAGGGAGCCGGTCCGAATATCAGCCTCGTCTGGCTGCGCTCGGGTGGCACGACGGATGGAACGCCCGCAGTGGCCTATGTTTCCAAGACTGCCTGCGACATGCCATCGCAGCACAGGGCCAATGGAAGCTATCCAAGCCAGCAGTGGTCGTTCGGAACGTCGTCGACGACGTTGAATGGTCTCGTCGACGGATTGTCCACGATCATTCGCGGGAATTTGGGTGACGTCCTTCACATGGCGCCTGGCGATGTCTGGTACCTGATGTTCCAGAACAAGGACAGCAGAGGCAGTTCCACCTGCAAGTCGGGAACTTGTGCGGTGGTGATCAAGCCCAATACCGATCGCTGAGCCGTAAGTACCGTGTGCTGACATCGGGCCCGCAAGGGCCCGATGTGTTTTTGTCCAACCGAATTCACGCAGGATATCTCCGCATGACGAATCTCTCGAAAGCGAACATTGCGTTGACATGCGCGGCGCTGGCGCTGGCGCTCGCGCTGGCAGGCATGCCGGCGGGCGCACAGGTGACGACCACGCCATCGCCCCCCATGACGGGCGGCGCAGCTCAACCCGCGGACCCGGGCACCGAGTTGCTGCGCACTGCGACCGTGCGCCTGACGCGCGGCGACTACGATACCGAGCTGTCGCGCCTGCCGGAGGACACGCGCGGGGGCTTCGGCACCAACATCGACCGCATCAACACCTTGCTGCGCGTGATGCTGGTCGACAAGTCGCTCGCGCACGAGGCGCGTGACGCGGGCCTCGACAAGGATCCGGAAATCGCGCGCATCATCTCGGCAGAGACCGATCGCATCCTCTCCAAGGCGCTGATGGATCGCAACCAGGCGCAATGGGAGAAGGAGGCCAACGCGCGGCCCAACCTGGACCAGGCGGCACGCGAACGCTGGCTCAGCCAGCCGGACAAGTTCCGCAAGGGCGACGAAATGAAGCTGCAGCAGATCTTCTACGCGTTCCCCAAGCATTCGGTGGCCGACGCCAAGTCGCTTGCGCAAGCGGCGCGCGCCAAAATCGCCGCGGGTGCGAGCATGGACGACATCGCCAAGGCGGAGTCCGACGACGCGGCGTCCGCGCAGAACGGCGGGCACGTCGACTGGCGCGCGGCGCGCGACATGGATCCCCAGCTTGCGCGGGTCGCATTCGGCTTGCGGAAGCCGGGCGACCTGTCGCGGCCGATCGAGACCGAATCCGGGATCTACCTGGTCCGCCTCGACGCCAAGCGGGTCGGTGATGTGCGCGCTTACGAAGACGTCAAGGCCTCGATCCTGGCCGACCTGCGCCGGGAATATGTCGACGCCAAGCGTGCGCAACGGATGGCGGCGATTCGCAACGATCCGGCAATTGTCGTCAACCAGCCCGCAGTCAATGCGCTGGTCGTGCGGATCGATCCGGAGATCCTCAAGAAGGCGACCGAGACGCCGGCGGTTCCGGGCGGCAAGTCCAAGCGCGTCGCGCCCGCGGCGAATTGAACGCTGCGGGGACGCCTGCGGCACAATAGCGGGTTGCATGTCCAAAGCGCCGCGGCGACGCCGCGGCGCCCGTCCACTCGATGAGCGATACCGCCGTCCCTGCCAGGGTGCATGCGCCGCGCGCGGCGTTTGCCGGTCGCGCGCGCGATCGCGCGCTGTTCGCCAACTTCTTCCACCGCGAGCTCATCACCCGTTACCTCGGCAGCATCACCGGCCTCGCGTGGGCGCTGCTCAATCCGATCGCGCTGCTCGCCGTCTATCAATTCGTCTTCACCGAGATCTTTCCCGCGCGCGGATTCGGCGGATCGAGCTTCCTCGCGTTCCTGGCAGTCGCGTTGTGGCCGTGGCTGGCGACGCAGGAAGCCATCCAGCGCGGCACCACGGCGCTGCCCGGCTATGCGGGACTGATCCGCAAGGTGGCGTTCCCGCACGAGCTCGTCATCTATGCATCGGTGACCGCGACGTTCGCGCTGCAGGGCGCGGGTTATGTGGCGATCCTGCTGATCCTCAAGGCATTCGGCGAGCCGATTCACCTCGAAGGGCTGATCGTCGCGATTCCGCTGTGGGCGATCCTCGTGCTCGGCGTGACCGGCATCGCGCTGGCGTTGTCGGCGCTGCAAGTGTTCATCCGCGACGTCGAGCACGTGCTGACGCCGATCCTGATGATCTTCATGTACCTGACGCCGATTCTCTATCCGATCACCGCGGTGCCGGCGTCGGTGCGGCCGTGGCTCGCCGCCAATCCGTTCGGCTGGCTGGTGCAACGGATGCGCGATGCGTTGCTCGAAGGCCGGATCGGCTTCGTCGTCAACGATGTCGCCGCCTTGCTCGCCTCGGCGTTGCTGTTCGCCGCCGGCCTGTGGGTGTTCCGGCGGCTGTCGCCGCATTTCGAAGACTTCGTCTGATGGGCGCGTCCGTCGATCCGCCGCTGGCATCGCCAGCGCAAGCCGACGCGCTGCGTGCAGGCACGTTCGCCAACGGACTCGCAGCGACCGCTGCGCTGCAAACGGCAAGCGTGCCGCGCTCGCATATGTCGCTGGCCGGGGTCGGCAAGGATTACGCCAAAATCGCCACGCGCGCGGGACGCGTGCGCCTCGTCTGGGACCTGCTGCGCGGGCGCGGCGCGAAAAGCGTGTTCTGCGCGCTCGACGACGTGTCGTTCGAGCTCAGCCCGGGCGCCTCGCTTGGCATCGTGGGCGAGAACGGCGCCGGCAAGTCGACGCTGCTGAAGATCATCGCCGGCGTGATCAAGCCCACGCGAGGCACCGTCGTCGTCAACGGCCGCGTCGGCGCGTTGCTCGAGCTGGGCTCGGGCTTCCATCCCGAATACACGGGACTTGCCAACATCGACCTCGCCGCCGCGCTGCTGGGCCTGACGCCGACGGAAATCGCCGGCAAGCGCGACGAGATCATCGCGTTCGCCGACCTGGGCAGCCACATCGACGACCCGATCAAGCACTATTCGTCCGGCATGGTCGTGCGGCTGGGATTCGCCGTGGCGACCGCGCTCGACCCCGACGTGCTGATCACCGACGAAGTGCTCGCCGTCGGCGACGAGTCGTTCCAGAAGAAGTGCATCGCATGGATCGAGCGCTTCATTGCGCGCGGCGGCACGCTGCTGCTGTGCTCGCACAGCATGTATCACGTGCAGAAGCTGTGCCGCAACGCGATCTGGCTGAAGGAAGGCAAGGTGGCGCGCTACGGTGACGCCGCCGCGGTGACGCAGGCGTATCTCGCGTATCACGAGGAAAAATCCGCCGTCGGCAAGGCGCCGGTCACGCAGGCGGCGGCTTCCGCGGCCGGCGTGTATGCGGTGCAGTCGCTGCTGCTCGATCCGCCCGACACATTGCGGCAAGGCGAGCGCTTGCGGATTCGCGGCGAAATCCATTCGCCCGATGGACGCGCACCGGTGGCGCTCGTCGGCATCGTCCGCGCCGACGGCACGCCCGTGTATGGCGTCGCATCGGACATGGACGGCGTCGTGCTGCAGCAGCTGAATGCCAACGCCTACGCTTTTGCGATCGAATTCCCGGCCCTGGATCTGCTGCCCGGCAAGTACACGGTGCGCGCGCACGCGCTCGATCCCGAAGGCGTGCGTCTCTTCGACAATGTCGAGACGCCGATCACCGTGACAGGCGATGCGCGCGAGTTCGGGCTGGTACGATTGCCGCACCGATGGGGCGATGGTCCCGGCTGATGGCGCGACTTCCGCGCGCTCTTTGCACACTTCGCACATGACATCCGATCTCGAATTCACCGGTGAACGATTCCTGCCCGGCAAGGACGGTGAGATCGTCTACGAGCATGTTCACCGCTACGCGTTCGCGCGCGCGCTCGTCGCGGGCAAGCGCGTGCTCGACGCCGCGTGTGGCGAAGGCTACGGCAGTGCGCTGCTCGCGACCGCGGCGGCGTCGGTGACCGGCATCGACATCGACGCGCCGACGATCGCGCATGCGCGAAAGCACTATGCAGCGGTCGCCAATCTTGCGTTCACCAACGCATCGGTGACGGCGCTGCCGCTGGCCGATGCGAGCGTCGATGTGGTCGTCTCGTTCGAGACGATCGAGCACCTGCCGGCGAGCGCGCAGCCACGCATGCTGGCCGAGTTCGCGCGCGTGCTGGCAGCGGACGGATGGCTGCTGCTGTCTGCGCCCAATCGTGTCGAGTATTCGGACAATCGCGGGTTCGTCAACCCGTTCCATTTGCACGAGCACGACCGGCGCGAGCTCGATGCGTTGCTTGCACCGCACTTCGCCGCGCGCGCGTTTTTCAGCCAGCGCATGTGGATGGGCTCGACGATCTGGCGCGAGGAAGGCGACCTGTCGACTGTCGCGGCCCACGTCGGCGATTCCGCAGGGGTCGCGGCGGCCGTGGCGCCCGCGGCGATGTATTACGTCGTGCTCGCGGCACGCAGCGCATCGGCGCTGCCGCAGCGCGTCGCCGGCGTCTCGTTGTTTACCGATGGCGCCGGGTCCGAGCTTGCGCGCGGATACGCGGCGATGCGCGAAGCGATGCGGCTCGATGCCATCCTCGGCGAGCGCACGCAGATGCTCGACCAGCAGACCGCGCACGTCGAGCACCTCGAGAAGCTGGTAGCCGTTCGCGACGGCATCATCGTCGAACGCGATGGCCAGCTCGACGCGCAATCGTCGCGAATGCAGCAGTTCGAGCGCCAGGATGCCGAGCTGCGAAGCGCAGTCGATGCATCGCGGCGCGAAGCCGACGAGCTGCGCACGCAGGCAATCGAATTGCAGGCGGCAACGTCGGCACAGGAGCGGATCATCGACTATCGCCAGGGGCTGCGGTGGTGGCTGATGCTGCCGTGGCTGCGCCTGCGAAGCTGGTGGCAGCACGTGCGCGGCCAATGATGACGCGCGTCGACATCGTCATCCCGGTATACAACGCGCCGGAGGATGTGCGCGATTGCGTGGAGAGCGCGTTGCGACACACTGACGCGCGGCACACGATCACGCTGATCGACGACGCGTCGCCCGACCCGCGCATCGGCGAACTGTTCGCCGAGCTCGCGGCACGCGCGCTGCCGCAGCTCAGGCTGCTTGCCAATCCGGTCAACCTGGGCTTCACCGGCACCGCCAACCGCGGCATGTCGCTGTCGCGCGGCGATGTCGTGCTGCTCAATTCCGACACGATCGTCTCGGCGGGATGGCTCGACGCGATGCTTCGTTGCGCCGATTCCGCGCCAACGATTGGCACGATCACGCCGTTCTCGAACAATGCCGAGATCCTGTCGTTCCCGCATTTCTGTCTCAACAATCCGTGGCCGGGCGGCGCCGATCCGTCGCTGGTCGCGGCGGCGCTGCTGCGCGCGGCCGTGCCGAGCTACCCGGAGTTGCCGACCGGCGTGGGCTTCTGCTTCTACATCCGCCGTGCGCTGATTGACGACATCGGCCAGTTCGATCCGGTCTACGGCGCCGGCTATGGCGAGGAAAACGACTTCTGCCTGCGCGCCGCCGCGCACGGCTGGCGCAACGTGCTCGCCGACGACGCGTTCGTCGTGCACACCGGCGGTCGCTCGTTCACGACGCAAAAGGCCGCGCTGGTGCCGAAGAACACCGCGACCTTGCTGCTGCGCCATCCGGGATTCAGCGAAGTCGTGCAACGCTATATCGCGGCCGATCCGCTGCGGGCGATTCGCGAGTCCGCGCAAACGCAGCTCGGCGTCATACGCAGGCCTGGTGCCGGCGTGCTCCACGTGATCCATCATCACGGGGGCGGCACCGAATCGCACGTGCGCGCACTGATCGATGCATCGCGGCAAGCCAGGCGACACTTTCTCGCGGTGGCGGTGGGCGATGATTGGCAGGTCGAGGAGCATCGCGATGATGGGAGCCTCGTCACCTACGCGCTGGCGCGCCGGCACGACGAGCGCTGGCCCGACTTCGTCGGCGCGCTGTGCGCGACCTTCGGCATCGGCCTCGTTCACCTGCACAACATCTCGGCGTGCCGGGAAGGCATCCTCGAGGCGATGGCGGCACTCGACCTGCCGTTCGGCTACACGGTCCACGACGTCAATTTCGGCTGCCCGACGATCACGTTCCTCGATGCCTCGGGACGCTTCTGCGGCGGCGTCACCGACACCGCGACATGCCGGCGCTGCCTTGCGGCGCAGCCGCCGTTCGCCGGCATCGACATCGTCGACTGGCGCGAGCGGCACCGCGCACTGATCGCGCGTGCCGCATTCATCATTGCGCCGTCGGCATGGGCGGCGGACATGTTCGCGCGCTATTTCGAACGCCGCCCCACGGTGATTCCGCATGGCGCCGATGCGCATCCCCAAGTCCCGTCATTCCCGCGAAAGCGGGAACCCAGTGTCGGGGGTAGCGGGAATGACGGGCGTAGCGGCGGCGATGGCGATGGCGACGTGTTGCCGCTGCCGCGCGATGGCGCGAAGGTGGTCGCCGTGCTCGGCGCGGTCGGGCCGGACAAGGGCGCCCGCAGGCTCGAGCGGCTGGTCGAGCTCGCGCGCGTACGCAATGCCAAAGTGCGCTTCGTGCTGATCGGCTATCTCGACCGCCAGCACGGACCCTGGCAAAGCGGCGATCGCGCGTTCACCGTGCATGGCCGGTATCGCCCCGATGCGTTGCCACGCCTGTTGCGCGACTATTGCGTCGACCTCGTGCTGTACCCATCGACGGGTCCGGAGACGTTCTGCTACACACTGTCCGAGGCCTGGGCCGCCGGGCAGCCGGTGCTCGTGCCACCGATCGGCGCGCTGGCCGAGCGCGTGCGCGCGAGCGGCGCCGGATCGATCATGACGGAAGCGGAATGGAACGACGACGCCGCAATGTTCGCGCGGATCGAGTCGCTGCTCGTTGGCGCCGAGGTTTCGCAACGGCAGGACGCCGCGCGGCGTGCGCGTGCATTGCCGGTGCGCACGTCCGCGGCGATGGCGCGCGCGACGCTGGCGCTCTACGAACCCTCGGCCGTCGGCGAATCGAAGTCGAAGATGCGTGGGCTGGACAATGCGCGCGTCCGTGATGCATTGGGCTATACGCGCTGGCAGCCATCGGCGCCCTCGGCGGCGACGATCGCGGCACGCCAGTCGCTGCGCTCGCAGCTTGCGCGGATGGCGATGCGGATGCGCCGCACGCCGATCGGCACAACGCTCTATCGACGGCTGTCTCCTCGCTTCATCGACGCGCTGAAGGCACGCCTGCGCTGATGGCCGTCACGTACACCGATTGGCTCGCGCGTGCGCGTGAGCACCTCGCCGCGGGACGCGCGCTCGATGCGCTGTCGTGCTTTCGCAAGGCGGCGCGGCAAAGACCGCGCGCGCTCGCGCCGTTCGCCGGCATCGCCGATTCGCTGTGGCGGCTCGGCAAGCCGCGCGAGGCGATCGTGGCCTGGCAGGAAGCCGGAGCGAGGATGCCCGAACACCTGCCAACGTGGCAGGCGATCACCGAGGCGGCGACGTTCATCGGTGACGACGCGGTCGCGCAGGAATCCGCCGCCAGGGTGCTGGCGGCGGCACCCGCCGACCGGCGCGCGCGCTTCGTCGACGCGTGCGGGCGGCTCGCCGAGGCCGCCACGCGCGAGGCCGCGCTGGAGACGCTGGCCGAGTTGGTCGCGACCGCTTCGCGGATGACCGTGCGCGTTCCGCACATGGCGCGCGCGCTGGCGCGCGCGTTGTCGCAATGCGAGGCGGACGACACGCTGCCATTGCGCCGCGCGCTCGCCGCGCACGCCGATGCGCTCGATCTCGCGCTCGTCGCGCATATCGCTCCGGACGTGCCGGCCAACCTGCTGCAACGGCGCATCGATGCCGTCCTCGCGACCGGCGATCCCGAGGACCTGCGCTTGCTGGCAGTGTCGCTATCGCGCGGTGTCGATTTGGCGGCG
>JBDTWY010000007.1:0-109952 GCA_040006455.1 Betaproteobacteria bacterium | reverse complement strand
AAGGACTACACGCTGGTGCTGTCGCGCGTGATGTTCATCGGCAAGCAGGCGAAGAACCCGAATGCCGCGAAGGTCTGGACCGACTACATCCTGTCGCAGCGCGGCCAGAAGCAGATTGGCGGGCCGGTCGAGCTTTTCGCGGTGCGCACCGACGTCGACGCGGAATACACGGCGGCATCGCTCAACAAGCAGCTCGGCGACAACGTCAAGCCGATCCCGGTCGGCTCGGAGATCGTCACCTATCTCGACCCCAAGAAGCGCCTCGATTTCCTGGCAGCCTGGAAGGCCGAACTGACCGCCGGCGGCGCAGGCAAGTAACCTCGCCCACATCTCCCGCGGCGCATCGCAGGCAACGATTCGCAACCGTCGCGGGATTTCGCCGATGCCAGCCGATTTCGCCGTTGCCGCGCCGGTTGCGCGCAGCGCATTCGCCGCGCGCCTGCCGCGCGGGCTGACGATCCTCGTCACGGCGCTGGCGGTGCTGTCGCCACTGTCGCTGATCTTCTACCAGAGCTTCCTGACCGCGCCGTTCTTCGATGCGCGCAAGACCGCGGGCCTCGACGCGTACCGCTTCGTCTTTGCCGATCCGGACTTCTGGTCAGCGTTCGTCAATTCCACGGTGCTCGCCGTCGGCATGACGGCGATCGCCGTGCCGCTCGGCGCGGTGCTCGCCTTCGTGATGGAGCGCACCGACCTTCCCGGCAAGCGCTTCGTCGAACCCATCATCCTCGTGCCTAGCTTCGTGTCGCCGATGGTGCTGGCGTTCGGCTACGTCGTTGCCGCGGGACCGGTCGGCTTCTATTCGGTGTGGGCGCAGGACCTCTTCGGTGCATCGCCGTGGGGCATCTACTCGATCGCCGGCATGGCGGTGATCGCCGGCCTCACGCACGTGCCGCATGTCTACATCTACGCATCGTCGGCGTTGAAGAGCCTCGGCTCCGACGTCGAGGAAGCCGCGCGCATCGCCGGCGCGAGTCCCTTCCGCGTCGCCACGACGATCAGCCTGCCGCTGATCGCGCCGGCGCTGCTGTTCGCCTCCGTGCTGGTGTTCTTCCTCGGCTTCGAGCTCTTCGGCCTGCCGCTGGTGCTGGGCGACCCGGAGGGCCACCTGGTGCTGTCGACGTATCTCTACAAGCTCACCAACAAGCTCGGCACGCCGTCGTATCACCTGATGGCGGCGGTCGCCATCTGCATCGTCGCCGTGACGTTTCCACTGGTGCTGCTGCAGCGCCGACTGCTGCAGAACGCGCGCCGCTACGCGACCATCAAGGGCAAGGCCGGGCGCATGAAGGAACTGCCGCTCGGCCGCTGGAAATGGGTCGCGCTGCTGATCCTGTACGCGTGGGTGTTCCTCGCGGTGATCGTGCCGGTATCGGGGATCACGCTGCGCGCGTTCGTCACCAACTGGGGCATCGGCGTCAGTCTCATCGACGCGTTCACGCTCGACAACTTCCGTGCGGTGTTCGACGAGCCGACGCATACGCGCGCGATCTTCAACACGATCCTGATCGGCACCGTAGGCGGCGCGATCGCGGTCGCCTGCTACACGGCGATCGGCTTCGCCACGCATCGCCGCTACGACGGCTGGTCGCGCTTCATCGACTACCTGGTGCTGGTGCCGCGCGCGGTGCCGGGGCTGCTGGCCGGCCTCGCGTTCCTGTGGGTGTTCCTGTTCTTCCCGCCGCTGCAGCCGCTGCGCGCGACGCTGTTCAGCATGTGGCTCGCGTATACGGTGGTGTGGCTCGCCTACGGCATGCGCCTCATCTCGACGTCGCTGTTCCAGGTCAGCACCGAGCTCGAGGAAGCCGCGCGCACGATCGGCGCCTCGCGCGCACGCATCTCGCGCGAGATCACGTTGCCGCTGATCCGCCACGGACTGCTTGGCAGCTGGCTGCTGGTGTTCATGATCTTCGAGCGCGAGTACTCGACCGGCGTCTACCTGCTCGCGCCGGGCAACGAAGTGATCGGCGCACAGCTGGTCTCGTTGTGGCAAGGCGGCGCGATCGACGTCGTCGCCGCGCTTTCCGTGATCAACATCCTGCTGGTGGGCGTCGGCCTTGCAATTGCACTGCGCTTCGGCGTACGACTTCGCGATTAGAAAGCTCCCATGGCCGAACTGACCGTCGACGACCTGCACCTGCGCTACGGCGAAACGCCGATCCTCAACGGCGTCGCGCTGACGCTCGAGCGCGGCCAGGTGGTATCGCTGCTGGGGCCATCGGGCAGCGGCAAGACGACGCTGCTGCGCGCCGTCGCCGGGCTCGAGTCGCCGTTCCAGGGAACGATCCGCATCGGCGACACCGTGATGTTCGACGGCGCGCGCGCGATCGACATCCCGGCGGAACGGCGCAACCTGGGCCTCGTGTTCCAGTCGTATGCGCTGTGGCCGCACAAGACCATCTTCGACAATGTCGCTTACGGATTGCGGCTGCGGCGGATGCCGGGCGCCGACATCAAGATCGCGGTGACGCGCGTGCTCGAGCAGCTTTCGCTCGGCCAGCTGGGCGCGCGCTTCCCGCACCAGCTCTCGGGCGGCCAGCAGCAACGCGTGGCGCTGGCGCGCGCGCTCGTCTACAACCCGCCGGTGATCCTGCTCGACGAGCCGTTGTCGAACCTCGATGCCAAGCTGCGCGAGGAAGCGCGCGCGTGGCTGCGCGAGCTGATCGTGCGGCTGCAACTGTCGGCGCTGTGCGTCACGCACGACCAGGGCGAGGCAATGGCGATGTCCGACCGCATCCTGCTGCTCAACAATGGCCGAATCGAGCAGCAGGGCACGCCACAGCAGATGTACAGCGACCCGCAGACGCTGTTCGTCGCCGACTTCATGGGCAGCAACAACCAGCTGAAAGGCAGCGTCGCCGACGTCCACGACGGCGTCGCGACACTCGCGGGCGACGGCTGGCAGCTCGCCGGCGTCGCGCGCGCAGGCGCCGCATCCGGCGTGCCGGGGGTGGCGATGGTCCGCGTCGAGCGCGCGCGCGTCGCCGATGCCGCCGGGCCGAATCGTCTCGCCGCCAAGCTCGTCACGTCGATGTACATCGGCGACCGCTTCGAGCACCTGTTCGAGCTGGGACAGGCGCGGCTGCGCGCCTACGGCGACACGCCGTTGGCAACCGGCAGCACGCATTTCGTGGAATTGCCGCGCGACGCCGTGTGGATCTTCCGCGCCAACGCGTGACGGGCAACGACATGCGCCGACCGCGCGCGCGCGGGCACCGCGATGCCGTATCCGCGTTGGCACCGATGAACGACGCCGCCAACACCATGCACCGGATCGTCATCGTCGGCGGCGGCGCCGGCGGCCTCGAGCTCGCCACCCGCCTCGGCAACACCCTCGGCGCGCATGGCCGCGCGCGGGTGACGCTCGTCGACCGCAGCGAAACCCACATGTGGAAGCCGCTGCTGCACGAAGTCGCCGCCGGCAGCCTCGACGTCAACGCGCACCAGATCGACTTCCTCGCGCAGGCGCACTGGCATCACTTCGAATTTCGGCTCGGCGCGCTCGAAGCGCTCGACCGCGCGAAGCGCACGATCACGATCGGCGCCGTGGTCGACGCCGAGGGACTCGCGATGCTGCCGCGTCGCGAGCTCGGCTACGACACGCTGGTGATCGGCGTTGGCAGCGTGTCCAACGACTTCGGCGTGCCCGGTGTGCGCGACTACGCGTCGATGCTCGACTCGACACCGGAGGCCGAGCGCTTCCATCGCCGCCTGATCGCCGCGTGCGCGCGCGCCAACGCGGCGGGAGAGGCCGGCGCGCGTCCCGACGTCAATGTCGTCATCATCGGCGCCGGCGCCACCGGCGTCGAGCTCGCCGCGCAGTTGCGCGACACCACGCGCGTGCTCGCAAGCTATGGCCTCGCGTCGTTCGACGCGAGCCGCCAGGTGCGCATCCGGCTGATGGAGGCGGCGCCGCGGATCCTGCCCGCGTTGCCGGAGCGTGTGGCGGTCGCGGCAACCAGCTTGCTGGAGCAGCTCGACGTCGAAGTCCTCGTCGACCAGAAGGTCGTGCACATCGACGGCCGCGCCGTTGCCACCGCGGACGGCCGCTCGCATCCCTACGATCTCGCGGTGTGGGCCGCAGGCGTCAAGGGGCCCGACTGGCTGGCGGGCTTCGGCGGACTCACCACCAATCGACTCAACCAGGTCGTCGTCCGCGATACGCTGCAGAGCGTCGACGACGACGACGTGTTCGTGATCGGCGATTGCGCGCAGACGCCGTGGCGCGACAAGCAGCAGCTGCCGCCGCTCGCGCAGGCCGCGCACCAGCAATCGTTGTATCTCGCGAGGATGCTGCCGCGGCGCATCGCCGGCGCGCCGCTCAGGCCGTTTCGCTATCACAACTACGGCTCGCTGGTGTCGCTGGGCGAGACCTCCGCGGTGGGCAGACTGATGGGCGGGCTGATCGGCGGCGCGATGTTCGTCGAAGGTGTGATCGCGCGCATCATGTACATTTCCAACTACACGCTGCATCTCGCGGCGCTGCACGGCTGGCCACGCGTCGTGCTGGGCAGCCTCGGCCGGTTCCTGCGCGAGCGCACCGAGCCGCGCGTCAAGCTGCACTGAGCCGGGAACGGATTGCATCGTTGAAGTCTTCGCACGACCCTCGCAAGCCGGTTGCCGCACTCGCAGACGCGGGTGACGCGCTGCTGGCAATGCACACGCCGATGATGCGGCAGTACCTGGGCGTCAAGAGCGAGCATCCGGACAAGCTCGTGTTCTATCGAATGGGCGACTTCTACGAGCTTTTCTATGCCGACGCCGAGCGCGCGGCGCGCCTGCTCGACATCACGCTGACGTCGCGCGGCCAGTCCGCCGGCGCACCGATCCCGATGGCGGGCGTGCCGTTCCACGCGATCGAGCAGCACCTCGCGCGGCTGATGAACGCCGGGGAGTCGGTGGTGATCGTCGAGCAGTTCGGCGATCCGGCCGCGGGCAAGGGGCCGATGGAGCGGCGGGTGTCGCGGATCGTCACACCCGGCACGCTGGTCGACGCCAACCTGCTCGATGCGCGCCGCGACAGCCTGCTGGTGGCCGTGGCCACGTCGGCGAAGCGCTGCGGCATCGCGTGGCTCAACCTTGCTTCGGGCCGCTTCGCGCTGACGGAAACGCCGGCGAGCGAGCTCGCCGCGACCCTCGCGCGCCTCGACGTCGCCGAGCTCCTGGTCGCCGACGACGCGCCGCCGCTGCCGTCGTCGCCCGCGCACGACGTCGCGGCGCGTGCGCTGCCAGCGTGGCATTTCGATTCCGCCAGCGCCGAGCGCGCGCTGGCGCGACATTTCGGCACGCACGACCTCGCCGCGTTTGGCGCAGCCGACGTGCCGCTGGCGCTGGGCGCCGCCGGCGCGCTGCTGGGCTACGCGGCATCGACGCAGCGCGCGGCACTCGCGCACGTGCGCGCGCTCGAGGTCGTCAACGCCGGCACGCTGATCGAGCTCGATCCGGCGACACGCCGCAACCTGGAGATCGTCGCGCCGATGTCCGGTGATGGCGACGCCACGCTGCATGGCTTGCTGGACGCCTGCGTCACCGCCGCGGGCAGTCGCGAATTGCGCATGTGGCTGACGGAACCCCGGCGCGACCCGCGCTGCGCGATCGCGCGCCACGACGCGATCGAGGCGATGCTCGCCGACGCGCGCTCGCGCGCAGCGCTGGTCGCGCAATTGCGCCACACGACGGATGCGCAGCGCATCGCCGCGCGCATCGCTCTGCAATCGGTGCGGCCGCGCGAGCTCGCCGCGCTGCGCGACACGCTGGCGGCGGCACCGGCCGTGGCGACGCTGCTCGCGCGCTTCGACGTGCCGGTGCTGCGCGAGGCGGCGGCGGCGCTGGCGATCGACGCCGCGTGGGCGACACTGCTGCAGCGCGCGATCGCCGCCGAGCCCGCGTCCAACGTCCGCGACGGCGGGGTCTTCGCGCAAGGCTACGACGCCGACCTCGACGAGCTGCGCGCGATCGACACGCAATGCGGCGACTTCCTCGTCGCGCTCGAGCGCCGCGAGCGCGAGCGCACGGGAATCGCCACCCTCAAAGTCGAATACAACCGCGTGCACGGCTTTTACATCGAGGTCACGCACGGCAATGTCACGCGCGTTCCCGACGACTACCGGCGGCGCCAGACGCTCAAGAACGCCGAGCGCTACATCACGCCGGAGCTGAAGGCGTTCGAGGACAAGGCGCTGTCCGCGCAGGATCGCGCGCTGGCCCGCGAGCGCATGCTGTACGACGCGCTCGTCGAGGCGCTGCTGCCGGCGATTCCTGCGCTGCAATCGCTCGCGCTGGCGCTCGCCACCGTCGACGCCATCGCGGCACTCACCGAGCGCGCCGAGGCGATGCGCTGGGTGCGTCCCGCATTCAGCAGCGACACCGGCGTGCACATCGTCGCCGGCCGGCATCCGGTGGTCGAGCGACAGGTCGAATCGTTCGTCGCCAACGACGTGGAGCTCTCGCGCACGCGCCGGCTGCTCGTCGTCACGGGCCCCAACATGGGCGGCAAGTCGACGTACATGCGGCAGACAGCGCTGCTGGCGCTGATGGCGTACTGCGGCTCGTTCGTTCCCGCGGATCGCGCGACGTTCGGGCCGATCGACGCCATTTTCACGCGCATCGGCGCCGCCGATGATCTCGCGCGCGGGCGGTCGACGTTCATGGTGGAAATGACCGAGGCCGCCTACATCGTGCATCGCGCGACGCCGCAAAGCCTGGTGCTGATCGACGAGATCGGCCGCGGCACGTCGACCTTCGACGGCCTTGCGCTCGCCTGGGCCATTGCGCACCGGCTCGCGGAAACGAACCGCAGCATGACGTTGTTCGCCACGCACTATTTCGAGCTGACGGC
Organism: Betaproteobacteria bacterium; assembly: GCA_040006455.1. Classification (GTDB taxonomy): domain Bacteria; phylum Pseudomonadota; class Gammaproteobacteria; order Burkholderiales; family Casimicrobiaceae; genus VBCG01. Next base: position 103,114 of record JBDTWY010000007.1, on the reverse strand, counting down.
GCTCGCCGCCGAGATCGAGGGATGCGCGAACCTGCACTTCGATGCGATCGAGACGCGCGGCCGCGACGGTGACGGCATCGTGTTCCTGCATGCCGTCGCCGATGGCGCCGCCAGCAAGAGCTACGGCTTGCAGGTCGCGAAGCTCGCGGGGCTGCCGGCGGAAACCGTGCGCCAGGCGCGCAACCATCTCACCCGCCTCGACCAGTTCTCGCAGCAGCGCGACGGCCAGCGGGACCTCTTTGCCGCCGGCGAGCCGCCCGCACTTCCCGCTGCGCGCGAATCGGCGCTCGCCGCGCATCTCGCCGCACTCGATCCCGACGCGCTGTCGCCGCGCGAGGCGCTGCAGAAACTCTACGAGTTGAAGCGCATCGCCGACGAGACCGGCTGAACGCGCGGCAGCGACCGAGAGCCTACTTCGGCGGTGGTGTGCGCACGATGTGCGCGCGGAATTCGCGCAGCTTGGCCTTGACGACCGTGGCGTTGTCGCGGCCGATGCGCAGCAGCATCTTCTGCCCCGCGGGGAGAGCTTCGAGCGCAGGATCGGCATACGTGAAGACGACTTTCGGTTGCGCCAGCGCAATGGGTCCCTGAACGTCCGGCGTGGCGAGCATCAGGTCGATCACCGTAACCAGCCGGTCGTTGAAATAGCCCTGCGGATAGCCGAGCTCGCGATACGCCTGCTGGAACAGCGGATAGTTCTTCAGGTAAACCGTGGCGAGGGTGCGCGTATCCACCGCCTTGAGAACGTCGATGTAAGGCGTGTAGCGCGTGGCGTTCTCCGGCGCGATCGCCATCGCGTCGCCGGCGGCGGTGACCGCCATTCGCCCCGGCGCGGGGTTGACCGGCATCACCGTCGGCGACACGCTTTCACGCGGCAACGCGTCGATCGTGGCGACGATGTTGCGGATCACGCGGTCGACGCGCAGGAACGCCGGCAGCGCGTGGCCGGCGAAGACGTCGGCGAGCGCCTGGCGCATCGTCGCATCGCTGTGATCGAGCGGCACCGCCCCGGCGGGCGTGGCGGCGAGCGGCGCGTCCTCGACGGGGTGCTGGATCGCAGCGGTCGCTGGCGCCGGCGCAACCGGTGGCGGCGACGGCGTGGCCATCACCGGAGGCGTGATCGGCGGCTCGGTGTGCCACGCACGCCACGCCGTGAACCCGGCAAGGGCCGCGACAATGGCGGCGGCGATCAGGACGAATGGTCGGCTCATCGCGGATTGCTCATGGTCGGTGTCAGGCCTTGGTAGATGGCATGGGCATCGAATGGTTCCGCCACCGCGACGACGCAGGTCGCAAAAGGACAAGGCGATGCGGGCGTCGCGTGTCGCATGCTCAGCCCATCGCGAGGGCCACGGCGAGCGTGGCGTCGAACCCTGCGTCGGCGGCATTGGCGACGACGTCGGGCATCCATTGCCTGCCACCGCTGCGATAGATACCATCGTCGCTGTTGCGCATCCAGCCCGCACGGCGCGCGGCATAGGGCCCGGTCGCGAATACGCGCCGGTTGAGCGCGTCGTCGAAGTAGAGTTGCGAAGTGAATTCCTGGCCGCGTCCGGCAGGGTCGATGCTGCGAATCTTGAAATGAACATGCACGGCGCGTCCCGGATACCAACCCGGGAAGATCGTCATGAAGCGCGCAATGCCCGCGGCGTCGCTCACCTGCGAGCCGCGCAGGAATTGCAGGCCCGCAGCGGACCCGCGCCCGCCCACGCCGGAATAGCGCCCCGCCGCATCGCAGTGCCACGCGTCGACACGCGCGCCGACGAGCGCCGAGCAACTGCCACCGACAATGCGCGAAAGCCTGAAGGCGAGGCGCAACGGCGTTCCCGGCATGCCGTCGCCGATGTCAACTCGCTCCGGCGCACTGTCGACGAAGAACGGACCCTCGGTCTGCTCGGGCCGCACGACGCACCCGGGCACTGCGCCGGCGGCGCGTGCGTACGAGCCCGTCGCGGCGAGCGCACCGAGTCCACCCAGCAGCGCGAGTGCGTCGCGCCGCCTGAGCACGGTGCCGCGGGAACGGTCGTCGTCGATCACGCGCGAAGGACCGCGATCAGTGGTGGTGGCCGTGCGCGCCGTGCACGTGGCCGTGCGTGAGCTCCTCGGCGGTCGCAGCACGCACGTCGACGATCGTCGCGTCGAAGCGCAGGCGCTGGCCGGCGAGCTCGTGGTTGCCGTCGAGCACTGCCTTGCCGTCGGCGACGTTGGTGACGCGGAATACGATCTCCTCGCCGTCCTTTTCGGCAACCACAAAGCCGCCCTCGGCGATGTCGGGCGGCAGGCTGTCGACCGGCTCGATGCGGATCAGGTTCGCGTCGTATTCACCGAACGCATCGACGGGCTCGAGCGTGACCGACACGCTGTCGCCGGCCGTCTTGTCGTTGATCGCTTCCTCGACCTTCGGAAAAATGCCCGAATGTCCGCCGTGCAGGTATGCGATCGGCTCGTCGCCGGTTTCCTCGATCACCTTGTTGGCGGCGTCGAAGAGCTTGAAGTTGAGGGTGACGACGGTGTTGGTGAAGGCGTTCATGGGCGGGGTCTCGTGTACGTACGCGGCGTCCGATCGATGGATCGGTCATTGTATCGCGCCGCTATACTGCGCATCGACCGCCTCTTGATGCGCGGATCGCCTCCGATGATCACGTCACCACCGCTGCCACCTTCCCTGACCGCCGCCACCTTCGTCGCGCGTCACTGGCACAAGCGGCCGTTGCTCGTGCGTGACGCGATCTCCGGTTTCGACGGCCTTTTCAGCTGGCCGCAACTGCGCGCGCTCGCCGAGCGTGACGACGTCGAATCGCGACTCGTGGTTCGCGACGGCGCTCGCTGGACGCTTGCGCGCGGCCCGTTTCGCCTCACCACGTGGCGACAACTTCCCGCGCGGCAATGGACGTTGCTGGTGCAGGGCGTCAACCTGCACGACAGGCGCGCCGACCGGCTGTTGCGGCGCTTCGCGTTCCTGCCCTATGCGCGCCTCGACGACCTGATGGTGAGCCACGCCGCACCCGGCGGCGGCGTTGGGCCGCACGTCGACTCGTACGATGTGTTCCTGCTGCAGGGCAATGGCCGGCGGCGCTGGCGCTATGGTCGACAGAAGGACCTGTCGCTGGTGCCGCAGCGGCCGCTCAAGATCCTGCGCCACTTCACGCCACGCCACGATGTGGTGCTGGGCCCCGGCGACATGCTTTACCTGCCGCCCCATCTCGCGCACGACGGCGTCGCGATCGACACCTGCACCACCTACTCGATCGGCTTTCGCGCGGCGGCGGCCACCGAGCTCGCGCAAGCATTCCTCGATTTCCTTCGCGATCGCGTCGGCCTTCGCGGCCGCTACTCCGATCCCGATCTCGCCGCCACCGGCACTCCCGCACGGATCGACGCCTCGATGCAGTCGCGCATCGCGGCGATGCTCGCCAAGCTGCGGGTCAGCCGCGCGATGGTCGACGAGTTCGCGGGAACGTTCCTGTCCGAGCCCAAGGCCGACGTCGTCTTTGCTCCACCGCAAACGCCGCTGACGCGCCGCGCATTCGTGCGCGCAGTGCGTGCGCAGGGTGTCGCGCTCGACCGTCGCACGCAACTGCTCTACGACGACCGGCGCTTCTATATCAACGGCGCGGCGCTCGCGCCGCCGCGCGACGCCCGTGCCGACCTCTTGCTGCTGGCCGACCATCGCGCGCTGACGTCCGCGCGATGCGCGACGCTCGCCGCCGCCACGACCGACCTTCTCCACCAATGGCACCACGATGGATACCTCGATCCCGAGCCCTGATTCACCTCCCCCCGAATGGCCGCCGGCGCCGCGCGAGCAGGCGCTGGGCGATGTCACCGCGCACATCGCGGCAATCGACGAGATCGTCGGCTACGCGCGCTCGCGCATCCAGGTATTCGACACCGACATGAGCTGGGGCGGATGGAGCCGCGCCGCGCGCGTCGACGCGCTCTCCCGCTACCTGCGCGCCAACCGGCATGCGGCGCTCGATGTCATCGTCCACGACACGCGCTGGCTCGAAGCGGCGTCAGGACGCCTGCTGTCGATGTTGCGGCAATTCCCGCACGCGGTAACGATCTACAGGACGGGCAGTGAAGCGGCAGGCGCAATGGACCCGCTGGTCGTCGTCGATCGTGCGCACTGCGTGCATCGCTTCCACATCGACCAGCCGCGCGGATCGCTGGTGATCGCGCAGCCAGCGGCGGTGAAATCGCTCGCCGCGCGCTTCGACGAGATCTGGTCGACCGGCGAGCCCGGCCTGTCGAGCACGACGCTGGGATTGTGACGATGGGGGACATGCCTCTCCCGCAAGCGGGAGACGCATGGACTGACCGAGTAATGAGGCAGAGCGAAGACTAGGCCAGCGGCACGCCGATCCTCGTCGCCACCTCGCGATACTTGCCGATCACGTTGCCGAGGTCCCGGCGAAAACGATCCTTGTCCATTTTCTCGCCGGTGGCGGTGTCCCACAGCCGGCAGCCGTCCGGCGTGAACTCGTCGCCCAGCACGACCCGCCCTTTCAGGTCGTCCAGCGGATGCCCGAATTCGAGCTTGTAGTCGACGAGATCGATGCCGGCATCGGCGAACATCGGCTTCAAGACGCCATTGACCTTGTGCGTCAAAGCCTTCATCTGCGCGATCTCGTCGGCACTCGCCCAGCCGAGGATGCGGATGTGGTCGTCGTTGACGAGCGGATCGTGCAGCGCGTCGCTCTTCAGGAAGAATTCGAAGATCGGCTCGGCGAGCTTCGTGCCTTCGTCGATTCCATAGCGCTTGGCCATCGAGCCTGCGCAGACATTGCGCACGACGCACTCGACCGGCAGCATCTTCATCGTCTTCACCAGCGACTCGCGGTCATTGAGCATCCGCAGGAAATGGGTGCGGATGCCCGAGCCCGCGAGACGGCCCATCACATAGGCGTTGAAGCGGTTGTTGGTCTCGCCCTTCAGGTCGAGCTTGGCCAGCTTGGCGCCATCGAATGCGGAGACGTCGTCGCGGTAATGCATGATGACGACGTTGGCGTCATCGGTCGCGAACACGGTCTTCGCCTTGCCGCGGTAGATTTCCTGGCGTTTTTCCATCACGACCCCGCAATATTGACTAGTTGAATGCGCGCCAATCGAACCCGTGGTCCTGCCCGGCGATGCCGATCCAGTCGGGCGCGCAATTGAGCGCCGATGCGAGCGCCTGGCGCGCGAGCTCCGGGCGATTGTTCTCGCGCGACAAGTGCGCGGCGAGCACGTGCTGCAATTTCGACACGTCGAGCGACGCCAGCAACGCCGCCGCATCGTCGTTGCACAAGTGGCCGAGGCGGCCGGAGATGCGCTGCTTCAGCGACGCCGGATAGCTGCCGCCGTGCAGCAGTGCGCGGTCGTGATTGCACTCGAGCACCAGCGCGTCGCAGCCCGACAGGCTGGCGCGCACGTGCGGCGTCGACATGCCGAGGTCGGTCAGCACTCCGAGACGGTGGTTGCCGTCGCCGACGACGAACTGCACGGGTTCACGCGCGTCGTGCGGCACCGGGAATGGGCACACCTCGAGATCGCCGACGACCAGAGAGTCGTGGCTGTCGAAGCCGTAGACGCGCGACATGCCTTCGAACCGGCTCGCCACCGCAGTCAGCGTGCCGAACGTCAGCCACACGCCGATGTCGTGGCGGGCGGCGAAGGCCGGCACGCCGCCGACATGGTCGGAGTGTTCGTGCGTGACGAAGATGGCGCTGATCGAGCGCGGCTCGATGCCGAGGCGTGCAAGGCGCGCCGTGCAGTCGCGCACGCCGAAGCCGCAGTCGATCATGATCCGCGTGCTGCCGGCCTCGACGACGAGGCAATTGCCTTCACTGCCCGATCCGAGTGATGCGAAGCGCATCAGTGGCCGCCGTGCGCCGGTGTGCGCCAGCCGCGGGCCGTCGGCGCGTCGTCACCGGCGGCGTGACGGCGCCACGGCGCTTCGACGATTGCCACGGGGCCGGCTATTTGAGCTGGTCCTTGAGGATGTCGAGGATCTTGTCGCCGACCGGCGTGCGATCCTGCGTGCCGGCGGCGTCCTGCACGCTGACGAGGCTGCGCGGCGACGCCTCGGCGACCAGCACGCGATATTGCTCGGGCTTGTCCTTGTCGTCCTTCCTCCAGAACATCAGCTTCGACAGGAAGCCGCTTTCGCGATCCTTCTTCGACATGTCGGCTTCGGGATCGGCGTAGCGTACGTAGTAGAGGCCCTTAGAGCGGTCGCGATCGACGACGGTGAAGCCGCTGCGATCGAGCGCCAGTCCCACGCGCCGCCACGCGCGGTCGAAGCCGTCGTCGACGACGAGTTGCGAGGCGCCGTCCTTCGCCTTTTCGATGCGCGCGCGATCGGGTTGCGCGGTCGACTGTGCGATCGCCGCTTCGGCCTGCGGCTCGCTCGCGCCGAAGCGCACCATCAGCCGCGCCAGCATGTCGGCTTCGAGCTCGGGGTTTTCCGGCATCGCCGCCCAGGCGAAGCCCGCCGGCGACGAGTTGTCCGACTTGGTCGTCGGCACCTGCTCCATGCCGCGGTGCGAGATGTAGATTTCCGTCGTGCCCTGGTCGACGCCGCGCTCGATGCGCGCACGGAACTTGTCGCGCTTGTACGTCGAGTAGAACACGTCGAAGTACTTGCCGATGTACTTGCGGAACACGTCCTGCGGAATCTGCGCGCGGTTCTCCGCCCAGTCGGTTTCCATCACGCCCACCGCCGGCTGCTCGCTGGCGATGACGAAGCCCTGCTCGGTCAGGAACTGTCGCGTCTGCGCCCACGCCTGCTCCGGCGTCGCCTTGACGACCAGCCAGCGCTCGTTGCCGGCGCGCGCGATGTGCGCCTCGGGATTCTTCGGCAGCAGCTCGATGCCGCGCGGTCGCGTGGCGCCTTGCTGCGCGAGACCGCTCGCCGTGTTGACCTGGTAGCGATCGTCGAAGCGCGGCGTCGTCAGGTCGGGCGGGATCTCGAGCGGTGGTGCGCTCGACACCGACTTGTAGTCGATGTGCTTGCCAGGCGACGTCTCGCAGCCTTGCAGCACGAGCGCCGACGTGACCATGGCCAGGAGTGCGGCACGCCGCGCCAGTGAATTCATTGCGAACATGGATGTTCCTGCGTCAGGCGACGGCGCCCGCCTCGCGCAGTGCGGCGCGGACGACGTCGTGGAATTGCGGGGACAGCGGCACCATCGGCAGCCGCAGCGCGTTGCGAATCCTGCCCATCTCGGCGAGCGCCCACTTGACCGCCGTGGGATTGGCTTCGACGAACAGCTTGGTGTGCAACTGCATCAGGCGTTCGTTCTGCGCACGCGCTTCCGCGAGATTGCCGGCGAGCGCCGCCTCGCAGACCTGCGCGACTGCGCGCGGCATCAGGTTGGCGGTCACCGAGATCACGCCGTGACCGCCGAGCAGCATGTAGGGTAACGCCGTGTCGTCGTTGCCAGAATAGAACGCGAAATGCGGCTTCGACTTGAGGCGCTTGACGAGATCGACGTGGCGCACCAGGTCGCCGGTCGCGTCCTTGATACCCGCGATGTTCGGCAATTCGGCGAGCCGCGCCACGGTGTCGTTGCCGAGGTCGCAGCTCGTCCGCCCCGGCACGTTGTAGAGGATCAGCGGCAGCTCGACGCGCTCGGTGATCGCGCGAAAGTGCCGGTATAGCCCTTCCTGCGTCGGCTTGTTGTAGTACGGCACGACGGACAGACCGGCGCTCGCGCCGACACTCAGCGCGTACTCGGTCAGTGCGATGGCCTCGGCAGTGCTGTTGGCGCCGGTGCCGGCGATCACCGGGATGCGCTTCGCGGCGTGCTCGACCGCGGTGCGGATCAGCAGCTGGTGCTCGTCGACGCTCACCGTGGGCGATTCGCCCGTGGTGCCGACGATGACGATCGCCGCGGTACCTTCGCCGACGTGCCAGTCGATCAACGCACGCAGCGCGTCAAGATCGAGCGTGCCGTCGTCGCGCATCGGCGTGACGATGGCAACGAGGCTTCCGGTGACGGGCGGTTGTTGCAGCATAACGCGCGATTTTACCTGATTGGCGCGATGCGCCGCGCACCCGGCGCTTCACGCATCCAGCGGCGGCGGCCACGCACTCCGCGCCGCCGCCGCAATGCGCTGGACGACCGCCTTTGTACCGTACCGCGCCGTGACGCCTTGCTCGAACGCGACGACGCTCATGCGCTGCTGCACCAGCGACAGCAATTCGCCGTCGCGCAACAGGTACGCGGGATTGGACGGCCGGCCGAAGACTTCGTTGCCGACGGCGAACGTTTCGTAAATGAGCACGCCGTCGTCGCCGAGCAACGACAGCAGGTCGGCGAGCCGCGAGCGGTACAGGTAGTGGACACAGACGATCGCGTCGAAGCGTTCGCCCGCGAGCGGCCAGTCGGGCCCCTCGAGATCGACGACGCGCGCCGTCACGCCAGGCGTCGCCGCGAACGCGCGCAGCGCGTCGGCGTCGCGATCAACCGCGGTGACCTGCGCACCGCGCGCAGCCAGGAAGATCGAATGGCGGCCGTGTCCGGCGGCGACGTCGAGCACGCGCGCTCCCGGCGCGATCAGCGCCGCATGCCGCACGACCCACGCCGACGGCAGCAGCGCGGCCTGCGGATTGGAGCGTTGCGTCATCGCCTGCGCGCCACCTTGGTGGCGGCACGCGGCGTATCGCGAGGCAGCGGCGCAATCGCCTCGCGCGTGTTGACCGCCTCGTCGCCAAGCCATGCGACGAATGCCGCGACGTCGGCGCGTGCTTCGGCATGCGGCGCGACGAGTACGTAGTAGCCGCGATTCGAGTCGTAGCGCTTGGCGAACGGCGCCACCAGGCGCCCGTCGTTGAGGTGCTCGGCGAGAAGCGGCAACCGGCCGAGCGCCACGCCCTGTCCCGCGACCGCCGCCTGGATCAGCTGGTCGTACATGCGGAAGCGCAATGAGCCCGCGGGCTTGAGGTCGGGTGCGCCGTTGGCGGCGAGCCACGCCGGCCAGTTGAGCCACGGCAGGCGCCCTTCCGAATCGTCGAGATGCAGCAGCACGTGGTTGCGCAAGTCGGTGGGGCGCGCGAGCGGCGTGCGCGGCTCGCCCAGCACCTTCGGGCTCACCAGCGGCAACATGCGCTCGCCGAACAGGCGCCGTGCGCCGTCCGGCACGTTGTGCTCGGACAGATAGCGGACCGCGATGTCGACTTCGCCACGCGCGAGGTCGATCGTGCGGTCGTCGGCGGAAACGAACACCTCGACGTCGGGATGGCGGGCACGAAACACCGCGAGCCGAGGAATGATCCACAGCGACGCGAACGACACCGTCGTCGTCAGCGTCACCCCCGGCGTATCGGCACGCCCGCGCGCCAAGTCCGCGGCCGCGGCGAGCTGACGCAGGTTGTCGGTCACCGCGCGGTGGAACGCTTCTCCGCCCGACGTCAGCACGAGCGCGCGATGACGGCGCTCGAACAGCGCAATGCCGAGCGCGTCCTCGAGTGCCTTGACCTGCCGCGATAGCGCCGACTGCGTAACGAAGAGCTCGGCGGCCGCACGCGTGAACGACAGCGTACGCCCGGCCGCCTCGAAGCCGCGCAGGAAGTCCAGCGACGGCAGGTCGCGCAACGTCTTATGCATGATCTGCACGCATGCAAGGGGTTCCGATAGAGCGTTTGTCGCGGCGTCTGTCCGGCACCACAATTTGCCTCAGTGGCGACGACATTTGGCGCCGCGGCAGGTTTGCCATGACGTGCATATTACGCATGACCGGATGACCTGCAAACCCGAGGAGACGACTATGCTTTGCGCAGGCTATACGAAGGTCCTGGATCTCGCCAACGGCGACCTGGTCAAGCTCGACGACGCGCGTGGCACGACGCTGCGCGTCACCCGCGGCACGGTGTGGGTCACGCAGCAACACGATCGCAACGACGTCGTGCTGCGGGCCGGCGACGTGTGGACGGTGGAACGCGACGGCCTGACGCTGGTCGAGGCGCAAGCCACGTCGGCGATGTGCCTCGTAGGTCCCGGCGCGGCGCCGGCACACGTGCGCGAGCGGCGCCTGACCGGCGGCGATCGGCTGCGGGGCCTGTTCGCGCGCTTGGTCCACGCCTGAAATCGGAACACGTCAATTGAGGTCGGAGTCGATACCCGACCTCGATTTGGCAAATTGGCCCCGACCCCCATTTCGACTCCGACCCCAATCGAAAGGAACCTTGCCATGCCATTGGTCACCATATCGGTCGTCGGCCAGCGCGACCGCCAGTACAAGCGCGCGCTGCTCGATGGCGTGCATGCCGCGCTGGTCGCCGCCGGCGTACCGCCAGCAGACCGCTTCCAGCGCGTGCTCGAGCTGCCGCGCGACAACGTGGTCGCGGATGCGCGCTATCCCGATCTCGCCATCGATCGCAGCGACGATTTCGTGCTGGTGGAGATCGTCTGGTCGGTCGGACGCAACGTCAAGGTCAAGCGCAAGGTTGCGCACGACATCGCCACGGGGATTGCGCGCGAAGCGCGCGTCGACGCCGAACAGGTGATGGTGTTGTTCGTGGAGACGCAATGGGAGAACTGGGCGTTCGGCGGCGGACGGCTGCTGAACGCCTGATCCGGATCCCCGGCGGATCGTGACCGCGCAACGCCGCGACCCCCTCCGGCTAAACTCGCGGGTGCCAAGGATCGCCCTTGCGGTCGGCGGCGCCCACGATGCCCGCCGACCCGCCGTCTTCGCTGCGCGACGCATTCCCATCCTATTTCGCGATGGTGATGGCCACGGGCATCGTGTCGATGGCGCTTCAGACACTCGGGCACGACACCATGGCCGCGGCGTTGTTCGCGTTCAACCTCGCCGCGTACGCGGCGCTGTGGGGCGTCGGCGGCGCGCGCATGCTGCAGGCGCCGCAGGCGCTGGCGCGCGGCATTACCGATCACCTGCACGGGCCGCAGTTCCTGACGATCGTCGCGGCCACCAACGTGCTGGGCGCGCAATGCGCGGGCATCGCCGGATGGGAGGGCATCGCAGCGGTGATGTGGGTGGCGGGACTCGTGCTGTGGGCGCTCGTCACCTACACGTTCTTCGCCGCCGTCACCGTCGCGATCGCCAAGCCGGGTCTCGAGCTCGGCATCAGCGGCGCGTGGCTGCTCGTCACCGTGTCGACCGAATCGGTCGCCGTGCTGGGCGCGCAGGTGGCGCCGCATTTTGCGCGCGCCGACATCGTAATGTTCGCGAGCCTCTGCTTCTTCCTCGCCGGAGGGATGCTCTACATCCTGGTCATCGCGCTGATCTTCATGCGCTGGACCTTCCTGCCGATGCACTCGCATACGCTGACACCGACGTACTGGATCAACATGGGCGCGGTCGCGATCACGACGCTGGCAGGCGCGCGACTGCTGGAGGTTTCGCCGGCCTACCCCTTCATCGACGGCCTCACCCATTTCGTCGCCGGCTTGACGCTGTTCTTCTGGGCGACCGGGACCTGGTGGATCCCGCTGCTGCTGGTGGTCTTCGCATGGCGCCACCTGCGCGCACGCGCGCCGGTGCGCTACGACTCGCAATACTGGTCGATGGTGTTCCCGCTCGGCATGTACAGCGTCGCCACGACGGTCTACGCCACTGACAACGCGCTCGGCTTCCTGCTGCCGCTCGCACGATTCGCGGGCTATGTCGCCGCCGTCGCGTGGGCGGTGACGACGATCGGACTGATCCGGCACCTGCTGCGCCTGCGTGCAGGCAGTGCCGCGGGTTGACCTGCAGCGCTGACCCACGGGCGCAGCCGAGGACGCGTCCCGCCCGGCAATGCCCGGGCGCCTATTTGCATGGGCGTGCGCACTGTGCGAGACTGCTGCGGCGCAGCGTGCGCGCTGGGAGAATCGTCATGAGACGTTGGATCGCCATCGGGCGCGTCAATGCGCTCGCACTCTACGGTTTCGCGGCGTTGTCCCACGCGCAAGCCGGCCCCCAGATCGAAATCGACTTCATCGCTGCCGCGGCGGTCAACGTGCCGTTGAGTCCCGTGCTGCCGATCCTCATCGCGATGCTCGTCACGGCACTCGGAATCCGCGCATTGCGACGAAGACGCGCTGGTGGACGGCTCGCGTCCTGGATCGCGATCGGCCTGGCCGCGGTGCCGCTGTCCTATTCGCTGCCGACGACATGGCTGGCCGGTGATGCGCATGCCGCACCGCCCGCCAACCCGTTTCCGCTGACGTCCAGTCCGGCGCTCGTCGGCGTGATCCCAAACAGCCTGCCGTACCACGCAACGAACGCAACCGGCGGCGCGATCATGTTGACTGCGGTCAAGCTCGTCAATGTCCCCAACTTTTTCATCGATACCAACGCGACCACGTGCACGCCGGGGCTTAGGCTCGCGCCGGGCGCCTCGTGCGACGTTGTTCTTGCGAGCTGACGATGCGCCAACATGCGACTGCCGCGGGCGTTGCGCGCGCCGCGGCGTCTGACCAGACGGTGACCGCATGCCGGGAGACGATCGGCCGCCGCTTCCCAATTCAACGAGGATTGCCATGACCCGCAGGGCTCGCACGGTTGGACTCGCAGCCGCTTCACTTTGCCTTGTTTCCACCATGGTGTCGGCGCAAGTGACGCCGCCCCTGCTCGAGGTCGACTTCACCGGCATCACCGTGCCGTTGAGTCCGCTGCTGTCGATGCTGATTGCCGTCGCGCTCGCATGCGCCGGGCTTTATGCGCTACGCCGCACCGGCGGCGCTACGCGGCTCCTGTCGATCGTGGTCGTCGCAACCGCCGCCCTCACGCTGGGCGGCATGCTGGTGCGCGCGCCATGGGTCGGTCGCGCGGTAGCGGCGCTGCCGTCGACACCGCTCCCGCTGGCGACGAGCCCGGCGCTGTTTTCCGCCAACTTCGTAGGCACGGTGAATGTGACGAACGTGAACAGCCAGAACGTCACGATCACCGCGATCACGTACAACCCGAATGGCTTCGATTACTACCTGTCGGTGGACGAGACGACCTGCGCCGTCGGCCAGGTGCTGACGTCCGGCGCGAGCTGCGTGATCGTGCTGCGATCGCTCGGATAGTGCGCCGCGATGACGGCCCCGAGAGGCCGCCCGGTCAGCTTTTCTTGAAGGTGATTTCGCCGCCCGTCGATCCAACGCGGATCGTGTCGCCACCGGCATAGCGCCCCGAGAGGATTTCGCGCGCCAGCGGATTCTCGACCTGCTGCTGGATCGCACGCTTCAGCGGCCGCGCACCATACACCGGATCGAAGCCGGCCGCCGCAAGAACGTTCAACGCCTCATCGTCGACATCCAGCGTGATGTCGAGCTTTGCAAGCCGCCGCTCCAGTGACTTCAACTGGATGCGCGCGATGCGCGCGATCTGCATCTCCGACAACGGGTGGAACACGATGATCTCGTCGATGCGGTTGACGAACTCGGGACGGAATGCGTCCTTGACCTCCGCCATCACCGCGATCTTGATCAGTGCATTGTCCTCGCCGGCGTCGGTCATCTGCTGGATCTTGTGCGAGCCCAGGTTCGACGTCATTACGATCACCGTGTTGCGGAAGTCGACGGTGCGCCCCTGGCCATCGGTCAGGCGGCCGTCGTCGAGCACCTGCAGCAGCACGTTGAAGACGTCGGGATGCGCCTTCTCGATCTCGTCGAAGAGAATGACGCTGTACGGCTTGCGGCGCACTGCTTCGGTCAGGTAGCCGCCCTCCTCGTAGCCGACGTAGCCCGGCGGCGCGCCGATCAGCCGCGCCACCGAATGCTTTTCCATGAACTCGGACATGTCGAGGCGGATCAGCGCCTGGTCGGTGTCGAACAGGAACTCGGCGAGCGCCTTGGTGAGCTCGGTCTTGCCGACGCCCGTGGGTCCGAGGAACAGGAACGAGCCGTACGGACGATTCGGGTCGGACAGCCCTGCGCGCGAGCGGCGGATGGCGTCCGACACGAGTCGCACCGCCTCGTCCTGGCCAACCACGCGCGAGTGCAGCTTGTCTTCCATGCCAAGCAGCTTGTCGCGCTCGCCCTGCATCATCTTCGACACCGGAATGCCCGTCGCACGCGACACGACTTCCGCGATCTCCTCCGCACCGACCTGCGTGCGCAGCAGCTTGGGCTTCTTGTTCTGCTCGGCGGCGAGGTCCTTGTCGACCTTCTTCAACTGCGCTTCGAGTTGCGGCAGCTTGCCGTACTGGAGCTCCGACATCTTCTGCCAGTCACCCTTGCGCCGCGCCTCTTCCATCGCGAGCTTGATCTTGTCGATCTCCTCCTTGATGTGCTGCGTGCCGGCGACATCCGCCTTCTCGGCACGCCACACCTCGTCCATGTCGGCGTACTCGCGCTCGAGGCGGACGATCTCCTCCTCGATCGTCGCGAGGCGCTTCTTCGACGCCTCGTCCTTTTCCTTCTTCACCGCTTCGCGCTCGATCTTCAGCTGGATCAGCCGGCGATCGAGCTTGTCCATCGCCTCCGGCTTGGAGTCGATCTCCATCTTGATGCGCGCCGCCGCCTCGTCGATCAGGTCGATCGCCTTGTCGGGCAGGAAGCGGTCGGTGATATAGCGGTGCGAAAGCTCCGCCGCGGCGACGATCGCGGGATCGGTGATCTCGACACCGTGGTGGATCTCGTAGCGCTCCTGCAAACCGCGCAGGATCGCGATCGTCGATTCGACCGACGGCTCGCCGACCAGCACCTTCTGGAAGCGCCGCTCCAGCGCCGCGTCCTTCTCGACGTACTTGCGATACTCGTCGAGCGTCGTCGCGCCGATGCAATGCAATTCGCCGCGCGCGAGCGCGGGCTTCAGCATGTTGCCGGCGTCCATCGCGCCCTCGGCCTTGCCGGCGCCCACCATCGTGTGCAGCTCGTCGATGAACACGATCGTGCGGCCCTCGTCGGCGGCGATGTCCTTGAGCACGGCCTTGAGGCGCTCCTCGAACTCACCGCGATACTTGGCCCCTGCGAGCAGCGACGCCATGTCGAGCGACAGCACGCGCTTGTTCTTCAGTGTCTCGGGCACCTCGCCGTCGATGATGCGTTGCGCGAGACCTTCGACGATCGCCGTCTTGCCCACGCCCGGCTCGCCGATCAGCACCGGGTTGTTCTTGGTGCGGCGCTGCAGGATCTGGATCGTGCGGCGGATCTCGTCGTCGCGCCCGATCACCGGGTCGAGCTTGCCTTTGCGCGCCAGCTCGGTCAGGTCGATCGTGTACTTGGCGAGCGACTCGCGCTGGCCCTCGGCCTCCTGCGAGTCGATGCCCGCGCCGCCCCGCACGTGTTCGATCGCGTCTTCCAGCGACTTGCGCGTGAGGCCGGCGTCCTTCAGCATGCGGCCGAGCTCGCCCTTGTCGTTGGTGGCGGCGAGCAGGAACATTTCCGACGCGATGAACTGGTCGTTGCGCTTCTGCGCTTCCTTGTCGGCGAGGTTGAGCAGGTTGTTCAAGTCGCGCGAAATGCTGATCTCGCCACCCGTGCCCTCGACCTTCGGCAGCCGGCTGATCGACTGCCTGAGCGCCGCCTGCAGCTTCGGCACGGCGGCGCCCGCGCGCGCCAGCAGCGACGCGGTGCCGCCATCGTCCTGCGCGAGAAGGGCCGCGAGGAGGTGCTGCGGCTCGATGAATCCGGCGTCGCCCCCAAGCGCCAAGCTCTGGGCGTCGGCCAGCGCCTGCTGGAACTTGGTCGTGAGTTTGTCGAAGCGCATGGGTTCCTAACGTGGACGACAATGGGTCATTGTCGCGCAGATTGGGCAAACCCTCGCCGATTCAAGCGCTTCGCGGCGCGTGCCGCGGAGGATTGCGCCCCGGCGCGGATGCGTGGAACGTCCGCGCGCGCGTGATACCGTCGCCTTTTCGACGGTTTGCGGGGCGCAGCCTCGCGCCTACGCATGCAGAACGATCCGCCCGACCCGCACATTTCCCCCGACCCGCCCGATCAAGCGACAACGCGCCCGCGCAGCTCGTTCGGCCAGACGCTCAGTGCCGTGCTGTGGGGATTTTTGGGTGTTCGCAAGCGCCACCATTTCGGCCGCGACGCGACGTCGCTCAACCCGGTTCACCTGATCGTGATGGCCGTCGTAATGGCGGCGGTGCTGGTCGTGAGCCTCGTGATGCTGGTGCGCTTCATCACGCGCTAGCGGCTGTCGCAAACCGCCGCGAGCGCCTCGGCCGCAACGGCAAGCTCGGCGCCGGTCGTCAGCAGGTCCGGGCAGAGCCGCAGCCACGGTCCGCGCGCATCGCAGGCGACACCGCGCTGCGCGAGCTCGCCTGCCCATTGGGTGGCATGGGAGCCGTCGACGATGACGAATGCGCCGCGGTCGTCGCCGCCACCCTGCGCGTCGATGCCGCGCGCCGCCAGCGCATCGACCAGGCGCCGCTGCAGCTGCTGCGAATGCGCGCGCAGCCGCGCCACGCCCAGTGCCAGCAGCAATTGCTGCCCGGCGCGCGCCTGGTAGTACGTCAGTACCGGCGGCGTTGATTCGAGCCACGCATCGCCCCCTTCGGCGAAGCGCGGCGGATCGGGACGCGCGAACGTCAGCGGCGCCGCCTTGGCGAACCAGCCGATGTCGAGCGTCGCCGTGCGCGCGTCGAGGAGCGCCGGCGCGACATAAAGAAAGCACGCGCCCGCTCCGCCACGCAGGTACTTGTAGCTGCCGCCCACCGCATAGTCGACGCCGAGCGCCGCGACATCGACGTCGAACACGCCGAGCGAGTGATAGGCGTCGAGCAGGACCTTCGCACCCTCGGCATGCGCCGCCGCGACGATCGCCGGCAGGTCGTCGAGCCGTTGCCCGGTCGCGAACATCACTTCGCTGACGACCACCAGGTCGCAGCCGCGACGGATGGCGTCGACGATGTCGTCGGTGGCGAAACGGCCGCCGTCGCGCGCAGCGACCCAGTCGACGCGAATGCGGCCGCGGCGCGCGTACTCGCGCAGGATCACGTCCAGCGAATCGAACTCGCCCGTGGTGGCGACCACGCGCGCCTCGGCGTCGAACGTGTTGAGCACGGCACGCAGGCCCTGCCCGGCGCTGGTCTTGGGAACGATGCAATCGGCGCGCGGAGCATGCGCGAGTTGCGCGAGGCTCGCGCGATGCTGGTCGCACGCCTGTTGCCACGCGTCCCACGCGCCGCCCATCGCCGCATACCACGCATCGAGCCCTTCGGCGACGTCGGCCGCGGTGGCGTCGAGCGGCCGGCCGAGCGAATGATTGGCGAGGTAGATGCGGTCGCGCCACGCGTGTCGGTGACGCGAAAACAACGGTGCGATGTGCGCGGCCAGCGACGCCTCTTCGAGCGCGCCACGGGGTAGCGCGGCGACCGCGCGCGCGATCGGTGAATCGGCGTCGCTCGTCACGTTGCCGGAGGCGCGTCGGTGCCGATCAGCGAGCGCACGTCGATCAGTTCGGGAAAGAAGGTCGCTTCCAGCGCGCCGCGCAGGTAGCCGACGCCGGACGAGCCGCCGGTGCCGCGCTTGTTGCCGATGATGCGCTCGACGGTCTTCATGTGGCGAAAGCGCCACAACTGGAAGCTCTCCTCGACGTCGACCAGCTTTTCGCACATGTCGTACGCGTCCCACCATCGGGCCGGGTTTTCATAGATCGTGCGAAACACTTCGGTGAGGTCGGCATTGCGCTGGTGCGGCACGGTGACGTCGCGATCGAGGCATTGCGCCGGCACCGGCAGGCCGCGTCGCGCAAGGTGGCGGATGAACTCGTCGTACAGCGACGGCGCATGCAGCAGCGCCGTCAATTCGGCGTGCACGTCGGCATCGTGGCGAAACACGTCGAGCGTGGCCGCATGCTTGTTGCCGAGCAGGAATTCGATCGCGCGATACTGCGCCGACTGGAATCCCGACGCGCTGGCGAGCGAGGGGCGCAGCGCGTCGTATTCCGACGGCGTCAGCGTTTCCAGCACCGCCCACTGCTCGAAGAGCTGGCGCTGGATCTGCTTGACGCGCGCGAGGATCTTGAAATTGGGTTGCAGTCGGTCGGCCTTGACGTGGCGGATCGCCGCCTTGAGCTCGTGGATCAGGAGCTTCATCCACAATTCCGACGTCTGGTGCTGGACGATGAACAGCATTTCATCGTGCTGCGGCACGCCCGAGGCATCGGCGGAACGCGGTTCCTGCGCCGACAGCAGGCGGTCGAGGCGCAGGTAGCTGCCGTAGGTGAGGCGTCCCGCGAGGTCGGTGACGATCCCGGGTTCGAGCGGTCGCGAAGTCATGGTCGGCAAGGCACGTCGGGCGATTTTCCGAGTATAGACTGCGGCTCCACCATGGCCCGCCCGGAAAATCCTGCGGTCGAGCAGCGAATGTGCGCACGCATGCAACGCGTTTGCTACCATCCGCGGCGATGACTCACCGCCAATCCTGCATGGGTACCGCGCTGGCGCTCGCCGCTGCGTTGCTTGCGAGCTGCGGCGGCGAGCACGCGCCGCAACGCAGGTTGCAACTTGCCGACTGTCATCTGCCGAAGCTCGCGCAGACGCTGCAGTGCGGCTCGCTCGCCGTCCCCGAGAATCGTGACACGCCGGGGGGCCGCGAGATCACGCTGTCGATCGCGATACTGCCGGCCAACACGCTGTCGCCCAAGCCCGACCCGCTGTTCATCCTCGCCGGCGGTCCGGGCCAGTCGGCATCGTCGATCGCCGACTTCGCGGCGATGCTGTCGGAGGTGCGCACGACGCGCGACATCGTGCTCGTCGACCAGCGCGGCACCGGACGCTCGTCGCCCCTTGACTGCGCGGCGCTGAAGCCCGACCACGACCTCGCGGCGTCACTCGACATCGATCCGGTGCCGAAGGCGCGTGCCTGCGCGGCCGAGCTCGCCGCACGCGGCATCGATGCCGCGCAATACACGACCGGCGCGTTCATCGCCGATCTCGAAGACGTGCGCAAGGCGCTCGCCTATCCGCGGATCAACCTCTGGGGCGGCAGCTACGGCACGCGCGTCGCGCAGGAATACCTGCGCCGCCATCCCGACGTGATCCGCACTGCGGTGCTCGACGGCGTCGCGCCGCCGCGGATGATCGTCAGCCTCGACGTGTGGCCGACGCGCGCGCAGGCAATCCGCGCGGTGATCGACGCGTGCACTCGGTCGATCACGTGCAAGGCCGCGCATCCCGATGCCGGCGCCGCGCTGGCGTCGATAGCGCGCGCACTCGCCAACGGCAAGGACGTGTCGCTCGCGCTGCCGCGCACCGGCACGCCGCGCACGCTGCACCTGACGTTCGATGCGGTGCTGGGGGCGCTGCAGCCGATCGTCTACCAGCCGGAAATGTCGGTGCTGCTGCCCGAAATCCTCACGCGTGCGCAGGACGGCGACTACGCGCCACTGGCCGCCACGCTATCGATGCTCGATGAATCATTCGAAGGCACGCTCAATGCCGCGCTGCATTTTTCGGTCACCTGTACGGAAGATGTGCCGCGGATCACCGCGGCCGCGCGGGCGCGCGCGCTCGACGGACTGGACAGCGCGGCACTGGTGGAACGCACGATCGCCGTCTGCGGCGTGTGGCCGCGCGGCAAGCTGCCGACCGACTTCGCCATGCCGCTCAAAAGCGACGTGCCGGTACTGCTGCTGTCCGGCGGCCTCGATCCGGTTACGCCGCCTGCCTACGCCGACGAGGTCGCGGCAACGCTCACGCATGCGAAGTCTATCGTCGCCCCCGGCTACGGCCACATCGTGTCGTCGCATGGCTGCGTGCCGCGGCTGATCGCGCGCTTCATCGACGCCGCCGGCTTCGACACGCTGCCGCCGACCTGCATTGAATACCTGCGGCAGAGCACGCGGCCGCTGATGTGGCCCAATCGCCTGGGCGCGCAACCGTGATCGCGATCGATGCGCTCGCCAAGGCATTTGGCGCGAAGCGCGATGTGCGCGCCGTTGACTCGGTGTCGATGACTGCCGCGGACGGTGCGATCACCGGCGTCCTGGGGCCCAACGGCGCCGGCAAGACCACGCTGCTGCGGATGCTCGCGACGCTGATCGTTCCCGACGGCGGGCATGCGACCGTCGATGGCCACGACATCGTTCGCGAGCGTGACCAGGTGCGCCGCAGCATCGGCGTGCTGTCGGATGCGCGCGGCCTCTACCCGCGACTGACCGCGCGCGAGAACATCGCGTACTTCGGCACGCTGCACGGCGTTCCAGACGCGGTGATGCGCGAGCGCGCCGACGCTCTGCTTGCCGCGCTCAACCTCGACGCGCTGGCCGACCGCCGCGTGCAGGGATTCTCGCAGGGCGAGAAGATGAAGGTCGCGATCGCGCGCGCGCTGATCCACGACCCGCCGGTGATCATGCTCGACGAGCCTACGAACGGCCTCGACATCATGAGCGTGCGCGCATTGCGCGAGCAATTGCGTGCGTTGCGCGCCGCCGGCAAGTGCCTGCTCTTCAGCTCGCACGTGATGCAGGAAGTGGTCGCGCTGTGCGATCGCATCGTCATCCTCGGCCACGGCCGCGTCGTCGCGCAGGGCACCGCCGCCGAGCTGGTCGCGCAATCGGGTGCGGCGACGCTCGAGGACGCGTTCGTCACGCTGCTGGGCAGCGGCGAAGGATTGGCGGCATGACCGGCCACGCGCATCCATGCTGAGTCGCATCCTCGCAATCGCCCGCAAGGAGCTCGTCGACGCGTCGCGCGACCGCCGCACGCTGACGATGACGATCGTCTCCGCGGCGCTCGCCGGGCCGATTTTCCTGATGCTCATCTTCAACCTGATCGCGAGCCAGGCGGACAAGTCGCGCGACGTCAAGCTCGCCGTCGTCGCCGCCGAACGCGCGCCCGCATTGATCGACTACCTGAAGCGCCAGCAGGTCACCATCACCGTGGCCCCGGCCGACTACGAGGCGAAGATCCGCGCCGGTGACCTCGACGCCGCGCTGCTGATCGACGAGAACTTCGCGCGCGACGTCGCCGATGGCCGTGCCGGCAGCGTGCAACTCGTCTTCGACCGCTCGCGCGATCGCGCACAGGCGGCGATCGGCGAAGCCGAGGCGTTGCTGCGCGGCTACAACCGGTTGTGGGGCCAGCAACGCCTGCTGCTGCGCGGCATCGCGCCCACCGTCGGCAATCCGCTCGACCTGCGCGAGGTCAACGTCGCGACGCCGCGCCAGTCGGGCGCGCTGGTGCTGTTCCTCGTCGCGTTCTACGGACTTCTCGCGGCGATCGTCGGCGGCATGGCGTTCGCACTGGAGGCAACCGCCGGCGAGCGCGAGCGTGCGTCGCTCGAGCCGCTGCTGATGACGCCGGCGTCGACGCTGGAAATCGCCACCGGCAAGTGGCTGAGCCTGGCGATCTTCGTGCTGCTGATCGTGTTCATCACCATCGGCGGCTTCTACCTGACGCTCGCCTTTGCGCCGCTGCCGTCGGTCGGCGTGCCGTTCCTGTTCAGCGCGCGCGACGTGCTGCGCTTCATGGCGGTGCTGCTGCCGCTCGTCGCGCTGATGCCGGCGATCCTGCTGTGGCTCGGCAGCCGCGGCCGCTCGATCCGCGAGGCGCAGGCCAACACGCAGCTGCTGCTGTTCGTGATGACGCTGGTTCCCGCCGCGCAAATGTTCCTGCAGCGCAAGGAACCCGACTGGCTGCTCTACGTGCCGGTGTCGGCCCAATACGTGCTGCTGAATCGCGTGCTGCGCGGTGACGCGCTGGCCACCATCGACCTGTTGCAGGCGGCACTGGTGCCGCTGCTGCTGACTGCGGCGGCGATCTGGGCATTCGCGCGCACGTGGTCGCGCGAAGCGGTGCTGGCGGGCAAGTGAGCGGCGTCGGCGCCTAGGTCAGCGCGCGCAGCACTTCGATCGGCGGGCGGTCGAGCGTGTCGCGCGTGCCGAGCCATCCCGCGAATGCCACCGCGGCGGCGCCGCCGGCCGTCGCGTACAGCCACAGCATCGCGTTGAAGCTGAACGGGATGTTGAACACGCGGTCGGCGAGCAGGTAGCCGACGGTGGTTGCGCCTGCCGCGGCGAGCAAGCCGGCGAGCGCACCCAACAGCAGGAATTCCGCCACCTGCGCCGCGTTGAGCTGGCGCCGCGACGCGCCGAGCGTCCGCAAAACAGCCGCGTCAAATCGCCGCTCATCCTGCGTGGATGCAATCGCCGCCTGCAACACCAGCAAGCCTCCGACGAGCGTGAACAGGAACACGAATTCGATCGCGCGCGACACCTGGTCCATAATCGATTGCACCTGCCGGATGACGTCGCCGACGTCGATCACCAGCACGTTCGGAAAGCGCGCGACCAGCGCCGACACCCACGCCGCGCCGTCCGCGCTGCCGGGAACACGCACCGCGCCCAGGTAAGACATCGGCAGCCCGTCGAGCGCATGTGGCGGGAACAACGTGAAGAAGTTCGGCTGGAAGCTGTCCCAGTCGACCTTGCGCAGGCTGGTGACGTGCGCCTTCAGCGGCGTGCCGGCGATGTCGAACGTCAGTGAATCGCCGATCTTCAGCTTGAGCGCCTTGGCGAGCCCGTCCTCCAGCGACAGGCCCGCATCGCGCGCCGCATCGGCCTTCCAGAACTGTCCTGCGACGACGCGGTTGGTCTTTGGCAGCACGGCGAGCGACGACAGGTTGAATTCGCGCTCGGCGAGCCGACGCGAGCGCGTGTCGCCGAATTGCGCGGTGTCGAAGCGCTCGCCGTTGACCTCGGTCAGCCGCCCGCGCACCATCGGATAGAGCGTGGCGTCGCGGCCCGACACGCTCGCCATCTCGGCGCGCACGCCGTCGACCTGGTCGGGCAGCACGTTGACCACGAACTGGTTGGGCGCGTCCGGCGGCAGGCTCGAGCGCCAGTTGCGCAGCAAGTCGCCGCGCACCACGGTCAGCAGCAGCAGCGCCATCAGTCCCAGCGCGAGCGCGCCGATCTGCAGGCTCGACGCCAGCGGGCGGCGCGCGAGGTTGGCGAGTCCGAAGCGCCAGGTGACACCGCGTTGCGGCAGCCGTTTCAACAGCGCGATCGCGCCGGCGGCGGTGATTGCTGCGACCACCAGCAGGCCGGCGACGCCGCCGATGGTCAGCATCGCCGTCGTCAGGTCCTGCGCCTGCCACGCGAGCAATGCCGCGAACACCGCGATGCCGGCGGCGTAGGCGGCGATCCCCCCGGCCTTCGGCCGCGGCAGGTCGCGGCGCAATACACGCAGCGGCGCGGCGCTTGCCAGCGTGACCAGCGGGGGCAATGCGAAGCCGAAAAGCAGCAGCAGCCCGATCGCGAACGCGCTGGCGCCGGGGACGATACCGGGCAACGGCAGCGCCGTGGACGTAATCGAATGCAGCACCGCGACCAGCGCCTGCTGCCCGGCCAGCGCGATGATCACGCCGACGATGCTGGCGAGGACGCCGGCAAGCAGGAACTGGATCGCGAACAGCGCCAGCGTGCGCGCGCGCGACGCGCCATGGCACTTGAGGATCGCCGCCGTATCGAGATGGCGGCGCAGGTAGCGCGACGCGGCGAGCGCGATGGCGACTGCGGCGAGCATCACCGCCACCAGCGACGCCAGCGACAGGAATCGTTCCGCGCGCTCGAGCGTCTGCTTCACTTCGGGCTGCACGTCGCGGACGTTTTCCATCCGCTGGCCTGGTTGCAGCGCGCCACGCACCCAGCCGATGTAGTCGTCGAGCCGCGATTGCGCGCCGTCGTCGGCGACCAGCAGCCGGTACGCCGCGCGATTGCCCGGTTGCAGCAGGTTCGTCGCGTCGAGGTCGGCGGCATTGATCAGCACGCGCGGTCCGCCCACCAGCATGCCACGCGCCGCCTCCGGCTCCTGGATCAATATCGCGCCGATCGTGAACGTCGCGTCACCGAGTGCGATGTGGTCGCCGACACCGAGCTTCAGCCGGTCGACGAGCCGCTCGTCGGGCCACGCGACGCCGGGGGGCGGCACGCCGTTGGCGACCTTGCCTGCAGGGTCGGACGAATCGACCAGCACGATCGAGCCGCGCAACGGGTAGCCTTCGGCCACCGCCTTCACCGTGGACAGCACCGGCGACGCCGCGACGCCCGCCTTCGCCACCATGCTGTTGAAGCGCACCACCGGTGACGTCGTGAACCCGCGCGTCTTCGCCTGCGCCGTGAATGTGTCGGGCAACGGACGGTCGGCGGAAATCATCACGTCGCCCCCCAGCAGCAGGTTGGCTTCGCGGGTGAGCGCCGATTTCACGCGATCGGCGAAGAAGCCGACGGTACCGACACTCGCCACCGCCAGCACGATCGCCGCGATCAGCACGTCGAGCTCGCGCGCCCGCCAGTCGCGCAACAACATCCGCCATGCGAGTCGCAGCGTTTGCATCGTTCAGCCGGTGCGCTCGTCGCCGACCAGCCGCCCGGCGGCCAGCGAGAGCCTGCGCGTGCAGCGCGAGGCGAGCGACACGTCATGGGTCACGAGCACCAGCGTCGTGCCGTGCTCGCGGTTGAGCCGGAACATAAGGTCGGCGACTTCGCTGCCGGTTGCCTGGTCGAGGTTGCCGCTCGGCTCGTCGGCGAGCAGCAGCATCGGATCGCTGGCGAACGCACGCGCGATGGCGACGCGTTGCTGCTCGCCACCGGACAGCTGTCGCGGATAGTGGGTGACGCGATGCGCGAGGCCGACGCGCGCGAGCCAGTCCCGCGCGATCGCACGCGCGTCGGCGCTGCCGGACAGCTCGAGCGGCAGCATCACGTTCTCGAGCGCCGTCATCGCCGGCAGCAACTGGAACGACTGGAACACGAAGCCCACCGCGCGCTGGCGCAACGCGGCGCGGGAATCCTCGTCGAGCGTCGACAACTGCTCGCCGTCGAGCCACACGTCGCCCGAGGTCGGCAGGTCGAGTCCCGCGAGCAAGCCGAGCAGCGTCGTCTTGCCGGAGCCCGATGCACCGACGATCGCCATCGTGTCGCCGCGCTCGACGGCGAACGTCACCGCGTCGAGGATGGTGAGCGGCGCATCGCCGCTGGCGACCGTCTTGGTCAGCTCGTGGGTTCGCAGCAGGGGCATCGGCAGGCAATCGCGCAGCGCGCGGAGGGAAGTCGATTCTACGAAACGCCGGGTGGCCCGCGACGCGAGCCTTACAATTGCCGGCATGAACCGACAATTCCTGCGCTGGTGCATCGCCATTGTCGCATTGACGCTCGCCTGCGCGGCGGCGGCCGCCGGCAAGCGCCCGACGATCCTGGTCGTCGGCGATTCGATCTCCGCCGCCTACGGGCTGCCGCCCGGCAGCGGCTGGACCGGCCTGCTGGCGAAGCGGCTCACCGAACAGCACTACGCGTACGACGTCGTCAACGCGAGCATCAGCGGCGACACCACCGCCGGCGGGCGTGCGCGGCTGCCGGCGCTGCTCGCGCAACATCACCCGGCGATCGTCGTCATCGAGCTCGGCGGCAACGACGGCCTGCGTGGCGGCGACCTTGCCGCCACGCGCGCCAACCTCGACGCGATGCTCGACGCCGCCGTGAAGGCGCGCGCGCGCGTGCTGCTCGTCGGCATGAAGCTGCCGCCCAACTACGGTCCGGCATACACGTCGCAGTTCGACGCGCTCTACGCCGACGCCAGCAAGCGCCACAAGACGGCGCTGCTGCCGTTCTTCTTCGCAGGCTTCGCCGACCAGAACGAGCTGTTCCAGGCGGATCGCATCCATCCGACGCAAGCCGCACAGTCGCGGCTGCTCGACAACGTGTGGCCGGTGCTGCAGCCGATGCTTGCGAAGACGCGCTGATGCGCTACGCGCGCAACACCGTCGGTGTCGAGGACATCGGCCGCTTCGCCGAGCGCCTCGATGTGCGCAGCCCCGCCGAATTCGCGCTGGACCACCTGCCGCGCGCGCGCAGCGCGCCGGTGCTGGACGACGCCGAGCGCGCGCGGATCGGCACGATGCACGCCGAGGCCTCGGGATTCGTCGCGCGCAAGGCAGGCGCTGCGATCGTGTCGCGCAACATCGCCACGATCATCGACACCATCGCCCACGACCAGCCGCTCGACTGGTCGCCACTCGTCTATTGCTGGCGCGGCGGCCAGCGCTCGCGCTCGCTCACGCACGTGCTCGGCGAAATCGGCTTTGGCGCGGTGCAACTGGAAGGCGGCTATCGCGCTTGGCGACGGCATGTCGTGACCGGTCTGGCGACGATGCCGCAGGCGTTGCGGCTGGTGGTCGTTTGCGGGCTCACCGGTTCCGGCAAGAGCCGGCTGATCGGCGCACTCGCCGACGCCGGCGCGCAGGTGCTCGACCTCGAAGGCATCGCGCGACATCGCGGCTCGTTGCTGGGCGACGACCCTGCGCATCCGCAGCCCACGCAGAAGCACTTCGAAACCGCGCTCTACGACGCGCTGTCGACGTTCGACGCCACGCAGCCGGTGTTCGTCGAGTCGGAGAGCAAGCGCATCGGCCGGCTGCAGGTTCCCGAGGCGCTGCTCGCCGCCATGCGCGCCGCCGCCTGCATTCGCCTCGACACGCCGCTGGCTCTGCGTGTCGAGGTGCTGCTCGACGACTACACGCACTGGCGCAACGACCCGGATGCGTTCAGCGCACGGCTCGCGCCACTGGTGGTGCTGCACGGCAAGGCGACGATCGCGCGCTGGCAGCAGGCCGCATCACACCACGATTTCGCGGCGCTCGCCGCCGAGCTTCTCGCCGTGCATTACGATCCCAGTTACGCACGTTCGATCGCGCAGAATTTCGCCGGGATCGCGCATGCGAGCGCCATCACGCCGCGGTCCGCCGACCGTGCCGCGTTCGCGGCGCTGGCCCACGACGCGATCGCGCTGGCCGGCACCGGCGCCACGATGAAGGTGAAAGGATGAATTCGATGCAATTGCGCTACCGGCTGGTCAACGTGTTCGCGGAGTCACCCCTCGCCGGCAACCCGCTGTGCGTGTTCGAAAGCGGTGCTGCGCTCGACGATGCGACGATGCAGGCGCTGGCGCTGCAATTCAACCTGTCGGAAACGACGTTCGTGCTGCCGTCGCAGCGCGCCAACGCGCGCGTGCGCATTTTCACGCCGACGTTCGAAATGCCGTTCGCCGGGCATCCGACGCTCGGCAGCGCACATATCGTGCGGGCATTGGGTTTGGGCGGCGATGCGCTGACGCTCGAAATGCGCGCGGGAATCATCCCCGTGGCCGCAGACGCGGATCGCTGGACGTTCACCGCCAACGCGCCGACCTGGCGCGCCCCCACGGCAAGCGCCGACGAGTTCGCGTCGATGCTGGGGGTCGCGAGCGGCGATATCGGCGCGCGACCGCTGTGGGTGGACACCGGCTCCGAACAGCTGATCATCCCACTGACGTCGTTCGATGCGGTGCGCCGCGCAGCGCCCGAGGCCGCGGCGATGCGTCGCTACGCAAGCACCGGCACGCGCGCGATGGCGCTGGTGTTTGCGCGCGAAGGCGATCACGTGCTCGCGCGATTCTTTTTTCCCAAGCATGGCTCGGTGATCGAGGATCCGGGAACCGGATCCGCCTGCGCCAATCTCGGCGGCTGGCTGATCGGCACCGGCGCCGCGCTGCCGCAGCGACTTGCGATCGACCAGGGCGAAGCCGTCGGCCGCCCCTGCCGGCTGGGATTGCAAGTATCGGCCGACAAGTCGATTCGCGTGTCGGGCCGTGTCATCGAGATCGGGCGCGGCGTCATCGAGTTGTAAGCGGCGCGGCACTGCCGCAACACGTCGTTACACACCGGCGTGCGCAAGCGCGTCGACTGCCGCTAAGCTTGGCGCATCGTCAATTAGGCGAGACAGGTGAAACGCGATGGCAGCGGCGAGCGATCGGCAGGCGATGACGGCGACGCCGATGGCACGCGCGCTGTGCGCGTTGGCCGCGTGCTGGGCATTGGCTGCGCATGCGGCGCCCGACACGCTGCTCGGCGTCGACGATGCGCGCCTGCTGCTGACCCGCACCGGTTTCGGCGCGACGCCGGCGGAAATCGTCGCCTTTTCCGCATTGTCCCGCCATCAGGCGGTCGACCGGCTGCTCGACGCGACGATCACGCGCGCCGTCGCGCCACCGCCGCCCGAGCTCACCGATCCCGCGACGATGCTGCGTCCCGCGCGCGACGCCGCCGATGGCGAGCGCAAGGCGTTTCGCCGCCGGCAGCGCGACGCCGGCCTCGCGCTGCGCGCATGGTGGCTGCGCGAAATGCTGGTGACGCCGTCACCACTGACCGAGCGCATGACGCTGTTCTGGCACGGCCACTTCGCCAGCAGCCAGCAGAAGGTCAAGGTCGCGGCGCTGATGTACCGGCAAAACGTCACCCTGCGCGCCAACGCCGTCGGCAACTTCGGCACGCTGTTGCATGCCGTCGCCAAGGACCCGGCGATGCTGGTCTATCTCGACACCGTGCAGAACCGCCGCGGGCACGCCAACGAGAACTTCGCCCGCGAGGTGATGGAATTGTTCACGCTCGGCGAAGGACACTACGCCGAGCAGGACATCCGCGAGGCGGCGCGCGCGTTCACCGGCTGGAGCATCGAGCGCGACAGCGGCACCTACCTGTTCCGCCCGCGACTGCACGACGCCGGCATCAAGACCGTGTTCGGCAAGAGCGGGAGCTTCGACGGCGACGACGTTCTCGATCTCATTCTCGCGCGCCCCGAAACCGCGCGCTTCATCACCACCGCGTTGTGGCGCGAGCTGGTCTCTCCCGAGCCGGACGCGGCCGCGGTCGAGCGCATCGCCGCGCGCTTTCGCGACGCGCATTACGACATCAAGGCGTTGCTTCGCGCTGTGCTCGAGGACGACGCGTTCTACGCCGCCGCCGCGCGCGGCACGCTGGTGCGCTCGCCGGCCGACCTCGTCGCCGGCACGCTGCGCACGCTCGACATCGTGCCCGCGAACATGCTGCCGTATGCGATCGCATGCGCGGGCATGGGGCAGAATCTGTTCTCGCCACCCAACGTGCGTGGCTGGCCCGGTGGTGACGCGTGGATCAACACCAATACGCTGCTCGCGCGCAAGCAATTTCTCGAACGCATCGCGCGCGCCGACAACTTCGGAGAAGGCGCGGCGATGGCGCCAGCGCCGGAGGGACCGCCTCGCCGCCTGCGCAGCGCCAAATTCGACGCCGACGCATGGATGGCTCAGGTTCCGCACGATACCGGCGCGGATTCGCGCGCACGCGCATTGCGCATGCTGCTGCCGATCGATGCGGTCGACGCCGCGTCGATCAAGGGCGATGTGCCCGGCGTCGTCCGTGCGGCGTTGCAGGATCCGGTCTATCAACTCGAATGATCGCCCACGAGTTGCCATGACGTCACGCCCCCATCTCGTGTCACGCCGCCGATTTCTGGCGTGGAGCGGCGCGCTCGCCGCGGCGGCGTCGACCGGCGGCGCCGAGCTCGCGTTCGCCGACGCGCCATCGCCCGCGCACTACGACAAGCTGCTGGTGCTGATCGAGCTCAAGGGCGGCAACGACGGCTTCAACACGCTCGTGCCGTTCGCCGATCCCGGCTACGCCGAGGCGCGTCCGAAGCTCGCGATCGCGCGCGACGCCGTGGTGCAGTTGTCCGATCGCGCGGGACTGCATCCGGCGCTGGCGCCGTTGAACGCGTTGTGGAAAAACAATGAGCTCGCGGTGCTGCAGGGTGTGGGTTACTCCGACCCCAACCTGTCGCACTTCCGCTCGATCGAGATCTGGGACACCGCGTCGAAGAGCCAGGAATACCTTCAGCAAGGCTGGCTCACGCGCACCTTCGCGGCGACGCCGACGCCGGCGACGTTCGCCGCCGACGGCGTCATCGTCGGCTCGAACGACATGGGACCTCTGGCGGGCGGAGGTACGCGTGCGCTCGCGCTCGCCGATCCCGCGCGGTTCATGCAGCGCGCGAAGCTCGTGCACGCGGCAGCCAGTCGCGGCAACAAGGCGCTGCAGCACGTGCTGAAGACCGAAGCCGACATCGTGCAGGCGGCGTCGCGGCTCGACAGCGAGCACGCGTTCACGACGCTGTTCCCGGCGACGGCCTTCGGCAATGCAATCCGAACGGCGTGCCGCGTCGTCGCGAGCCGCGCGAGCGTTGCCGCGGTGCGCGTCACGCTGGGCGGCTTCGACACGCATGCCGCGCAGGCGCCGACGCAGGCGCGCCTGTTGCGGGAGCTCGCCGAAGGCGTCGCCGCGTTGCGCGCGGCGCTGGGCGAAATCGACCGATGGAACTCGACGCTGGCGCTGACCTATGCGGAGTTCGGACGCAGGCCACAGGAAAACCAGTCGGCGGGTACGGATCACGGTACCGCCAACGTGCATTTTGCGATGGGCGGCCGTGTACAAGGCGGCATGTATGGCGAGACCGCGTCGCTGGCGAACCTGTCGCCGAACGCCAACGTCGCGCATGCCATCGACTTTCGCAGCGTCTACGCGACGATCCTCGAGCGCTGGTGGACCGTCGATTCGCGCGCGGTGCTGGGCGGGCGCTTCGCGCCGCTGCCGTTTCTCGTCACCTGAGAACGCCAGGCGCCGCGTGCGCCTACCCCCAGGCGGCAAGGAACTCGCGCCAGTGCGGCGCGTCGATCGCCGCGAGGCGTTCGCGCGCCAGCGAGATTTCCGTTGCGTATTCGCCGGCGGTGAGCACGCCGCGCATCAGCCGGAAGCGCTGGAACAGCAGGTACGTGTTCATCACGTCGCATTCGCAGTAGCTGCGGACCTCGTCGATGCGTCCCGCCGCAACCGCGTTCGCGACTTCGGCGCCGCCGATGCCGATCTTGCCGGCGAAGCCGCACAACCTCGCCATCGCGTCGAGGCCGGCGGACGCACGCGGCTGGAATCCCGCGAGCACGTCCATCAGGTCGAGATGCCGGGTGTGATAGCGCGACAGGTAGTTGTTGAACTTGAAATCGCGATCCTCGTCGCCCCAGTCCCAATAGCGCGGCGCAGCGACGCCATGGATCAGCGCGCGATGGTGCAGCACCGGCAGGTCGAAGCCGCCGCCGTTCCACGACACGAGCTGCGGCGTGAACTTCTCGACGCCTTCGTAGAAGCGGCGGATCAGGTCCGCCTCGGTTTCCGTCGCCTCGCCCACCGACCACACGCGCAGGTCGTCGTTGCGACGCAGTACGCAGGCGATCGCCACCACCTTCTGCAGATGGATGGGCGCGAAGTCGCTGCCGCTGGCGGCGCGGCGCTGCTGCGTGAACCACGCGTGCACTTCCGCGTCCGGCAGCGACGCGTCGATGTCGTTGAGACGGCGAATGCCCTCGACGTCGGGAACGGTCTCGATGTCGAACACGAGAATCGGCGTCATTCGTACACTCCTGACGATGCGTAGCGATCACCGCGATCGCAGACGATGAACACGATCGTCGCGGCGCTGGCCTCGGCGGCGATGCGCAGCGCGATCGCGCAGGCGCCGCCCGACGAAATGCCGCCGAAGATCCCCTCTTCGCGTGCCAGGCGGCGCGCCGTCGACTCGGCTTCCGATTGCGTCACCGGCTCGATGCGATCGATGCGCGCGCGATCGTAGATGCGCGGCAGGTAGGCGTCGGGCCATTTGCGGATGCCGGGGATGGTGGCGCCGTCGGCCGGCTGTGCGCCGATGATCGTGATCGCCGGACTGCGTTCCTTGAGGAAACGCGACGTTCCCATGATCGTGCCGGTGGTTCCCATTGCCGAAACGAAATGCGTGATTTGCCCGGCGGTGTCGCGCCAGATCTCCGGTCCCGTGCCGCGGTAGTGCGCGAGCGGATTGTCGGGATTGGCGAATTGGTCGAGGATCGTGCCGCGGCCGTCGCCGCGCATTTTTTCGGCGAGATCGCGTGCGCCCTCCATGCCCTGCTTCTTGGTGACGAGCACCACCTCGGCGCCGTACGCCGTCATCGCCTGGCGCCGCTCGCGCGTCTGGTTGTCCGGCATCACCAGCACCATCCGGTAGCCCTTGATCGCGGCCGCCATCGCCAGCGCGATGCCGGTGTTGCCCGAGGTCGCTTCGACCAGCGTATCGCCCGGCTTGATCTCGCCTCGCTTTTCCGCCTCGCCGATCATCGACAGCGCCGGCCGGTCCTTGACCGAGCCGGCAGGGTTGTTGCCCTCGAGCTTGGCGAGGATCACGTTGTCGCGGCCCGCGGCGAGCCGTTGCAGACGCACCATTGGCGTATTGCCGACGGTGTCGGCAAGGGTCGGATAGTTGGGACGGGGGGTCATCGGGATACGAGTGGCGCGCTGCCGAGAATTGGCGTCCGCGGCGCGGTACAGGCCGCCATTTTACGTGAGCGCTCTGCAGGCGCCCAAAACAAAGCCCCGGCTGACTGCGCCGGGGCTTGCTCGATGCGTCGAACACCTGCATCACTTCGTGGGCTTGGCGTCCTTGGCGGCCTTGTCGGCGGCTGCCTTATCCGCCTTGGCCTTGGCTTTGGCTTCCTTGTCGGCCGTTGCCTTCGCAGCCTTGTCTTCCTTCGCGGCCTTCGCCATCGCGACCTTGTCGGCCTTTTCCTTGGCCTTGGCTTCCTTGTCGGCCTTAACCTTCGCTGCCTTGTCGTCCTTGCTCATGGCGACACTGGCGGCAGCCGGCTTGTCCGCCTTCGCTGCGGCACTCTGGGTCGCCTTGGCTTCCTTGTCAGCCTTGGCCATCGCGGCCTTGTCTTCCTTGGCCTTGGCGCGCGCTTCCTTGGCGGCCTTGGCCTTTTCGGCCCTGGATTCGCCGGCCATCGCCGGTGCGGCTGCAGCGCCCGCGGCGGCTGCCGGCGCGCTCTTCGCCATCGACGGCGCGGCTGCGGGGGTGCTCTTGGTCATCGACGGCGCCTCGGCAGGCACGCTCTTGCCCATCGAAGGCGCAGGCGCCGGCATTGCCTTCGCGGCGGTCGCGGGTGCGGCCTTGACCGGCGTGGTCGCGCCGCTCACGGCGACGTCGCCGCGAACCTTGCCGTAGATGCCTTCCTTGATGCCGTCGACCTTCATCAGGTCTTCGGTCGACTTGAACGGGCCGTTGGCCTTGCGATAGTCGATGATCGCCTGCGCCTTGACCGGACCGATGTCGGGCAGCGCTTCGAGCTCTTCCCTCGTCGCGGTGTTGATGTTGACTGCAGCCAGCGCGATGCACGACCAGATCATCGCGATCAGCGCGAAAACGATGCGTTTCATTGAAATCCCCTCCGAACCTTGCATAGGCGGAATGCCGCCCCAGTGCCGCGAAAGTCGCCGGCACGCGC
Organism: Betaproteobacteria bacterium; assembly: GCA_040006455.1. Taxonomy (GTDB): domain Bacteria; phylum Pseudomonadota; class Gammaproteobacteria; order Burkholderiales; family Casimicrobiaceae; genus VBCG01. The sequence goes on along the minus strand of JBDTWY010000007.1, from coordinate 70,089 downwards.
CCCTTAACGGGGGGATGACACAAGGGGTTGACCCCGAAGCGTCGATCGCTCGCCTATTTTGCGTTCGGAGGAAGATCGCGTGCTCATTTGCCCGGCTTGGCCTCCCCGCTCGCCATCCGTGACGGATGGGCGTCTGCGCGTGCGGACTTGGCGGCCGCCGCCGGATGCGCCGCTGGTGGCGTGACGACGAGCTCGGCCTTGAGCTTTTCGAAGCGCTTGGCGCCGATACCTTTGACGTCCTTCAACTCCTCGAGCTGCTTGAATCCGCCGTGCTGGGTGCGGTAGTCGATGATCGCCTGCGCCTTGGCCGGGCCGATTCCCTGCAGCGCGATCAGTTCGTCCTTGGTGGCGGTGTTGAGGTTGACCGCCGCCCATGCCGATTGCATCAACAACGCCAGCGCGAGCGCCGGCAGCAACTTGTGCATCGTGTCCTCCGTTTGACGTGATGGTGAGGTGCCGCGCGCGTGTGCGTGCGGACCCGGTTCACGCTACGCGGCGGACGCGTCCTTCGATATCAGCCATTCGACATAGCGCCGCACGCCGTCGTCGACACGCAGCATCGGTGCCGTGTATCCGGCGGCGCGCAACCGCGAGACGTCGGCTTCGGTGAAGCTCTGGTAGCGACCCTCGAGCGCCGGCGGCATCGGCAGGTATTCGATCGAGCCATCGCGCAGCATCTCGTCGAGCGCCTGAGCGGGCTTGCCCGCAGCCGCGCGACAGGTGTTGATCGTCGTCATCGCCACGTTGTTGAACGTCGACGCGCTACCGGTGCCGACGTTGAAGATACCGCTGCGCTGCGGATGGTCGACGAACGCCAGGTTGACCGCGACGACGTCGTCGACCGCAATGAAATCGCGCCGCTGCTCGCCCGCCGCGTAGCCACCCGACCCCGCGAACAGGCGCACGCGCCCGTCGCGCCGGTACTGCTCGTATGCATTGAACGCCACCGACGCGCCGCGCCCGCGCTTGTGGGCTTCGCGCGGGCCGTAGACGTTGAAGTAGCGGAACCCGGCGATCTGCGACGTGCGCTCGGGCATCAGCCCGCGAACGTACTGGTCGAACAGGAACTTCGAGTATCCGTAGACGTTGAGCGGTGCCTCGTATTCGCGGCCTTCGCGAAACGTCGTGCCGGCGCCGTATACGGATGCGCTCGACGCGTACAGGAACGGAATGTCGTTCTCCTGGCAATGATCGACAAGCGTCACCGAATACCGGTAGTTGTTCTGCATCATGTAGCGGCCGTCGGTTTGCAGCGTGTCCGAGCAGGCGCCTTCGTGCAGCACGCTCTCGATGTCGTCGTCGAAGTCGCCCTCCTGCAGCCGCGCGAGGAATTCCGTCTTGTCGAAATAATCGGCGATGTCGCAGTCGGCGAGATTCGCGACCTTGTCGACATTGGCGAGGTTGTCGACGGCGAGGATCTGGCGTTCGCCGCGCGCGTTGAGCGCCTTGACGAGGTTGGCGCCGATGAAGCCCGCGGCGCCGGTGACGACGATGTACATGACGGATGCCTACAGTTCGAGGTCGACGCGGCCGACGGTGCTGGCGACGCAGCGCACACGCGGCGCGACGTTGCACATCAGTTGATAGCCGACGGTGGACGCCGCCGCGGCGACGTCGTCGATCGGCAGGCCCTCGCCCCACAGCACCACGGGACTGCCGACGCGCGCCTCGGGGACTTCGGACAAGTCGACGGTGACCATGTCCATCGACACGCGTCCAGCCATTCGCACGCGCTTGCCGCAGACGAGGACGGGCGTGCCGTTGGGTGCATGTCGGGGATAGCCGTCGGCATAGCCGCCGGCGACGACGCCGATCCGATGCGGGCGTGACGCGGTGTACGTTCCACCATAACCGACCATGTCCTGCGCGCGCAGTTCCTGCACGCCGATGATTTCCGAGCGCAGCGTCATCACCGGCTGCAACCCGAGCATCTCCGCGGTGTCGAACGGAAACGGCGAGGCGCCGTACAACATGATGCCCGGCCGCACGATGTCACCGCCGATTTCCTCATGGCGGATGACGCCGGCGGAATTGGCGATCGAGCGCGGATACGGCAGTCCGCGGCAGCAATCGTCGAATACGGTGAGCGCGTTGCGGACGCCGTCTTCGTCCTCGGCGCGCGCAAGATGCGTCATCAGCCTCAGCGCCGCCACCGATGGCGCGTGCGCGAGTCGCTCGCACACGCCGCGCACGTCTGCCGGCGCAAAGCCCAGCCGGTTCATGCCGCTGTTGACCTTGATGAACACTTCGAGCGGCCGCGGCAGCACGGCCTTTTCCAGCATGTTGAGTTGTTCGGCGTCGTGCACGACGGTGCCGAGGCGGTGCGCTGCGATTTCGGCGAGCTCGCGTTCCTCGAAAAAGCCCTCGAGGAGCAGGATGCGTCGCGTGTACCGGTGCTCGCGCAACGCGATCGCGCTGTCGAGCTCGAGAAGCGCCAGGCCGTCGGCGTCCTCGAGCGCGGGAAGCACGCGCATCAGGCCGTGCCCGTACGCGTTCGCCTTGACGACGGCGAGCACCTGCGTTTTCGGCGCCTTGTTGCGCACGAGTGCAAGGTTGGCGCGAAGCGCTGCGAGGTTGATCTGGGCGAAGAGCGGGCGGGCCATCGGTCACGCGAGTCGTGGCATACAAGACCGCAATCGCAAACCTGCGACGTTCGCGATCGGTGCAAGGCTGCCCTTTTTTGGAGCAGGATACCCATGAAAACATGGTATAAAACCGCGGGCTGGCAGCGATTGCATTCGATTATACCCAAAGTCATTCCCTTGTCCCTTCTCCACTACTGCCACCGCACACGCATCCGCATTCGCAATCGCGCCGTTCCGATTCTGCCGCCATGAAAAGAGGCTTCTACACGATCATGGCGGCGCAGTTCTTCAGCTCGCTCGCCGACAATGCATTGCTGGTCGCCGCCATTGCGCTGTTGCGCGTGCTGGTCGAGCCCGCATGGATGGAACCCGCGCTGAAGCAGTGTCTCGCCGCGCCCTATGTGCTGCTGGCTCCGCTCGTCGGCGCGTTCGCCGATTCGATGCCCAAGGGCCGCGCGATGCTGCTGACCAATGCGCTCAAGTTCGGTGGCTGCGTGATGATCCTGTTCGGCGTGCATCCGCTGTATGCGATGGCGGTCGTCGGCGCCGGCGCCGCCGCGTATTCGCCGGCCAAGTACGGCATCCTCACCGAGTTGCTGCCACCCGATCAGCTGGTGGTCGCCAATGGCTGGATCGAAGGCGCCACCGTCGGCTCGATCATCCTCGGCGCGCTGCTGGGCGGCGCGCTGGTGAGCCCGCGAGTGTCGACCGCGCTGCTCGGCTTCGACCTGCCGTACATCGACACCGGCATCAATACGCCACCTGCCGCGGCGGTGTCGGTGATCCTGTTCTTCTACGGGCTCGCGGCGTTCATCAACTGGTTCATCCCCGACACCGGCGTCGATCATCGCGTGCCGAGCAAGAACCCGTTCTTCCTGATCCGCGAATTCGGCCACTGCGTGTCGCTGCTGTGGCGCGACCGGCTGGGGCAAATCTCGCTGGCGACGACGACGGTGTTCTGGGGTGCGGGCGCGACGTTGCAGTACATCGTCATCGACTGGACGCGTGCCGCGTTCGGCTACTCGCTATCGCAGGCTTCGTACCTGCAGGGCGTCGTCGCCGTGGGCATCGCGATCGGCGCGATCGCCGCTGCACGCCTCATCACGCTGCGCGGCGCGATGCGCGTGCTGCCGCTCGGCGTGGCGATGGGCATCGTCGTGATACTGGTGATCGGCGTCAGGAGCGTGCAGCTCGCCGCGGTGTTCATGATCGTCATCGGCGCGATCGGCGGTTTCTTCGTCGTGCCGATGAACGCGCTGCTGCAGCATCGCGGCCACGTGCTGATGGGCGCCGGCCACTCGATCGCCGTGCAGAACTTCAACGAGAACATCGGCATATTCGTGATGGTGGGCCTCTACGGCTTGATGGCGCACCGGGGCCTGCCGGTCAACATCGCGATCGTGCTGTTCGGCACGCTGGTGACCGCGTGCATGCTGCTGGTCATCTGGCGCCACCGCCACAACCGCACGCACGCAGACCTTACGCACCTGATCGCGATCGAGCGCTCCGCCAACCGCCACGGTTGAGGTCCCCGGAATTTGGGTCTTAGAGGACCACGGGCTTGTCGGCAAGCTCGTTGCGCGCGGCCGACGCGTCGTAGGCGAAGCGACCGGCGATGACCGCCGCGCTCGCCCGCACGCCCTCTATCACGCCGTCCACGTAACGCCCGGCGGCGCACGCACGTTCGATTTCGGTGCAGATCGCCTGCCACGGCGCGTCGCCCCGCTCGTTGGCGATGCCGCGGTCGGCGACGATCTCGACGTCCTGGTCGGCGAGCAGCAGGTAGATCAGCACGCCATTGTTGTGCTCGGTGTCCCACACGCGCAGCAAGCCGAAGAGTTCGAACGCGCGCTGGCGCGGCGTCACTTGCTGGTGCACGCGCGCAAGGGGCAATGCCGCCTCGACGGCAAACACGATCTGCCCGCCATGCGTGGTTTCACTTTCGGTGATCGCGCGCTCGATGCGCGTCAACGCATCCGCGGGAAACGTGCGCCGTACCGTGTGATGATCGGTGACGACGTGCCGCCACAGTCGCGCGCCGCGTGCCATCACCAGCCTCCCGATGCGCCGCCGCCACCGAACGACCCGCCACCGCCACCGAAACCGCCACCGCCTCCGAATCCACCGCCACCACCGCCGAAGCCGCCCGGCAGGAACACGCCGCCGCGGCCGCTGCGCGCCAGTCCGCCGCCTCCGCCGCTGCCGAAGAACAGCATCACCAGCAGCGACACGAAGCCCGCGATGCCGGCGACCAGCACCGAGCCTATGAGAAACCACGCGACCGCGCCGACGATGCCGCCACCGATCGTCGAGCCCGCGAGCTTGCCGAAGATCCGCTTGAGGATGCCGCCGACGATCGGAATGACGATGAAGAGCAGGATGAACAGCGTGCCGGGATCGAAGTGGTTCGCGCCGATCTTGCGCGCACCGGGCTTGATTGGGGGCTGTGGCGTGGCTTCGCCGCTGCCGGCGATGATCTGCGTGACGCGATCGATGCCGGCGTCGATGCCGGCGGCGAACTGCGACTTCGCGAATAACGGCGCGACGGTGTCGCCGATCACGCCGCGCGCGGTCGCATCCGGGACGACGCCCTCATAACCATAGCCGATCTCGAGGCGCATCTTGCGGTCGTTCTTGGCAATGAGGAACACGATGCCGTTGTCCTGTCCCTTGCGTCCGATCTTCCATGCTTCGGCGACGCGGATCGAATACGACTCGATCGGCTCCGGCGCCGTCGACGGCACCATCAGCACGACGAACTGGCCGCCGGTCTTCTGCTCGAATGCGTTCAATCGGCCTTCGATCTCCTGGCGCTCGGCCTCGGACAACGTGTTGGTGACATCGGTCACGCGCGCGGTCAACGCCGGAATCGGCGCAAGGCCGCTGCTCGTGGGCTCCCACGCGGCCGATGCCGGCGCCATCGCACCCGCCAGCAGGGCGATCGTGACCCAACGCAGCAAAAGGCTGGTCATCGGGTCGGGTGCCGCATCCGGAAGAGCGTCCGCTCCGCCGCGCGGCGAGTGCGCGGCGGAACAGTCGACGTTGCCACGTCCCGGGCTATTTCTGCGGTGCGGGCGACGGCGGCGGCGGCACCACCGGCGCCTTCGGCGGCTGCGTGCCCGTCGACGTGTTGAATTCGACCGTCGGCGGGCGGCTGACCGCCGCTTCGTCGGCCACGGCGAAGTTGGGCTTCACGTTCATCTTGAAGATCATCGCCGTCAGGTTGGTCGGGAACGAGCGCACGGTGGAATTGAAGGCCTGCACCGAGTCGATGTAGCGCTTGCGCGCGACGGTGATGCGGTTTTCGGTTCCCTCGAGTTGCGCCTGCAGGTCGCGGAATACCTGGTCGGACTTGAGGTTCGGATAGTTTTCCGAGACCACCAGCAGCCGCGACAGCGCGCCCTGCAACTGGTTTTGCGCGGCAATGAATTTCTGGAACGCTTCGGGATCGTTGATCAACTCGGGCGTGGCCTTGATCGCGCCGACGCTCGCACGCGCGTTGGTCACCTCGGTCAGCACGCGCTCTTCCTGCGCCGCATAACCCTTGACGGTGTTGACGAGATTGGGAACGAGATCGGCACGCCGCTGGTACTGGTTGAGCACCTCCGACCAGGCCGCCTTGATCTGCTCGTCCTGTTGCTGAAGCTGGTTGTAGCCGCATCCGGACAACGCCAGCAGCGACAGCAAGGCAATGAACCCGGCAAGCTTTTTCAACATGACTCCTCCGTGCGATTGAGCGGACGGGAACACGTTCTCCCGCGTTGCGAACTATGCGGGCGGCACCGACCCAGCGCAAGTGGCAGGCAACCAATCATTGGCCGGCCACCGTGCGTTTGGCGAGCAGCAAATCCTCCCACGCCTTTGCCTTTTCGGGCAGGCTGCGCAGCAGGTACGCCGGATGATAGGTCACGACCAGCGGCACGTCGCGAAAACGGTGCACGCGCCCGCGCAGGCTCGCGATCGACGACTCGTCGCCGAGCAGCAGCGTGGCGGCGCTCTTGCCGAGCGCGATGATGATGCGCGGCGCGATGAGCTCGATCTGCCGCAGCAGGTAAGGCTGGCAGGCCTGCGTCTCGGCCGGCTCGGGCGCGCGGTTGTTCGGCGGGCGGCATTTCAGCACGTTGGCGATGTAGACCTGGCGCTCGCGCGACAGCCCTAGCGCCGCCAGCATGTTGTCGAGCAGCCGTCCCGCCTGGCCCACGAACGGTTCGCCACGCGCGTCTTCCTCGGCGCCGGGCGCCTCGCCGATGAACAGCCAGTCGGCGAGCGGATCGCCGACACCGGGCACTGCGAGCTTGCGCGTACGGCACAGCCTGCACGCGGTGCAGGTGACGACGTCGGCATGTAGCTCAGCGAGCGACAAGCCGGCGATGTGCGTGAGGCGCGCGGCCGCGTCCCTGTCTTCCGCGACCGTTGCGGTGGACTTCGCGACGGCACTTGCCGCAGTAGCACTTGCCCGTACGTCGCCTGGGGTTGTCTTGCGCACCCACAGCGGTGCGAGTCCCAGTTCCCGCAGGACCTCGTGACGCGTCGCCATCGTCACGCGTCGTTGGCGGAAGAAAGCCCGCGGCGCATCACCAGCGCGTCCTCGCGTACGGTGGTGGCGGTCAGCGGGTAGTAGCCGTCGCGGCGGCCGACGGTGACGAAGCCTTCGCTGCGATACAGCGCAATCGCCGGCGCGTTCGATGCGCGCACTTCGAGGAAGCACTGCTCGGCGCCGCGCTCGCGTGCCGCCGACAGGAAGCGCTTCAGCATCGCGCGTCCGAGGCCGGTGCGACGATTGTCCGGGACGACGGAAAGATTGAGGATCTGCGCTTCCCCCGGCGCGAGCACCAGCACGCCGAATGCAACGATCCGGTGTTCACGCTCGCCCACCAGCGTCTGGTAACCGGCGAGCAACGCATCGTGAAAATTGCCGAGCGTCCAGGGCGCCGCATGAATTTCGCCTTCGAGCACCGACACGTAGCCGAGATCGTCATTGGTGAGCGGACGCCAGACGATGTTGGCGAGCGGAGTCTCGTAACGCGGCAGCGACGCCATGGCGCTTAGAGACGCAGCCCGGCGTCGCGCTCGGCGCTCGTCAGCGCGACGCGATGACGCACATAGACCGGCAGCGCGTCGCGCGCGGGCACCGCAGCACCCGCGACGGCGCGCGCCATCGCGAGCGTGGCGACGGCGCGCGCGGTGGGACGCACATCGGCATGCACGTGCACGAGCGCAAGTCGTCCGGCCAGCGCCGGATATCGCGCGAAGCCGTCGCCTGCACCCGTCCACGCGCCCTCGGGAACGACAACGTCATCCGGCTTCAATACCGCCGGCGCCCGTTCGCAATGCCAGCCGTCGGCGTCGCGGCGGTACGCGCCGACATACACCTCGCGCATGCGGGCGTCGAGCACCGCCAGCACGCGATCGCTGCCGTGGATGCGCCACGCGTCCTCGGCAAGCGCTTCGAGCGTGCCGACCGGCACCACCGGCAATCCGGTTCCCAGCGCCAGGCCCTGTGCGATACCGCAGGCCATGCGCACGCCGGTAAATGCGCCGGGTCCGGCACCGAAAGCAATGGCATCGAGGTCGCGCAAGCGCCAGCCCGCATCGGCGAGCACTTCGCGCACCAGCGGCATCACGCGTTCGGAATGCGCGTTGCTCGCCGGCTCTTCATGCGACCACAACGCGTGCCCGTCGCCTGCGGCGACCGACAGCCAGTCGGTGGAGGAATCGAGCGCGAGAACTTTCACCGGCGCATTTTACCCCGGCCGGCGCGGTAGAATGCGCGGCTTTTTTGTCGATTGCATCGCTCATGAACGCGCCGGTCATCATCGAATCGCTGGACCAGGAGGGACGCGGCGTCGCACGCGTCGACGGCAAGGCGGTTTTCGTCGAAGGCGCGCTTCCCGGCGAAACGGTAACGATCGAGATCATCAAGCGCAGGCCGACCTACGAGCTCGCGCGCGCGCTCACCATCGCCCGCCCCAATGCGTCACGCATCGTCCCGCGCTGCCCGCACTTCGGCGTTTGCGGTGGCTGCACGCTGCAGCACGCCGATGCCGCGTTGCAGGTGGCCGCCAAGCAGCGCGTGCTCGAGGAGGCGCTTGCGCGCATCGGCCGCGTCGAGGCGGAGACGCTGCTGGCGCCGGTTCGTGGGCCCGAATGGCGCTATCGCTGGCGGGCGCGACTTTCGGTGCGCAACGTCGTCAAGAAGGGCGGCGTGCTGGTCGGGTTCCACGAGCGCAAGTCGAGTTTCGTCGCCGACATGCGCGAATGCCACGTCGTGCCGTTGCGAGTGTCGGACTTGCTCGTGCCGCTGCGCGAGATGATCGGAGCCCTCACGCTGCGCGACCGGCTGCCGCAGATCGAAGTGGCGGTCGGCGAACGCGATGGCGCACCCGTCTACGTGCTGGTGTTGCGAATCCTCGCGGCCCTTGCGCCGGAGGATGACGCGATGCTCCGCGCATTCGCCGAGGCGCAAGGCGTGGAGATCTGGTTGCAGACCGGCGGACCGCAGACCGTGGTGCCCTTCCATCCGCACGATTCGTCGCTGACCTATACGATTCCGGAGTTCGGCATCACGATGCCGTTCGGTCCAATCGAGTTTACGCAGGTGAATCCGTTCATCAACCGGATCCTGGTGCGGCGCGCGATGGCGCTGCTGCGGCCCGCTGCTGGCGAGCGCATCGCCGACTTCTTTTGCGGACTGGGCAACTTCACGCTGCCCATCGCGCGCAGCGGTGCGGAAGCGATCGGCGTCGAGGGCAGCGCCGCCATGGTGACGCGCGCTCGCGAAAATGCCGCGTTCAACGGACTCGCGGCGTCGACGCGTTTCGAGGTGGCCAATCTATTCGCCGCGACCCCGCAATCCATCGCGGAACTGCTGCCGCTCGCCAAGGCGCTGATCGATCCGCCGCGCGAGGGCGCGATCGAGCTGGTCAAGTCGCTGCCTGCGGCCGATGATGCCGGAAGCCCGTCGCGAATCGTCTATGTGTCGTGCAACCCCGCGACCTTGGCGCGCGACGCGTCAGTGCTGGTGCACGAGCGCGGCTATAAGCTGCGCGCCGCCGGCGTGGTCAACATGTTCCCGCAGACGGCACATGTGGAGTCGATCGCGCTGTTTGTATCGGGGTCGGAGTCGATTGAAGTCGACGCCACTTTTCAGAATTGAAAGAACAACAATCGACTCCGACCCCTAACAAAAAAAACGGGGCAAGTTGGCTCGCCCCGTGAATGCTGTTGGTGCCAAATCAGTCACGCTGCCCTGAAAATGCCATAAGCAGGTTCAGTAAGCTGACGAATATATTGTACAGGTCGAGGAAGATTTTCAGCGTCGCCATCACGTAATTCGTCTCGCCTCCGGTGACGATGTTGCTCAGGTCATACAGTACGTAGCCCGAGAACAGCAGCACCGCGATTCCGGACAGCGCAAGGCTCGCGGCCGGTACCTGGAAGAACAGGTTGGCGAACATCGCGACCAGCAGCAGCAGCAATCCCACCCACAGGAAGTTGCCGAGGAAGGAAAAATCCTTCTTGCTGATCGTCGCCAGCGCGGCCATGCCGAAGAAAATCGTCGCCGTCATCCCGGCGGCGACTCCGACCAGTGTCCCGCCATTACGCAATCCCGCCGCAACGGTCAGTATCGGCGTAAGAAATACCCCGGCAATGAAAGTGAACACAAACAGCGCGGCGACCCCCCAGCTGCTGTTGCGAAGTCGCGTCACGACGAACATCGACCCCATCATCGCGGCGAACATCAGCAACGGCGTCGCGATCGGGTGTGCGACAAAGGCCGAGAAGAAGTTGAGCTGCATGCCAACCCACGCGCCGGCGATGGTCGGCAGCAGCGACAGCGCGAGCAGCGCATAGGTGTTGCGCATCACGCGATGGCGATCGTCGACGCTCGACGGCAGCGCGGCAGGACTGCGCGGCAGCGATGCCGAGGAACTCATCACCGGTTCGAATTTCGTTTGCATGAATCCTCCACAAGCGGACGGAATTGGATACGGATGCCCGCGAACCCTCAGAGTACCAAAACCCGCGCCGGGTTCCCAATCACGCGCCCGGAGCGGCGCACTGTGCATGCTACGATATCGGGGCGCTCATGGCAGCACGCAAGGGGCTTGCACAAGGCGCGCAGGCGGTTGCTGCCGTGCTCCGGAGGCGTGGCCGAGCGGTTTAAGGCACGGGTCTTGAAAACCCGCGAAGGGGTAACCCTTCCGTGAGTTCGAATCTCACCGCCTCCGCCAGTTCAGGGTTCCGCAGTTTGCAGCACAGTCCGACTCCTGCCTGTCGTCCCTCTTCACGCTCCCGAATTCGCTTCATCTTTCGGCAGCTTGTTCGCGGATAGCAAATTCACCACAGTGTTCCGCGCAGATATCCCGCACGCACTCGCGCAGCCAGCGGTGCGCCGGATCGGCGTGCAATCGCGGATGCCAGAGCAATGAAACCGTAATCGCCGGCACGGAGACCGGAAGCGGGAAGCTGTGCATTCCGGCACGCAGGCTCCCGGTATGTCGTTCGGGAACGCTGGCGATCAGATCGGACGCCCGGGCCAGTGCCAGCGCAGTCGAAAAGCCGCCAACGATCGTCACGATATTCCGTTCCAGACCGAACGACTTCAAGGCTTCGTCGATCGGTCCATTGTCGGCCCCTCGCCGCGAAACCAGGATGTGTCTCCCGGACGCATAGCGGGAGGCCGTGACCTCGCCCTGGCTCAGCGGGTGCCCCATTCGCACGACGCCGATAAACGAGTCGCGGAACAACCATTGCGCGCGCACTTCCGGACCCGTGGTCGGCCCCACGACCCCTGTTTCCAGATCGACGGTCCCGTCGCGAAGCGGTTTGCTCTCCTTGTCCGGCTTCAGCACGAAGCGCAGCCGCACTCCGGGAGCCTCCTCACTGACGCGAGCAATGAGGTCCGGTCCGAAGTTCTCAACGAAGCCGTCGCTGGTCCGCATCGTGAACGTCCTGACGAGTTGCTCGAGGTTGAGCATCTCGGCGGGGCGCAGCACCGCTTCGGCGTCCTGCACCAGCTGACTGACCCGTTCGCGGAGCTCGAGCGCTCGGGGCGTAGGGACGAGGCCACGTCCTGCCCTGACCAGCAGCGGATCGCCCGTCGTCTCACGCAATCTCGCCAACGACCGGCTCATGGCCGATGGGCTGAGCCGCAACCGTCGGGCTGCGCGCGCAACGCTGCCTTCCGCGAGCAGCACATCCAGGGTGACCAGCAGGTTGAGATCGGGTCTCGACATCGATCGACCCTAGCACAGACACTCTGATATGGCGTCAAACGCACGAATTTAGTGCAACTTGCGCGTCTTCCGCCATGCCAGGGAAACGCCTATCTTTTCGGAATGCTCCCTATTTGGGGACGCTTCAGAAAAAAAGGTTCACGTTGAAGCCATTCATTGCAGGACAAGACGAGATGGTCGCCGGGCGTGCGGAACCGACACCTTCGGTTCGGTGGGTGCTGGCCAGCCTTTCCCTACCCATGTTGCTGTCCTCGCTCGGCACCAGCATCGCCAATGTCGGCTTGCCGACGTTCGCGCAGGCATTCGACGCCTCGTTCCAGGAAGTCCAGTGGATCGTCCTCGCCTATCTCCTCGCCATCACGACGCTCATCGTCAGCGTCGGGCGACTTGGTGACGTCACCGGACGCCGGCGCCTGCTACTGGCCGGAATCGTCCTGTTCACGGCGTCCTCGATCGCATGCGGCATTGCGCCGACGCTCCGGCTGCTGATTGCCGCCCGCGCGGCGCAGGGCCTCGGCGCGGCCGTCATGATGGCGCTCACCATGGCCTTTGTCGCTGAGACGGTTCCGAAGGCAAGGACCGGTAGCGCCATGGGATTGCTCGGCACGATGTCCGCGATCGGAACCGCCCTGGGTCCATCGCTCGGCGGTGTCCTGATCTCCGGGCTCGGTTGGCGGGCAATCTTCCTCGTCAACGTACCTTTGGGAATCCTGACTTTACTTCTCGCACATCGCTACTTGCCGATTGATCGTCGGGGGCCGAAGACCGGTGGAGCCGGCTTCGACAACGTGGGCACGCTTCTGCTTGCGCTAACGCTCGCGGTCTATGCACTCGCCATGACGATCGGGCGCGGCACTTTTGGTCCGGTCAATATGGTCCTGATGCTGGCAGCTGTAGCCGGCGTCGGCCTCTTCGTGCTCACCGAGGCGAGAGTTGCATCACCTTTGATCCAGTTGGCGATGTTCCGCGATCCGGCGCTCAGCGCGAGCCTCGCCACGAGCGCACTCGTCTCGACGGTGATGATGGCGATTCTGGTGGTGGGGCCGTTCTATCTTTCGCGTGCGCTCGGGCTCGACGCGGCTCACGTAGGGCTCGTGTTGTCGGTCGGTCCGCTTGTCGTCGCGCTGACCGGTGTGCCAGCCGGCCGTATCGCGGACCGTTTTGGCACACAACGCATGACCATCGTCGGACTCGTCGGCATCGCGGCCGGCTGCGGCATTCTGTCCATGACGGCTACCACGCTCGGCATCGCCGGCTACGTCGCCCCGATCGTGGTCATCACCGTCGGCTATGCGCTGTTCCAGACAGCCAACAATACGGCCGTGATGACGGGCATCCGCCCGGACCAACGGGGCGTCATTTCCGGGATGCTCAACCTGTCGCGAAATCTCGGCCTCATCACCGGTGCATCCTTCATGGGCGCTGTGTTCGCGCTTGGATCGGCGACGGTCGCCATCACGACTGCGCGTCCCGGAGACGTTGCCAGCGGTATGCGGTTCACCTTCGCTGTCGCGGCGATCCTGGTCGTGGTTGCGCTCGCCCTCGCGGTTGGAAGCCGCGCTTTCGCGGGCCGTCTTTCGCAACCTGAAACAGTTGCATGATGAAATCCAGCACCGCCTTTCCCCGGATTCCCTCGCGACCCATACCGGGATTGCCATGAAGTCGCGCGCGGACGGGCCACTCGGGCGGATGACTTCGGTACCGATGGGGTGCGCATCGATCAATGTACGCTACCGTACACAGTTGCCAACTCGCCGGGCATGCGATCAAATCCGGCGACATGCCACGTCCCGCGGCGCATAGCTCGCGCTCCGGCGCCCGGATTCGCGTTGCAACCGTTTAATCTGGCGCTGCTTTACGTCAGAGGGCAGGAGCCGCATCTGCAAATGACAGACGACCGCGACGACGTGCCACAGCATCCACTTGCCGACCGCACGCTGGACCGTTGGCTCAAGCTCGAGAGGGAGCCGATGCTGAAACGCGCGTCGGCGCCGCGAGCAAGTCGACCTTCCCAGGCGCCGGACACGCCATCGCTGCGCGTCAAGGGCAACCTGCCTCCGCCCGGTCACGAATCGCGCGACTGGCTGTCTGATCGCGCGGTCAGCGTGTTCTGCTGGGTGGCCATGGGCGCCGTGATTGTCGTATGCGTGCTCCTCGTCTACCGGGGCCTGCAGGTATTCACGGGGCTTCGCTAGGCAGCGCACACCGCCGGAGATCCAGCGACGCGCCCGGTCGCGTAGGTGCAATCCTATCCGCCGTTCCGACTGCGACCGGCTTTCACGCCGCCGTGTCTTCCCGATCCTGTGAAGATCGCGAGTCACGCGCAATCCTGCAAGGAGAATGAACCGATGACCACTATCCTCGATGGCGCATTGCGGCGCGAGATCATCGCTGAAAAGCATCCCTACACGGTAACGCTGACACCCATCGGGCTGAAGCTGGTGCGAAAAGGCAAGCGCAACGGCATCGAGCTGACCTGGGCGTCGCTGGTCAATGGCGAGGCGGCATTGGCCGCGGGACTCAACGCCACGCTGCAGCGACTGCACGGGCCGAAGTCGCAAGTCGACAATGAGACTGAGCGTCCACGACGCGTTGCCAAGCGCAATGCGGCTGCGCGCGATGCGTCGAAGTCACACTGACGGATTTTGGAGGCGCGCATGCCCTATACCAGCGTATCCGAGCTGCCCAAGGCGCAGACGGACCAATATTCTGCACACCAGAAGGCGGCATTCCTGAAGGCATTCAACAATGCCTTCAAGGAATACGGCGGCGACGAGCCACGCGCGTTCGCCGTCGCGCATACGGCGGCAAAACGAGCCGGCGAGAGTACCGGCACCAAGGAGCACTGACGCCGGTCGCGTCGCGTGCGTGCGCGTATTGCATCGACGAGCGCCGCGCGACATTGCGCGGCGCGACCTGGCGTCAGGCCAGCGGTGCCACCTTCATCACTTCTTCGGCAGTGGTCATCCCGGATGCGATCTTGGTCGCGCCGGAGATGCGCAACGGCCGCATGCCGTCCTTGTACGCCTGCTCGCGGATGCGCGAGTCGTCGGTGCCTTCGTGCACCATCTGCCGCAGCGCCGGCGTCATCAGCATGATCTCGTAGAGGCCCATGCGTCCGTAGTAGCCGGTCATCCGGCATTCGAGACAACCCACCGCTCCCATCACCTGCGCCGGTTTTTCCGCGCGCCACGGCGACGTGATCATCTTCCAGGTCTCGTCGTCAGGCGGATCCGCCGGCTTCTTGCAATGCGGGCAGAGCGTGCGCACCAGCCGCTGCGCCATCACGCCCAGCAGCGTCGAATTGATCAGGTAAGCGGGGACGCCCAGGTCGAGCAGTCGCGTGACCGCCGTCGGCGCGTCGTTGGTATGCAGAGTCGACAGCACGAGGTGCCCTGTCAGCGCCGCCTGCACCGCCATGTCGGCGGTATCGTGATCGCGGATTTCGCCGACCATGATGATGTCGGGATCCTGCCGCAGCAGCGTGCGCACGCCCGTGGCGAAGTCGACACCGATCGCCGGTTGCACCTGCATCTGGTTGATCGACGGCTCGATCATTTCGATGGGATCCTCGATGGTGCAAACGTTGACTTCCGGCGTCGCGAGAATGCGCAGCGTCGAGTAGAGCGTCGTCGTCTTGCCGGACCCCGTAGGGCCGGTGACGAGGATGATGCCGTGCGGCTCGCGGGTCATGCGTTCCCAGCGTGTGCGATCGTCCGGCGTGAAGCCGAGGTCGGTCAGGTCGCGCACCAGCACGTCGGGGGCGAAGATGCGCATCACGATCTTTTCGCCGAATGCGGTCGGCATCGTCGCGATGCGCAGCTCGATTTCCTGGCCGGTGGGCGACACCGTCTTGATGCGCCCGTCTTGCGGCCGCCGGCGCTCGACGATCTCCATCCGCGCGAGAAGCTTGATCCGCGACGTCATCGCCACCAGCACCGGCACCGGAATCGAATACACCTGGTGCAGCACGCCGTCGATGCGGAAGCGCACGAGCCCCATGTCGCGGCGCGGCTCGAGGTGGATGTCGGACGCCCGCTGGTCGAACGCGTATTGCCACAGCCAGTCGACGATGTGCACGACGTGCTGGTCGTTGGCGTCGAGGTGGCCATGCTTGCCGAGCTCGACCAGCTGCTCGAAGTCGCGCGCCAGCGACACGTCGCCCTTTTGCGCGGCCTCGGCCTTTTTCATCGACCGTGCAAGATTGAAGAATTCGCCGAGGTAGCGGCGAATGTCGGCGGGGTTGGCGAACACGAGCTCGATGCTGACCTTGAGCATCCGCTCGAGCTCGGTTGCCCACGCGCGCACGAACGGCTCGGCGGTCGCCACGCGCAACACCGCGCCCTTCAGTTCGACCGGCAGGATCCGATAGCGCTCCGCGTACGCGTTGGACATCGTGCCGGTGACGGCCTTGAGGTCGATCTTCAGCGGATCGATGTGCCAGTAACGAACGCCCAGCTTGCCAGCGAGCCATTCCACCAGCCATTCGAGCGTCAGGCTCGGATTGGGCGCCTTCGCCGACTTGAGCTTCTGCGCGGCGATCAGTTCCAGCGGATGCTCGTATTGGCGTGTGCGCACGCGCGCGAGCTTGTCGGCTTCGGCGGCGGGCATGAGCCCATCGACCACCATCAGTTTGAGGATGTCCTCGATGCGCAGTCGACGATCGGTAGGCGCGATCGGGTCGCGGGCCGGCGTTGCCGGCTTGGCGGTGGAGACGGGGGTGGCCATGCAGCTACTATAAACGAGCGTTCGGCCTGTCACCACACACGTTCCTCGGCCCATGACCACCGTCGAAGCACGCCGCGCCGACATCACCGAGCTCGACGTCGATGCGATCGTCAATGCCGCCAACACCCGCCTGCTCGGCGGTGGCGGCGTCGATGGCGCCATGCACCGCGCAGCGGGGCCACGTTTGCTCGACGCTTGCAGGCAGCTCGGCGATGCCCGACCGGGGAGGCGCGGATCACGCCAGGATTTGCCCCGCCGTCATCTTTGCGTGCTTCGACGAGCCTGCGCGGGCCGCCTACGAGCGCGCGCTGGCGGCGCCCGGATAGCGTCGATTCAATCGGACGCGACCGACTCCGGTACCTGGAATACCTCGCGCAGGTACGCGACATACGACGGGTCGTAGTCCATCGTCTTCGACGGCTCGTCGCTGATCTTCGCCACCGGCTGGCCGTTGCAGCGTGTCATCTTGATGACGATCTGCAACGCCTCGTGGCCGATGTCATTGGTCAGGTTGGTGCCGATGCCGAACGCCGTCTGCGCGCGGCCGCGGAAATACTCGAACAGCGAAATCGCCAGCGGCACGTCGAGCGAATCGGAGAACACCATCGTCTTGGTCAACGGGTCGATGCGCATTCGCTTGTAGTGCGCGATCAGCTTCTCGCCCCATTCGAACGGATCGGCCGAATCGTGGCGCACGCCATCGAACAGCTTGCAGAAGAAAAGGTCGAAGTCGCGCAGGAACGCATCCATCCCGCACACGTCCGATAGCGCGATACCGAGGTCGCCGCGATACTCGCGCGCCCAGGTGTTGAACGCGAAAGTCTGCGAGTCGCGCAGCCGCGGACCGGCCGCCTGGCAGGCCTGCAGGTATTCGTGCGCCATCGTGCCGAGCGGCGTCAAGTCCTGTTCCATCGCCAGCATCACGTTGCTGCTGCCGACGAGCCGCGGACCGATCTCGGCCTTCAATGTGCGCAGCACCTCGTCATGCCAGTTGCGTGAAAAGCGCCGTCGCGTTCCATAGTCGGCGATGCGGAACGCCGCGTCGTCGACGCCGCGGATCAGCGCCATTTTGGTGCTGAGACGCCGGCGCCCTTCGTCGAAGTCGGCCGCCGGATGCACGTTGCGGTTGTAGACCTCGGACACGATCGCCAGCACCGGCACCTCGAACAGGATCGTGTGCAGCCACGGCCCCTTGATGGTGATGTCGATTTCGGTCGGCGAGTCGCTGCGACGGCTGACGCTGACGAAGCGCTTGTCGAGCCGGAAGATCTTCAGCAGGTCGACGAAGTCGCTCTTGAAGAAGCGCCAGCGGCGCATGTACTCGAGCTCCTCGCGCGTGAAACCGAGCGTGCAAAGGCCGCGGATCTCGTCCTCGATCTCGGCGATGAACGGCGTCAGGTCGATGTGCGGATTGCGGCATTTGAACCGGTATTCGACCTGCGCCGCCGGAAAGTGGTGCAACACGACCTGCATCATCGTGAACTTGTAGAGGTCGGTGTCGAGCAGCGACTCGATGATCATCGGTCAGGCATCCGGCGGTTGATTCGCGATGTTACCGTGCTCGCGCATCGGCACTTGCGCGGGGCCAACAATCGCCGGGATTCCCTCGCCCGCCGGTCGCCGCTATGATGCGCGGCATGCTGGTCAACTGCGTTGCCTACGAAAACGGTCGCAAGCTCGGCGACATCCAGGTCGAGGACATTTCCGACTACGTGAGCCGTCCGGGCTGCTTCGTCTGGGTGGCGCTGTTCGACCCGACCGCGGCGGAGCTCGAGCTGATGGCCGAGGAATTCGGGCTGCACGAGCTCGCGATCGAGGATGCGCGCAAGGGCAACCAGGCGCCCAAGCTCGAGGAATACGGCGACACGCTGTTCTGCGTGATGCGCACCGTCGAGCGCGGCCCCCCTCCTGACGAGGAGTTGCTCGAAGGCCAGATGGCGGTGTTCGTCGGCAAGAACTACGTGCTGTCGGTGCGCCACAAGACGCAGCACGGCTTCGTCGCAGTGCGCACGCGCACCGAGCACGAGCCGGAACTGCTCAAGCGCGGCTCGGGCTACGTGCTGTACGCGCTGATGGATGCGGTCGTCGACCGCTACTTCCCGGTGTTGGACGCGCTCGAAACCGAGCTCGAGAATCTCGAAGTGTCGATGTTCAAGCGCACGCCCAGCCGGCAGAGCGTCGAGTCGTTCTACAGCCTCAAGCAGGACATGATGACGCTGCGGCATGCGGTGGGGCCGCTCGCCGAGGTCGCGAGCAAGCTCTACGGCGGCCGCGTGCCGCTGGCGTGCGTAGGGCTGCAGGAATATTTCCGCGACGTGTTCGACCACCTGATGCGGCTGAGCGCGGAGATCGAGAGCATGCGCGAAATGCTGCAGACGGCGATCTCCGTGTCATTGACGCTGATCAGCATCACCGAAAGCGAAGTCACCAAGAAGCTTGCGGCGTGGGGCGCGCTGATCACGATACCGACGCTGATCGCCGGGGTCTACGGGATGAATTTCCACCAAATCCCCGAGCTGAGCTGGGCGTTCGGCTATCCGTACGCGCTGGGAATGATGGTGGTCATCGACATCATCTTGTGGATGCGATTCCGCAAGGCGGGATGGGTGTAGGCGCGCGGCGCTCGTCGCACCACCGCTCGCCCTGGTCCCCCGCCTTCTTCATGGGCGAGGGATCGCTTCGGCAGCACGCTTCGATCAAGAACGGCTTCGTACGACGCTTCGTCTAGCTCCCCCTCGCCCGCGAAGTGGCAGGGGGCCGCGGTGACGGCTGGCCCGACCCCTCCCCCACCGCCGTCGAATCACCGGGTTTATCCGCGGTCGTCACCACCGGAATGTACTTCCTGCCCGGCGGCGCGACCAGCGGCCAATCGGGTTGCAACGTCACGTGGGTGATCGAAAAACGTTCACGCAGCATCCGCTGCGCCATGCCGAGCGTGCGCGGCCATTCGACTCCCGCGTCGATCGCCACATGCGCCGACAGCGCGACGTCCTCGCTGCCCATGTGCCACACGTGCAGGTCGTGGACGTTGGTGACGCCCGGCAGGCGTGACAGCGCGCCGCCGATCTCGGCGTAGTCGAGATGCGCCGGCACCCCTTCCATCAGCACGGCGGCACTCTGGCGCAGCAGGCGCCACGTCGAACGCAGGATCAGCAGCGAAATGGCGACCGAAAGGATCGGGTCGATCGGCAGCCAGCCGGTGGCGACGATCACCGCGCCGGCAACGATCGCCGCGACCGAGCCGAGCAGGTCGCCCACGACGTGCAGCAACGCGGCACGCGCATTGAGCGACGTTTGCGCGCGCGAAAGCACCAGTGCCGCGATCACGTTCACCGCGAGCCCGACCACGGCGATCACGAGCATGAGGCCACCTGCGACCGGCGACGGGTGCGCGAGCCGCTGCACGGCCTCGAACACGATCGCACCGACGATCAGCAGCATCACCAGCGCATTGACGAACGCCGCCAGCACCTCGGCGCGCGCATAGCCGTACGAGGCGCGCGCCGACGGCGGACGCTGCGCGACCTTTTGCGCGAACATCGCGACACCCAGCGCCGCGGCGTCGGTGACCATGTGCCCGGCGTCGGACATCAGCGCCAGCGATCCGGCGTACCAGCCGCCGACGGCCTCGACCACTGCGAATCCCGCGGTGATCGCGAATGCGATCACCAGCGCGCGCAACGGCGCGGCGGCATGCGCATGGTCGTGTCCGGCGTGGTCGTGCGCCGTATAGTCATGTCCCGCAACGCTATGCGCCGGCTGGTCGCGGATCGCGTGGTCGTGCGAGTCATGCGTGTTGGCCATCCGCGCATTGTCGCGCATCCGCGATGGCGCGGCGTCTACATCTGCTTGAAAAGATGCGCGTAGGCGCGCGACACCGTGATCCTCTCCGGTCGCGACTTTATCGCCAGCGCGATGCGGCCGGTGAGGTCGCGCGTGGTCGACGCGATGTGCTCGAGGTTGACGATCGTGCCACGGTGCACCTGCCAGAATTTCTGCGGGTCGAGCTTGTCGACGATCTCGCGAATCGGCGTGCGGATCAGCGCCTCACCCGCCGCGGTGAACACGCTGGTGTACTTGTCGTTGGCCTGGAAGTAGCAGACGTCGGCGACATTGATGAGCTGCACGTTGGCGCCGACGGCCGCGCGCACCCAGGCCAGGCGCTCATTGCCGCCGTTGGCGCTGGCCATGCCGGGAATGTGCTGCGCCAGCAACGACAGCACGTGGTCGAGCGACGGCGCCGGCAGGCGCGCGGCGAGACCTGCCTTGAGTCGCGCGATCGTGTGGCCCAGCCGGTCGTCGGCGACGGGCTTCAGCAGGTAGTCGACGGCGGCGTGCGCGAACGCGTCGAGCGCGTATTGGTCGAACGCCGTGACAAACACGACGTGCACGTCGCCACCCGCAGCACGCGCGACGTCGAGTCCGGTCAGCCCCGGCATGCGGATGTCGAGAAACGCGATGTCAGGCGCCTCACGCACGATCAGCGCCTGCGCTTCCGGCCCATTGGCGGCGACGCCGGCGATGACCAGCTCCGGCCACAGCGCGTTGAGGCGCGACACGAGAAACGCCGCCAGGCGCGGCTCGTCGTCGGCGACGATCGCTGTCGGCACGCGCTGCGTATTCATGCGATCGGCAGGCGCAGCGCCACGCGCGCGCCGGTCGGCATGTTGTCGGCGATCGTCATCGTCGCGCGATCGCCATACAGCGTCGCAAGTCGCGCGCGCAGGTTGGCGAGGCCAATGCCGGTCGATGAAGCGCTGTTGCGCGTCGCCGCGAAGCCGCCGCCGGTATCGGCGACATCGAGCTCGACGATGCCCCCATCGCGCCACGCCGAGATCGTGATCGCACCGCCCGCAAGACGCGGCTCGAGCCCGTGCTTGACGGCGTTCTCGACCAGCGGCTGCAGGATTGCCGGTGGCACCACGATGTCGCGCAATGCCGGATCGACGTCGATCGTCCATTGCAACCTGCTGCCCATGCGCATCTGCAGCAACTCGAGATAAGTGCGCGTCCATTCGACCTGCCGCGACAGCGTCGCGGTGTCGGTCGCGGCGGCCGCCGTCGCGCGCAGCAGCGCGATCAGCCGTTCGAGCATGCTGCGCGCGGTCGCGGGGTCGGAGTCGATCATCGAGTCGACGTGCGCGAGCGTGTTGTACAGGAAATGCGGCTCGACTTGCGCCTCCAGCAGCTTCATCTGCGCCAGCGCGGTCGCCTTCTCCGCGGCGGCGACGCGCGCGGTTTCCAGCGCCATCGCCGCCTCTGCGCGCGCGGCACGCTCGCGCGGGATGTAGATCATCAGCAGGATGCTGGAAATCAGCACGGAAATGCCGGACATCACCGCGATCGTGCGCGGCTGCATCAGCCACCGCATGTTGCCGCCACCCAGCAGTCCCGACGCGATCCACATGCCGGCGAATACGCACAACAGCGGCACGCCGGCGTAGTAGATCGTTCGCAAACCCGGGCTTCGACGATCGATACCTGGCAAAACGCTCGCGCCGAGCGCGAACGAGACGTGGATCAGGTAGCCGATGCACTGCGCGAACACCATGTTCGGCCAGAACATCTCGAAGAACCCCGCCCGCGAGTCGAACATCATCCCCAGCATCGAGAATGCCAGCGCGAAGCCCGTGTTCCAGATGAAGGTATAGACAAGGTCGCGCGCTTGCGATCGCGGCCAGCGGCGAAAGAACGGGATCGCCAGCAACGGATGGTTGCCGAGCGGGGATTTGCAGTCGAGTCCGGGATTCGCGAGCATGGGTTCAGTGGCGTGGATGGCGATGGCGGCATCCTCGGCTACACGCTGCCGTGCGGCGAGCCGAGGGCGACAGTTTGCATCCTGGCGGAGTGAATGGTCACGGGCATTCGCCGCTGGCATGCCCGTCCCGGGCGCGCAGGGATCCACGCGGCGGCAAGGGCTCCCCGCGTTCCCGCGTCCGCATTCACGAAAACCCGCCGCGATCCGCCCCGACGTTAAAATGCCCGTCATGGACATGCTCGAACACGCGCGCCGGATCGACGCGGTGCTGCCGCAGACGCAATGCACGCGCTGCGGCTACGCCGATTGCCGCGCCTATGCCGAGGCGATCGCCGCGGGTGCCGCCGGCATCGACCGCTGTGCGCCGGGTGGCGATGCGACGATCGCAGCCCTCGCCCGGCTCACCGCGCGACCGGTGGCACCGCTCGACCCTGCCTATGGCGAACACACGCCGCTGGCGGTCGCGCGCATCGACGAAGCGGTGTGCATCGGCTGCACGCTTTGCATCGCCGCATGCCCGGTCGACGCGATCATCGGTGCACCCAAGCGGATGCACGTCGTGTTGTCGTCGCTGTGCTCGGGCTGTGAATTGTGCGTCGCGCCGTGCCCGGTCGACTGCATCGACATGCGGCCGGCGAACCGCGAATGGTTGGCAGCCGATGCCGACGCGGCGCGCGCACGGCATGTCGCGCTCGCCGTGCGCCTGCAGCGTGCCGAACGCATCGGCGAGCGCAACGCGCGTCTCGCCGATCGTGCGCGCCGCCAGGCGAGCGTCGCCGCGGCGCTGGCGCGCGCACGCGAGCGCCGCCGGTCACACGCATGAACGCCGCCAAGCGGCGCGCGATCTTCGAGCGATTGCGCGCCGCCAATCCGCATCCGACCACCGAGCTCGTCTACAAGACGCCGTTCGAGCTGCTGGTCGCCGTCGTGCTCTCGGCACAGGCGACCGACAAGAGCGTCAACGTGGCGACGCGCAAGCTCTTTCCCGTCGCGCGCACGCCGCAGGCGATCGCGGCATTGGGCGTCGACGGCCTCGCGCCGTACATTAATGCGATCGGACTGTGGCGCAACAAGACCAGGAACGTGGTCGCGCTGGCGCAAAAACTGATTGCCGAGCACGGCGGCGAAGTGCCGCGCCAACGCGAAGCGCTCGAGGCGCTGCCGGGTGTCGGTCGCAAGACCGCCAATGTCGTTCTCAACACCGCATTCGGCGAACCGACGATCGCCGTCGACACGCATATCTTCCGCGTGGCGAACCGCACCGGCCTCGCGCCGGGACGCAATGTCGTCGAAGTCGAGAAGCGCCTCGAGAAATTCGTCCCCGGCGAATTCAAGCAAGACTGCCATCACTGGCTGATCCTGCACGGCCGCTACACGTGCACGGCGCGTGCGCCGAAATGCGCGCAGTGCGTGATCCTCGACCTGTGCGAGTACCGTCACAAAAACCTGCCGCCGGCCGACCGCTCGATCATCGAAACGCGCACACGCAATGCGACGACCCCGACCCCGACGCCGCGCGCCAAGCGCGCCAAGCGCTGATGTACGCGCCCACGCGCGACGAAGCGCGGCGCTTCCTGACCGATGCCTGGAGCAAGTATCGCGGCGCGCAAACGTTGTCGGCGCTCGAGCAGATCGCGGTGACGATCATCGCCACGCATCCCGAATATCACGCGATGCTGGAGGCTCCCGACCGCTATCTCGCCAGGGACTACACGCCCGACGATGGCGAAATGAATCCTTTCCTGCACCTGCAGCTCCATGTCGCCATCGCCGAGCAGTTGTCGATCGACCAGCCACGGGGCATTCGCGCGCATTTCGAGCGCCTGCGCGCCGCGCACGCCGACGAGCACGCGGCGCTGCATGCGATCGTCAATTGCCTGGTGGAGACGCTGTGGCAGGCGCAGCGCAACCACGCGCAGCCGGACGACGCGACCTATCTCGGCTGCCTCGAACGCGTTAAATAGCCGCGCCAGGGCACACAAAAAAGGCGCCGCAACGGCGCCTTTTTTGCGTGCCGCGCGCGACTCAGAACTTGTCGTGGACCACCTCAGGCTGCGTCGCGTAATACGCGGCGAGATTGTCGATGTCGCTCGTCGAAAGCGTGGCCGCGAAGCCCGCCATGATCGGATTCTTGCGCGCACCGGACTTGTAGTCGCGCAATGCCTTGGCGAGGTAGTCGGGGTGCTGCCCACCGAGCTTCGGAAAGTCCGGCGATGCGCTGTTGCCATCGAGGCCATGGCACGCCTGGCACACCTCGGTGACGGTCTTCTTTGCGGCGGCGGCGTCGGCCGCGTGCGCGGGAACGTAGACGAGCGCGGCGAGCGTCAGGACCAGCGGGATCAGGTTCTTCATCATTTGCGCGCCCCCGTGACCGGCGACTGTCCGTAATACGCGCCGAGATCGGCCATGTCCTGGTCGGTCAGCGATGCGGCGATGCTGCGCATCGTCGGATGCTCGCGCTCGCCGCTCTTGTATTCCTGCAGCGCCTTGACGATGTAATCCGGGTGCTGGTCGCCCAGTCGCGGCACTGCATAGACCTCCGGGTACGCGGTGCGGAAGCCGGGAACGCCATGGCAGCCTTCGCACATCCGCGTCTTTTCCTTGCCGCTGGCGGCATTGCCGGCCTGTGGCGCGGGTGTTTGCGCGAACGCTAGGGACGGCGCGCAGCAGAAAAGCGCCGCAAACATCAGTTGTTTGATCATTCGGTGGCCAAAGCGGGACATGTGGGTGAAATCGCGTGGCGAAGTGGCGCCGCGCGATCCAAAAAACTTTGGAATTCTATGCGTTTTGCGGCGGCCGGGTCAAATGCGGCCAGTGGCTCAGCGCTCGAGATACTGGGTCTTTTCGGCGACATCCTTCCAGTCGTCGGCATCCGCGGGCGCAGGCTTGCGCTCGATGATCGGCTTCCACAGTTTCGCGAGCTCGGCGTTGATCGCCGTGAACTTGACCTGCTCGGGCGGCACGTCGTCTTCAGCGAAGATCGCCTCGACCGGACACTCGGCGACGCACAGCGTGCAATCGATGCATTCATCGGGATCGATGACGAGGAAATTGGGCCCTTCGCGAAAACAATCCACCGGGCACACGTCGACGCAATCGGTGTACTTGCAGCGTATGCAACTCTCGGTGACGACGTAGGTCATGGCACAGGAACGTTGATCAGCGCAAAGACTTGAATTTTAGCAGATTCCCCCCAAGCTTCGACTCGGATGGGCACAACCTGCTTGCACGCGGACCTCGAGTTACGCTACCGTAGCTTCGTTGCCGCCGCGTCCGGGCGGCCCTTCGAACAACCTTCGGGCAGGCATTGCCTGTCCCTCCGGGACCCCACACGATGAGTCAAGCCACTTCAGCACACGCGACTATCAAGCACGTTTCCGATTCGACGTTCGACAGCGATGTCATCAACGCGGGCACGCCGGTGCTCGTCGATTTCTGGGCGGAATGGTGCGGACCCTGCAAGATGTTCGCGCCGATTCTCGACGAGATCGCCCGTGAATACGACGGCAAGATCACCATCGCCAAGATGGACATCGACGCCAATCCGGCCACTCCCGTCAAGTACGGCATCCGCGGCATTCCGACGGTGATCCTCTACAAGGGCGGACAGGCGCAGGCGCAAAAAGTCGGCGCGCTGTCCAAGTCGCAACTCACGGCGTTCCTTGACAGCCACCTCTAAGCCGGTTAGCCTTCCCTCCCGATGAACGCTGCGCCGGGCCGGCATTCCGCCTGGCACAGCGGTTCAAGGGCCCTGCCGCTCCCCGTCTCGCGGCGCCCGTTTCCCCGAATCCATATACCTCCGTTGCGGCCCTGCTAGCCGCCTTCCGTCATTTCCGCGCTGACGATTCCGCGCGCCATCCGCACCATGCATCTCTCCGAACTCAAAGCCAAACACGTTTCCGAATTGCTCGATATCGCGAACTCGATGGAAATCGAGGGCGCGAATCGCATGCGCAAGCACGACCTGATTTTCGCGCTGCTGAAAAGCCAGGCCAAGAAGGGCGAAAGCATCTTCGGCGAGGGCGTGCTGGAGGTGCTTCCGGACGGCTTCGGCTTCCTGCGCGCGCCTGACACGTCATACCTCGCCGGCACCGACGACATCTATATCTCGCCGTCGCAGATCCGCCGCTTCAACCTGCACACCGGCGACACGATCGAAGGCGAGATCCGCACGCCGAAGGAAGGCGAACGCTACTTCGCGCTGGTCAAGGTCGACCGCGTCAATGGCGAGCCGCCGGAGGCGGCGAAGAACAAGATCCTGTTCGAGAACCTGACGCCGCTGTTTCCCGACGAGGCGATGGTCCTCGAGCGCGACATCAAGGCCGAAGAGAACATCACCGGTCGCGTGATCGACATCATCGCGCCGATCGGCAAGGGCCAGCGCGGCCTGCTCGTCGCCTCGCCGAAGTCCGGCAAGACGGTGATGCTGCAGCACATCGCGCATTCGATCGCCGCCAACCATCCCGAGTGCGTGCTGATCGTGCTGCTGATCGACGAGCGTCCGGAAGAAGTGACCGAGATGCAGCGCACCGTGCGCGGCGAAGTTGTGGCGTCGACGTTCGACGAGCCTGCGACCCGTCACGTGCAGGTCGCCGAAATGGTGATCGAGAAGGCGAAGCGCCTGGTCGAGCACAAGAAGGACGTCGTGATCCTGCTCGATTCGATCACGCGCCTCGCGCGTGCCTACAACACCGTGGTGCCGGCGTCGGGCAAGGTGCTCACCGGCGGTGTCGATGCCAACGCGCTGCAACGGCCGAAACGGTTCTTCGGCGCCGCGCGCAACATCGAGGAAGGCGGCTCGCTGACGATCATCGCCACCGCGCTGATCGACACCGGCTCGCGGATGGACGACGTGATCTACGAGGAATTCAAGGGCACCGGCAACATGGAAATCCACTTGGATCGCCGGATGGCTGAAAAGCGCACGTACCCCGCGATCAACGTCAATCGCTCGGGCACGCGCAAGGAAGAAATGCTGCTGAAGCCCGAGATCCTGCAAAAGGTATGGGTGCTGCGCAAGGTGCTCTACCCGATGGACGACCTCGAGGCGACCGAATTCCTGGTCGACAAGGTCAAGGCGACGAAGAACAACGCGGAGTTCTTCGACTCGATGCGCCGGGGCTAGGCGTCACGCAGAACTCCGGCATCCGCCTCCGGGGTCGCATCCCCAGGCAAATTCCCCTGGGGTCCCTGCTCCGCCCTCCGGCGTCGCAGTTCTTCGACTCGATGCGCCGGGGCTAGGCGTCACGCAGAACTCCGGCATCCGCCTCCGGGGTCGCATCGCAGTTCTTCGACTCGATGCGCCGGGCCTAGTCCGCGCCCGCGCGTGCCATACGCCGAACTGCGTATTGTTCGCGCGCCTCCTTCGGCGGACGATACAGCGGTCCCCACGCCGCCGGCGTACGGGACCGACATTCCCGAGGAGGTGTCCATGGCACGCAAATACATCGACTGTCGCGAGATGCCCAGCGATTCCAAGTGCACGGTCGCGATTTCCGCCGACAATGCCGACGAACTGGTAGAGGCCGCCGCGCAGCATGCGATGAGGGTCCACAAGCACGCCGATTCGCCCGACCTGCGCAACGACATCCGCAAGATGGTCAAGGAAGGCGTTCCACGAGCCTGACGCCTGGTCCGCCGCCCTTCTGCCCTCAAGGACAGGGCCCGGCGGCGTCGAGCGCCGCTGCATTGGCGGCGCCGGGGATCTGCCCAAGCCGCTCCCACTGCCACTCCCTCGGGGGCCGGAGTGAGGGACGCCGGCCACCCTGCGCACTCCCTCGTCAGCGAAGCGGGACAGGCTGGGGCGAGGGAAGCAGTCACCGTTGGTAAGTAATTGATTAACTGACAATTTCTGCGCAGCCTTTAATTTCCTTCGGCTGCCCCCACCTTGCAATGCAGCACGAAATCGAGGATAATTCGAGGCTCCATTCCGCCGCATTTCGCGTGTCGCGCCTGCCGCCCGCGCGCTGAAAGCGGCCAACGTCGGGCCGGTGTAGCGCGCCAGTTGCGCGTTTCCGGACCCCAAACGAAAGAACGCCATGAAATCCGCAACGCATCCGAACTACAGCGAAATCCAGGTGACCTGCAGCTGCGGCAACACGTTCGCCACGCGCTCCACGGTCGACAAGCCCCTTCACGTCGAAGTGTGCTCGGCCTGCCATCCGTTCTACACTGGCAAACAGAAGGTCGTCGACACGGCAGGCCGCATCGACAAGTTCCGCCAGCGCTACGGCAGCAAGCGCGCGACCGTATCGGCTTGACCGCGCGTAGCGTTTGCGCCAAAAAGGCAGCTTCGGCTGCCTTTTTTGTTCCCGCACACTAGCGCCTGACGATCCCCGTGCTCGCTCCCCGTCCTCGCCTCGACGAACCCGTCGATCCCGAGACTCTTTCGCCATCGGCGCCGCAGCGGGCATTGAAGCAGCTCGGGCTGATGCTGCTTTGCGTCGCGTGGATCGGCCTCGGGCTCACCGGACACGATCCATGGAAGACCGAGGATGCGGTGACGTTCAGCATCGCCTCGGAAATGCAGGATCGCGGCGACATCGTCGCGCCCATTCTTGTCGGCGCGCCGGAGTTCGACCACGGCATTCTCGTGCCCGCGCTGGCGGCGCTCACCGAGTCGCTGTTCTCGCCGCCACTCGCGCCCCACAACGGTGCGCGTCTCGCGGTGGGAGTGCTGCTCGTGTTCATCCTGCTGTTCGCGTCGATGGCAGCGCGCGAGCTCAACGGCATCGTCTATCGCTGGCTGCCCGTGCTGATCCTCGTGGGATCGGTGGGATTCTTCGATCGTGCACACGCGCTTTCAGCCGATGTCGGTGCGACGCTGGGCGTGGCGGTCGCGCTCTACGGGCTCGCGCTCGCGCTGCGAAGTCCGATCGGCGGCGGTGTCGCCGTGGGTATCGGCGCGGCCATCGGCTTCCTGGCGCGCGGCTTCGAAGTGCCGCTGTGGATCGGTTTTACGTGCCTGCTGATGCCGCTCGCAGGTGCGGCGTGGCGCACCCGATCGTTCGCGGCCACCGTCGCCATCGGCGCGGCCGTGTGCGCGGTGCTGGGCGGGCTGTGGCCGTTCGCAATGTACATGCGCGACACCTCGCTGTATGGCGCGTGGCGCGACGCCGAGCGACTGTCGAGTTATTTCGGCTGGATGGGTGACACGGGTGATTTCGATCCGCTCTACGCGCTCAAGAACCTGCTGTGGTTCGCATGGCCGGCGTTGCCGCTGGTGCTTTGGACGCTGTGGATCCGCGGTCGCGGATTCAACGGGGGGCTCGCGCAACCGGGCGTGCAGATTCCGCTGGTGATGTCGATCGTGATCCTGGGGGGCGCCGTGGCGATGTCCGGTCCGACGCTCACGGCGATGCTGCCTCTGCTGGTGCCGCTCGCGGTACTCGCTTCGCTGGAAGTCGATTCGCTGAAGCGCGGGTTCTCCGGCGCGCTCGACTGGTTCGGCATCCTCACGTTCGGGCTCGTCGCGACACTGTTGTGGTTCCTGTGGATCGACGCGTACATCAACAGCATGTCGCCCGCCGTCGCACGCTTTTTCCGCGACACCGAGTTCGGCTATCGGCCGTCGTTCAAGCTGTGGGCGATGCTCATTGCGTTGTTCCTCACGCTGCTGTGGATCGCGCTGGTGCGTCCCGCGCGCAAGTCCAACCGCCGCGTGCTGCTCAATTGGGCGGCGGGCGTCGTGCTGCTGTGGGGCCTCTACTCGACGATCTGGCTGCCGTACCTCGACTCGCGTCGCAGCTACCGCTCGATGGCGACCGAACTGACCCGCTTCCTGCCGACGCAGGGCTGCGTGACGGGACGCAACCTCGGCGACGCGCAGCGCGCGCTGCTGCACTATTTCAGCGGGCTCACGACGGTTGCCGACAAGACACCGGGTGCCGACAAGTGCGACGCGCTGCTCGTGCAATATGGACGCCAGTTCCCCGACGCGATCAAGGGCTGGCATGTGGTTTGGGAAGGCCAGCGGCGCGGTGACGACACCGAGCATTTCGCGCTGTACATGAAGGACGGCAAGTGAAGTTCATCGACGAGGCAACCATCGAAGTGCATGCGGGTGACGGCGGCAATGGCGTCGCGTCGTTCCGGCGCGAGAAATACGTGCCGCGCGGCGGTCCGGACGGTGGTGACGGCGGTCGCGGCGGCAGCATCCTGGCGATCGCCGACCGCAACATCAATACGCTGATCGACTACCGCTACGCGCGCATCCATCGCGCCAAGCGCGGCGAAAATGGCCATGGCGCCGACAAGTACGGACGCGGCGCCGACGACATCACGCTGCGCGTGCCCGTCGGCACCGTCGTCGCCGACGCCGAGACCGGCGAGGTGATCGCCGATCTCGCGCACCATGGCGCCGAAGCGCTGCTCGCCAAGGGCGGCAAGGGCGGCCTCGGCAACATCCACTTCAAGTCGAGTACCAACCGCGCGCCGCGCCAGTGCACGCCTGGCGAGGAAGGCGAATCGCGCAAGCTCCGGCTCGAGCTGCGCGTGCTCGCCGATGTCGGCTTGTTCGGCTTGCCCAATGCCGGCAAGTCGACGCTGATTCGCGCGGTGTCGGCGGCGCGCCCCAAGGTTGCCGACTATCCTTTCACCACACTCGCGCCGAGCCTGGGCGTGGTGCGCACCGACGAGCGGCGCAGCTTCGTCGTCGCCGACATTCCCGGCCTGATCGAAGGCGCATCGGAAGGCGCCGGCCTGGGCCACCAGTTCCTGCGCCACCTGCAGCGCACGCGCCTGCTGCTGCACGTGATCGACATCCTGCCGCCCGATCCCGATGCCAATCCGGTGGCCGATGCGCGCGCGATCGCCAACGAGCTCAAGCGCTATGACGAATCGCTTTTCGTGAAGGAGCGCTGGCTGGTGATCAACAAGATCGACCTGCTCGATGCCGACGCGCGCGACAAGACCGTCAAGGCCTTCGTCAAGTCGCTCAAGTGGAAAGGCCCGGTGTTCGCGATCGCCGCCGTCAACGGTGAAGGCTGCCGCGCGCTGACGTTCGCGATCCAGGACTGGCTCGACGCGCATCCGCCGGCGAAGAGCGTTGCCGAAGTGCTGGATGAAGCGCCACTCGTCGTCAAGCCCGCGCCGGTGCGCGCGCGTCGGGTGCGGCGTCCCGCGAGTGCCGATGACGCGTCATGAGCGTGGCGACGCGATCACTCGTCGTCGGTGCCGCGCGCCTGGTGGTGAAGCTGGGTTCAAGCATCCTCACCAACGACGGGCGCGGCCTCGACGCTGAAGCCATCGCCCGCTGGGCCGGCCAGGTGGCGGCGCTGCATCACGCTGGCACGCAGGTCGTGCTGGTGTCGTCGGGGGCGATCGCGGCCGGCATGCAACGTCTCAACTGGTCGCAGCGCCCGCAGGCGATCCATGAGTTGCAGGCTGCCGCCGCGGTCGGGCAGATGGGTCTCGTGCAGGCGTGGGAATCCGCGTTCGCGCAGCATGCGCTGCAGACCGCGCAGGTGCTGCTGACGCACGACGATCTCGCCGACCGGCGGCGCTACCTGAACGCGCGCAGCACGCTGCGCACGCTGCTGGCGCTGTCGGTGATTCCGATCGTCAACGAAAACGACACGGTCACCACCGACGAGATCCGCCTCGGCGACAACGACACGCTCGGCGCGCTGGTCGCCAACCTGATCGAAGCCGACGCGCTGGTGCTGCTGACCGACCAGCCAGGGCTCTTTTCGGCCGATCCGCGCAAGCATCCGGCGGCGACGTTCGTGCATCGTGCGCGTGCCGGCGACGCGACGCTCGAGGCGATGGCGGGCGGCGCAGGCAGCGCGATCGGTCGCGGCGGCATGCTGACCAAAGTGCTCGCGGCGAAGCGCGCCGCACGCTCCGGCGCGCACACGGTGATCGCGTCGGGCCGCGAGCCCGACGTGCTGTCGCGTCTCGCCGCCGGCGAGGCGATCGGCACGCACCTTTACGCCGACACGCCGACCCTCGCGGCGCGCAAGCAATGGCTTGCCGATCACGTGCAGATCACCGGTCGGCTGGTGCTCGACGACGGCGCGGTGCGGGCGCTGACGCGCGACGGCAAGAGCCTGCTGCCGATCGGCGTCGTCGCGGTGACGGGAGCGTTCGAGCGCGGCGAGATCGTCGGCTGCTTCGCCGGCGACGGCCGCGAGATCGCGCGTGGGCTCGTCAACTACAGTGCGCCGGACGCCGCACGCATCGCCCGCAAGGCCTCGGCGGACATCAGCAGCGTGCTGGGCTACGTCGACGAGCCCGAGCTCATCCACCGCGACAATCTCGTGCTGCTGTAGCGGCGCCTGCGTCGCGCGGCGCGCTTTGCAGCACTCGCCAAAACCCCTACACTCCGGCTCGAATCCCGGCGCTGCGCCGGCGCCGTACTGCGACCCTCACACGGAGAACGACAATGGCAATCATCGATCGAGTCAAGGGCATGTTGCTTGCACCGCGCGCCGAGTGGCCAAGGGTTGCCGCCGAGCCGGCGACGGTGCAGAGCGTCTACACCGGATGGATCCTGATTCTCGGCCTGATCGGGCCGATCGCCGTGCTGCTGCTGATGGGACTCTTCGCGACG
Source organism: Betaproteobacteria bacterium (assembly GCA_040006455.1). Taxonomy (GTDB): domain Bacteria; phylum Pseudomonadota; class Gammaproteobacteria; order Burkholderiales; family Casimicrobiaceae; genus VBCG01. The sequence continues at coordinate 37,227 of JBDTWY010000007.1, read as the reverse complement.
GGCTTCGGCATCAGCACCGCGATCGCCACGTACGTGAACACGCTGGTGGGGGTGGCGATCGTCGCGTTGATCGCGGACCTTATCGCACCGACGTTCGGCGGCACGCGCGACTATCTCGCCGCGCTCAAGCTCGTTGCGTATTCCGCCACCGCCGTTTGGATCGCGCAGATCGGGTTGATCGTGCCGATCCTCGGCGTGTTCATCGTGCTCGCCGGCGCGATCTATTCGGTCTACCTGTTGTTCCTCGGCGCGCCGGTGCTGAACAAATGCTCGGGCGACAAGGCGGTGGCGTACACGATCGTGCTGCTGCTGTGCGCGATCGTCATCGGATACATCATGAGCCGGATCCTGTTCGGGATGCTCGGCATGCCCGGGGGAGTAGGCGCCCCGCGATTGGGCGGTTTCTAGTTTCGCGACGCAGCGTCTTGGTCGGACGCTGGCGTTTACGACGTATCAGCCGGGCGTTTCCTCGCGCTCGGCGTCGCCCTCGGCGTCGATGTCGGAATACGCGTTCGGCCGATCCGCATGGCCGTGTCCGAACAACCGCTCGCGGCGGGTCTGTGGCCGTCCGTGCAGGAAGCGCTCGAGCTCGTTAAGCGCGCGCCGGTAGACGTCACGCTTGAAGTCGATCACGCTTTCGAGCGGCACCCAGTATTCGTGCCAGCGCCACGCGTCGAACTCAGGATGATCGCTCGCCCGCAGGCTGACGTCATTGTCTCGGCCCGTGAGGCGCAACAGGAACCAGATCTGCTTCTGGCCGCGGTAACTGCCGCGCCATTCGCGCTTGATCCAATGCTGCGGTACTTCGTAACGTAGCCAGTCTCGCGTTCGGCCGAGGATTCTCACGTGCTGGGACAGCAGTCCGACTTCCTCGCGCAGTTCGCGGTACATCGCCCGTTCGGGCGTTTCACCGGAATTGATGCCGCCTTGTGGAAATTGCCACGAGTGCTCGCGGATGCGTTTGCCCCAGAAAACCTGATTCCTGGCGTTGACGATGACGATGGCGACGTTCGGGCGATACCCGTCGCGATCCAGCATCGCTGCCCCTGCTAAACAAAAGTTGGCCCGATTTTTCCACACTCGGGCGCTCTTGGAAAGCGCCGCCGCGAAGTGTGCGCGCAAGACGCGTCCGGGCAGTCGGTTCGAAAGCGTCTGCCCGGACGATTCATCAACGGCCGTCGACTAGCGCTTGTCTGACGACTGATTGGTGTTCAGCGAATCGTCCTTGCCGCCCTGCCCCGTCCCTTTGCGATCGTCCGACGAGCCGGTTTGCTGCTTTCCACCCGACTGGCCCTGCTGGTTCTGCTGTTGCGGCCGGTTTTGCTGGCCTTGTTGACCTTGCTGTCCTTGTTGACCCTGACCTGATTGGCCCTGGCCCGACTGGCCCTGCTGGCGCATGTCCTGTCCCGCCTTGACTTCGCCTTGGCCCGTTTGGCCTTGCTGGTTCTGCTGGCCTTTTTTGTTGTCCTGGTTCGAATATTGATTCGCCATGAAGACTCCTTGTGGATGAAGGGATGCCGCACCTCGGTACGGCCAATTCCCATCTTCCGCGTGTGCCGCGCGAGTGCCCATAGGCAGAACCTGCGACACGATGTCGGCTGCGACCTACAAATGCCGCGTTCGATCGCATCACCATGCAAAGTGTCGCGTGTTCAGAGTGGTACGCAGGCGTTGACACCCAGCGCGCCATAGCCTTCCGGCACCCAGCCTTCGCCGATCATCGAGTTGCGCACGCCGATGTCTGTCGTATAGCGATGATTCGGCGCACCGCCCTGGCCGTTGTTGTAGACGCGATAGAGCGGTACGGTGTTGGTCGCGCAGCCGCCGTCCGCGGCGGGTAGTGCGGCACGAAACACAAGTCCTTCCAGCGTCCAGTCGGCATTGTGCTGCAGCACCGCGCACTCGCTCGCAAGCGCTGTGTAGAAGTGCGAACTGCGCGGCGCGAACGACGTGCTGAAGAACCGGCACACGACTGTCCCCTGCGACGCCGTCAGCGCATAGGCGCGGAATTGCCGACCCGTGCGCGTCCAGCCCGGAATCTCGCCGCGGTCGAGGATGCCGATCTCGTCCGCGAGCGCGGTCATGAAGTAGTGATTCCACTGCGCGTGATGGTATTCGACCACTGCGACCGTATCCGGTGGTGGTGGTGGCGGTGGCGGTGGCGGTGGCGGTGGCGGTGGCGGTGGCGGTGGCGGTGGCGGTGGTGGCGGCGGTGGCGGCGGTGGCGGCGGTAGCGGCGGTGGCGGCGGTGGCAGCGAAGTGGGTAGCCAACCGCGCTGCACCACCTCGAAGTCGCCGGCGGACAGCATGGCGAATGCAGGATTCAGCACGTCGTTGTTCCAGCGCGTGTCGAACGTGCCGGTGATGAACATGTCGGAGCCGTTATCGGCGACGATCAGCCCGTGCTGCTGCATCGCGCGGAAAATCTTGCGAACCTGCGGATCCGCGCTGCGCATCGCCGGATCGACGCCGTTCACCGACGCGCGCAATCGCAGCCGCGCGCCCATCGGCAATGCGCCGGCAGTGGAGCCCGCGCGATGTGACGCCGGAAAGACGTAGCCATCGGTCGCGCGCACGGTGACGCGGAATGCGTGACCGATGTCGGCCACCGCGTCGTTCCATGCTTCGTCATAGCGCACGAGTCCCGGAAAGATCGCGAGCCCTGCCGCATCCGCCGACGTCCAGCCATCCGGCCGGCGTCCGTTCGCGCTCATGTCGAAGAACGCGCCCGAGCCCGCGCGCCATTGCGCGCTGGCGCTGTCGTAGAACACGTTGTAGAGCTCGAACAGATGGTTGTTCGCGCAGTCGATCAGCAACAGATGGCGGTCGGCGTCGTCGCGCTGGTCGACATTGCCGGGGGCGCCGCCTTCGACCCAGTGCGACTGTGTAATCGCCTGCGCGGGAATCGGATAGAACGACTTCGACTGGTCGGTCAGGTGGTCGATGCCATCGCTTTCATCGGAGTAGCCGAACTCCACGGTGAGTTTCGGCTGCGACGCGCCAACGACCGCGTAGGGCATGCCGTAGATATCGCTGTCGCCGGCCGTGCCGCCGAAGTCCGGGTGCAGCCGCCGGGTCGCGCCGATGAACGCGATGAAATTGGGCGACTCGGCGTCGACAGGCGCCGACGTTATATCCGCGTTCCACCAGTTATCCGCGGGAAACAGCGGTTGCGATGCACGGATGTCGCTGCCTTCGGCAGGCAGCGTCGCCGGGCACAGCGGCGCGCCGGCCAGCGCGAACGTCGACACGCCGAGGCATGCGATCGTGAATGCGGCCACCAGCGGATCACGCAACCGCTGCATGATTCGCCAGCGCGCATTCGCGCGATGCGATCGGGTATTGCGCAATGTGTCGAACATCGTCGTCGGCCACGCGCACCGGTTATTCAACGGGAGGAGGCATGGTGCCATGCCCGCCTCTGCCAATCGACGATGGGCGCGGTGGCGGCGATGGACGGCACCTGCCGGCGCCTGTGCGGTGCGCAATGCGCGCGGAATCGTCCGCGCGCGCAAGGCGGGGACCGGTGATCGACGGTCCGTTCGCCGAGACCAAGGAGCTGCTCGCCGGGTATTGCCTGATCCAGGTGCGGTCGAAGGCAGAGGCGATCGAATGGGCGAAGCGCTGGCCGCCGCTCGACGGCGATGTCGAGCTGGAAATCCGCCAGCTTTTCGAGGAGGACGATTTTGGTACGGAGTTCGCGCCGGAGCAACGCGCCGCCGAAGCGAGGATACGCGAGCAGCTTGCCAAGTAATCCCGGACGCGCCGTGCGCATCCTCGCCGAGCTGGCGCGATTGCCATTGCGTTCGCGGCCCGGCATCGCCGCAACGCGTCGAACTCGGCGAGCCCTAGTCGAAAAGCGAACCGCAGCTCAGGTTGGCGATCACGCCGGTCATCGCGCCTCCGCGATCGGAGGCCGCAAAGGCCGCGTAGTACGCGACTTCGGCCAGCACCGGCAAGCGCTTGAGCGCGGTCGCGGTTCGCGCGCGCTCCTCCAGCATTGCCTCGACGGTCGTGCCGTTCTTCGTGGCGATGCGACCGAACACTTCGCGCGTGTGCGACACCGCCGCCGCTTCCGGTATCGCCTCGGGACGCAGGCACACGACACGGATGCCATTTGCGCCGAGCTCGCCTGCGAGGATGCGCGAGAACGCCTCGACCGCACCCGAGGCGACGCCGTTGCCCAGCAAGCCCTGCCCGCGCAGCCTCGCGCCGGGCGTCGACAGCGTGAGGATGACGCCGGATCCCCGCTTCACCATGTGTCGCGACACTGCCTTCGCAGTGAGGAAGTTCGATCGCGTGTAGGCGCTGACCGGATGCTCGAAATCGTGCAGCGACAACTCGGCGAAAGGCGTCCCCTGCACATGCGGGACGCCGATCGCATTCAGCGCAATATCGATGCCGCCGGCGCGAGCGGCGACGGCATCGGCATGCGCGTCGATGGCCGCCTCGTCGAGTGCGTCGACCTCGTCGGTTTCGACGCGCCCGCCAACGCTCGCGATGTCATCGGCGACGCGCTCGAGACGCGCAAGCGTGCGTCCGGCGAGGAACACGTTCGCACCCTCCCAGGCGAAGGCGCGCGCCACCGCGCCACCGATCGCGCCGCCGCCGCCATAGATCACCGCGTTGCGGTTGCGTAGCAGCACTTCGACCTCCCTGCGAGCGAAGCGGCCGTCATGGCGCGACGTACACCATCCACATCACGCCGAAGCGATCGGCGACCATGCCAAAGCTGGACGAGAAGAACGTCTTTGCCAGCGGCATCTGCGCGTTGCCGCCATTCGCCAGGGCGTCGAACGCCCGTGTCGCCTCGGCATCGTTCGCCACGGTGAGCGACAGCGCGATGCCCTCGAACTTCGGCTTGCCCGACCCCATGCCATCGGAGGCGAGAATGGTCGAGTCGCCGATGCGAAAGCTCGCGTGCATCACGTTGTTCTCGTTGGCGGGCGGGCACATCTCCGGGTTCTTTTCCGGGCTGTCCTTGTAGCGCATCATCATCGTCACTTCGGCGCCGACCGCGCCACGGTAGAACTCCATCGCCTCTTCGCAACGCCCTTCGTAGAACAGATAAGGCTGTATCTGCATGACGGCTCCTTGATGGGAATGTGGATCGACGGTATTGTGTACACCGTCCACATAAATTTAGCATAAGAAATGGACAGTGTCCACATTCAGCGATGACCACTGCAAAATCGTCCCCACGCCGCAGCACCTACCGGCACGGCGACCTGCAGCGCGTGCTGCTGGCGGCGGGAATCGAGCTCGCGCGCGCCGCCGGTCCCGACGCGGTGGTGCTGCGCGAGGTGACGCGACGCGCCGGCGTCGTACCCAACGCCGCGTACCGCCACTTCGCGAGCCGCGACGACCTGCTGCGTGCAGTGCGCTCGGCGGCGCTCGCGGCACTGGCGCTGGCGATCGAGGCCGAGCTTGCACGCGTTCGTCCAGGCAAGCGCGTCGCGGAAGTCGCACGCGCCAAGCTCCACGCCGTCGGCGTGGGCTACCTGCGCTTCGCACAGGCAGAGCCCGGACTGTTCCGCACCGCATTCGTCGTCACCGACGATACCGAGGTGAAGGAACGCGACGCGATGACAGGCAACAGCGGGCTCAATCCCTTCGAGCTGCTCGGCGCGGCGCTCGATGAGTTCGTCGTCGCGGGTTTGCTCGCCAAGGCGAAGCGTCCCGGTGCCGAATACCTCGCATGGTCGGCCGTGCACGGACTTGCAACGCTGGTCATCGACGGACCGCTGCGCCGGCTCGATCGTCGCGCCACCGTGCGCATCGGCGATCGCCTGCTCGAGATGGTGGAAAAAGGACTCGGTTGATCGTGCTAAGCTCCTGAGTCCCCGATTCATTCCACTTCCTGGGAGCACACGTGCCCGGCCTCCTGCCCACCGTCGACCCCGACGGACTGCTCGAATATTCGGTCGTTTTCACCGATCGCTCGCTCAATCACATGTCGCAACGCTTCCAGGGCGTGATGCGCGACATTTCGGGCGTACTGAAGCACGTGTATGGCGCACCGACGGCGATCGTGGTGCCTGGCGGCGGAACCTACGGCATGGAATCGATCGCGCGGCAGTTCGCGCAGGGCAAGAAGTGCCTGGTCATCCGCAACGGCTGGTTCAGCTATCGGTGGACGCAGATTTTCGACATGGGCGCCATCCCCGCCGAATCGACGGTGCTGAAGGCACGTCCGCTCGCGACGGGACCGCAAGCGCCCTGGGCGCCGCCGCCGATCGGTGAAGTGGTCGCATCGATCCGCGCGCATCGGCCCGATGTCGTGTTCGCCGCGCACGTCGAGACCGCGTCCGGCATCATCCTTCCTGATGACTACCTGAGCGCAGTCGCGGCCGCCGTTCACGACACCGGCGGGCTGTTCGTGCTCGACTGCATTGCGTCCGGCGCGATCTGGGTCGACATGGAAGCCTGCGGCATCGACGTGCTGGTCAGCGCGCCGCAAAAAGGCTGGAGCAGCGCGCCCGGTTTCGCGCTGGTGATGCTGGGCTCGAACGCGCGCAAGCTCATCGACGGCACGACGAGCTCGAGCTTCGCGCTCGACCTCCGGAAGTGGCTGTCGATCATGGAAGCGTACGAAAAAGGCGGGCACGCGTATCACGCGACGCTGCCCACCGACTCGCTGACGCGGATGCGCGACATGATGAAGGAAACCGAGCATTTCGGTTTCGAAAAGGCGCGCGACGCGCAGTGGGAACTGGGCAACAAGGTGCGCGCGCTGCTGGCGCGTTCCGGTTTCCCGAGCGTCGCGGCCAACGGCTACGCGGCACCGGGCGTGGTGGTCAGCTACACCGACGACAAGGACGTGCAATCGGGAGGCAAGTTCATCGTCGCCGGGCTGCAGGCCGCCGCCGGCGTGCCGCTGCAATGCGACGAGTCACCGGAATTCAGGACGTTCCGCCTGGGGCTCTTCGGCCTCGACAAGCTCGCCAACATCGCGCGCACCGTCGAGACACTGGAAAAGTCGTTGCACACGATCGCCGGTCCGGCGCTCGCGCCGCGCTAGGTACACCCACAGCGCGCCCATTCGGCGCGTCTGCGCGACCTCCGCGGGCGATGCCCGCGGTCTCCTTTGCCGGACGGCAGCGAAAACGGCGGCCCCGCAGCGCGTGTCGGCGCGCGCCGCGCATTTCGCACGCAAGAAATCGCTTGCATGTGAAATACGAGTAATCTACCATGAAACTTCAGTTTCCTATCGCGCCAAAACTGTTGCGTAGGCGATGCAATTTCCATCGTATACGCGCCAATGGCGCGTCCAACCCACCGCATCGAGGAGTCGTCATGTCGGATGAAATGTCCCGGGTTTTCCAGGAGCGGCTGCAAGGCCATCTCGAGCCCACGGAGGGAGGCTCGGTATACGTTGATCCCCAGCGAATGGAATGGCGGCCATCGCAATTCGAAGGTATCCAGATCAAGGTGCTTTATGAGAACAAGGCCGCCGGCGAGTTGACATGTCTGCTCAAATGGGCACCCGGAACCACATTGCCATTTCACAAGCATCCGGAGATCGAGCAGAGCTGGGTGCTTGAAGGATCGTTCTCCGACCACGACGGCATCTGCCATGCAGGCGAATACGTGTACCGAACGCCGGGTTCGATGCATGAAACCCATAGCGCCGAGGGCTGCACGATCCTGGCCATCTACCGCAAACCGAACATCTTTCGCAACAGCGCCGGCTTCGATGCCGACAACCGGAAACAGGTCAAGACTCAACGCGAGCCGTCAACGTTCGCAGCATCGAGCAAGTGAAGCGACGGCAATTCCGTTCGTACGAGACGCGAGATTTTTCACCGGGCCATGACCTGACGCAAGTTCCGGCGGGCCTCGGGTGCAAGCGTCGCCAAGTGATGCGGTCAAGTCACTTCCCACAATAAATAAACTGGAGGCAACCGATGGCTTCGCATTTCCCGCTTCAATCCGACGCCAATCCGACCAAGATGCGCTCCGTCGTCGCGGCAAGCGCCATTGGCACGACCATCGAGTGGTACGACTTTCTGATCTACGCGACGGCGGCCTCCCTCGTCCTCAACAAGCTTTTCTTCCCGACGCACGATCCGTTGGTTGGGAAACTATTGGCGATCGGTACCATCGGCGTGGGCTTCTTCGCGCGGCCGCTCGGCGCGATCATCCTGAGTCATTTCGGCGATCGCATGGGCAGGAAGTCGATGCTGATCCTGACGCTGGTCAGCATGGGAATCGCGACGATGCTGATCGGCCTGCTTCCGACATACGAGACCATCGGTATCGCCGCGCCCATCCTGCTGGTTGCCTGCAGGCTGGTCCAGGGCATTGCCGTTGGCGGCGAATGGGGCGGCGCAGTGCTGATGGCGATCGAGCACTCACCTCCCGAGAAGCGCGGGTTCTACGGCAGCATCGTGCAGATCGGCTTTCCGCTGGGAATGGCGCTCGGGACGGCGTCGTTTTTCGCATTGGCTTACCTGGACGATGCGAGCTTCATGTCGTGGGGCTGGCGGGTTCCTTTCATCGCCAGCGCCGCGCTCGTCGTCATCGGCGTGTTCATCCGGCTGCGCATCGAGGAAACGCCCGAGTTCCAGCGCAACGTCCGCGAAGGCAAGATCGAGCGCTTTCCCGTGTGGGAAACTTTGCGTCGCCATCCGAAGGACCTGTTGCTCGGCCTCGGCGCGCGCATCACGGAGATCTCGTGGATCTACGTCATCACCATCTTCGGGCTGAGCTACGCGGTGACCAACCTGGGGCTGCCTCGCAGCCTTGTGCTTGGGGCGATCGCCGTCGGCGCAACCGTCGAATTGATCACCATTCCGTTGTTCGGCGCGTTGTCCGACCGCGTCGGCCGCCGGCCGATCTACATGCTGGGTTGCCTGGCTGCAATCGCCTTGGCTTTTCCGCTGTTCTGGGCTATTGAAACGCGCGATCCATTCATGGTCGTCGGCGCATTCGTCGTGGGCATGTCGGTCGGCCACGGCATCATGTATGGCGTGCAGGCAAGCTTCCTGAGTGAAATGTTCCCCTCCAATCTGCGATACAGCGGTGCGTCCCTTGGCTACCAGCTCGCGGCACCCATCGGGGGTGGAATCGTTCCGGTCGTCGCCGCGGCGATGGTCGGCATGAACCACGGCGCGACATGGCCCGTCTCACTGTTGATGATCGGCATCGCGATTATCACGATGGTTGCGGTGATGTTCGCGAAGGAAACCGCGCCGGCGATCCTCGCGCGGCGCGGGCGCGTGCAGCCGGGCGGCGCAATCGCCGGCGTCAAGCCACTCGCCCGGTAGTCGAGGCGCGAGCGTTCCAGGCACACGGGCGGCGGCGTACCCCGCCGCCGCCCGGTTGCCTTACACCGTGCTCTTCGGCTGGTAGATGACGACGAGCGCCTGCGCTTCGCCGCCGAGGCTTCGTCCCCGGTGCGGAACCTGCGAATCGAAGTAGAGGCTGTCGCCCTTTTCGAGCATCCATCGCTCGACGACGCCTTTGCGCTGGGTTTCGAATTCGACTCTGCCGCGCAGGATGAGGATGAACTCTTCGCCCTCGTGTTCGAAGAACGTATCCAGGTCTATGTCGGCCGGAAACGTGAACACGAAGGGTTCCATCCGCTTGTTGCGCTTCTTGTGCGCAAGGCTCGAATAGTCGTATCCGAACGCCGTGCCGCCACGCACCGCCGGCTGGCGTTCGTGCATGTGGACGACGGAAACCGCGTCGGCTAGCCCCTCGTCCCGTCGCAGGAAGTGCCCGATGTCGCACGCCAGCGCCTGCGCTATTTTTGACAGCGTACCGATGGGCGGTACGCTCAGATGATTCTCGATCTTGGACAGGTAGCTCTTGCTGAATCCGGTGCGCTCGGAGAGCTGGTCGAGCGTCATCCGCTGGCTCTTGCGCATGCGCAGCATCGTGTCGCCGATGAGCACGCCGATGTCTGAAGCGGGGAGGCCAGCGGCACGCGATGGCGTTTTTCTAGGCTTGGTCATCGGCGCTGGGTCGTCGTGCGTGGCGAGCGGGCCTAGGCCAGCGCCTTATCCATGATCACGGGGAATCCGCGCCGGTTCGCGTCCCACGCACGCGTGTACTCGATGATGCGGGCCGTCTCGCGGGCGACCTCCATGCCGAATTCGCGGGCGAGAACATGGAGCATCGTGTCGATGCAAAGGCTGACGCCGCCTCCCGTGATGATGGTACCGTCATCAATGACACTCGCCGCATCGACATCGATCGCCGGATAGCGATTGCGCAACACCTCCAGCGGCGAGATTTCCGGTGGCCGCACTTCGCGCTTGGTGGTCGCCTTGTGACCATCCAGCACGCCACTCGCCGCGAGGATCATCGCGCCCGTGCAAACCGACACGAACCGCGTGCCTGCGCTGCGAGAGCGCAGGAAATCGAGGGTCTCGACGTTGTTCGCCTGCATCTCCCAGCCCGGCCCGCCGGTCACGACGATGACGTCGCAGGTCGGCGCATCAGCGAAGCCGTAATCGGCGAGCACGCGCAGGCCATTGGACAATTTGATCACGCCGGCCGCCGGCGCGAGCGTGCAAATCTCGATGGCCGAGACGACGCGCCGCGCCATCGACAGCACGCCGTACGTTGCGAGGTCGATCGGCTCGACGCCATCGTAGATGAATACACCGAATTTCATCGGGACGTTCCTTCCGAGAACAAGCCGGAACGTCATTGTATTTCATGGCATGCAACATTAGTTGCATTTCAGGCTCGCAAGAAGCGCCGTGCACGACGCCACACCGCCGAGGGCGGTGCAATCCCGGTCAGGGCTGGACGTCGGTGTCCACGGCCCGTGGGATCGGCGGCGCGATGAACTGGCCCATCGCGAACGGCGTCCCCCACCAAATGGGAATGGTCGCCACAACGGAACGGGTATTGACGTCGATCACGATCACGCTCGGTGGAGATGTAACGGCGGCGTACAGCCGCGTGCCGCTCGGCGTCAGTGCGAGGCCGCGCACCGAATTTTCCCCGTGGGTATCCAACGGCAACGTGGCGACGATCGAATTGCTGGCCGTGTCGATCACCGCGCCGTTGGACAGGTAGACCCGCGTCCCGTCCGGGTCCGAGGTGATCGCGATCGATTCCGCCGGACCTGTCGGTACGTTGGCGATGATGGCATTGGTCGCGGTATCGACGACGGACATGTAGACGTCGCCGCCTGCCTGGTTGGAGAGCCATGCGTTCGCCACGTACGCGCGCGTGCCCGCGCGGTTGAGCACAACGCCGAGCGGAAGCGCGCTCCAGTCGCCCGCCGCACTTGGCGGGCTCGTATAGGGATTGTTGACTGGAATGGTGGCAACGACGGTCCTGGCTACCGTATCGACAACCGTGATCGTGTCGTCATAGGAATTCGTCACGTACAAATGCGTTCCGTCAGGTGTTGGCGCAAGCGCAAATACGTTGTGCGCGCCGCCCAACTCGGCACTGATGACCCGGTTCGTTGCCGTATCGATGACGGCGATACCTTGATTCTGCGGGTCCGTTACATAGACCCTGGTTCCATCCGACGTTACCGCGACACTCGCGACCAGGTCGCTGCCGACACCGTAGGCTACGGTGGCGACCATCGCGTTGGTCGACGTATCGAGAACGACGAGGCTCTCGCCGTTGGCGAAATAAGCACGCGTGCCCGCGGGATTCACGGCGACGCCGGTCGTGGTCTGTCCCACGTCCACGAGGGCGACCACGACATTGGCGTCCGTGTCGATGACGGTCACATAATTGGACGAACTGGAGCCGATGTAGGCAAACACCGGGATGGCGGCGCATTTCACATCCACTTCGCAGAGGATGTAGTGGTTCTTCACCTCCTCTGCGGACCCCAATGCCGCCGCCATCGCGGTTGCAACCGCCAAGCACTTGATCGCCGCACCCATCTTGTTCATGGTCTCCCTTTCGCGATTTCGCCCTTATGCTACTGATTTGCTGGCGCTCGGCGCGTGATGGCAGGTCGAAGCTATCGAATTTCGCATTTTTCTTGCGTGGCCTGGCATTAACGCCGCAGACAGCGAAGAATTGCGGCATGGCGATCCAGCGCGATCACGATGTCCCGCGCGGCGGAAGCGACGCCGCAGGTCGGGGCGCTCGCGAATACCGCAGCTGTTTCGGCGTAGCGCCCAGCCCGACGATGCGAGCACGGGGCCATCGAAGGTAGCCAGCTTCCGCGGATGCGCGTCTGCAAACGGCTAGTACCTGTTTTTCCCAGTCGATGAGCGCCGACGCGCGTGACGTTCGTACGCCAGCGTACAGTCCGTCGCGAACCCGTTATATGATGGGTACCGATTCGCCGCCTGCATCCCGCGGGCAGGCGATCATTGCGACGCGCACACAGGCTTTCGATGTCTCCATCCCGCATACCGCTCGGCAACCACCTGCTGGCCGCGTTGCCAAAGCCCGAGCGCGAAAAGCTCGTGTCAAGCCTCGCGCGCGTCGATATGCCGCTGGGTGCCGTCGTCTACGAATCCGGCGTGACGATGTCGCATGTCTATTTTCCGATCGATTGCATCGTGTCGCTGCTCTACGTGCTCGAAGACGGCGACTCGGCGGAGATCGCCGTCGTCGGCAACGAAGGCATGGTGGGCATCTCGCTATTCATGGGCGGCAACTCAACGCCGAGCCGGGCGGTGGTGCAAAGCGGCGGCGAGGGCTACCGGATGAAATCGGCGGATCTGAAAAAGGAATTTGGCCGCAGTGGTCCGCTGCAGCTACTGCTGTTGCGCTACACGCAGGCGCTGATCACGCAGATGGCGCAGACCGCCGTGTGCAATCGTCACCACAGCGTCGACCAGCAGCTGTGCCGATGGCTGCTGCTGAGCCTCGACCGCCTTGCGACGAACCGGCTGACCATGACGCAGGAGTTGATCGCCAACATGCTGGGCGTGCGCCGCGCGGGCGTCAACAGCGCCGCGGGCAAGCTGCAGGACGAAGGTGTCATCGAATACAGCCGCGGTCGCATCATCGTCATCAACAGGCCGAAGCTCGAGAGCCTTTGCTGCGAATGCTACGAAGTGGTGCGCAAGGAATTCGCGCGCTTGCTGCCGGACGTGAAGACGGCGTGATCGCACGACAATCGCGCTGTCATCCGTCGTCGCGGACGTCGAGTGCAACTGAGCTATCCACGCGGCGTCGCCAACGCCGATGCGCGTGACGTTCTAGAATAACGCTTTGCAACGATCCACGAGCGTCGATTCCGATGCTTGTCGCGCGCGTCATGACCTCTACCCACAAGGCTTCCGGCAAACCACTTCCATCGCATTCCCTCGCGAGCGACGAGCTCCGCAGGATCGACGCCTACTGGCGCGCGTGCAACTACCTGTGCGCGGGAATGATCTACCTGCGCGACAACGCGTTGCTCAAGCAACCACTGCAGCCCGCGCATTTCAAGAACCGGCTGCTCGGACATTGGGGGTCTGACCCGGGCCAGACGTTCACGTGGGTGCATTTGAACCGCGCGATCCGCAAGCACGACCTCGACATGATCTACATCTCAGGCCCCGGTCACGGCGCGCCGGCGGTGCTCGCCAACGCGTGGCTCGAAGGCACGTACTCCGAAATCTATCCGGAGAAAAGCCAGGACGCCACCGGCATGCTGCGGCTCTTTCGCGCATTCTCGTTTCCCGGACAACTGGGAAGCCATTGCACGCCCGAGGTTCCCGGCTCGATCCACGAAGGCGGCGAGCTCGGCTACAGCGTCTCGCATGCGTTCGGCGCGGCGTTCGACAACCCCGACCTTATCGTCAGCGTCATGGTCGGCGATGGCGAAGCCGAGACCGGCCCGCTGGCCACGTCGTGGCACTCGAACAAATTCCTCAACCCGATTCGCGATGGCGCGGTGTTGCCGATCCTGCACCTCAACGGCTACAAGATCGCCAATCCAACGCTGCTGGCGCGCATCCCCGCGGACGAGCTCGATGCGCTTTTCAGGGGCTACGGCTGGGCGCCGCACGTCGTCGCCGGCGACGATCCCGACACGATGCACCAACGGATGGCGGCGACCGTGGACGCGTGCGTGCAGGAGATCCGCGCGATCCAGCGGCATGCGCGCAAGAGCGGCGACACCACGCGCCCGCGCTGGCCGATGATAATCCTGCGCTCGCCCAAGGGCTGGACCGGGCCGAAGGAAGTCGACGGCCACAAGATCGAGGATTTCTGGCGCGCACACCAGGTGCCTGTCACCGACGTCCAGGGCAATCCCGCGCACCTCGCCATCGTCGAAGCGTGGCTGCGCAGCTATCGGCCCGAGGAGCTCTTCGACGACAACGGCACGCTGATTCCCGAGCTGCGCGCGCTCGCGCCCGTCGGTCTTCGCCGGATGAGCGCCAATCCGCACGCCAACGGCGGCAGGTTGCGCCGTCCGCTCGATTTGCCTGACGTGTCGAAGTACGCGATCGCGATCGACGCACCGGGAACCCACAAGGCATCGCCGACCGAAACCCTCGGCAAGTTCCTGCGCGACGTGATGCGCAACAACATGAGCAACTTCCGGATGTTCAGCCCCGACGAGAACGCATCGAACCGGCTGCAGGACGTCTACCAGGCGAGCCGCAAGACGTGGCTCGCCGAGATCAAGCCGGAAGACGTCGATGGCAGCGAGCTCGCGCCCGACGGACGCGTGATGGAGATGCTGAGCGAGCACACGCTGGAAGGCTGGCTCGAAGGCTACCTGCTGACAGGACGCCATGGACTGCTGAGCACCTACGAGGCGTTCGTCCACATCATCGACTCGATGTTCAATCAGCACGCGAAGTGGCTCGACAAGTCAAAGCTCGAGCTCGACTGGCGCGCGCCGATCGCCTCGCTCAACCTGCTGATCTCGTCGGTGGTCTGGCGTCAGGATCACAACGGCTTCACGCACCAGGACCCGGGATTCCTCGACGTCGTCAGCAACAAGAGCGCGGCGATCACGCGCATCTACCTGCCGCCCGATGCCAACTGCCTGCTGAGCGTCGCCGATCATTGCCTGCGCAGCCAGGACTACGTGAACGTGATCGTCGCCGACAAGCAGCCGCACCTCGTCTATCTCGATCGGGAAGCGGCCGAGGTGCATTGCACCAAGGGCATCGGCATCTGGGACTGGGCCTGCACCGACGCCGGCGGCGAACCCGACGTCGTGATCGCGAGCGCCGGCGACATCCTGACGCAGGAAGCGCTGGCGGCGGTCGCCATCCTGCGCCAGCATTTTCCCGACCTGAAGATCCGCTACGTCAACGTCGTCGACCTCTATCGGCTGCTACCCCAAACCGAGCATCCGCACGGACTGTCCGACCGCGACTTCGATTCGCTGTTCACGCGCGACAAGCCGGTGATCTTCAATTTCCACGGTTACCCGTGGCTGATCCACAAGCTCGCCTACCGGCGTACCAACCACGACAACATCCACGTCCGGGGATACAAGGAAAAGGGCAACATCAACACACCGCTGGAGCTCGCCATCGAGAACCAGGTCGACCGGTTCAACCTGGCGATCGACGCCATCGACCGCGTGCCGAAGCTGCAGGCGACCGGCGCCCATCTGAAGGAATGGCTCAAGGGGCAGATCATCGAGCACGTGCGTTACGCCCATGCAGAAGGCATCGACAAGCCGGAAATCACCGCGTGGAAATGGCCGTTGCCGAAGAGTTCGTAGTGAACAAACGGCATGCAGCTTGTGGCGTGCAAAACGTTCAATGTCGCCGGGCATTACATTCCCTCTGACGGACGATACCTACGACAAGTTTTCACCCGCCGATTCATGGAGTTAGATGGGTGGACTGGGACTTGCTTAGTTGTCGTCAGGAACAATAATCAGGGAGCTCCGCTTGAAAACCTTTGCTCGCCTTGCCCTCGTGGCAGGCATTGCCGTGTCGACCGCGGCCGTCGCCGACACCGTCACGATCCAGTACGACAACCCGGTGTTCAACTTCGGCAGCGACCCCGTTACACTGTCGACGGATGGCGGTGTGACCCCCCGCAACGTCAGTGCCGGCGAATTCGAAGCGACGGTACTGAGCCATACCGGGTCGATCACCAACGCGAATTTTGTCGACAGCACGAGCGACCTATACCTGTACTGCTACGACCTCGCGCAGTACATCAGTAACAGCGAGACCATCACCTATACGATCAATTACGCCGGCGTGCAGTCGCGCACGCTGGACTTCCTCGGCGCGGTCAACTACGTGCTCAACGGCAACAGCAACACCTGGACCGATCCGTTCGCGTGGATGCATCCTGGCAACACGGACGTGGGTGTCGCGATCCAGGCCGGCATCTGGGAAAGCCTGTACGACTCGACCGCCGACTTCAGCCTCACCGGCGGGACGTTCCGCTTGAGCGGGATGAACGCCACCACGTTCAACGAATACGCGCTGTTCCAGGCCGCCGTGCAGAACGGCGGCGTCAACGATGTCGCGCAGTCGGCGACGATGCTGCTGGCTAGCGACAGCAAACAGGACCAGATCACTGGACACCGCGGCAGCCGCTTCGACCTTCCGGAGCCCGGATCCATCGCGCTCGTCGCCGTGGGACTGCTCGCCGCCGGCTTCGCGCGCCGCCGCCGCAGCTGAGACCGACTGCCCGCCGGACCAACTTAAAGGCAGCAAGGGGGATCGGCGCGCTCCCGCGCAGATGGGGGCGCGCCGATTTGTTCTTCGGCGCAGCACTCGCAGCGGCGTGATACAAAAGGCGATGTTTCGTCGCCACGCCATCGCTCTCGTCCTCGTCCTCGCCCGCGCGTTCATCGTCACCTTCACCGCAGTGATGCTGGTGCCAAGCGCGCACGCGGCCGGTCGCTTCTGCATGACGGCACCGGTGCTGACTTTCGGCAATCTCGCCGTCGGTAACACCGCGAGCCTGACCTCGAGCGTGCGCAACTGCGGAGACGCGCCCTGGACGTTCAGCGACGTGAGCGTGCATCCCGACACCGCAACGGCGTTCCACGTCAACGCGACCTGTGCCACGGCGATGACGCTCGCGCCAGGCGACTCCTGCGACGCGACCGTCGTGTTCGCGCCCGTCGCCGCGGGCCAGGTATCGGGCGGGCTGTGGCTGCGCAATACGAGCGCGGACGCGACGCCGCTGCTGACCTTCTATGGACGTGGCAGCGATGAACGCGCCGGCACCGCCTCCCTCGCATTCGTGCCGCCCACGGCGGCATTCGGCGCGCAACGCATCGGCACGCAATCGCCGCCGCTCGCCATAGAATTCCGCAACGCGGGGCCGGCCGCGATCACGTTGAATGCGGTGGTGCTCAATGGCCCGCAGGTGTTCGACTTCGATGGCATCGGCGAAAGCTGCCAGCCGGGTGCGTCGATCGCCGCCGGCGCTTCCTGCCACATGTCGCTGTTCTTCCTGCCGCAGGCGAGCGGCACGCGTCTCGCCAACCTGGTCGTCGATGCACCGCAATTGGCTACGCTTGCGATCCTGCAGGTTTCGGGACTCGGTGCCAGCGATGCGCCGGCGACGGTGACCGTCGTCGAGTACCGCCACGCCGGATTCGATCACTACTTCATGACCTCGCTTCCCGACGAGATCGCGCTGTGCGATGCCGGTGTCGCGCCCTGCACCGGATGGACGCGCACGGGGAATGGGTTCAACGCTTACCCGGACGTTGGCGCACCCGCAGCGAGTGCGGGCGTGTGTCGCTTCTTCAACGATAGGTTCGCGCCACTCAGCGCGCACTTCTACGCATTGCAGGGCGGTGGATGCGAACAGACACTCGCGCAATTCCCCGATTGGCGGCTCGAGTCATCGGCGCTGTTCCAGCTGGTCTCGCCCGACGCCGATGGCCGTTGCACGGGTGGCCTTCTGCCGGTCTACCGGATGTACAACAATGGCATGGGCGGCGCGCCGAATCACCGGTTCACCATCGACGCCGCTGTGCGCGCACAGATGATCGGCGCGGGCTGGATTCCCGAAGGCGCGGGCGACGGCGTCGCGTTCTGCGCGCCGCGTTGACGCAAGCGGCAGCGCGGATTGCCACGCGCATCGCGATGGCGTCGCAATTGTTTGGCTGGAGGCCTGACGATGCTCTACGAGCTCTACTACTGGCCCGGCATCCAGGGACGCGGCGAATACGTGCGCCTGGCGCTGGAAGAAGGTGGCGCCGACTATGTCGACGTGGCGCTGGTCCCCGAGGAGAAAGGCGGCGGCGAGCCTGCGCTCGAACGATTCCTCGAAGGCGACGACATCGCACGTCCGCCGTTCGCGCCGCCCCTTCTCAAGGCCGGCCGCCATTTGGTCGGACAGACCGCCAACATCCTGCTGTTCCTCGGTGGCCGCCTGGGCCTCGCGCCGCGCGACGCCGACGGCAAGTTGTGGACGCATCAACTGCAGCTCACGATCGCCGATTTCGTCGTCGAGATCCACGACACGCATCATCCGATCGGCAGCGGTCTTTACTACGGGCAGCAAAAAGCCGCGGCGAAACGTCGCGCAAGGGACTTCCTCGATCACCGCGCGCCGAAGTTCCTCGCGTATTTCGAGCGCGTGATCGAGCGTAATGCACGACGCGCGCCCTGGATGGTCGGCGGGCGGATCACCTACGCCGACTTGTCGATGGCGCAGGTGATCGCCGGGCTCCGCTATGCGTTTCCGCACGGCGCACGCAAACTGTTGCGGCCGTGCCCGGGGCTGCGGACTTTGCACGACGCCGTCTTCGCGCGCCCGCGCATCGAGCGCTACGTGAACTCCGGTCGGCGCCTCGCGTTCAACGACGACGGCATCTTCCGCCACTATCCTGAGCTGGATGCCTGAGATGCGTGCGCGCCTCGCGCCGCAATCCTGGACGCTCTAGCGCTGCCGCAAATGCAGCTTCAGCGCGGCGGCCACGATCGGCTTCGCCCAAGCTGGGGTTGCCGTCACGAGCATTTGCAATGCGCCGGGGACAACGATTCGGCGGTCCCGGCAGTGCATCAACAGCCGAGGCGATGGCGCCCGACCCGCTGCCGGATCTGCGTCGATGGAATTGTCGAAAAGCTTGAGCTCGGCAATTTCCGGCAGCAAACGGACCAGGTTGGCAGGAGCGTTCACGTAACGTTCGCGGATTTTCGCGATCGGTATGTCGTGCCCGCCGCGCGCGGCGCGCCGGCGTACGCGTTCGATGTTGAGCTCGACACGATTTAACCCCACGAACCAGATGTGAACCGCGAGGCCGGCGGCGGCCGCTTCGGCGACGGCCACGGGAATGGTATGGCCGCCGAGCGTCGTCTCGAAGGCGAACGTGCCGCGCCGGGCGATCGTTCGGCGCAACAGGCGCAGTCCCTGCTGCCACGCTGCGCCGTTGATCTCGCGCTGCACATCCGCGCCGATGGGCCCAGCATATCGCGCGGCGATCTGCCGCGCCGCCTCGTCGGGATCGAAGAACGGCGCACCGGCCTGTCGCAATGCGGCGCCGCCGATACTGCTCTTGCCGGCGCCGTTACAACCCGCAAGGACGAAAATACTGCCGGAGTCGTGCCGCGACGTCGGCTCAGCCACCACCGCCACGTTCGCCGCCGCCGGCGCGCGTCCGGACGCTCTTGGCGGAGCTGCGTTCTCGTGCGGTCGGGGCCGGCCGCGATGCCTTCGCTTCGAGCGAGGTGCGGCGCTCGATGATCTTGACGCTGCGCGATCCGCGCGACTTGGCGACGCCCGCGGACGCTTTCCCGCCCTGCGAGACAGCCGCTCCGACGGCGACGCGCCCCAGCTCGACGGGACTCATGTCGAACGCCTTCTGCATCGCGGCACGCATTCCCGGTTGCTGCATGCGTTCGCAGAGCGCGTCGAATTCCCGCGTCAGGTCGTCCAGCACGCGCGCAGGTGTGGCGGTCATCGACTCGTAACGCTCGACCGACACGAGCACCGCACAGGCCTTGTCGTGCTTGGTGATCGCGACGGCGCCCTCGCGGTTGACGCGATCGAGGACGTTGCCGAAGGTGTTCTTGGCGTCGCTGGCGGAAATCTCGGTAATCTCCACGCCGCGAGGGTCGTGCATGCGTTTCGCCGCGGGCGCGGGCATTAGTTTCTCCATCTAAAAAAAGACGTATGGCCAGCATCCTAGCACTATTGGCTAATTCAGCCAATTCAGGCGGTAAACCACATGCGGTCCGGTGGCACACCGCCTCTACCGGTCAGGCCTCCCCGGCCGGCACGCGGATGTCGCGCCGCCGTCGACGCCAGGCGACGAATGCCTGCGGCAGCATCGCCAGCGAGTGCGCGTAGTAGATCATCCGGAACAGGAAGAGACGCGGACGCACCGGCCCCGCGCGAAACACGTCACCGGCAAGCAGCGACACGACCGCCGATTGCACGCCGAAGCGGTTGCTCGGCGCCAGGAAGAGCTTGCGAATCGCCGGCAGTGTCATCCGGTAGATCATCCACGAGAACACGTTGACGCCGCGGCGCACCGTGCGCTCGAACTGCCGATTGAGCGCGGCGCCGCGCGATGGATCAGCCAGGCTCGCATCGACCACGTCGGCGCCCAGCGTTGCGCTGTTCATCGCAAGGTAGACGCCGCTCGAGAACACCGGGTCGATGAATGCCCATGCATCGCCGACCATCAGGTAACCGTCGCCCGACATGCGAGTGGATGCGTACGAATAGTTGCCGGTTGCCGTGACGGGCGCGGTGAGCTCGGCGTGCTCGAGCCGCGCGGCGATTTCCGGACACAGCGCGACCGTTTCCATGAAGAACTTCGTCGGCTCGCTCTTGCGCGATTTCATGTACGCCGGCCAGCACACCGCGCCGACGCTGGTCGTGCCGTCCTTCAACGGGATGAACCAGAACCAGCCATGCTCGAACCAGACGATGGTGATGTTGCCTTCGGCGCTCCCGGTATTGCGCCGCGCGTCGCGAAAGTGGCCGTAGATCGCCGCGCTCGCATGCCGGCGGTTACGGCGCTTGATGTCGAAGCGATTGGCGAGAAACGTGTCGCGTCCGGACGCATCGACCAGGTAACGCGCGTGCCAGGCTTGCGTCGAGCCGTCTTCGAGCTGCAACTGCACCGCCGTCGGCTCGCCGCGTGCGAGGTTGCCGAACTCGACCGACGTCACGCGCGCGCCTTCGAAAACGCGGGCGCCTTTGGCCGCGCAATTGCGCAGCAGCATCTCGTCGAATTCCGAACGCCGCACCTGGAAGGCGTGCGTCCAGCGCTTGTCGAACGCGTCGGCAAACGGAAACTCCACCGTCTTGCCCTGTGCGTGCGATTCGAACTCAGCGGCGTCCTTGCGGATGCCGATGCGCACCAGCTCGTCCCAGACGCCGAGGCGCTCGAGGATCGGCATGTTGAGCGGCAGCAGCGACTCGCCGATGTGGAAGCGCGGATGCCGCTCCTTGTCGACGACGGCCACATCGTGCCCCTTTTCCGCGAGCAGCGCGCTGATGGTCGAGCCGCCGGGGCCGCAGCCGATCACGAAAACGTCGCAGTGGCGTGCTTGCTCCGGGGTAGTGCCGATGTCGAGTCGTGGCATTCGGGCGAATCGCGGGTCGTCGGGTCGATATTGTGAACCGATTGGACCGCGGCGTGGTTGTGCGCCGGAACGAATCGGCGCCAATTTTGGTGCGCACGCGAGCGGCCGCCCGCCGCGAAGAGGCTACAGCGTTTCGCGAAGTGTCGCGGAGGCGTCCATCGCGAGGTTGCCCTCTGCGTCGCGAATCCACAATCTCACATCGTGCGCTGACACGCCTGGCGACCCACATACCGCAAAGGACGCGAGGTCGAACACGGGTCGCAGCGCGCGAAATTCGAACTGCGTCATTTGCGCGGCCGGCAACGCGGTGCGCACCAGATCGACGAGCAGCGTGGCAAGCAGCGGTCCGTGCACGATCAAGCCGGGATAGCCTTCGGTTTGCGTCACGTATGGACGGTCGTAGTGGATCCGATGGCCGTTGAAGGTCAGCGCCGAATAACGGAACAGCATTACCGGATCGGGAACGACGACGCGTTGCCACACTGCGGTTTCGGGCGCCGCCATCGGCACCGGCGCCGCTGCGCCCGGTGCGGGCGCAGCGCGATAGACGATGTCGTGATGCTCGGTCAGCGCGAGCCCCCCGTCAGTGTCACGCACGATGTCGTGACGCACGGTGACGAAGACCAGCGTGCCGCTGCGGCCATGCTTGACGTCGACGCCCTCTATCGTCGATGTCCGCGACATCGGGTCGCCGACGTGAAGCGGCGCATGAAAAACGAAGCGTCCGCCTGCCCACATGCGTCGCGGCAACGGCGCCGGCGGCAGCAAGCCGCCGCGCTGTGCATGGCCATCGGGGCCGACATCGGACGCGCGTGCACGCGGCAGGAAATACAGCCAATGCCACAGTGGCGGCAGCACCGTTCCGGCGCTGGGGAGCGCCGGATCCCGGTCGAGCGTCGCCGCGAGCGCCGCACACGGCGTGGCCGTCACGACGTCGGTGGTGACCTCGGTGCGGCCGATCCATTGCGCGAGATCCGCCGCATCGACGCGTGATGTCGGCTCAGTCGACATGCGCGTGCGCGATTTCCATCGCCCGCCGTGCTCGAGCGATCGAATGTTCGTCTAGTCGACGCTCACGGATTGCCGAGGTAGTCGCGCTTGCCGATCTCGACACCGTTGTGACGCAGCATCGCGTAGATCGTCGTCACATGGAAGTAGAAGTTCGGCAACGCATGGCCGAGCAGGAATTGCATGCCCTTGTAGTGCGTCTCCTTGTCGCCGCGCTTGATCACGATATCCTTGTCCTCGGTACCGTCGACTTGCGACGCCTTGACCGTCTGGATGAAGGCGACCGTCTTGGCGACGCGCGCCTTGAGATCGGCGAGCGTCGTCTCGTTGTCTTCGTACACCGGAATATCGATTCCCGCGAGGCGCGCGACGACGCCTTTCGCCGTATCACAGGCGATCTGCACCTGCTTGGACATCGGCAGCATGTCGGGGTACAGCCGGAAGTTCGGCAGCACGGCCGCGTCGATCTTTTTCGCGTCGACGTAGGCTTGTGCCTTGTCGAGGATGTTCGACAGGTTGCCGAGGATGTTGACGAAGCGAGGAATGCTGGCCTGGTACATGGAGATGGTCATTGGAAACTCCTTGAAGTGGGGATCGCGCGGAAGGCAAGCCGACTGCGGAATTCGACTTATCATGCACATCTGTGGATCGATATGGACAATACCACGGCACATTCCGGATCGTGGTCGAGCGTAAGGCGTTCGGACGGATAGCGAGGATCCTTGCCTGCATTTCGTAAATCTTCCGACGCCCGCGCGCCGACAGCCGGCCGATGAACCTGGCGAACGTCAAGCGCTACCTGCCATGGGTCGTGGCCACGGCGCTGTTCATGGAGCAGCTCGACTCCACGATCATCAACACCGCGGTGCCGGCGATGGCGGAAAACCTCGGTGTCACGCCGTTGAGCCTCAAGGCCGTGGTCACCAGCTACGTGATCAGCCTGGCAGTCTGCATACCGGCCAGCGGCTGGATGGCCGACCAGTTCGGCACGCGTCGCGTGTTCTTTGCCGCGGTCGCGCTCTTCACCGGCGCGTCGATCCTGTGCGGGTTCGCGATCAGCGCGCCGATGCTGGTCGCCACGCGCGTGCTGCAAGGCATCGGCGCGGCGATGATGACGCCGGTCGGGCGACTCGCGATCGTGCAGACGTTTCCCAAGTCGCAGCTGCTACGCGCGCAGAACTTCGTCATCATCCCGGCGCTGATCGGTCCGATGCTCGGACCGACGATCGGCGGCCTGATCGTCAACTGGGCGTCGTGGCGCGTGATCTTCTTCGTCAATGTGCCGGTTGGAATCGTCGCGCTCTACCTGATCCACCGCTACATGCCGGACTACCGTGCCGACCGCAAGCGCCCGTTCGACGTCATCGGGCTGGCGCTGTTCGGTTCGGGCGCCGCGCTGCTGTCGTGGCTCCTCGAGGTGTTCGGCGAGCACACGATCGATCCCACATCGGGGGCGGTGTTGCTGCTGATCTCGTTGAGCATGCTCGCGGCATTCGCCTGGCACGCGCGCGAGAACCCGCATCCGCTGTTGCGACTCGGCCTGTTTCGCTTGCGCACGTTTCGCGTGTCGGTGCTGGGCGGCTTCGTCACGCGTCTCGGTGTCGGCGGCCTGCCGTTCCTGCTGCCGTTGCTCTTCCAGTTGGGGCTCGGGCTGCCGGCCTGGGAGTCGGGCCTGCTGCTGATTCCGTCGGCCGTCGCGGCGATCGCGATGAAGGTGATGGCCACGCCGATCCTCAAGCGCCATGGCTTTCGCCAGGTGCTGATCGTGAACACCGTGCTGACCGGCGTCACCATCGCATTGTTCGCGCTGGTGGGGCCGTCGACGCCGATCGCGGTGATCGTCGGCCTGGGGCTCGCACAGGGCTTCTTCAATTCGCTGCAATTCTCCAGCATCAACTCGATGGCGTTCGCCGACATCGAGCCGCGCGACTCGAGCATGGCGAGCTCGATCGCGAGCACGCTGCAGCAGATGTCGCTTGGCTTCGGGCTGGCCTTCGGATCGTTGATCGCGGGCTGGTATCTCGGCGGATTGCCGCAGACCGACCAGGCGGCCGTCGCGAGCGCGCTGCATCACGCGTTCCTGACGCTCGGCGTGCTGACGATATTTTCGTCGCTCACGTTCTGGACGTTGCGCACCGACGATGGCGACAATGTCAGCCGCGGCATGGCCCCCGCGACTGTCGCGCCGAGCGCCGAATGACGGCCGGCAGTTCATTTTCGCGGCGGACCGGGAAGGATCCTCGCCGCGTGCTGCATCGGAGTCGCGCCGACGTGCTCACTGCGACGGCGCGCGCGAATGCGCCATCGCCGGCGTTGGTTCCTCGAGGCCGGCGGCGATTCCCTTCTGGAGAATCGCCAATGCCGTCGCCGGATCGTCGGCGAACCGGAACAACTCGAGATCCTCGCGAGCGATCATTCCATGGCGGACGAGCGCATCGAAATTGATGATCTCGTGCCAATACTCGGATCCATAGAGCACGACCGGAATGTTCCGGTCGAGCTTGCGCGTCTGCATCAGCGTCAGGATCTCGGTCATCTCGTCGAGCGTGCCGAATCCGCCCGGAAACACCACCAGCGCGCGCGCCATGTACGCGAACCACAGCTTGCGCATGAAGAAATAGTGGAATTCGAACGTCAAGTCATGCGTGATGTACGGATTGGCGTGCTGCTCGTGCGGCAAGCCGATGTTGAGGCCAATCGTCATGCCGCCGGCGTCGGACGCGCCGCGGTTGGCGGCTTCCATGATGCCGCCGCCGCCACCACTGCAGATCACGTAGCGATGTGCATGCGATGGCAGGTTCTTCGACCACGTGGTGACGAGTCGCGCGAGCTCGCGCGCGGCGGCGTAGTAGTGGCCGAGCGGGCCGCTCTCTGCGAGACGCGCGGACCCGAAGAACACGATCGTGTCGGAAATGTGCTCGCGGTGGAACACTTCCAGCGGCGCCAGGTATTCCGCCAGGATGCGCAGCGGCCGCGCGGCGTCGCTGTCGAGAAAGGCCTCGTCCTTGTACGCGACCGGACTGCGCGGCGGATCGGTGGTGTTCACGGGTTGCGCTTGATCGCGGCGAAGTCGATGAAGCCGCGGGTCACGTCCGTGCGCAGAAGCTGCACACTCGTCCGATCGCCGACGTCGAGTCCCTCGAATCCGCGCACGACGCGGCCTTCGACCGTGGGCCGCGAGATGCGTACCCACGTTCCCTTGTCCGATGCGCCCGTGACAATGCCGTCGAAGCGCTCACCGATGCGCGACGACAGCAGCAGCGCCGCTGCGGATTTCGCCACCTGCCGCTCGACCTTGGCGGCGTTGTCCTCCTGCAGCGTGCAATGTTGCGCCAATGCCGTGAGCTCTTCGTTGGTGTAGGGGCTCGGCCCGGCCACGAGCGCCGATTTCAACAGGCGCTGCGCGATGAGGTCGGGGAAGCGACGATTCGGCGCAGTGGAGTGCGCGTAGTCCTTCACCGCCAACCCGAAATGTCCTTCGGTCGGCTGACCGGGAACGTCGAGCGCATATTCGCCCGAGCCCAGCAGCTTGACCACCGCGAGCGACAGGTCGGGAAAGCGCGCAGGATCGGCGCTGCGCCGTCGCATCAGGAAAGCATCCAGCGCCACGGCATCGGGTGCCGCCGGCAGCTTGTCGCCCGATTCGGCCGCCAGCGCGACGATCCGGTCCCAGCGCTTGGGCGTGCGCAACACGCGGCGCAGCGACGGCACGCCCTTGGCATCGAGGAAGCGGGCGGTGCAGCCGTTCGCCGCGACCATGAAGTCCTCGATCAATTGCTTGGCGCGGTTGGTTTCTTCGGGCAGCAGGTCGGTGACCGCGCCGTCGTCGAACACCGGCCGCACTTCCGGCGTCTCGAGCTGCAGTGCGCCTTGCGCGTGCCGCACCTGCCGCAACGCCTGCGCGGCCCGGTCCTGCGTGCGCAGCTGCTCTTGCAATCCCGATGCAGCGGCGAGCTTCGGCGGCGCCGCCGCCTTCCCCTCGAGCCACGCGGCGATGCCGTTGTAGGCGAGCTTGGCGCGATTCACCACGCTCGCGCGATAAACGTCGGACGATGTCACCGCGCCTTCGGCCGAAACCACCATTTCGATCACCAGGGCCAGTCGTTCCTCGCCTTCGTTCAGCGACGTGAGACCGGTCGATAATTTCAATGGCAACATTGGAAAGATGCCGGCGGCGGTGTAGACCGACGTGGTGTTCGTCAAGGCGTGAACGTCAATGGCCGACCCCTGTTTCACGAGCGCGTCGACATCGGCGATGGCGACGAGAACCTGCACCGCGCCGCCGGGCGCGGGCTGGGAAACTGAAAGCTGGTCGAGATCGAGCGAATCGTCGTTGTCGATGGACATCCACGGAAGGTTGCGCAAGTCGCGAATGTCGTCCCCCGTTGCAACGGCAGCGTGCGCGATGCGCTGCGTTTCGGCCACCGCCGCCGCCGAAAACTCCGGCTGCAGACCCCGCTGCAGCATCACCGCGTGCGCGATGGAGCCGAGCTGGCTGCCGGCGGGCTTCTGAGTGTTTGCCATGGAGGACTCGCGTGTCTCGTGACCGGAAACGGTTAATTCTCGCACGCCGACAGAAATTGACGCCGCGCAGTCGCAGTGATAGAGAATCGCGCGAGAATGCAGTCTGTGCTGTCTTGATCGTCGCCCGGTGCGCCGAGGCTGGCGGCCACGGAGGGACGCATGCGAGCGCGCCGGTCGGGCAAATATGCGCGGATGCCGAAATACGCTTGCGTGGCGCGGCGAGCCTGCTTCCGGAGGCGCAGTAACATCAGCATTGTTCCGACGCAGCAGCCACTGCAGGGGGAGATCACGATGCGGTTGACGAAGCCATTGCGACTCGGATTTGCAGTCGCGCTCTGCGGTGCGTTGTCGATATCCGTTGCGCCGGTTGCGGCGCTGGCGGAAGACGCCTTCCCCGACCACCCGATCAAGCTGATCGTGCCCTTCCCGCCCGGTGGCGGCGCCGACAACCTGGCGCGCGCCATTGCGCCCAAGGCCGCGGAAATCCTCGGGCAGGCGATCGTCATCGAGAACAAGCCCGGCGCGGGCGGTGATATCGGCGCCGTCGATGTCGCGCACGCGGCGCCGGATGGCTACACACTGCTGCAAGGCACCAATGGAACGCACGGCATCAACCAGGCGCTCTACAAGAATACCGGCTTCGACCCCTTCAAGGATTTCGTCCCGGTATCGCGCTTCACGATCATTCCGCTGATGCTGGTCGTCAATCCCAAAGTCCCCGCCAATAACGTCAAGGAACTCATCGCCTACATCAAGGCCAATCCGGGCAAGGTCGCATTCGGATCGGCGGGCAACGGCACCACATCGCACCTGGCGGGCGTGCAGTTCAAGAACCTCACCGGCACCGACATCCTGCACATCCCCTACAAGGGTGGCGGCGCTGCCAAGGCGGGGCTACTCGCCGGCGATGTGCAGATGATGATCGAGCTCATGGTGAGCGTGTATCCCAATGCCAAGGCGGGACAACTGAAAGGCCTTGGTGTCACGACGAAGGAACGCGTCTCCACGGCCCCGGAGTTGCCGACGCTCGATGAATCCGGGATACCGGGATTCGAGATCGTCGCGTCCGATGGCGTGTACGCGCCGGCGGGCACGCCGAAGGATCGCGTCGACAAGCTCAACGCCGCCTTCCGGAAAGCGCTTGAAGACCCGCAGGTCAAGCAGAACCTGATCTCGCGCGGTGCGTTCCCGATGCCCGGAACGCCCGACGACCTCGCCAGGCACATCGCCAGCGAATATCCGATGTGGATCAAGCTGGTGAAGGATTCCGGCGCGCAGGTCGATTGACGTGAGCGTGTTCGATGAATCCCACGGCTACGTGGGCTTGCCGCCAAAGCCCGCAAGATCGCTGGCTGAGACCCGCGACTACTTCCAGGCGCTCGACAATTTCATTCGCGTATTCGCCATACGCGCCGGTGAACGCGTGCTGATGCTGACCGATCCGCTGCTCGACCCGCGCGTCGTCGACGCGGTGAGCGGCTTGGCCAGGGCGCGTGGTGCAAGCGTCAATGTGTTCATGGCGCCATCGACGACGCTGCCGCGCGTTCCGGAGGAGTTGAAGCCGCTGATCGCGCAGGCGCAGGTGGTCGTGTCGACGTGGTTCTGCTCGATCGAGGATCCCTTCAACGTCGCGCAGCGCAGGGCCGGCCAGCGCTGGATCAAGATCACTTACTTCCGCGACTTGGACCTGCTGCACACGCCACAGGCGCGGTTTCCGGTGGAGCTCGTAGGCGAGATCATTCGCGCCACCGAGCGGCGGTTTCCTGTCGACACGGACTTTGCGCTGCGTTTCGCCGACGAGCGTGGCAGCGACCTGACGATTCCCTACACGCGCTCGATGCGCGCGGCGATGTTCGCCGGCAATCGCTGGCGCGGCATGATGACCGCCGACGAGCCTGGTTGTTACGTTCACTACCTGCCGACGCACGGTCCCAATTTCTGGGACAGCACGGCGATGAAGAACGACACGCAGGCGTCGATTCGCATCGACGGCGTGCTGCATCCTCAGTGGGCGATCGGTTTCGAGCGCCCATTCGCCGAGGACATCGCCGTGGTATTCGCCGATCGCCACATCACCGAGGTGAGGGGCACCTCGGACGAGGCGCGAATCCTGCGCGAAATGCTCATCGGCGGAAAGCTGATCGAAGGGGGCGGCTGCGGCTTCAACCCGAAGGCGCCGCGGCACACCATTTACCCGGCGGGCTCCAACGCGCCTGGCGCGCTGCACTTCGGCATCGACCTCGCGAAAGCGTCCGATTACATTCGCAAAGTGATGCCGCAGTGGGAAGAGCCGCCCGTGCATCAGGATCTCATCACGTTCGATACTACGGTCACCGCCGGCGATACCAAGATCATCGATCGCGGATTCCTGATGGCCCTGCGTGATCCGGCCGTGGTCGAGATGGCCGCACGCTATGGCGATCCGGTCGAGCTGCTGGAAGGGGAAGCCTGAGCGCACACGGCGACTCGCGTCGCCGTGTGGTCTTGCGTCGCCTCGAACGAGGCGATGCGTCGCAGCAGCAGCGCGCTCAGGTCGCGGCCGCGAACTTGCCCGCCTGGTAGTCGCGCACCGCCTGCTGGATCTCGGCCTCGGAATTCATCACGAACGGTCCGTACTGCGCGATCGGCTCGCCGAGCGGACGACCGGCAATCAACAATACTCGCGATGCCGTTGTCGCCGTCAATTCCACGCCATCGTAGTCCGCGTCGTTGCCGAGAATCGCCATCCGCTGCACCGGCACTTCGGTTTCACCGATGCGCACGCCACCACGATAGACATAGACAAACGCATTGTGCGACGACGGGATCGCCTGCGCGAACCGCGCGCCCGCCGGCATCTCGACATCGAGATACAGCGGTTCGGTCACCTCGCGCTGCATCGCACCGTCGACGCCATGGCTGCGTCCGGCGATCGCGCGCACCTTGACGCCTTCCGCCGTCGTGAACTCCGGAATCTCCGCATGCTGGATGTCGCGATACCACGGCGCGCGCATCTTGTCCTTGGCCGGCAGGTTGAGCCACAACTGGAAGCCTTCCATGCGCCCGTCCTGCTGCTCGGGAAGTTCTGAATGAATCACGCCGCGGCCCGCCGTCATCCATTGCACGCCGCCGTTCGACAGCAGGCCTTCATGCCCGGCGCTGTCGCGATGGCGCATCTGCCCCGCGATCATGTAGGTGACCGTCTCGAAGCCGCGATGCGGATGATCGGGAAAGCCGCCGATGTAATCCTGCGGATTGTCGGTGCCGAACGCATCGAGCATCAGGAACGGATCGAGGCGCCGCTGCAAAGGCTGCGTGAGCACGCGCGTCAGCTTCACGCCTGCACCGTCCGACGTCGGCTGGCCGGCGATCAGGCGCTCGACCACGCGCGAACGCGCGACCGCTTCCGGCTGGTTGTTGGTAACAGTAGTCGTCATCGTCATCTCCTCGTGAGGCGGATTCGCGCGCATCGTCGCGGCCAGCGAATCCGTCATTGTGTACTTACGCGGCCAGCGCTTCGTCGATCTGCTCGTACGCCGAGCTGAAGGCGAGCTGTTCGGCCTCGGCGCCCATCGCCAGGCCTTCGGCATAGACGAAACGCACGTCGGTCATGCCGAGGAATCCAAGGATCGTCTTCAGGTACGGCACCTGCGTATCGGCGGGCGTATTGCGATATTTGCCGCCGCGGGTCAATGCCACGTAGACCTTCTTGTCCGTCAGCAGTCCTTCGGGACCCTCCGCGGTGTAGCGGAACGTGACGCCTGCACGCGCGATCGCATCGATCCAGTTCTTGAGTTGCACCGACACGCCGAAGTTGTACATTGGCACGCCGATCACCAGCACGTCGGCCGCTTGCACTTCAGCGATCAGCGCGTCGTCGAGTGCGACACGTTCCGCCTGTTCCGCCGTGCGTTGGGCGGTCGGCGTGAACAACGCGTCGAGCGCAGCTTCGTCGAGCGACGGGTGAAGCGGACTGTTGAGGTCGCGCACCGTCACCGATGCCTTCGAATCGGCGTCGCGCAGACGGCCGACCAGTTCACTCGCCAGGCGTGTCGAGTGCGACGCGTCGCGGCGCGAACTGGAGTTGATCTGCAGGATTTTCATCTCGGCTCCATTGATTGATTGACCCTGGAGTCAATATAATTGTTGCTCCGAGGAAGCAGAAGCCTTCGGAATGGGATTCATTGTTCCAGGGGCGGCATAATTATGAGTCGCCCCTCAGGTGGTCATTCCCGCGAAGGCGGGAACCCAGGGTCTTTGTGGTGCTGTCATCTCCACGACACTGGGTTCCCGCTTTCGCGGGAATGACGGCACGGGCGGCGCGGGCGGCGCGGGTGGCGCGGGTGGCGTGGGCCGGCGGCGCATGCCACGACAACGACACTGGCATCCCGCTTGCGCGGGATCGACGAGAAAAATGCGCATCGACCCCAACGACCTCCTTCTCTTCGCCCGCGTCGCCGACGAAGGCAGTTTTTCGCGCGCTGCGGAACGCATGGGCCTGCCCAAATCCACGCTGTCGCGACGGATCGCGGCGCTCGAAACCCAGCTCGGTGAGCGACTGCTGCTGCGCACGACCCGCAAGCTCACGATCACCGACTTCGGTCACGCGGTGCTCGAGCACGCACGCCATGTCGTCGATGACGTCGACGCCGCCACGTCGCTGGCGCAGAACCGCCAGGTCGAGCCCGGCGGGCGGCTGCGTGTGACGATGCCGGGCGATTTTGCCAATGCGATCGTTGCGCCCTTGCTGGCGCGCTTCGCGATCGAGCATCCGGCGATCACGCTGGAGGTCGACCTGTCGGCACGCTTCGTCGATCTCATCGGCGAGAATTTCGACGTCGCCATCCGCATGGGCTCGCTGCGCGACGACGCCACGCTGGCGGCGCGGCAGGTCGCCGTGTTCAGCGGCTCGTTGTACGCGGCGCCTGCCTACCTGGCCACGCACGGCATGCCGAGTGAACCCGAAGCGCTGATGGAGCACGACGCGTTGCGCGTCCTTGGCCGCAGCGGCGAGCCGATGCCCTGGAAACTGTCGCGCGGCGCCGAGCAATGGCAAGGCACGCCGCCCGGCCACGTCACCGCGAACTCTCCGGAACTGTTGATGCGAATGGCGATCGACGGCGCGGGAATCACCGTCGTCAACGATCACTTCGCGCTGCCGTTCCTGCAACGCGGCGAGCTCGTCCAGGTGCTTCCGGACTGGAATTCACCCCCAGTGCCGGCCTGGGCGGTGTTTCCAGGCCGACGCCTGATGCCGGCGCGCACGCGCGTATTCCTCGATGCGCTGGCCGCGCATTTTACCGCTCCGGAATGCCAGGCGCACGAAGCGATCCTGCAGAAGGTCAAGGCGCGGCTGCGCAAGCCGGACGATGGTCGCGCGCCACCCGCGACGGCGGCTCGAACGAAGAAGTCCGGTTGATGGATTGACCGCGCGCGCGACGCGCCGTCATCGCGCCGGAGGAATCCAGTGCAGAACCGGCGCCGGCACCCACCGCAATACGAATGCACGGCTGCGATGCCAGAACGCCGACAGCAATAGCAGCGCCGACCCGAGCACCAGCGCGGTGATCGCGAAGCTCGAGCTCACTACGCCGAACTTGCCAAGCACGGCGGTGAACGTGTACAGCACGTATCCCAGCGCCGACACCATCAACGCGCGGCGATCAAGCGACACCGACACCAGCGCCAACGCCGTGTACAGGATCAGCACGATGATTGCCTGCCACAACGTGCCTTCCCCGACAGTCACCCCCAACGCGCGAAACACGCCGTGCACCAGCAGCGGCGCGGCGAGCAGATGTAGCCAGAACGCGACATCCGCCTTGCGCGTCAGGCGCTGCGGGTCTTGCGAATCCCATCGCAGCGCAAGCATGAATATCGCGAGGCCCGCGACGAACGCAATCGTGGTCGTCCAGTTCATCGCGCCGGGCAGCAACGCGACGAATACGGCGACGATGCTGCCGGCAACTGCCGCCGCTCCGGCCGCGATCGTGATTGGCACGTGGAAGCGGCGCCAGTGCAGCACGGCCCCGGCCACCGACAGCAGGCTTCCCAGGATGAAGTTCGGATGCCCGTTGCTGTCCGGCAACATCCCGCCGACGAACAGTCCGCCTTCGAATGCGAGCAGCAGCACGATCGCAGGCAACGCCATCCGGCGTTTGCGCACGAAGAATTCCGCGAGCCCCCACGCGGCAGCCGCAACCGCCAGCCCGCCCAACCACGGCCTCAGTTCGCCAAAGATCCTGGCCAGTGCCGCGAGCAGCAGCGCACACGCGACGACAACGAAAATATCGTTGAAGCCAGCGATCAGTCGAAAGCGCTCATCGTCGGCAACGGTCGTGCGTCGCAGGCCATCGACGTAAACGCGCAATGACTCGGCAGTGGCTTGCGTTAGCACGCCGGCGGTGACCGCCGAGGCCATTTCGTCTTCGCTGTACATCGGCCGCTCCGTTGCCAAGGTGCGGCATTATCACTCGATCAGGCCAAACCGGCCGGCTTGCTGGCGAGCTCCTCGACAAGCCGCAATGACATAATTCCTCGATGGACGCTACCAAACCACCTGCCTGTACCCGTCAGTCGCTCGCACCCGCACCGCAACGTTGCGCGTGGGCGAGCAGCGATCCGCTGCTCGCCGCCTACCACGACGCGGAATGGGGCTTGCCCGAATACGACAGCCGCGCGCTGTGGGAAAAGCTGATGCTCGACGGCTTCCAGGCAGGGCTGTCGTGGCTGACGATCCTGCGCAAGCGCGATGCGTTCCGCAAGGCATTTCGCGACTTCGATCCGGCGAAGGTCGCGCGCTTCACCGACAAGGACGTGGCGCGTTTGCTCGACGATGCGGGCATCGTGCGCTCGCGCGCCAAGATCGAGGCGACGATCGGCAATGCGCGTGCCTACCTGGCGATGCAGCAGGCCGGCGAAGACTTCGGTGAGTTCGTCTGGCAATTCGTCGGTGGCAAACCGATCAGGGGCGGCGCGCAGGTGCCGGCGCAGACGCCGCTGTCCGCTGAATTGTCGAAGGCGCTGAAGGCGCGCGGTTTCAAATTCGTCGGGCCGGTGATCGTCTATGCGTGGATGCAGGCGGTGGGCATCGTCGACGATCACAGTGCTGCGTGCATCCGGCGCGGCGCGCAACCTGTGCGCAAAAAGAGCGGCGCCAAAGCGTAGCCGATCGCGTAGTGCGTTGGAGGCGACTACGCGCAGCACCCCAGCAGGCAGCGCAACTCGGTATTCAGCAAGTTTCGCGGATGGCTCGACGCGCGTCCGAAACCGAACGCGGCGATCACGTTGTCCGCCGCCGCCTGCGCCATCTGCCGCGCGCCCGCCGCGCCCTCTCGCACGTCATCCGCGTTGGTCACGATGACGCGGGCACGCGTGCAGGCATCCAGGTCAACATCGTCGTGCGACGGTGCCGCCTTGCACACCGCTTTCAGGTACGGCAGCGACGCCAGCAGGCGCGCGTCGATGCGCGCGGTGCGCACGGCGATCAGCGCCGACTTGCCGGCAAGGCGCGCGGCAAGCACCGCGGCATCGAGCAGGTCGTCCTGGCCCGTCACTTCGACTTCAAAGAAGCGGTCGAGGCGAGCGAGCGCTTGCAAATCCACGGGTGCGGCGAACAGCAACTGGTGACGGCGCAAGCCGGCGAACGTGAGCTCCATCTCAGGCCACTTCCGGCGCAAGCGCCGGCCGCCCGCGCACGCGGTCGGCGATCTTTTCCGCGATCATGATCACCGGCGCATTGATGTTGCCCGACGTGAGATCGGGCATCAGCGACGCGTCGACGATGCGCAATCGCTGCACGCCGGACACGCGCCCCTCGTCGTCAGTCACCGCAAGGGGATCGCTTGCAGGCCCCATCCTGCAGGTGCCCGCGGGATGATGCACGGTGATGGCAGTCTTGCGGATGAAGGCGTCGAGTGCCGCATCATCGACCACGCCCGGACCCGGCAACGTCTCCTGCTCGACAAAGCGCGCCAGCGAAGGTTGCCGCACGATCTCGCGCACGGTGCGAATGGTCTCGCGCATCACTTGCCAGTCGTGCGGATCGGCGAGGAAATTCTGGTCGATGCGCGGTGCCGCCAACGGATCCGCCGAGACCAGGCTTACCCTGCCGCGGCTGCGCGGATGCAGCATCACCGTGCGGCATGCGAACCCATCGACGAATGGCTTCTTCACGCCGGGAAACCATGGCCACGCCGGCAGTGACGCCGTCGTCAGGATCATCTGCATGTCGGGGCACGGTTGCGACGGCTCGCTCTTGAGGAAGCCAATCGCGCCACCCGGAATGTCGGCGGCGAAGCCGCGGCCAAACGCATACGCGTTGACGAGCGACATCGCGATGCGGTCGGCGCGCATGTTGTGCATGAAAGGGCTCGGCTCGCGCCGCTTGTACATCAGGATCACCGACACGTGATCCTGCAGGTTCCGGCCGACACCTGGCAATGCGGCCTTCACCGCGATACGGTGCTTGGCGAGCTCGGACGCATCGCCGATACCCGACAGCATCAGCAGCTGCGGAGTATTGATCACGCCGCCGGCGAGAATCACCTCGCGCGCGGCATCGACTTCGACGGTGACGCCGTTGCGCCGATACTCGACGCCACGCGCGCGATCGCCATCGAACAGTACGCGTGTGACGTGCGCGTTCACGCGTACGTCGACATTGCCACGCGCCATCGCCGGGCGCAGGTACGCGCGCGCGGCGCTCATGCGCTTGCCGTCCTTGATCGTCACCTGCAGGTGGCCGAAGCCGTCCTGGCGCGGCCCGTTGTAGTCGTCGGTCGTCGCATGCCCGGCTTCGCGCGCGGCCGCGATGAACGCATCGTTGAGCGGATCCTGGTAGCGGCAATACTGCACCGCCAGCGGACCCGCATCGCCGCGTCGCAGGTCGCTGCCGCGTTCCCAGCGTTCCATGCACTTGAAATACGGCAGCACGTGCGCGCTGTCCCATTGCGGCAAACCGGTCGCGGCCCAGCGATCGAAGTCCGCGGGATTGCCCCGCACGAAGGCCATCGCGTTGGTCGATGACGAGCCGCCGACGACCTTGCCGCGCGCGCATTCGACGCGGCGCCCGCCCACGTTGGGCTCGGGACTCGCGAAGTATTGCCAGTCTGACAGGCGCTCGGTGAGGATCTTTCCCCACCCGAGCGGAATGTGTATCCACGGGCTGCGATCCCAGCCACCCGCTTCGAGGACCAGTACGCGCACGTTCGGATCCTCGCCCAGCCGGTAGGCGAGCGTGCAGCCGGCCGAACCGGCGCCGACGATTACGTAGTCGTAGGGATTGGGCGCAGGCATGGATGAAGGCATCCACGCGCGACGCGCGACGCCAACCGATTAAGCGATCGATGCCGCACCCGGATGCGGCGCGGCATCGATCAACCGTGATTCATCGCTTCAGCGCATCCGACTTGTCGGCGAAGGTCGAATTGAAACCGCCGGCCGGGCTGAAGTCCGCCGGCAGCATGCCCTGCTCCTTCAGCACCTGCGCGGTGGCGGTCCACTGCTTGTCGTCGATGGCGCCGATGCCGTGCTGCTTGGTGTACGCGCTGAAGAACGTCGACTTGATGTCGGCGTCGAGTTGCTTGCGCAGCGTGTCTTCCTTGCCCTTGTATTCGGGATTGGCGGCGACGACGATGTCGACCGCCTGCTGCGGGTTCTCGACGACGAACTTGAACGCCTGCAGGTACGCCTTGACGAAACGCTGCACGACGTCGGGCTTGTCGGCGATCATCTTTTCCGACGTGAAGAGGCCCGATCCGTACGCATCGTAGCCGTAGTCGGCGCCGAGCAGGATCGACAGCGATCCCGGTCCACCGGCTTTGGCCTCGAGCTCCGGCACTTCGGCATCGACGTAGCCTGGCACGAGGTCGACGCGCCCGAGCATCAGCATGTTCTCGTACGGCGGTGACACCGTGCTCTGCTTGAAGTCGGCGAGATTGAGGCCGTTCTTGGCGAAGAATGCCTTGAGGAACACGTACGTCGAGCCGCTGGGATGCACGCCGAGGTTCATGCCCTTCATGTCGGCGGGCTTGGACATCGGATGCTTGGCCTTGATCGAGATCATCGCCAGCGGGCTTTCCTGGTTCACCGCGGCCAGCGCCACGACCGGCAGCTTCTGCGAGCGGCCGACCTGCAGCGTTGGCAGGTCCGAGAAGCCGAAATCGGCGTTGCCGTTGGCGACGAGCTTCAGCGCGTCGGTGGAGCCCGTGCCTTTGCGGATCGCCGTCACATTGATGCCTGCCTGCGAAAAGTAGCCCTTGTCGCGCGCGACGAAGAACATCGCGTGATTGCCGCGCAC
>JBDTWY010000006.1:0-112560 GCA_040006455.1 Betaproteobacteria bacterium | reverse complement strand
CCGCGCAGCGCGTCGCCGAGCTCGTCGGCGAGCGCGTCGTTCAGCGCGTTGAGCCTCGCCGGGCGGTTCAGCGTGACGACAGCGACGCGGTCGCGGGTCTCGGTGATCAGGTTTTCGTAGGCCATGGGATCGCGAAGCTCGAATGATTTCGGGAGGGTGCCGCGGCAGGCGTGACAACGGCATGATAACGCGGCGTCACCGCCGCCCTCGGCCAGCCCCGCCTCGGTCGATCCGTCGCGCCACGGACGGGCTCGGCACGCCGTTTGGCGGTGCCGTCGCATGGCCCTCGCCGCTTCGCGCCCAAATGTCGATAGTGGAGCCACTCGCGCCACGCGAGGCCGGCACCCCGCCAATCCCGGTCGGGCCGTGCATCCATGGG
Source organism: Betaproteobacteria bacterium (assembly GCA_040006455.1). Lineage (GTDB taxonomy): Bacteria > Pseudomonadota > Gammaproteobacteria > Burkholderiales > Casimicrobiaceae > VBCG01. The sequence continues at coordinate 112,181 of JBDTWY010000006.1, read as the reverse complement.
AGTTCAGCCATGCCCGCGAATCATCGTTCGTTCAGCAGCCCCTTCGTGGCCCTCGCCTTTTTCGCAACGGCCGCCACATCCACCACAATGGCGGCGCCGGCGTCGTCGTCCCCTGAGATGCAAAGGGCCATCGCGTATTACGACCAGGGACCCACCGAGCTGCGCCGCTTCGTCCACCGCACCCGCATGATCTACGCGCTCTACTACAACGACGTCGTCGAGGCGCACCGGGCGCAGCACGCAGCTGCGCTGGCAAACGGCGCCGGGTCGCCGCGAGCCACCAGGGTCGCCATCGCCGGCAAGTGACCGGCGTGCCGGCCACGCCGCCCCGAAACTCGGGAGGCGCGGCCGGGTTCACGACGCCGACCGGCCGATTCGCACCCGGTTTTGGCCGGTAGGTCGCATTGCGCGCCACGTCCCCGCGCGACGCTTACAGTCGGGCCATGCCTCTTGCCGTGACGCCCCGACGTTCCTTATGCTGGCATGCGCGCCCGGCCGCACCGGGCCGCCCTGCCTTCGGACGCCGCCATCGACACCGGGGAGATGGATGGGACACGCCTTGCGCACGTTGAAAGCTGTCATCGCCGAGGATGAGGCCGTCCTTCGCGGCGAGCTTCGCGACACGCTCGCGAAGCTGTGGCCCGAGCTCGAGGTGATCGCCGAGGCCGAGGACGGGATCGCCGCACTGCGCGAGATCGCGGCGCACGCGCCCGACATCCTGTTCCTCGATATCCAGATGCCGGGGTTGTCGGGGCTGGAGGTCGCGAGGCAGGCCAGCGGCAAGTGCCACATCGCGTTCGTCACGGCGTACGACCAATATGCGGTCGCAGCGTTCGAGCAGGGCACGGTCGACTACGTAATGAAGCCATTCTCGCTGGCGCGCCTCGCGACGACGATCGAGCGCCTCAAGGCCAAGGTGGCGAGCACGCCGGCGAACGTCGACGGCCTGTTGCGCGCGCTCGCCAACGCCACGATGCCGCGCAAGGAATACCTGCGCTGGATCACCGCATCGCAGGGCAACGAGCTCCGTCTCATCACCGTGGAGGAGATCCTGTACTTCCAGGCGGACAACAAATACACGCTGGTCGTCACCCGCGACAAGGAGTCGCTGATCCGCCGGCCGATCAGGGAGCTGATCGACGAGCTCGACCCGCAGGCGTTCTGGCAAATCCACCGCGGTACGCTGGTCGCAGTCAGCGCGATCGCAGGCGTGCAGCGCGACATCGGCGGCCACCTGCGCGTGCGCGTCGAGGGGCGCAAGGAGACGCTGGTGGTCAGCGAGTCGTACAACCATCTTTTCAGGCAGATGTAGCCCCGAGCCAGGCGAGGCCAGTCCCATGCCGAGCCATCCCGAACAATGCGCCTCCACGAGTCAACGATGCGCGCGCATGCGCTGATGCCAGAAAGAGCGGTGACAGGACTCGCGCGATGGATGCGCAACGGGCGCGCTGCCGTGTCCGGCATCGTGCTGGTGGCGGTCGTCGTCGTGGTGCTGTCGCTCAACACGACGGCATACCGCCTGTTTACGCAACCGATCGAGCGGTGGCTCGAGGATTTCACCGGCGAGCTCATCGCCCACGCGATCATCTGCACCGGCATCCTCGTGTCGGCGATCGCCGTGCGCCGCTGGGTGCCCAGGAACGGCTCGATGCCGTATGCCGTTGGCGCCGTCGCCGTCGCGGCCGCCACCCTCTTCGGCCTCGCGGTGGTATTCGCGACCTCGGAAGGGGGCGTCTTCGATGAACCCTGGCCGGGCTCGACGCGGAAGGTGATCCTGTTCGCGACCGAAGCGGTGCGCTATTCGCTGCTGGGCGCCGTCATCACCTGCGCGTGGCTCTATCTTCGCGCCGAGGCCGACTACGCAAGTACAGCGGCGCAGGTCGCGATCGACGCCGAGCGGATGGACCGCGAGACAGCCGAGGCGCGCCTGCAGATGCTCGAGGCGCAGATCGAGCCTCATTTCCTCTTCAACACGCTCGCGCATGTGCGGCGTCTCTACGAGACCGACCAGGTTGCCGGGGCGCGAATGCTGCGCAACCTCAGGGAATACCTGTCGATTGCGCTGCCGAGCATGCGCGCCGACGCGGCGACGCTTGGCCGCGAGCTCGATCACGTCGTCGCGTACCTCGGCATCCAGCAGGTCCGGATGGGATACCGGCTCGCGTATGCGATCGAAGTACCGGCCGGGCTGCGCGACAACCGCTTGCCGCCACTGATGCTGCTCACGCTGGTCGAGAATGCGATCAAGTACGGCCTCTCGCCCCGCCCGCAAGGCGGACGCATCGACATGCGGGCGTCGCTCGCCGCAGGTCTTCTGCGGGTCGAAGTCGCCGACACTGGCGGCGGTTTCACCAAGTCGCACGGAGGCGGTACCGGCCTTGCGAACATTCGTGCTCGCCTCGCCTCGACTTACGGATCCGATGCGAGCTTGTCGCTGGCCGTCAATGACGCGGGTGGCGTGACCGCGAGCCTGGTGATCCCGGTTGCGGTCCCGCGTGCTGCAACCCCGGCGTCATGAGCGCGATCGCCACCGGCGAAGAGACGGCGCTGCACTCGGCAGTGCGGTTCGCCATCGCCGCATTGCGCAGCATCCGCGGCTACCAAGTGCGCACGGCGATGCTCTTCGGCCTTCTCGTAAGCGCGGCGAACATCACGTCGTTCTACGTGATGCTGGTCGTCGACGCGAAGGCCGTTTCGCACGCAGTCGTGTTCGTCGACATGGTGATCTCGGACCAGGTCCGTGCGCTGGTGCTGATGGCGGCAATCGTGATCGCGGATTATGCCGTCGACCGCGGCGCACCGATGCGGCGCTGCTATGTCGCAGCCGCGCTCTGCGGCAGCGTGATCGGCATTCTCGCGTCGACGGTTACCTCCCAGCCCTTTATGCGATGGATGATGCGCAACGGCTGGCCGGAGCACTGGTTGCGCGGTGTCGACGGCTTCATGTTCACGCTGGTCTTCGCTTTGACCCACTGGGGACTCATTGCCAGCGCAGCCGTGTTCCTGTACGCCGACCGTCGTGCCGCGCGCAAGACGCAGTCGCGACTTCGCGCCGCCGAGCTGGACCGTGTCCACCGATCGCGGCTCGCGCTCGAGTCGCGCCTCCAGGCGATGCAGGCGCGCGTCGAGCCGCAGTTCCTGTTCAACACGCTCGCCCAGGTCGAGCGCCTGTACGAGATCGATCCGGCACTCGCGGGCCGCATGCTCGACGACCTGATCGCGTACCTGCGCGCCGCGATGCCGCAGATGCGCGACTCGTCATCGACGGTAGGCCGCGAAACCGAGCTTGCGCGCGCTTACCTCGACATCATCCGCTTGCGACCCGGCGGGCAGCTGCACGTGTCGATCGACGTCGCCGCGGACGCCGCGGCACTGACGATGCCTCCGATGATGATGATGCCGCTCCTCGACGTCGGCATCGCGCGCCGATGCCTGGAGGTGGACGCCGAAGCGACGATTCGCATCTCGGCGGCGACCCGCGGCGGCCGCCTATACGTGACGTTCGTCAATGCAGACAGCGGCACCGCGCCCGAGGTCGACGTCGACGCCATCGCGGCGCTGCGCCAGCGCCTCGCGGCGCTCTACCATGGCGATGCGTCCCTGCAGATCCGGCGCGTCGGCGGCGAGGCGATCGAGGCCGTGCTCGACCTGCCGCTGGAGCGTCCCGTCGCCGGCCCTACCGAGGATTCCCGCGGGGGAACACGATGATGCGACGCGAACGCGTCCAGGCGATGTTGCTGGCGATACTGCTGGACGGCATCGATCCGGTTGCCGCCCAGGCACCCGAGCCGCAAGCCAACGACCCGATCCGCGTCGAGGTCACCGGGTCGCGGATCGCGCGCGTCGACGCCGAGACTGCGCTGCCCATCCAGACGATCACACGCGACGAGATCGATCGTGCAGGTTGGACCACTGCATCGGAGATCATGGCGCATGTCTCGGCCAGCTTCAACGGCATGACGCCGGCGATGTCGATCGGAAACGGCGGCAGTCCGGGCCTGTCGAGCGCGAACCTGCGCGGCATCGGGGACGGCAATACGCTGGTGCTGCTGAACGGGCGCCGCCTGTCCAACTACGCATTCCTGAGCGGCGCACCCAACATCGACGTCATCCCGGTCAGTGTCATCGACCGCGTCGAGATACTCAAGGACGGCGCGTCGTCGATCTACGGCACCGACGCGATCGCGGGTGTCGTCAACTTCATCACGCGAAAGGACTACCGCGGCGTCGACGTGACGGGATTCGCGGACCTCACCGAGCACCGGGGCGGCAACGCCTATCAGGCTTCGCTCGCCGCCGGCTGGGGTGACCTTGCCAAGGATCGATTCAACGTCTTCGCAAGCCTCGACTGGCACCGCGAGGAATCGATCGCGGCGCGTGACCGCGCCTACGCGGCGTCGGGTAACCGCCCCGGCGAGGGCTTCGACATTCGCGACATACATTCGATCCCGGCGAACCTCGATGGCGGGTTCATCGATGGCACCGTTCACTGGCTGAACCCGGCTTTCGCCGCGGGATGTGCACCGCCGCTTTCGCTGCCGGCCACGGAATTCCGATTCGGCGAAGGCGAAATGTGCCTGACGGGTCCGGGGCTCGGCGAGGACATCGCGCCCACGACCGAGCGCTGGACCGGCTTTGGCCGGGCGACCTGGCAATTCGCCGCCGGCCACGAAGTCTTCGCCGAGTACCTGTACTCGCGTACGCAGATGACGCTTCGAACCAGGCCCACGCCGGCTTCGGAGTTCACGACGATCGACGGCGCGCCCCTGTTATATCCCGAGGACGGCCCCTACTATCCGGCCGAGTACGCCGCCGCGCATGGACTTTCCGGCCCGCTCGAGGTCTTTTACCGGACGATTCCGCTCGGCCCGCGCACCGAGATCGTGACAACCGACGCGGAGCGTCTCACGATCGGTGCGCAGGGGACCGTGGGGTCGTGGAGTTACGGAGCCGGTTTCAGCCACAGCGAAAATCGCGCCGACGACGAATACGTCAGCGGCTTCGTGCAAGCGTCGCGGCTCCTGCCCGCGATGGCGACCGGCCTGATCAACCCGTTCGGCGCGTCCACGCAATCGGGTCTCGACCTGCTCGCGTCAACGCAATTCGAAGGGGCCGTGCGCAGCGCCAGGGCCGTCGTCGAGCAATTCGATGCGCAGCTCTCGCGCGACTGGATACGCCTTCCCGGTGGGAACCTGGCGATCGCTTTCGGCGGCGAGTGGCGGCGCGAAAGCCTCGACGATCGACCTGCGCCGATCCTCGATACGGGCGATGTCATCGGCGCACCGTTCGAAATCAGCCCGCAAAGCGCCACGCGTAGCGTCGGCGCGGTGTCCGCCGAGACGAGCATCCCTTTCGCCAAAGGATGGGAGCTGCTTGGCTCGGTGCGCTACGACCACTACAGCGACTTCGGCGGCACGACGAACCCGAAGCTCGCGGTCCGCTGGCAACCCTCGGCGTCGTGGCTCGTGCGGGGTTCGTGGGGAACCGGCTTTCGCGCGCCGACGCTGACCGACCTGTACGAGCCGCCGTTTGCGGCCAGCGCGTTCGGCCTCGAGGACCCTGTGCGCTGCCCGGTGACGCAGACCCCCGACGATTGCGGCGTCGGCGGCTTCACGACGATCTACGGCGGCAACCCCGCGCTTTCGCCGGAGACGTCGACCCAGGTCACTGCGGGATTCGTCTGGGAGCCCGTCGCGGGCTTCTCGATCGGCGCTGACGCGTGGCGCATCGCCAAGCACAACGTCATCGGCGCCCTTCCACCCGACGTCATCGTCGACAACTACGATGCCTACGCGGCAGGCCGCGTGTTGAGGGGCCCGCCGGATCCTGCATACCCCGGGCTGCCCGGTCCGATCCAGCGCATCGTCGGGATCAGCGAAAACCTCGGCGAGCTGACGACGGCGGGCGTCGACATTGCGTTGCGCGCGCGGCTTTTGTCGACGGCCGTCGGGCAGCTCGCGCTGTCGCTCGACGGAACATATGTCCACAGCTACACGATTAGGCTTCCCGGTGTCGATGCCGACGAGCGCGCGGGCCGCTATGCCTTGTCCAGTGACGCGTGGCTCGCCGTGCCGCGCTGGCGTCATTACGCGCAACTCGCCTGGCAGCGCGGCACGTGGGGCGCGACGCTCGCGCAGACGTTCCAGGCCGGTGCCACAGACCGCGGCCCGAACGCGGATGGCAACCCGCGTCGCGTCGGCAGTTACAGTCTTTGGGACCTGCAGGGCACCTGGACCTGGCAGCATCGCGCGACGCTCGCGCTCGGCGTGCGCAACCTCTTCGACACCGATCCGCCGTTCAGCAATGCAAGCTTCGGCTTCGATCCCGCGTATGCGCAAACGCGCGGACGCTCGTACGACGCACGACTGTCATACGCGTTCCGCTGAGGCATCCGCGCCGCAACGCGCCGCTCGCCTTCACGGTTGCGCCGGGTCGAAGCGCTTGCGGATGCCTTGCCAGGCCCTGGTGTAGTCGCGCTGCAAACCGGGAAGCGCGAGCGCCTGCCGCGTCGGACGAATGACATGCCGAGTCTCGAACATGAACGCCATCGTGTCGCGGATGTAATGCGGCTTGCCGGTGTCGGCGACGCTCGCCTTGTCGAAGGTCTCCGCGTCGGGACCGTGGCCGCTCATGCAGTTGTGCAGGCTTGCGCCGCCAGGGACGAACCCTTCGGCCTTGGCGTCGTAGGCGCCTTCGATGAGGCCCATGAACTCCGATGCGACATTGCGGTGAAACCACGGCGGGCGAAACGTGTGCTCCATTGCCAGGATCCGCGGCGGAAAGATCACGAAGTCGAGCGCGTCGACGCCGGGCGTGTCGCTTTGCGATTGGAGCACCAGGAAGATCGAAGGGTCGGGATGGTCGAAGCTGATCGAGCCGACAGCGTTGAAGCGCCGCAGATCGTACTTGTACGGCGCGTAGTTACCGTGCCAGCCGACGACATCGAGCGGCGAGTGGTCGATCGGCGCCGCCCATAGCCGTCCCTGGAACTTGGCGACGAGCTCGAAGTCGCCGTCGCGGTCCTCGTACCACGCATGCGGCGTCTGGAAGTCGCGTGGATTGGCGAGGCCGTTGCTGCCGATCGGGCCGAGGTCGGGCAGCCGGAATGGCGCGCCGTAGTTCTCGCAGACGTACCCGCGCGCCGCGCCGTCGGGGACCTCGACGCGAAAGCGCACGCCGCGTGGCACGACGACAACCTCGCAAGGCGCGACGTCGAGTCGCCCCATCTCGGTGGATATGAAGAGGCGTCCCTGTTGCGGCACGATGAGGAGCTCGCCATCGGCGTTGTAGAAGAAGCGCGATTGCATCGGGCGATTGGCGACATAGGTGTGAATCGCGCAGCCCTGCATCGATGCCGGGCTGCCGTTGCCCGCCATGGTGAACAGCCCGGCGACGAAGTCGGTCGGCACCGACGGCATCGGCGGCGGGTTCCAGCGCAGCTGGTCGGGCGGTGCCGGCACGTCGTCGAACGCGCCGGCGATGAAACCGTTGTCCGCGGGTGCGAACGCACCGTGGATCGCCGCAGGGCGGATGCGATAAAGCCACGAGCGCAGGTTGGCGCCGCGCGGCGCGGTGAATGCGGTGCCGGAGAGCTGCTCGGCGTACAAGCCGTACGCCACGCGCTGCGGCGAGTTCTGGCCGATGGGCAGCGTGCCGGGCAGCGCCTCGCTGGCGAAATCGTTGCGAAATCCGCTCATGTATGCGAGCGGGAGCACGGCGGCCTCCCCGCCGGGCCGCAGCGATGCCGGGGTGTCGTGTGCCATCGAAGGTCTCCGAAGTTCGTTCACGCGGACGGCACGACGTCCTCGCGTGCGGCGGTGATCGCCTCCTCGAGCACGACAGCGTCACCGATGTGGTTGGCGAGCAGCAGCACCAGCTTGGCATTGAGCATTGCACTCTGTGCATCGTCGAGCCCCCGGTGCGCAGCGATCAGCCGCTCGTAGAACACGTCCGGCGCGGCGAGGTTGGGATCGGTGTCGAGCGTGCTCATGCAGTCTTCGCGCCGATGCGCGCGGTGGCGCGATCGACGGCCGCGCGCACTGCCGTGGCGTCGAAGCTGCGCCAGCGCGCGCAGACGTGCTGGTCTGGACGCACAAGGTAACAGGTCCCCGGCCGTGCGGCATAGCGGGCCGCGACGAGGCCGTCGACGTCGCCGACCGTGAGCGCACCGCTGTCCTTCGCATCGTGCCCGTCGTCGCGGCTGACCGGCGTTGCCACGGCCGCGCGAACCTCGACCACACGCACCGGCACCTCGCCGCGCGCGAGCGTCGCGACCTCGGCCGCAGGAACCGGCCCGAACGCCAGCAGCGTGAAACCGCGCTCGAGGTAGCGCAACAGCCACGGTCCCTCGGGACCATCGACCGGTGCATCGGCGGCGGCAGCGCCGGGCTCCATCGCGCCGGGTGCTCGGGGAAAGTCGATGTCGCGGTCGGGCGTGTTGAGCGGCGAATCGGCGAGCACAGCCGGCGTGGACAATCGGCCGCTGTTGACCAGCCTGCGCGCGAATCCATGGTGCTTCGCGAGTTGCAGCACGGCGTCGCGGAACGTCCGCGACGCCGTGCTCTTGGGCGTGATGAAATCGGTCGAGCGCGTTGACGCGGCGATGTTCTCGTCGGCCGCGCGCGCACGCTCGTCGTGGTAGCTGTCGAGCAGCGCGTGCGGCGCGTTGCCCTCGATCACCAGCGCAAGCTTCCAGCCGAGGTTGTCGGCGTCCTGAAAGCCGCTGTTGGCGCCGCGCGCGCCGAACGGCGACACGACGTGTGCCGCGTCGCCGGCAAACAGCACGCGCCCGTGGCGGAACGACTGCATCCTGCGGCACTGGAACGTGTACACGCTCGCCCATTCGATCTCGAACCGCGCGCCAGGGCCGAGCATCGCGCGCAACCGCGGCACGATCCGCTCGGGCGCCTTCTCGGCCTCCGGGTCGGCGTCCCAGCCGAGCTGGAAATCGATGCGCCAGACGTCGTCGGCCTGTCGGTGCAGCAACACCGATTGGCCACGGTGGAACGGCGGGTCGAACCAGAACCAGCGCTCGGCCGGGAAATCCGACGTCATGTGGATGTCGGCGATCAGGAAGCGGTCGCGGAACTGCTGGCCCTCGGTCGCAAGGCCCATCATCTGCCGCACCGCGCTGCGTGCGCCGTCGCAGGCGACGAGCCACGACGCCGCCAGCACATAGCTGCCATCGGGTGTATCGACGGTCAATTCGACACCCTTGCCGGCTGCAGCGACGCCGACGACCCGGTTCTTCCAGCGGATCTCAAGTCCCGGCAATTCGCCTGCCCGCCGCACCAGCGCTTCCTCAAGGTGGTACTGCTGCAGGTTCACCATCCCCGGGCGACGATGCCCGCGTTCCTGGACGAGATCGAACTGGTAGACCAGCGACTCGCGATGAAACACCTTGCCCACGTTCCAGCCGACACCCTTGGCACAGATCGCGTCGGCGCATCGAAGCCGGTCGAGGATCTCGAGCGATCGCCTGGCGTAGCAGATGGCGCGCGAGCCGACGCTGACGGTGTCGTCCTCGTCGAGCACGACGACCCGCACGCCGCGCATCGCAAGATCGATCGCGACCGCAAGGCCGACCGGACCCGCGCCGACCACGATCACCGGCCGCTCCTTCGGCGTATCGCCGTGATCGGGCGCGCGCCGGTACGCGTAGCGCGGTTGCAGGTAGGTCTTCAAGGCGGCACGCTCGGCGCGAGCCCGTGTACGTGGGCGTTCGCCACAACGCGTCCGGCGCCCGCGCTCAACCTTCGAGCGCGCGCCACATTTCCTTGTCGCGCTGCGCGGTCCAGATCCGAGGATCCTTGAAGTCCGTCGCCTCGTCGTAGGCGCGCGTCACGTCGAATGGCAGGCAATGATCGAAGATCACCCACTCACCGAAGCGCGGCTTCAGCGTGTCGTAGGTCTCGCGGTAGACGGTGCGCAGGTCCTTGCCCGCGGCGGCACCGCGCTTGACCGCATCGAACATCGCCGTGATGAACGCGCGCGTGCCGTCGAGGCCCGCGGCCACCTCGTCAGGCGTCCGCAGCGACGCACCGCGGCCCGGCACCAGCTTGGTGGCGCCCATCGCCTCCACGGCGTCGAGCGTCGCCGGCCAGTCGCTCAGGTAGGCGTCGCCGGTATAGGGTGTTGCGCCGAACTCGACCAGGTCGCCGGAAAACAGCACCTTGTCCTGCGGCAGCCAGACGACGGTGTCGCCCTTGGTATGTCCACGCCCGAGCTGCAGGATGTCGACTCGCAGCTGGCCGAGCCACAGCGTCATGCTGCGCTCGAACACCAGCGTCGGCCACGTCAGTCCCGGCACCGACTCGACCGCCTGGAAGAGGCGCGGAAAACGCTCGATCTCGCTCTGCATGTCCTGCGCGCCGCGCTCGACGATCAGATCGTAGGTGTCGCGGCTGGCGATCACCTGCTCCGGCTTGTAGCCCGATGCGCCGAGCACCCGCACCGCGTGGTAGTGCGACAGCACGACGTAGCGGATCGGCTTGTCGGTCACCGTGCGGATGCGGCGGATGACGTCCTGTGCCATCACCGGCGTCGCCTGCGTGTCGATCACCATCACCGCATCGTCGCCGATGACGATGCCGGTGTTGGGATCGCCCTCCGCCGTGTACGCGTACGCGTGTTCCGACAGCTTGTCGAAGCTCACTTTCTTTTCGACGAGGTCCGCTTGCGATGCAAAGGTCCTGTCCACCATGATGCGCATTCTCCCGCCACCGCGAGCGCGCCGGCCGCGGCGGTCCCGTTGACCTCGCTCGCAGCGCGCATCGCCAATGCGCATTTTAGGCCCTTGCGATGCCGCACCTCCGGCGCGCGGCGTCGCGGTCTACTTGCGCTTGGCGAGAATCGCTTCCATCTGGTCCATGATCGCGTTCATCCGCGCCACCAGCGCCTGGTAAGGCGCCGGCGTCGCGAGGTCGACGCCGGCGGCCTTCACGAGCTGGTACGGATAGTCGGACCCTCCCGACTTGATCAACGCCAGGTAGCGGTCGAGCGCGCCGGGCTCGTTGGCGGCGACGCGTTGCGCGAACAGCGAGCTCGCGGCGACCGACGTCGCGTACTGGTAGACGTAGTACGGCGTGTAGAAATGGGGAATGAACGCCCATTCGACGCAATCGACATCGTCGATCGCCACCACGCCCTCGGCGGCGCCGTGGTAGCGCTTGAGGATGTCGCAGTAGGTCTTCGTCAATGCCTCTCCGGTCAGCGACTCGCCGCGATCGACGCGCGCGTGCACGTTGCGCTCGAACTCGGCGAACATCGCCTGCCGGAAGAACGTGCCCCGCAATCCCTCGAGCGCGGTGCCGAGGTAGAACAGCTTCTCGTCGTCGGTCTTCGCCGCCTTCAGCACGCGGTCGAGCAGCAGCGCCTCGTTGAACGTCGACGCGATCTCGGCGACGAACGTCGCGTAGCTCGCGGTCGCGAACGGCTGTGCGCGATTAGAGAAATACGAGTGCATCGCGTGTCCCCACTCGTGCGCGACCGTCGACACCGACTCGTAGTTGTCGGCGTAGTTCATCAGCACGAACGGGTGGACGTCGTAGGCGTAGCCCGCCATGTGCGCGCCGCCGTCCTTGCGCGGCCGCGGATACGTGTCCATCCAGCGGCCGTCGAGGCCGCGGCGCAGCGCGTCGACATAGTCGCGGCCGAGCGGCGCGACCGCGTCGAGCACCAGTTGCCGCCCCTGCGCATACGGGAAGCTGAAGTCGCCGTGCACCAGCGGCGGGTAGATGTCGTAGTAGTGCATGTCGCCGATGCCCAGCATTTTCGCGCGCAGCCGGAAATAGCGGTGCAGCGTCGGCAGGTTGGCGTTGGTCTGCGCGATCAGCGTGTCGAACACGGCGACGGGAATGGCGTTGCGGTCGAGCGCCGCGGTAATCGAATCGGGATACTTGCGCAGCTTCGCGTAGACGGCGGCCTGCTTCAATTGCGCGTAGAACGTCACGCCGAACGTGCGCTCGAACGTCTTGTACGTGCCGAAGAACGTTTCCATCACGCGGCGACGGTCGTCGCGGTTCGCCGATTCGCGAAGGCGCTCGTAGCCGGTGATGTCGAGCCTGGCTTCGCTGCCGTCGGCGAGCTTCACCGTCGGCCACGGCATGTCGGCGTTGCTGAGGATCGTGTACACCGACTGGCCGGCGTCGTTCATCTGCCCGAATCCCGCGACCAGCGCCTCGCCTTCGGCGTCGAGCGTGTGCGGCGCGGCGCGCAGGATGCGGTCGAGCGGAAAGCGGTAGATCGCCAGCGCCGGGTCGGCGGCGAGCGCGGCATCGATGCGCGCCTTGCCGAGCGCCAGCACTTCCGGATTGAGGAACGCGTCGGCTTCGTTGAGCCTGTTGCCCAGCAGGTCGGCGCGCTGGTCGAGCTCCAGCGAGGCTGCGGCGCCCGTGTCGGCAGCCAGCTGCTCGCCCGAATAGACGGCGAGGCGGCCGTAGCGCTTTTGCATGTCGTAGCGCAGCTCGAGGCATTGGCGCAGCCGAGCGGCGCTGTCACCCAAGTGGCCCTTGCAGGCGGCGAATTCGGTGAACTGCGCCTCGAGCTTGCCGGCGTCGGCGTCCCACGCGGCTTGCGTCGCGTAGAGATCGGCGAGGTTCCAGCGATCTGCGGCGGTTTCGGTCGCTGCCAACGCGACCTGGGTAGCGCCTGCGAAAAGGACTAAGGCAAGGGCTGCGCGCATGGCAGGCTCCTGCGAATGGAAGGCGGCGATTGTAGCCGTATCGGCCTGACGCCCGTGGTCTGCCTGCCCCGTCGCGCGCGCCGGCTGCCCCACTGCTGGCCGCGCGCCGCGGCAGCGCGCGGCTCAGCCGCCGCGCGGTACGCCCGGCAGCGCGGCCACGTCACGCCAGCGGCCGGCGGCGTGCGATGCGATGCAGGCCTCGATGAACGCCATCGTGTGCGCGCCGTCTTCGATCGTCGGATACTCGACCGGCGGCGGCGTCTCGCCGAGCGCGCGCGCCATGCACGCGGCAGCGACTTCGCGATAGATGTTGGCGAACGCGTCGCGCAGCCCTTCGGGATGGCCGCGCGGCGAGCGGCCGAGCGCGATGATTTCCGGCGGCAGGTAGGCGTCGCCGCGCCCGATCACACGCGTGGGCTCGCCATGCAGCGCGACACGCAGATAGCCCGATTCCCGGTGCGACCAGTCGAGCATGCCCTTGGCGCCGTAGACACGCAGCCGGATGTCGTTCTCGCCGCCCGCGGCCGCCTGCGTGGCGGTGAACGTGCCGCGCGCGCCGCCGGCGAATTCGAGCAGCGCCGACACGTGGTCGACGACCTTGCGTCCCGGCATCAGCGCGCCGACATCGGCGCACACGCGCGCGATGTTCGCGCCGACGACGTTGCACGCGAGCTGCTGCGCATGGCAGCCGATCGCGTCCATCACCAGCGCGAGACCGCTGCGCGCGGGGTCCAGCACCCAGCGCAGGCGGTTGTCCTGCGGGCCGTCCTCGAGGCGGGTCGCCATCCCCGCCTGGATGTACTCGATTTGCACGAGGCGCACGTCGCCCAGCATGCCGCCGCGCACGAGCCCGCGCGCATGGCGTGTCATCGGATAGGCGGAATAGCCGTGCGCGATCGCGAACACGCGCTGGCCGGCGTGCGTGCGCGCGACCAGATCGCAGGCCTGCGCGAAGTCGCGCGTCACCGGCTTGTCGCACACGACGTCGAATCCGGCGTCGAGCGCGGCGGCGGCCAGCGCGTAGTGCGTGTCGTTTGGCGTCATGATCGCCACCGCGTCGATGCCGTCGGCACGCGCGCGCTCGCCTGCGGCGATTGCGGCAAAATCGCCGTAGCTCCGCGCGGGGTCGAAGCCCAGCGTCGCTCCCGCCGTGCGCGAGCGCGCGGGGTCGCTCGAGAACACGCCGGCGACGGCGCGCCACATGCCGTCGAGCTCGGCCGCAGTGCGATGCATGTTGCCGATCCACGACCCGGGGCCGCCACCGATGATGCCAAGGCGCAGCGGCCGCCCGAACTTCTGTCGCAACTGCGTCATTGCACAACCCTTTCAGAATCTGTCGGCGCCGCCGGGTAAAGCCCCAGCGTGCGCGCTTGCAATCGCGCGAGCCCGGTCAATGCATCGAGCTGTGGCGTGGCGATGCCGACGCGCGCGCCGATTTCACGCACCGACGCCAACAGCGCGTCGATCTCCAGCGGCCGTCCGGCGTCGACGTCCTGCAGCATCGACGTGCGCACCGCGCCCAGAGTGCGCGTGATCTTCTGGCGGTCCTCGCCCGATTGCTCGACGCGGCAGCCGATGCGCGCGCCGACCGCCGCGGCTTCCGCCATCACGTCGAGACAGAAGCGATTGACCAGCGGATCGTCGAGGATGCGGTCCATTGTCGCGCCGGTCAGCGCCGAGACCGGGTTCATCGTCATGTTGCCCCACAGCTTGTACCAGATGTCGCGGTGGATCGTCGCGGACACCTCGACATCGAGTCCCGCGCCCCGCAACGCGCCGGCGATCCGCTGCAGCCTCGGCGTTGGCGCACCGGCGGCTTCGCCGATGATGAAGCGCTGCCCGAGCGCGTGGCGCACGACGCCAGGCTCGCTGACCGACGCGGCCATGTGCACGACGCAGCCGACGACCTGCGACGCCGGAATCGCCTCGATGATGTGCCCGCCGGGATCCACCGACTCGAGCGGCTGCGACGCGCCGAGCGCGGGCAGGTGGTGCGCGAACCACCACGACAGGCCGTTCATCGCCGTCACCACGGCGGTGTCGTCGCGCAGCATCGCCTCGACCATCGGCGCGACGCTCGCCATCGCCGGGCCCTTGACCGCGACGATCACGACGTCCTGCGCGCCCGCCTGCGAGGCATCGGTTTCGACCTGCGCGGCGAACGCATGGCGGATGCCACCGCTATCGACGCGCCAGCCGTGGCGACGCAATGCTTCGGCGGTGGCGCCCCGCGCGATCGCCGTGACGTCCTGTCCGGACTGCGCGAGGCGCAACCCGAGGAAGCCGCCGATCGCACCGACACCGACGATCGCGATCTTCATTGAGCGCGCGTCGACGCGACGCCGGTCCGCGTCGTCAAGGCGAGACAGCCTTGCCGGTGATGGCAACGCTGACGAGCCGCTTGAACTGCTCGGCGAGCACCTGGTCGACATCGGGCGCGAGCTTGTCGAGCACGTTGCCGCTGCTGCCGTTGACGCGATACACCATCGTCAGCACGGTGCCCGTGCCCTCGGCGCGTGTGCCGATCGACAACACCGCGTTGACCGCCATCGGCTGCAACGGACCGAACGCACCGTCGATACGGATCGCCTGGTCGCGGATCGCCATCACCACCGTGCCGTGCTGGACCGAGTTGCCCTTCCAGCGCTCGCAGAAGCATGCGCCGGCCTCGGCCCTGAGGCTCAGGTTCGCCGCGTCGCTCGAGTACGTGTGATCGCCGTTCCACCAGCGCTCGACCGCCGGGATGACCGCATAGACCTTGTCGGGCGCGACGTCGAGCGTCCTCGCGTAGCTCAACACGAAGCCGTCGGCGGAGGCCTGCTTCACATCGGCGTGAGCGGCGCAGGCGCTTGCGGCCAGTATTGCGGCGGCAATGCGGTGCGTGATCATCGTGTGCATGGATCGACTCCCACGAAATGTATCGGGCAAGGGACTGATGTGCATGGCGAGTCATCGGAACACGTCGCGCATCGATGGTCAACTCCGCGTGGCCGGTGGCGCTCAGGTCTTGGCGCGCTTGTCGACGACGCGGCGCGCCTTGCCGACCGAGCGCTCGATGCCGCCGGGTGGCACGACGCGCACCGTCGCGGTGACGCCGACCAGGCTCTTGATCGAATGCGCGAGCCGCGTGCCCGCGCGGTCACCGTCGGCCGCGCCGGCGTCGGGCGCGCGCTCGACGAGCACCGTCAGCTCATCCAGATGCAGAGGCCGCGTGACTTCCAGCTGGTAGTGCGCGACCAGCACCGGCTCGCGCAGGATCAGCT
The DNA here is from genome assembly GCA_040006455.1 of Betaproteobacteria bacterium. Taxonomy (GTDB): domain Bacteria; phylum Pseudomonadota; class Gammaproteobacteria; order Burkholderiales; family Casimicrobiaceae; genus VBCG01. Next base: position 96,236 of record JBDTWY010000006.1, on the reverse strand, counting down.
CCTCGACCTGCGTCGGAAAGACGTTGACGCCGCGGATGATCAGCATGTCGTCGGAGCGGCCGGTGATCTTCTCGATGCGGCGCATCGAGCGCGCCGTCGGCGGCAGAAGGCGCGTCAGGTCGCGCGTGCGGTAGCGGATGATCGGCATCGCCTCCTTGGTGAGCGACGTGAACACGAGCTCGCCGCGCTCACCGTCGGGCAGCACGGCGCCGGTGTCGGGATTGATCACTTCCGGATAAAAATGATCCTCCCACACCGTGAGTCCGTCCTTGGTCTCGATGCATTCCTGCGCGACGCCCGGCCCCATCACCTCGGACAGGCCGTAGATGTCGATCGCGTCGATCGCGAGCCGCGACTCGATCGCCGTGCGCATCGCGGTCGTCCACGGCTCGGCACCGAAGATGCCGATCGACAGCGACGTGCTGCGCGGGTCGACGCCCTGCCGTTCCATTTCCTCGGCGATCGCCAGCATGTACGACGGCGTCACCATGATGATGTCGGGCCTGAAGTCGACGATCAGCTGCACCTGCTTCTCGGTCTGGCCGCCGGACATCGGAATCACCGTGCAGCCCAGCTTTTCCGCGCCGTAGTGCGCGCCCAAACCGCCGGTGAAGAGGCCGTAGCCGTAGGAAACATGCACGAGGTCGCCGGCGCGGCCACCGGCGGCACGGATCGAGCGCGCCATCACCGTCGCCCAGGTGTCGATGTCGTTGCGCGTGTAGCCGACGACCGTCGGCTTGCCGGTGGTGCCCGACGACGCGTGGATTCGCGACACGCGCTCGCGCGGCACCGCGAACATGCCGAATGGATAGTTATCGCGCAGGTCGCTCTTGATGGTGAACGGGAAGCGCGCGAGGTCGGCAAGGCTACTGCAATCATGCGGCGAGATGCCGGCCGCGTCGAACGCGCGGCGGTAATGCGCGACGTTGTCGTATGCGTGCCGCAGCGACGCCTTGAGGCGCGCGAGTTGCAGCGCGCGCAGCTCGTCCTGGCTCGCGCGCTCGATCGGTTCCAGGTCCGCCGCGGCGGCACGTCGAGCTGTCATGGCCTCCTCCGATGGGCGCGACGCAGGCCGCCGCGCATCAATCGCGGTCGACGACGTGGCCGCCGATGCGATGGCTCTTGCCCCGGAACAGCGCGACTTTCTCGCCGCGCTGGTTCGTCACCTCGATGTCGTACACACCGGTGCGCCCAGCGAGGCTGCGTTCGACCCCCATGGCGGTGAGAACGTCGCCTTCGCGCGCCGGCGCGAGGAAATCGATTGCACCGCCCGCCGCCACCGTCACCAGATTGTAGCTGTTGCACGCGAACGCGAACGTGCTGTCGGCCAGCGTGAAGATGAAGCCGCCATGACAGGTCGCGTGGCCGTTGAGCATGTCGGCGCGCACCGTCATCGTCAGCGTCGCCCGTCCCGGCGCGATGGCGACGATGCGCATGCCGAGCGCCTGCGACGCGCGATCGCGCGCATACATGCCGTCGGCGACGTTCAGCGCAAGCGCCTGCGCGTCGATGCCTGGCGCCACGTCGTCAGCCGCCACGCTTGTCCGCCAGCGGCATGTTCGCGGCCGCGCGCCGCGCGAGCCACGGCGAGATCCGGTAACGGTCCTCGCCGTAGTGCGCGGCGAGGTTCGCCAGCACCTCGCGCACGCGCGCGCCGCCGATCGCGTCCGCCCATGCGAGCGGCCCGCGCGGATAATTGACGCCCTTTTGCATCGCGACGTCGATTGCCGCCGGCGTCGCGATCCCCTCCTTCGCCGCGTCGCAGGCTTCGTTGGCGAGCATCGCCACGCTGCGCATCACCGCGAGTCCCGCCACGTCGTCGAGCCGAGATACGGCGACACACGCGGACTGCAACGCCCCGACTGCCGCCGCGTACGCGACGTCGGAGCACGAGTCGGCGCGGGCGACGGCGGCACGCGTGCACGTCGCGTAGTCGAATGCGAGGTCGAACACGACCAGGTCGCGCGCGCCGGTCGCCTCGGCGCGCGCCGTCGCCGTCCGCCCGTCGGTCTGCGCGAGCCACGCACCGCCCACGCCGACGACGCCGTGCGTGCCGTGCACGAACGGCGATGCGCCGCTGACGAACTCGATGTTGACGTCGCGCTCGCGCATCCGTTCCACCAGCGCCGCGGTGGCGCCGAGCTCGCCGTAGACGACGACGCGTTGCGGCGGCGGATACGCGGCCTCGGTCGCCGGCTGTGGCGCGACCGCATCGGCCGCATGGTCGTAGAATCCGCGCCCGCTCTTGCGACCGAGCAAACCGGCGTCGACCATCTCGCGCTGCAGGAATGACGGCGCGAACCGCGGGTCGTGGAAATACGCTTTCCACACGCTTTCGGTGACGGCGAAGTTGACATCCATGCCGACCAGGTCCATCAGCTCGAACGGGCCCATCCGGAACCCGCCGCATTCGCGCATCACCGCGTCGATCGTCGCGACGTCGGCGGCACGCTCGGCGAGCAAGCGCAATGCCTCGCCATAAAACGGACGCGCGCAGCGGTTGACGATGAATCCCGGCGTCGAGCGCGCGTGCACCGGCGTCTTGCCCCACGCCGCGGCGGTCGCGTGCAGCACCGCGGCGACCTCCGAATCGGTGGCCAGTCCACTGACGATTTCCACCAGCGGCATCAGCGGCGCCGGGTTGAAGAAATGCAGGCCGGCGACGCGCGGCGGATGCTTGGAGCCGGCGGCGATCGCGGTGATCGACAGCGACGACGTGTTCGACGCAATGATCGCGCCGTCGTCGAGCAGCGCGTCGAGCGCCTGCACGAGGCTCCGCTTGGCAGTGAGGCTCTCTGCGATCGCCTCGATGACGAGCCCCGCGCCACCGCAGTCGCCGAGGCTCTCCGCCGCCGCCAGGTTGGCGGATGCGGTGTCGGCGGTATGTTGCGTGATCCGGTACTTTGCGGCCAGATCGGCGAAGCGCCGGCGCAGGCCGGCAACCGCCTTGGCAGCCGCAGCTTCGCGGGTGTCGAACAGGATCACGCGGTGACCTGCCTGCGCGGCGACCTGCGCGATGCCGGTGCCCATCGCGCCGGCGCCGATGACGGCGACGGCGACCGATGCGGGCAACGCGCTGGCCATTGGCGGGTCGGCGACCGGAACGTCAGCGGCCGTGAAACTGCGGCGGGCGCTTGGCGAGGAACGCGGCGACGCCTTCGCGATAGTCGACGCTGCGGCCGAGCTCGCGCTGCACGTCGCGCTCGAGGTCGAGCTGTGCCTCGAGCGTGTTGCGCGACGACGCGCGCAGCGCGTCCTTGATCGCCGCCAGCGCGCGCGTCGGCGCCACCGCGAGACTCCGCGCCAGCGCGTCGACATCGCCGGCGAACGCGTCGTCGTCGACGCATTTCCAGATCAGGCCCCACGTCGCGGCGTCGGTCGCCGACAATTTGTCGCCCAGCATCGCGAGACCCATCGCGCGCGCGTCACCGACGAGTCGCGGCAGGAAATACGTACCGCCGGAATCCGGAATCAGGCCGATCCTGCTGAACGCCTGGATGAAGCTCGCCGAGCGCGTGGCGACGACGATGTCGCAGGCGAGCGCCAGGTTGGCGCCAGCACCCGCGGCGACGCCGTTGACCGCGCACACGACCGGCATCGCCAATGCGCGCAGCGCCAGCACCAGCGGGCGATAGTTGCGCTCGATCGACGCACCGAGATCGATGGCTTCGTCGCCAGGTGACACCGCGCGGTCGGAGAGATCCTGGCCGGCGCAGAAGCCGCGTCCCGCGCCAGTCAGCACCAGCACGCGCACCGACTCGTCGATCCGCAGCACGTCGAGTGCGTCACGCACCTCGGCGTGCATCGCGTCGTTGAAACTGTTGAGCTTGTCGGGACGATTGAGCGTCATCCGCGCGACGCCCCCGCTGATCGACAGCAGGATACTGGCGTAGGCCATTCAGGCGTGCATCCGGTGCTGGACCACGCGGAAGCGGCTTGCGACGAACGCGGCGTCGGTCAGCGCCGCGTTGGCGGCCGGATTCGCGCCGGTGCCGTGGAAATCCGAGAAGGCCGCCGACTGGTTGACGAACACCGCGCCCGTCAGGTTGATCGACAGCGCGACGCCGGTGTCCTCGGCGACTTCGATCGCCTCATCGATGACGCTGTCGCGCGTCGAATAAACCGACAACGTCAGCGCGCCCTGCGCGCGCACGGCGTCGCGCGCGATCTCGAGACTCTGTGCGGTGTCGCGCGTCGCCACGACGAACGCGATCGGCCCGAACCATTCGCGCAGGTACTTGTCGCGGTCGGCGGCGTCGAGCCTGACGATCAGCGGCGTGCGGATGCGCGCATCCGGATACTGCGGATGCGCGAGCGTCGTCGAGTCGAGGATCGCCGGTCCGAGCTTGCGCGCGTCGTCGATGCGCGCGGCGACGGTGTCGTTCTGCACGGCGCCGAGGACCTCCACGGCGCGCGCCGGGTCGGCAAGCAGCTTGCGCACACCGTCGGCGATGGCATTGGCGACGTCGTCGAACGTGCGATGTCCGTCGGCGGTGTCGATGCCTGCCGCCGGAACGTAGATGTTCTGCGGCGCCGTGCACATCTGCCCGGCGTACAGCGACAGCGAGAACGCGAGGTTGCGCGCGAGTCCCGCGAGGTCGCTGGTCGAGTCGACGATCACCTGGTTGACGCCGGCCTTTTCGGTGAACACCGTCGCCTGGTGTGCGTTGCGCTCGAGCCACGTGCCGTTGGCGGGACTGCCGGTGAAGTCGATCAGCTTGACCTCGGGGCGCAACGCGAGTTGCTGCGCGGTGTCGTCGCCTGCGTCGTGCGCAACCAGCGTGACGATGTTCGGATCGAAGCCGGCTTCGGCGAGCACGTCACGCGCGATCTTGACGCTGATCGCCAGCGGCAGGATCGCACCCGGATGCGGCTTGACGACCACTGCGTTGCCGGTGGCGAGGCTCGCGAACATTCCTGGATAGCTGTTCCAGGTCGGGAACGTGCAGCAGCCGATCACCAGCCCGACGCCGCGCGGCACGACGCGAAAGCGCTTGTGCATGCGAATGGGGTCGTGCTTGCCCTGTGGCTTCTCCCACTGCGAATCGGCGGGCACGCGGCGCATCTGGTCGTATGCATAGGCAACGGCCTCGAGGCCGCGATCCTGCGCGTGCGGACCGGCCGCCTGGAACGCCATCATGAATGCCTGCCCGGTGGTGTGCATCACCGAGTTGGCGATCAGGAAGCTGTGCTGGTTGAGGCGCGTGAGGATCTCGATGCACACGCCGACCCACGCCTCGGGACCGGCCTTGCGCCATTGCGCCTGCGCGGTCCCGATGGAGGCAAACAACCCGTCGAGGTCCTGCGCCGGATAGGTGATGCCGAGGTCGAAGCCGAAAGGCGAGCGCTCGCGGCCGACGCTGGCGCCGGCGTCGGGGTCGAATGGCCTGTCGCGCAGCGCGTCGAACGCGGCCTTGCCGGCGTCGGCGGCACCTTCGCCGTAGACCTTCGGGCTCGCCGATTCCGGGAACGCGCTCCAGTACGAGCGCTCGGCGATCGCCGTCAGCGCGCGCTCGAGCGTCGCGCGGTGTTTGTCGAACAACGGGTGCGGCACGGGGACTCTCCTTAGCTCAAAACTCTACCATGGGCGACGCGATAGACGCGCCGCGCTCAGTCGACGCCGGTGCCGGTCTGGTCGAAATCGACGACGACCTTGTTGCTGGCCGGATAACTCTGGCACGCAAGCCGAAAGCCGCGCGCGACCTCGTAGTCCTCGAGTGCGAAATTGACGTCCATGTCGACCTCGCCCTCGACGAGCCGGCAGCGGCAGGTCGAACAGACGCCGCCCTTGCACGAATACGGCAGCTCAATGCCTTGCGCAAGGCCGCCGTCGATGATGTTGTCGACGCCTTTCTGCACGATGAAACTGCGCCGGGTGCCGTCGATGATCGCCGTGACCTCGCACTCGCGGTTTCCCGCGGCTTCGACCGCGCGGGGCACGTGCGCGTGCCGCGGAATGCTCGCCGCGAAGCGCTCGATGCGGATGCGCTCGGCGGGTACGCCGCGCGCGGCGAGCGCTTCCGCGACCGCCTGCATCATGCCGTCCGGGCCGCAGATGAACCAAGCGTCGACCTCGCCACCATCACGGCCGATCCAGTGCGTGATCAGCGCGTCGACCTTGGCGCGGTCGATGCGGCCGTTGAGGAGCGCGATTTCCTGCGGCTCGCGCGACAGCACGTGCACGAGGTTGAAGCGCGTCAGGTAGCGATCCTTCAGCGCGGCGAGCGCGTCGCGGAACATCACCGTCGACGACGCCCGGTTGCCGTAGACCAGCGTGAAGCGCGCGCTCGGCTCGGCGGCCAGCGTGCTCGCGACGATCGACAGAATCGGCGTGATGCCGCTGCCGGCCGCGAAGGCGACGAAGTTGCGCGCCCGCGTGGTGTCGTGCGGCACGCTGAAGTGGCCCATCGGCGGCATCACGTCGATCGCGTCGCCGGCGCGGATCGCGTCATTCGCGAAATTCGAGAACGCGCCGCCTGGGTCGCGCTTGATGGCGATGCGCATCTCCACTTCATGCGCGGCCGAGCAGATCGAATACGAGCGGCGCAGGTCCTCGCCGCCGACGGCGGCGCGTAGCGTCAGGTGCTGTCCCGGTTGCCAGCGGAAGGCGTCGCGCAACGCATCGGGAATCGCGAACGTGAGCGCGACGGCGTCGCGGGTCTCGCGGTCGACGCGCGCCACGGCCAGCCGGTGGAACTTGCTCACGCGTCAGTGCGCCTTGAAATGGTCGAAGGGCTCGCGGCAGTCGTCGCAGCGGTAGAGCGCCTTGCAGGCGGTCGAGCCGAACTGCGCGATCAGCGTCGTCGCCGCCGAGCCGCAGCGCGGGCACGCGACGATGTCTGCGCGACGGCGCAGCTGACTGATGCCGGCGACGTTGATTCGCGCCTTCCCCACCGGCCCGGGCGGAGCGATGCCGAAGGCGGTGAGGCGCGCCTTCGCCTCGGGCGACATCCAGTCGGTCGTCCACGCCGGCGCCAGCGTCGTGACGACATCGACCGCCGCGCCTTCGCGCGCGAACGCGTCGCGAATGTCGCGCGCGATCATGTCCATCGCCGGGCAGCCCGAGTACGTCGGCGTGATCGTCACGCCAAAGCCGCCCACACGCGGCGCGACGTCGCGGACGATGCCGAGCTCGACGATCGACACCACCGGCACTTCGGGATCCATCACCGTGCCGAGCAACGCCCACGCGTCGGCGACGCTGATCGCGTGCTGCGCGGTCGCGACCGTCACCATCGCGCGTCCGGGTAGGCGCGTTGCAGGAACTGCATTTCGCACAAGAGATGTCCGAGCTGTTCGCCGTGGCGGCCCTGGCGGCCGCCGAGCTGCGGCCGCGTATCCGCCGGCCGCGAAAGCGTCGCGCGCGCGAGCACCGCATCGATGGCCTCGCGCCACGCCGGTTCGAACAGCCGCGGATCCGCGGCTATTCCCGCGTCGATCAGCAGCGTGTCGATGTCGTCGACGCTGAACATCTCGCCGGCATACATCCACAGCGCGTCGAGCGCGCGCTGCATGCGCGCGTGCGATTCAGCGCTGCCGTCACCGAGCCGAATCGCCCAGTCGTCGCTGCGCTCGACGTGGTAAGTCACTTCCTTCAGCGACTTCGTGGCGATTGCGGCGATGCGCGCATCGGTCGACTGCGCGAGGCGCGACAACAGCAGCCATTGCGCGTGGTCGAACAGCAACTGGCGGACAGTCGTGTGCGCATAGTCGCCGTTGGGCTGCTCGACCAGCAGCAGGTTGCGGAATTCGTGCGCGTCGCGACGAAACGCCAGCGTGTCCTCGTCGCGGGCCGTACCGCCGCCACGTGCCTCGACCTCGCCCGCGTACGCGAACCACATCCGCGCCTGGCCGAGGAGGTCGAGCCCGACATTGGCAAGCGCGATGTCCTCCTCGATCGCCGGCGCCTTGCCGACCCATTCGCCAAGCCGCTGCGCGAGCACCAGCGGGCTGTCGGCGAGCCGCAGCAGGTATTCGGCCAACGCGCGGTCGAGCGCGGTCGTCACAGGTGCTTCACTTCATCCGGCATCGGGAAGAACGTCGGATGGCGGTAGACCTTGTCGTTCGCCGGATCGAACAATGCTTCGCGATCGCCGGGCGCCGATGCGTGGACGTCCGCCGAGCGCACCGCCCAGATCGACACGCCTTCGTTGCGCCGCGTGTAGACGTCGCGCGCGTTCTTCACCGCCATTTCCGCGTCGGCGGCGTGCAGGCTGCCGACGTGCTTGTGCGCAAGGCCGTGCTGGCTGCGGATGAATATCTCCCACAGCGGCCATTCACCGGCCATCGCTGCGCTCATGCGGCCTCCGCGGCATCGGCGGCGCGCTTCGCCGCATGCGCGAGCGCCGCCTCGCGCACCCACGCACCTTCGTTCCACGCGTCGACGCGCGCCTGCAGGCGGTCGCGGTTGCACGGCCCGTTGCCCTTGATCACCTCGGAGAATTCGTTCCAGTCGATTGCGCCATGGTCGTAGTGGCCACGCGCGTCGTTCCACGCGAGATCGCCGTCGGGGATGCGCAGGCCGAGGTACTGCGCCTGCGGCACCGTCTGGTCGATGAAGCGCTGGCGCAATTCGTCGTTCGACAAGAGCTTGATCTTCCAGCGCGCCGATTGGGCGCTGTGCACGCTCTGCGCATCGGGCGGCCCGAACATCATCACCGACGGCCACCACCAGCGGTCGAGCGCGTCCTGCGCCATCGCCTTCTGCGCGCCCGTGCCGCTGCACATCGCCATCATGATGTCGAAGCCCTGGCGCTGGTGGAACGACTCCTCCTTGCAGATGCGGATCATCGCGCGCGCATATGGACCGTACGAGCAGCGACACAGCGGGATCTGGTTCATGATCGCGGCGCCGTCGACCAGCCAGCCGATCGCGCCGATGTCGGCCCACGTGAGCGTCGGATAGTTGAAGATCGACGAGTACTTCGACTTGCCGGCGTGCAGGTCGGCGATCATCTGGTCGCGCGAAACGCCCAGCGTTTCTGCGGCCGAGTACAGGTAGAGGCCGTGCCCCGCCTCGTCCTGGATCTTCGCCATCAGTATCGCCTTGCGCTTGAGCGTCGGCGCGCGCGTCAGCCAGTTCCCCTCGGGCAACATGCCGACGATCTCCGAATGCGCGTGCTGCTGGATCTGGCGCACCAGCGTGCGCCGATACGCGTCGGGCATGAAGTCGCGCGGCTCGGTCTTGATGTCGGCGTCGATGCGCTGCTGGAACGCGCGCTCCTCCGGCGGCATCGCCGCGAGGTCCTCGACATTGGCGAGGCCGGTATCGACCATCTGTGCGTACATCGTCGCTCCTCCTTCGCGTTGTCGAGCGCTGCGTTCCCGCCGGTGGTGGTCCGACAGGCCGATGAGGCCGCAAACCGCCGCCGACCGATCGCCATGCCCGCGCGGATACGATACACTTTTGCGATGCGTGTCGCAAATTCCGTATCAGATCCAGGTCCTCGCGCCGCCGACGACGATCCCGTTGTCGGGCGCTGGATCGCCGCGACGATCGCCGCCGACCCGCCGCGCGCCAGGTCGCTGATCGTCACCGTGTGGGGTGACGCGATCGCGCCGCACAGCGGCACACTGTGGCTGCGCGAACTGATCGGCCTGATGGCTGCGCTCGGCGTCGCCGAGCGCAGCGTGCGCACCAGTGTCTATCGTCTCGCCGCCGACGGCTGGCTGCGTGGCGAGGCGCAGGGTCGCGAAAGCCGCTATCGGCTCACCCCGGCCGGTGCGAAGCAGTTCGCCAACGCCTACCGTCGCATCTATTTTCCGCATGACGATGAATGGAACGGCAAGTGGCAGGTGGTCATCGCGCCACCGGAAACATTGTCGGCGCGCGAGCGCGTGGCGCTGCGCAACGCGTTCACGTGGACCGGATTCGGCACGCTCGCGCCCGGCCTGTATATCCGCCCGCGCGGCGCGCATGGCGAAGCGATACCGGCGCCGATACCGGTCCGCCGGCGACTCACGGTGCTCGACGCCCGCGACGATGCCGCGTCCGGCGCGGCGTCACTCACGGCGTCCGTCGCGCAGGCCTGGGACCTGCGCGGACTCGCCGCGAACTGGCGCGCGTACCTCGGCCGCTTCGGTCGCGCGATCGATCATTTTCGCGACGGCGGCAGGCGCAACCCAAGCCCCCGCCAATGCTTTGTCGCGCGCACGCTGCTGATCCACGCGTTTCGCCGCGTGCTGCTGCGCGACCCGCTGCTGCCGGCGGCGCTGCTGCCGCTCGACTGGCCGGGCACCGCCGCCTACACGTTGACGCGCGATTTCTACCGGCTGGTCTACCGCCCTGCCGACGAGTACCTGGCGGCCATGCTTGGTGCCGATTTCAGTGCCGCCTCCAGCGACTTCGCGCGCCGCTTCGGCGGGCTCGACTGACGACTTACCCTCACCCCGGGCCACTTCCGCGAGCGGGAGAGGGAGCGCTGTTCGAAGCGTGCGTGGCGAAGGCAACCCTCCCTCGCCCTCCGCCGCGCGCGAAAGAGGAGGTGCCATTCGAAGCGGCGTGCCGAAGCCATCGCTCGGCCACGCAGTGGCAGAGCGACTAGGGTGAGGGTCGCGGCGCTTGCAATCCGCGCCGGGCAAGACTTCGCGCCAGCGCCGCCGCGCCGAACGTCCACGGCTCGACGTGGTGACAGTGATCGACACGATTGACCAGCGCGCCCAATGTCGGCGTCGACACGCTGACGATGTCGCCGACCGCATGCGTGAAACCCTGCCCGGGTGCAAAGCGATCGCGCGTCGGCGCGAACATCGTGCCGAGGAACAGCATCAGGCCGTCGGGATACTGGTGCTCGGCGCCGATCGCGTGGCGCACCAGGTCGAGCGGATCGCGGCTGATGCGGCTCATCGAGCTCACGTCGTCGAGCACGAAGCCTTCGGGTCCCTCGACATGCAGCGCGATGTCGGCGGCGCGCACGTCGTCGATGCCGTAGTGGTCGTCGAAGAGGCGCACGAACGGGCCGATCGCGCACGACGCGTTGTTGTCCTTCGCCTTGCCCAGCAGCAGCGCGCTGCGGCCTTCGTAGTCGCGCAGGTTGACGTCGTTGCCGAGGGTTGCGCCGACGGTGCGGCCCTTGGCGTCGACGGCGAGGACGATCTCGGGCTCGGGATTGTTCCACGTCGATTTCGCCAGCACGCCGATGTCGGCACCCACGCCGACCGCGGACAGTGGTGCGCACTTGGTGAAGATCTCCGCATCGGGACCGATGCCGACTTCGAGATATTGCGACCACGCATTCTGCGCGACCAGCACGCGCTTCAGCTCCGCGGCTTCGGGCGAGCCGGGCACGACGCGCGACAGGTTGTCGCCGATGACGGCGGTAATCGCGCGCCGCGTCGATTCGGCGCGCGCGGGATCGCCGCGCGCCTGCTCCTCGATCACGCGCTCCAGCATGCTCGCGACGAACGTCACGCCGCTCGCCTTGATCGGCTGCCAGTCACAGGGCGCAAGCAGCCACGGTTGTGCCGGATCGCGTGCCGCCGGATCGCTGTTGGCGAGTCCCGCCATCAACGTCGCGAGTCGCGGCAGCGACGTTGCGTCGCGGATGGCGGCGACCGCATCCTCGCGTGCGAAGAGCTCGCTGGCGGTGGCTGCGATCGACGACAGGTCGTATACGCCATCGGTGCGTGCCAGCACCGGCGCCGGGCCTGCGAACGCGGGTATCCATGCCCTGCCGACCAGCAATGCAACGTCATGGTCGGACGGCAGGATCGTCGTGGCATCGAGATATCGGGCGAGCATCGTTCCTCCGGAATGTCGCCGCAACTGTACTGCATCGCGCACTCGCGGCCGTTGCCTGCCGCTACAATCGCTGCCGCCATGGCCTCGCCGTTTCCGCACCTGCTCGCGCCCATCGCGCTGGCGCACCTCACGCTGCCCAATCGCGTGATCATGGGCTCGATGCATACCGGGCTGGAAGATCACTGCTGGCACTTTGGCAGGCTGGCGGCGTTCTATCGCGAACGCGCCGCCGGCGGTGCGGCACTGATCGTCACCGGTGGCTTCGCGCCCGACTGGCGCGGACGGCTGTCGCCATTCGCCGGCACGATGACCAATCGCGCGGCTGCGCTGTGGCATCGCCGGCTCACGCGTGCCGTACACGACGCCGGCAGCCGCATCGTCATGCAGATCCTGCACGCCGGCCGCTATGGCTATCACCCGCTGGTCGAGTCCGCAACGGCGCTGCGCTCGCCGATTTCACCATTCACGCCGCGCGCGATGAGCGATGCGCGCATTCGTCGCGTCATCGGCCACTTCGCGCGCGCGGCAGCGCTCGCGCAGGCGGCCGGCTACGACGGCGTCGAGATCATGGGCAGCGAGGGCTACCTGATCAACCAGTTCCTGTCGTCGCGCGTCAACCACCGCACCGACCGCTGGGGCGGCGGCATCGACGCGCGGATGCGCGTGGCCATCGAGATCGTGCGCGCGGTGCGCGAGCGCGTCGGCGACGCGTTCGTCGTGATGTTCCGGCTGTCGCTGCTGGATCTCGTCGAAGGCGGCAACACGATGGCGGAAACCATCGCCGTCGCGCAGGCGCTCGAGCACGCGGGCATCACGCTGCTCAACAGCGGCATCGGCTGGCACGAGGCGCGCATCCCGACGATCGGCACGATCGTGCCGCGCGCAGCGTTCCGCGAAGCCACGGCAACGGTGAAGCGCGCGCTGCGCGTGCCGGTGGTGGCGTCCAATCGCATCAACACACCGGAAATCGCCGAGGACATCGTCGCGTCGGGCGACGCCGACCTCGTGTCGATGGCGCGGCCGTTCCTCGCCGATCCGCAGTTCGTCGCCAAGGCCGCCGCCGGGCGCAGCGCCGACATCAACACCTGCATCGCCTGCAACCAGGCGTGCCTCGACCGCACGTTCCGCAACCAGCGCGCGAGCTGCCTCGTCAATCCGCGCGCGTGCCGCGAAACCGAGCTCGGCTACGCGATGACCGGCACTCCGCGACGCATCGCCGTCGTCGGCGCCGGCGTCGCCGGACTGGCGGCGGCGACGATCGCCGCCGGCCGCGGTCATCGCGTGACGCTGTTCGAGGCATCCGACGCGATCGGCGGACAGTTCCGCCTGGCGATGGAGGTTCCCGGCAAGGAGGACTTCCGCGACACTCTGCGCTATTTCGACTCGCGCATCGCCACGACCGGCGTCGACCTGCGGCTCAACCGGCGGATTGCGCAGGGCGAGCTCGCGGACGCATTCGACGCCGTCGTCATCGCCACCGGCGTCACGCCGCGGATCCCGGAGATCGACGGCATCGATCATCGCAAGGTGATTTCGTACGCCGATCTCATCGCGCGACGCAGGATTGCGGGAAGCACGGTCGCGGTGATCGGCGCCGGCGGCATCGGCGTCGACGTCTGCACGTTCCTGCTCGCGCGCTACGCGCTGTCGCCGCAGGCATGGTGCGATGAATGGGGTGTCGACGTGCATGCGCGCGAAGCCGGCGGACTCACGCCGGCGACGCCGATGCCGCCGCCCCGCAAGGTATGGCTGTTGCAACGGCGCCCGGGCTCGAAACGGATGGGATCGGGACCGGGCAAGACCACCGGTTGGGCGCATCGGCTGGCCTTGAAGCGCATGGGGGTGACGATGCTTGCCGGCGTCGAATACCGGGCGATCGACGATCACGGCCTTCGCATACGCGTCGACGGCACCGAGCGCTGCCTCGCGGTCGACAGCGTGATCATTTGCGCGGGACAGGAATCGGTGCGCGACGCGATCGTCACCGGCGATCCGCGAATGCACGTGATCGGTGGCGCGTATCGCGCATCCGAGCTCGACGCCGAGGCGGCCATCCGGCAGGCGGCCGAGCTGGCGGCGCGTCTTTAGCAACGTCGCAGGTCCTGGATGTAACGCTGCATTTCACGCCGACGGTGCGCGGCCGATCGGCGATGCGCTGCCGCAGGTATTTGGGGTCGGAGTCGAATCAAGGGGATTTACTCCGACCCCGAACCTGGGCTTGTCAGTTCGCGCCCACGCGCTTGCGCATCGCCGCCGTCAGCGTCGTCGCCACCTTCTCGAGGTCCTGCCACGGATCCTTGCGCTGCGCCGCGATGCGGTCGGGCAGGTTGCGCAGGTTGAAGTGATCGTAGCGGATGTCGATGCCGGTGGCGATTTCGTCCCACTCGATCGGCGTCGCCACCGGCGCATTGGCGCGCGCGCGCACCGCGTAAGGCGCGATCGCCGTCGCGCCTTCGGCGTTGCGCAGGTAGTCGATGAAGATCCTGTCCTTGCGCCGCGCCTTCGACGCCGTCGACACGAAACGCTTGGGAAAAGTCTTGACCATGAGATCGGCCACTGCGCGCGTGAACGCCTTGGCGGTTTCCCAGTCGACCGTCGGGCGCACCGGCGCCACGACGTGCAGGCCCTTGCCACCGGTGGTCTTGATGAAGGCCGGCAACCCGACCTCGTCGAGGAGCTTGCGCAACATGCCGACGGATTCGACCAGCGTCTCCCATTGCACCGCGTCATCGGGATCGAAGTCGAAGATCAACCGGTCGGGACGATCGAGCTTCGGTGCGCGCGATCCCCATGGATGGATTTCCACAACGCCCCATTGCACGAGTCCCACGAGTCCCGCCGCCGAATGGACTTCGCTATAGGTCGCCGTGCCCTTGCTTTCGGGCACCTGGATGCGGCCCACCGCTTCGTGAAGCGCGGCGGCGGCGTGCTTCTGGTAAAAGCATTCGCCCTTCCAGCCGTCGGGGCAGCGCAGCAGCGCAAGCGGTCGGCGCTCGATGTGCGGCAGCATCCGCGGCGCCACCGCCTCGTAGTAGATCGCGACGTCGCGTTTGGTGATCCTGGATTCCGCAAAGTAGAACTTGTCGGGATGCGAGATGCGCACGCCTTCGACGACATCGTCTTCGCCCGGCGTCACGACCGCGCGCGCCGTTGCGGCGGTGGACTTCGTCAGCGGCTTGGTTGCCGGCCGTTTCGACGGCGCGGATGCCGGCGCGCGCCTGGTTGGGCCGGCAGATGTTCCCCCGCGCTTGGCCACGCCGTTGGTTGACGCGGCCTTGCCGGTGTCAGGCGTCGACGTTGCCGCGACCTTGCGGCGGGGCTGCTTCGCCATTTCGACTGTCGTCGCGCCCGGCGGCTCGACCTCGCGCTCGCGTTTCACGTCGCTCGCCTTCTTGTCCTTGCGAAGTCCCTGGAACGACGGGTGTCGCATCGTGCCGACGTCGGTCCATTCGGTGAATGCGATTTCCGCGACGAGCAGCGGCTTCACCCAGTGCACGCCCTTCGCCGCGTAGCCGCGCGGCGGATCGGCGAACGCAGGTGTGTCGACCTTGAGCTTCGACAGCCTCGCATACAGCGCTTCCAGCGTAGCGTCGTCGAAGCCGGTGCCGACGCGGCCGCTGTAGCGCAGTGCATGCGCTTCGTCGTAGACGCCGAGCAACAGCGCGCCAAATCCCTTGCGCCCGCCCTGCGGCTCGCTGTAGCCACCGATGACCATTTCCTGGCGCCGCCCGCACTTGACCTTCAGCCAGTCGCGGCTGCGCACCGCCTGGTAGGTCGAGTCGAGGCGTTTCGACACGATGCCCTCGAGTCCCAGCGAGCACGCCTGCGCGAGCACCTGCGCGCCCTCGGCTTCGATTTCGACGCCGTAGCGCACCTGCTCGGGTGGCGGATCGAGCAGCGCGCGCAGCATCGCCTTGCGCTCGCGCAGCGGCACCTGGCGCAAATCGAAGCCGTCGGCGAATGGCAGGTCGAACGCAAAGAACGTGATGTCCTGCGCGGCGGGCGACGCCAGCGCGTTCTGCAATCGCTGGAAGCTCGTGCGGCCCTTGGCATCGGTGATCGCGATCTCGCCGTCGAGCCAGCCCGACGTCAGCGGAAGCGACGCCAGCGCCGTCGCGATCGGCCGCAGTGCGGTCGTCCAGTCCTTGCCGTTGCGCGAAAAGATCCGCGCCTTGCCGCGCTCGATCCGCGCGAGCATCCGGTAGCCGTCGTACTTGATCTCGTGCAGCCAGCCCTCGCCGGCGGGCGTCGACTTGACGAGCGTCGCGAGCATCGGTGCGAGCGCCGCCGGCAGCCGCGCGCGACGCGCGCCGGCGGGCGCCTCGACCTTGATGCTCGCCGGCTTCTTCGTTGCCACCGCAAGTGGCTCGACTGCGCCGGAACGCAGGTTTTCCTTGACCGACTTGTCGGAGCGCCAGATGCGATCCTCGTCGCGGGCGATATCGTCGATCGAGCGGCCCGACGTCACGCTGTCCGGCGCGGTTTCCACGATCGGCTCGCCGGCATGCGCGTAGCTGTCCTTTTCCTTGATCAGGAACCACAGGTCGCCCGCGCGCTTGCCGCCGTACTTGCCGCCGAATTTACCGGGCTGGCTGCGCACCAGCATCCAGCCACCCTTCAGCTTGCCGCCGTCGAGCTCGAACTTGAGGCGCCCCGCCAGGTAGCCCTCGGCAGGATCGTCCTTGGGAATCCAGTTGCCGCGATCCCACAGCATCACCGTGCCGCCGCCATACTGGCCCGCCGGAATCGTGCCTTCGAACGCGCCGTATTCGAGTGGATGGTCCTCGACGTGCATCGCCAGGCGCTTGTCGGCGGGATCGAAGCTCGGGCCCTTGGGAACCGCCCAGCTCAGCAGCACCCCGTTCAGCTCGAGGCGAAAGTCGTAGTGCAGGTGGCTCGCCGCGTGCTTCTGGATAACGAATGCGAGCGCGCGCGCACGGCCGCGCGCAACGCGCCCGCGGGGCTCCGGCGTGACGCGGAAATCACGTTTCTGCTGATATCGCGCGAGCGACATCCCTGCACTACGCCCGCTTGCGCTGCTTCACGCGCTTGGCGGCGACCGCGTGCGGTTTTTTCCCCGACGTCTTGAGCTTGCTCACCGTCGCCTCGCCGCCGCCACGGCTGGCAGTATTTTTGCGCGGGCGCGCGCCGCGCAGGCTGTTCTGCAGCAGCGACGCAAGATCGATCACCTGCGCGCTACGCGGCGCGGCCTTTTCCTCGGGTTCGGGTGCGGTGAGCTCGTGCGTCTCGCCGCGCTTGATCTTTTCGCGGATGCGCTTGAGCAGGTCCTGGTGATAGGTGTCGCGAAACTCGCCGGGCTTCCAGTGCGCGGTCATGTCGTCGATCAGGCGCTTGGCGAGCGCCACTTCCTTGGCGGTGACGCCGGCGGCTTTCGCGCCCTCGGCGGGCAGGTCGAGGCCCTTGGGGTCGCGCAGCTCGTCGGCGTAGCGCAGGGTGTTGAGCATCAGCATCCTGCCGGACGGCACGACGGCTGCGAGGTGCTGCGTGCTGCGGATGACAACCTGCGCCACCGCGATGCGGCCGGTGCCGGCGAGCGCATCACGAAACAGCGCGTACACCTTCCTGCCCCGCTCGGTGGGCGCGAGGTAGTACGGCGTGTCGAAATATTGCGCGGGCACTTCCGAGGCATCGACGAACTCGGCGATGTCGATCGTCTGCGACGCTTTCACGTTGGCGCGGCGGAAGTCCTCCTCGGACAGCACGACGTACTGACCCTTCTCGTACTCGTAGCCCTTGACGATGTCCTTCCACTCGACTTCCTTGCCGCTGTTCTTGCTGTAACGCTTGTAGCCGACCGGCGAGAAATCCCGCTTGTCGAGCATCGAGAAGCTGAAACTCTTGCGATCCTCGGCGGGGAACAGCTCGACTGGAATGTGCACCAGCCCGAAGCTGATCGCGCCCTTCCACAATGCGCGTGGCACGCGTCAGCCTCCCAGCGTTTCGGCGGCGGCGGCCTCGTCGGCGCGCAGGCATTCGATGCACACGCGGACGCGCGCGCTGATGACGAACAGCCCCCCGCAATGGTCGCAGGGCGAAAGGATCGCCTCCACGTGCTGGCCGCAAAGCATGCATCCTTCGGCGGCGCATTGCCGCTCGATGCACCAGTGGCAATCGACGGGACAGATATGCATGATGACCGCAAATATCTACACCGGCCGAAGATAGCGCTTTTCCGACCGGCCCTCCGGCAGCCGAACGCGCAACACCGTGTGATCGAATGACTGACAGGCTGTCAGCCGCCGTTGTCCCCGCCTCCAGGCTCGCACGCCTGTGCCGCGACTTGACAGCCCGTGCAGATTGGCGCACTTTTTACTCCCACGGACTCGCAGGCGCCCAATGGAGTCACCGGACTACGCGGCGATCGAAGGGCTCATCCGCCAGATCCTCGATGAGTTGCGGACGCTGAACGTGCTGGTCGGCGGCGGCGAATTCGGAGAGCCGGTGCGCGTCGCATTGCGTGACGCGTTCGCCGCGCACGCCGAGTTGACGCAACGCATGAACGACGACGCGCTCGACGCACACGCCGCGGGTCATATCTTCGCGCAGCTTCTGGGCGAGCGCGTCGAGGGCCTGCGCGACCTCGCCAACGAAATGCGCGGGTCCGGCGATCCCCCGCATCCTCAGCCCGACTTAATGGCGGCGATTCTCCGGCGCTATCCGAGCGGTATCGCGGCGGATTGATTCGCGCGCTGCGCGCGCCGCCTTCAACGTCCCGCTTGGACTCGCGTTCAAGCGTTATCAACTGCGGCGGGCGATGATGTAGGACAATCCCTACATCAAGGCCCGCTGCACCTATGTTCGCCGTCTATCCCATTGTCCCGCCGCTGCAACGCCGGCGACGGCCCCTCGGTCGGTTCGCGTGGCTGATGCTGGCATCGGTGGCGGCGCAGATGGCCGCCCGGGCCGCAGCGCCTTCAACGGTGGCGCCGCAGTCGCTGCCGGCGGCGATGACGCTCATCGTCCCGGCACAGGCCGGAGGGTCGGCCGATCGCATCGGCGGCATCACCGCCGCGGCGCTGTCGCGAATTCTCGAAACACCGGTGCGCATGAAGAACCTGCCCGGGGCCAACGGCATCACCGGCACGATCGCGATTGCCAGGGCGCCAAAGGACGGTGGCACGATCGGCCTTGCGCTCAGTACGCCCATGGCGGGCGGCAAACTGCTGTCGCGCGCCGCCGATTACAACCCGCTCGAGACTTTCGACTGGTTCGCGATCCTCGGCAGCTATGGCAATGCGATGATCGTGAGGCAGGATCATCCGGCGAAATCGCTCGCCGAATGGCTCGAGCACGCGCGCGCCGCGCCCAGGCAGCTCCGCTACGGCACCGGCGGCATCGCGTCGGCGGCGCACCTCGCCGGCGAGTACCTGCATGTCGAACAGCACGCAAACATCGTCCACGTGGCTTTCGCCAATATCCCGCAAGCGTATGCGGCGCTGTCGAGCGGCGACATCGACGTGCTGTTCGACGGGATTCCATCGGCGCGCATCGCCGCCGCCAGCCCCCGGCAGTTCCGCGTCATCGCCGTAACGTCGGCGAAGCGCGATCCGCAGTTTCCCGACGCTCCGGCATTTGGCGAAACCTGGCGTGGCCAGAGCTTTGAAATGTGGGCCGGGATCGTCACGCCGAACCACCTGCAGCAGGACGCGCGTTCGCCGATCGCCGCGGCGATCGGCGCCATGCTGGCCGACAAGGCGTTCATCGCCGAAATGCAACAGGCCGGCATCGTCTGGCTCGGTCTCGCCGGCAACGACGCGTCGCAGTTCCTCCGGGACGACATCGTGCGCAAGGCGCGGCAGATCGGCGATCTCGCGATCCAGCCAACCGAGGCGCCGCCCCACGCACTGCCCTGACTCGCGATTGCAACCGCGCCGCGTCCAGCCAACGCGATCCTCGCGCGGTTCGCTCTGCAAGCTCTTGGGCGACGGATGGTTAAGTTGCGTCGTTTCGAAATGCGCTCACTCTCCCGTGTGGGAGCGAGGGATCGGGGGCGGATATCGCATCGCGCGCGCTGCTGGGGTCATCGCGCGCCGTGCTGATTTGTGCGACGATCCCCGCGTCGCAGTTCGCCCACCCCGATACCGCATCCCGATGCATCGATGGATCACCGTACCTGCGGTCGCGCTGCTGCTTGCAGCGTGCGCGCTGCCCGCGCAGCGATCGGTAGACGCCGACTCCATGGCCGGCGCGACAGCGCCGACCTCGGCGACACCAGCGCCCGCCTGCGAGCCCGACCCCTACTGCTATCGCGATTGCCTGCGCGGCTACCAGCCGGGCTACTGCCGCTACCAATGCGGATGCTGAGCGCGATGCCGGACACCCTGCCGGCGCCTGCATCGCCACGCGGTGATGCCGCGCGCCGGCGCTTCGCCGCGCGCACCGCGGCGAGGGCGCGTTGAAGATCCTCGTCGTCGAGGACGACAGCGTGCTGTCCGCGGCGCTGGTGCGCGCGCTCAACCAGGCCGGCTACGCGGTCGACCTCGTCACCGACGGCGAAGCCGCCAACGAGGCGCTGTCGGTCGCGAGCCACGACCTGGTCGTGCTCGACCTCGCGCTGCCACGACTCGACGGACTTGCGGTGCTGCGCCGGCTGCGTGACCGACGCTCTCGCGTGCCGGTGCTGATCCTCACCGCGCGCGACACGCTCGACGAGCGCGTCGAGGGCCTCGACCTCGGTGCCGACGACTACATGACCAAGCCGTTCGACCTGCCCGAATTCGAGGCGCGGGTGCGTGCGTTGATCCGCCGCGGGCAGTTCAACGCCGGCAATGACATGACGCACGGGCGCCTGCGCTTCGACACCGCGGCGCGCAGGCTCTTCCACGACGACGCGCCGGTCGACATGTCGGGGCGCGAGCTCGCGCTGACCGAGCTGCTGATCGCGCGGCAGGGCCGCGTCGTCAGCAAGGAGCAGATGATCGACCAGCTGTTCGGCTTCGGCGACGAGGTCGGCAGCAACGCGATCGAGGTCTACGTGCATCGCGTGCGCCGCAAGCTCGAGCCGTTCGGCGTCGAGATCCGCACGGTGCGCGGCATGGGTTACCTGCTCGACCGCGTTGATGAGCGAACGTAGGGCGACGCTGCGCAGCCAGCTGCTGCGCTGGCTGCTGATTCCGCTGTCGCTGCTGTTCGTCGTCGACGCAATCGGCAGCTACCTGCTCGCCCACCGTCTCGCGGTGCGCGTGCAGGACGGCGAGCTGGTCGAGATCGCCCGCGAGCTCGCGTTGCACGTCAAGCCGCAGGGCGACACGCTGGTGTTCGACCTCGAGAAGGACGCCGAGCGCACGCTGCTGCTCGACGAGGTCGACCAGTTGCACTATGCGATCAGCGACGGCGGTGGCGTGCGCATCGCCGGCGATGCCGACCTGGCGCCGACGCGCGCGGGCGCGGCGTCCGGCGGCTTTCGCGACGCGATGCTGGACGGCGAGCCGGTGCGCGTCGTCGAGCTCCGCACGCTTGCGGCAGGACGCGCGATGGTCGTGGAAGTCGCGGGCACCGGGATCAAGCGCCGCGAGCTCACAGACGAAATTGTCGTCGACGTGATCCTGCCGCAGCTTCTGCTGATCCTGATCGCCGGCCTGCTCGTCTGGTTCGGCGTCGCGCGCGGACTGCGGCCGTTGAAGCATTTGCAGCAGGCCGTCGCCGCACGCTCGCACCGCGACCTGTCGCCGGTCGCCGCCGCCGACATCCCGGGCGAAGTGCATCCATTGCTATTGTCGATCAACGATCTCATGTCGCGGCTCGACGACGTGCTGGGCCGGCAGAATCGTTTCATCGCGGACGCCGCGCACCAGTTGCGCACGCCGGTCGCGGGACTCAAGGCGCACATCGAGGTGGCGCTGCGCGAGGAGGATCCGGGTGAGATGCGGCAATCGATCGCGCAGCTCTACATCGGCGTCGAGCGCATGTCGCGGCTGGTCGCGCAACTGCTGTCGCTGGCGCGCAACGAGCCGAACGCGGTGAAGTCGCTCGCCCTCGAGGAGATCGACCTCGCGAAGCTCGCGTTCGACGTGACGATGGAGTGGGTGCCGCAGGCGTTCCGTCGCAACATCGACCTGGGCTTCGACGGCGCGCGCGAGCACGTGACGGTGCGCGGCGATGCGACGCGCCTGACCGAGCTCATCAACAACCTGCTCGACAACGCGATCCGCTACAGCCGCGATCGCGGTCGCGTCACGGTCAGCGTCGTGGCGACGCCCGAGCCGCGGATCTCCGTCAGCGACGATGGCCCGACCATACCCGTCCCCGACCGCGAGCGCGTGTTCGAGCGTTTCCATCGCCTGCTCGGCACGCACGCCGACGGCAGCGGACTCGGGCTCGCGATCGTCCGCGAGATCGCGACGCTGCACGGCGCGCGCATCGTCCTCGACGACGACGTCGATGGCGTCGGCAACACGTTCAGCGTGTCGTTTCCGCCTCCCGCGCACGCCGGACAGCCGGCGTAAGGTTGGTGAAAGGTTGCGGTAAGCGCCCGGTCATTTTCGGTTCAGCCACGCGCAAGGCGCCCGACAGGCGACGGTAAGCGTGCGCCGGTAGCCTGATTCCTCCCGTTCGATTCGCCGGAGGAATTGCGCAATGCTGGCCATGATGTCCGATCCCGACACCTGGACCGCGCTCGTCAAGATCGCGGTCATTAACATCGTGCTCTCGGGCGACAACGCGGTGGTCATCGCGCTGGCGTGCCGGTCGCTCGCGCCGAAGCAGCAGCGCAACGCCTTCATCGTCGGCACCGCCGCGATCGTCGTGCTGATGACCGCGCTCACGTCCTGCGCCGCATTGCTGATGAGCCTGCCGTACATCCAGCTCATCGGCAGCGCGCTATTGCTGTGGATCGGCACCAAGCTGCTGCTTCCCGAGGCAGAGCAAGGCGACGTCGACGACACCAGCAGTTTCTGGATCGCCGTGAAGACGATCATCATTGCCGACATCGTGATGAGCATCGACAACGTGCTGGGAATGGCCGGCGCCGCGCACGGGCACTACGGGATGCTGTTCTTCGGCCTGTTGATCACGATGCCGTTGATCCTGTTCGGCAGCGCGATGCTGATGAAACTGATGGAACGCTTTCCGGTCGTCATCACCATCGGCGCCGCATTGCTGGGCTACGTCGCGGGCGACATGGCGGTGGGCGACATCGCCGTGCGCGGCTGGGTGGAGGCGCATGCGCCGAGCCTCGACATCGTCGTGCCGATACTGGGCGCGCTGCTCGTCGTCGCGGCAGGCAAGCTGCTCGCCAGCCGGCAATCGCGCCTGCCCGAATCACGGATCGAGCCGCATGCGCAACACGCCGAAGTCCGCGCCTGACCCATTGGCCGATCAAGCATGACAGACACGATGAAGGACATCCTCGTACCGATCGGTTCGGCGGCGGAAGCACCGCGCGCTGCGGAGCGCGCAATCAAGCTGTACGGCGCCGGGGCCGCGCGCGTGCACCTGCTCAACGTTCAGCGGCCGCTGCCGCGCCACGTCTCGCGATTCTTTCCGCGCAGCGAGCTGCAGGCGTTCCATCATGAAGCCGGAATGGCCGTGCTCGCGCCGGCGGCGCGCGCGCTCGACGCCGCCGGCGTGCCGCACGACGACCACGTGATCGTCGGTCACGCCGCCGAGGCGATCGTCGAGTTCGCCGAGCACCACCACTGCGCCGATATCGTTCTCGACACGGCGTCGAAGGGTTTGCTGTCGATCCTGCACGCAGGCTCGATCGGCAGCCAGGTGCGGCACCTGATGCGCGCGCAAGCCGACGCCACCGCGCCGGGCGTGCAGGCGATTCCGTAACGCGGGCCGGCGCCGCCTCACCGCGCACGTGATCGCGTAGACTCGACGGCCGCGCAATCGCGACGCGGAGGGGTCGATGGACGGGGGTTTCAACGGCAGCATCGTGCTGGTCGCCGGCGGCACTGGCGGCCTGGGCCGCGCGGTGGCCGAGGCGTTTCTCGCGCAGGGTGCGCACGTCATCGTCACGTGGCGTCACCGCGCGCAGTTCGATACGCTGTTCACGGCGGCCGGCGCCGGCTCACCGAGGCTCGAAGGCCACGAGGCCGATGTCACCAATCCTGCAGCCGCCGCCGCGCTCGTCGCCGATATCGTCGCGCGCCATGGACGGCTCGATGCGCTGGTCAACACCGTCGGCGGTTACGACGGCGGCACCAAGCTGTGGCAACTCGATCCCGATGTTCTCGAGCGCATGCTGGCGCTCAACCTGCACGCTGGATTCGCACTCGCCCGCGCGGCCGTTCCTGCGATGCTCTTGGCGCGCAAGGGATCGATCGTCAATGTCGCCGCCAAGGCCGGCGTCGACCCTCCGGCCGGTGCGGCTGCATATGCGGCGTCCAAGGCCGCGGCGATCGCGCTGATCGATGCGTTGGCGGCCGATCTCATCGGCACCGGCGTGCGCGTCAATTCGCTGCTGCCGAGCATCATCGATACCGACGCCAACCGCAAGGCGATGCCCAACGCCGATTACAACCGCTGGCCCAAGCCGGCGGAAATCGCGCGCGTGATCCTGTTCCTCTGCAGCGACGACGCCAGCGTCATTCACGGCGCGTCGATTCCGGTGTACGGCAGCCGCTGACGCCCGCGGCGCCCGCGGCCTTGTGCCGCGGACGTCCTGCACGCGAGGTGCGCGCCGCAAGGCGCGGCGATGATAGGGCGGCCGGCCGTCCGTTAAACTCCGCGCATGTCGCCCGTGCTCCTACTGGCGCTGCCGTTCGCCGGCAGCGTGATCGCCGCGCTGTTGCCCGCGAACGCGCGCAATGCCGCGTCCATCTGGGCGGCGATAGTCGCACTGGCCGCGCTGGTCGGCTTCACGCTGCTGTTCCCGCAGGTGCGTGACGGCGGCGTTGTCCGCGAGCACATCGCGTGGATGCCTTCCGCCGGCCTCGACTTCGTGATCCGCGTCGACGGCTTCGCGTGGATGTTCGCGATGCTGGTGACCGGCATCGGCGTGCTGGTCGTCGTCTACGCGCGCTACTACATGTCACCGCAGGATCCGGTGCCGCGCTTTTTCGCGTTCCTGCTGGCGTTCATGGGCGCGATGCTGGGCGTGGTGTTGTCCGGCAACCTCGTGCAACTGGTGTTTTTCTGGGAGCTCACGAGTCTTTGCTCGTATCTGCTGATCGGCTACTGGCACCATAGCCGCGAGGCGCGGCGCGGCGCGCGAATGTCGCTGATCGTCACCGCCGCCGGCGGCCTGGCGCTGCTCGGCGGCGTGCTGCTGCTGGGCCACGTCAGCGACAGCTACGAGCTCGACGTCGTGCTGGCGTCGGGCGATGCGGTGCGGGCGCATCCGCTCTATCCTGCGATCCTGGCGCTGGTGCTGCTCGGCGCGTTCACCAAGAGCGCGCAGTTTCCGTTCCATTTCTGGCTGCCGCACGCGATGGCGGCGCCCACGCCGGTGTCCGCGTACCTTCATTCGGCGACGATGGTGAAGGCCGGCGTGTTCCTGCTCGCGCGACTGTGGCCCGTGCTCGCGGGCACCGAGGCGTGGTTCTGGTGCGTCGGCGGTGCCGGCGCGCTGACGCTGCTGCTCGGCGCGTTCCTCGCGATGTTCGAGCGCGACATGAAGGGCCTGCTTGCGTATTCGACGATCAGCCACCTCGGGCTCATCACGTTGCTGCTGGGACTCAACAGCCCGCTCGCCGCGGTCGCCGCGGTGTTCCACATGCTCAACCACGCGACGTTCAAGGCATCGCTGTTCATGGCCGTGGGAGTCATCGATCACGAGACCGGCACGCGCAGCATGCCGCGGCTGTCGGGATTGTTCCGGGTGATGCCAATCACCGGCACGCTGGCGCTGGTGGCGAGCGCGGCGATGGCCGGCGTGCCGCTGCTGAATGGCTTCCTGTCGAAGGAGATGTTCTTCGCCGAGACCATCTACATCACGTCGCTGCCATGGGTCGAATGGGGATTGCCGATCGTCGCGACCGCAGCCGGCATCTTCGCGGTGATCTACGCGCTGCGCTTCAGCTACGGCGTGATGTTCGGCCCGCCGCCATCCGGCCTGCCACGCGAGCCACACGAGCCGACGCGCTGGATGCGCGTGCCGATCGAGATCCTGGTGCTTGCATGCCTCGTCGTCGGCATCTTTCCGGCACGCTCGGTCGGTCCCGCGCTGGACGCCGCCGCGCGGCCGGTCGTCGGCGGCCCGATGCCCGAGTTCGACCTCGCGATCTGGCATGGATTCAATGCCCCGCTGGCGATGAGTATCGTCGCGATGGTGGGCGGAGTGATCGGCTACGCGTGGCTGCGCGGGCAATGGCGCCGCGGACGCCGCGAGACAGCGCCGCTCTTCGGTCGCATCAACGGTCGGCGCGTTTTCGAATACACGCTGGCCGCGGTCGCTCGCCAGTCGCGCGCCGGCATGCGCATCGTGGAAACGCGCCGTCTGCAGCCGCAGCTGCTGTTGATGGTCGTGATGTCGATGCTCGCCGTCGTCGCCGCGCTGTGGGCGGGGGGACTCACGTGGGGAGATCGGCCGCGTGTGCCGGCGTCCGCCGAGTTCACCTTGTTCTGGTCGATCGGCATGGTCTGCGCGATCGGGGCCGCCTGGCAGGCCAAGTATCACCGCGTTGCCGCGCTGACGATGCTCGCCGTGACGGGCCTCGTCACGTGCCTGACGTTCGTGTGGTTTTCCGCGCCCGACCTCGCGTTGACGCAGATCACTGTCGAGGTCGTCACGACCGTGCTGTTCCTGCTGGGCTTGCGCTGGCTGCCGAAGCGCATCGAAGGCGACGATCCCCGTACCGCAACGCGTGCGCGCCTCCGCCGCGCACGCGACCTCGTCATCGCGTTGCTGGCCGGCACCGGCCTCGCGGGCATCGCGTACGCGATGCTGACGCGGCCGGCGCCGCACAGCATTTCGCCGTATTTTCTCGCGCATGCATTGCCCGATGGCGGCGGTGCGAACGTGATCAACGTGATGCTGGTCGATTTCCGCGGCTTCGACACGCTGGGCGAAATCACCGTGCTGGCGGTCGTCGCGCTGACCGTCTACGCGTTGCTGCGACGCTTTCGCCCGCCGCACGAGAGCATCGCTTCACCCCGCCAGCAGCGCGCGGTGCGTGACTTTCCCGGCAGCGACCTCGTCGCGCCGCGCGATGCAGTGGACGCGACGGCGGGCTACATGACGGTGCCGGCGGTGCTGGTGCGATTGCTGCTTCCGATCGCCGTCGTTATCGCCGCGTGGCTGTTCATGCGCGGTCACGACGAGCCCGGCGGCGGCTTCGTCGCCGGACTCGTCGTCGCCATCGCATTGCTGACGCAGTACCTGGTGGCCGGCGCGCCGTGGGTGGAATCGCGGATCGGCCTGCGGCCGGTGCGCGGCATCGCGGTTGGTTTGCTGGTCGCGGCGGCGACGGGCGCAGGTTCGATGTTCTACGGCTATCCATTCCTGACGTCGCACGCGCTGCACGCCGTGCTGCCGTTGCTCGGCGAGATCCACCTGCCCAGCGCAACGTTCTTCGACCTCGGCGTATTCGTCGTGGTGCTGAGCTCGACGTTGCTGATACTGGTCGCGCTTGCGCACCAGTCGATCCGCAGCCGGCGCCAGCGCGACGACGTGCACGCCGTCGTCCCCGGTACGGCGACGAACTGATGGAAACCGTGATCGCGCTGGCGGTCGGCGTGCTCGGGGGCTCCGGCGTGTGGCTGCTGCTGCGTCCGCGCACGTTCCAGGTGATCATGGGGATGTCGCTCCTCGCCTACGCGGTGAACCTGTTCATCTTCAGCATGGGCAGCCTGTCGATCGGCAACGAGCCGATCGTCAAGTCCGGCGCGCCGGCCGACCTGCTGCACTACACCGATCCGCTGCCGCAGGCGCTGGTGCTGACGGCGATCGTCATCAGCTTCGCGATGACCGCGCTGTTCCTCGTAGTGCTGCTCGCGTCGCGCGGCCTCACCGCCAGCGACCATGTCGACGGCGAGGAAGAAATGCCGCCGAGGCAAGGTCGAGAATGAGCGCGCGGGGCGCAGCCCAGTCCCGCAGGGTCGTCCGCGCGCGATTGAGCCGCGACCGACGCGCGACCTGTCGCATTGCATCGCCGTGCCAAGGAGGTCGAGAATGAGCGCGTGGATCGATGCGGCGATGCCGCAGCTGATCGTCGCGCCGATCGTGCTGCCGCTCGTCACGGCCGCATTGCTGCTGCTGGTCAACGAGTCGCGCCGTGGGGCGAAGGCATTGATCAGCATCGTCGCCACGGCCGCGGTGCTCGTGGTCGCGATCGCGCTGATGCAGTGGGTCGTCCGCCACGCCACGGCCAGCGCGGTCGGAGTCTACCTGCCGTCGAACTGGCAGGCGCCGTTCGGCATCGTGCTCGCCGTCGACCGGTTGTCGGCGATGATGCTCGTGCTGACCGGTGTCATCGGCCTCGCGTCGCTGCTGTTCGCCACCGCACGCTGGCATCGTGCCGGCGTGCATTACCATTCGCTGTTCCAGCTGCAACTGATGGGCATCAACGGTGCGTTCCTCACTGCCGATCTCTTCAACCTGTTCGTGTTCTTCGAGGTGATGCTCGCCGCGTCCTACGGATTGCTGTTGCATGGTTCGGGCCGCGCGCGCGTGGGCGCGGGGCTCAAGTACATCGCCGTCAACCTGCTCGCATCGTCGCTGTTCCTGATCGGCGTGGCGATCGTCTATGGCATCACCGGCACGCTCAACTACGCGGACATCGCGCAAAAGATCGCGCTCGTGCCCGCGGCAGACCGCGGCTTGCTGCATGCCGGCGCGGCGTTGCTGGGCATCGCGTTTCTCGCGAAGGCGGCAATGTGGCCGCTCAACTTCTGGCTGACGCCCGCCTACTCGGCGGCGAGCGCATCCGCAGCGGCGCTGTTCGTCGTGCTGACGAAAGTCGGCGTCTACACGGTGCTGCGGCTGTGGACGCTGCTGTTGGCCGCCGAAGCCGGTGCTGCGGTCTGGTTCGGCGCGGATGCGCTGGTCTATGGCGGCCTCGCGACACTCGCGTTCGGCGCAATCGGCGTCGTCGCATCGCATCGCTTGCGCAGGACCGCCGGATTCGCCGTGATCATTTCATCGGGCACGCTGCTCGCGGCGATCGGCCTCGGACACGCGACGCTGGTCGGCGGCGCGCTCTTCTACCTGCTCGGGTCGACGCTCGCCGTCAGTGCGCTGTTCCTGTTGATCGAGTTGATCGAGCGCACGGGCGAATTCGAAACCGCACCGCCGGTCTACGACGACGCCGCGGATCATGCGCCGCTCTATCTCGCCGCCGGCGAACACGTGGCGCACGCGCCCGCGGAATCAGGCGATGCGCCGCTGGTCGGCAAGGCGATCCCCGCCGCGACCGCGTTCCTCGGATTGAGCTTCATGACCTGCGCACTGCTGATCGCAGGCTTGCCGCCGCTTTCGGGTTTTCTCGCCAAGTTCGCGATGCTGTCGGCGCTGCTCGATCCCGCGGGCGTCGATGCAGGTGCCACGGGTTCGGCGATCCCCGCCGCGCACTGGTCGCTGCTTGCGCTGCTGATCGGATCGGGCCTCTTGTCGATCATCGGCCTGTCGCGGGCGGGCGCGCGCCATTTCTGGGCGCCGCAGGGTCGCCCGGCGCCCCACCTGCGCGTGATCGAATGCCTGCCGATCGCCGCGCTGCTCGCGCTTTGCGCGTTGCTGGCGCTGCGCGCCGGCCCGGTGCTCGACTACGCGGAAGCCGCCGCGGCGGCGGTGATAGATCCGACGCGCTATGTGCAGGCGGTAATGTCGGCGACACCGGTGCCGCCGCCTGGCGACAGGCCCGTGCACGCGGCGCGGATGCCCACGCCGTGAAACGCTTTCTGCCCGCGCCGCTGCTGTCGGTCGCGCTGTGCGCGCTGTGGCTCGCGCTCGAGCCACGCCTTGCTCCCGCCAACCTGCTGATGGCGGCGCTCGTGGCGCTGGTCGTGCCGGTGCTCTGCGCACCGTTGCGCCCGCTGCCGGTGCGCGTGCGACGTCCGCTCGTGCTGCTGCGACTGGTGCTCGCCGTCGGGCACGATGTCGTGCAATCGAACTTTGCCGTCGCCTGGAGCGTGCTGAACATGTCGCGCCGCAAGCCGCACTCGGCGTTCGTCACGATCCCGTTGCAACTGCGCGACGCCAACGCACTCGCCGCGCTGGCAGTGATCACGACGGTGGTGCCGGGCACCGTGTGGACGGAACTGGCGGTCGATCGCAGCGCGGTGCGGCTGCACGTATTCGACATCGCCGACGAAGGCGCTTTCATCGCGCACTACAAGTCACGCTACGAGCGTCCTCTGCTGGAGATCTTCGAATGAGCCCCCTGTTTGCCGCCGCGGTGTCGGCGACGCTGGCCTGCTATGCGGTGGCGATGGCGCTGGCGACGTTACGACTGCTGCGCGGGCCGACCGCGCAGGACCGCGTGCTGGCGCTGGACTTCCTCTACGTCAACGGCATGCTGGCGATGCTGGCGCTCGGCATCCGTTACGCGAGTGGCATGTATTTCGTCGGCGCGCTGCTGATCGCGCTGTTCGGCTTCGTCGGCTCGGCGGCACTGGCGAAGTTCCTGTTGCGCGGCGAGGTGATCGAATGACCGCCGCGCCGTCGGCAATCGTCGAGGCGATGGTTGCCGTGCTGTTGCTGGCGAGCGGCGTACTGTCGCTGGTGGCCGGCGTGGGTTTGTTGCGGTTGCGGAACTTCTGCCAGCGGATGCATCCGCCCGCGCTTGCCAATACGCTCGCCACCTGGTGCGTCGCGCTCGCGGCGATCGTGTGGTTTTCGGCGCTGGGTTCGGCGCTGGCGCTGTACCCGTGGGTGATCGTCGTGCTGCTCGCGATCACCGCGCCCGTGACGACGACGTTGCTCGCGCGCGCGGCGCTATTCCGCAAGCGCGCAATCGGCGCGGACGCGCCGCCGCCGCTGGGCTAGCTCGAACGGCGCAGGTTTGGACGTCATCGCTCATGGATTCGATCCATCGCGCGCCGCGGGCGCCGGGGCAGCGTCCGCCGGTTGCGCAGGATGCGTGTGCGCCGGCGGAATATTATGCGATACCGCATCCAGCTTGTCGCCGAGAAGACGCCGCACCGCCACGTAGAACACCGGAATGAGCAGCAGGCCCAGGAAGGTCGCGAACAGCATGCCGCCGACGACGCCGGTGCCGATCGCGTGCCGCGCGTTGGCGCCCGCGCCGGTGGAAATCGCCAGCGGCAGCACGCCGAGGATGAACGCGATCGACGTCATCAGGATCGGCCGCAAGCGCAGCCGCGCCGCCTCGATCACGCCGTCGCGCAGCGTCCTGCCCTGTTGCTGCTGTTCCACGGCGAACTCGACGATCAGGATCGCGTTCTTGGCGGCGAGGCCGATCACCGTGATGATGCCGATCTTGAAGTAAAGGTCGTTGGGCAACCCGCGCAGCTCCGTCAGCAGCGCGGAACCCAGCAGCCCCAGTGGCACGACCAGCAGTACGGCGACCGGAATCGACCAGCTTTCGTAGAGTGCCGCGAGGCACAGGAACACGATGACGATCGACAGCGCGAGCAGCAGCGTTGCCGCGTTGCCGGCCTGGATCTCCTCGTACGACTGGCCGGTCCAGTCGATGCCGAAACCCTGCGGAAGATCGCTGCCGACGGTACCGGTCATCGCATTCATCGCCTCACCCGACGAGTGCCCGGTGGCAGGAGAGCCCACGATTTCGATCGCCGAGTAGCCGTTGTAGCGCGTCAGCGACGGTGACGACGTATCCCACGTGCCGTGCACGACGTTCGCCAGCGGGATCATCGCGGGAGTCGCGCTGCCCGGCGCCGGCGTGGCGCTCGGAGTGAAGATGCGCTGCAACGATTCGGGTCCGGTGCGAAACGGCGCATCCGCCTGCATCGTGACGCGCTTGACGCGGCCGCCGTAGCTGAAGTCGTTGACGTAGACCGGCGCGAGCATCAGCTGGATCGCCGTATAGATGTCGCCGACGGCGAGTCCCATCGACTGCGCCTGCACGCGGTCGACATCGAGATTGAGTCGCGGCGCGTCGGCGAGCGTATTCGGCCGCACCTGCGTCAGCAGCGGATCCTGCGCCGCCTTGCCGAGCAACGTATTGCGCGCCTGG
Source organism: Betaproteobacteria bacterium (assembly GCA_040006455.1). Classification (GTDB taxonomy): domain Bacteria; phylum Pseudomonadota; class Gammaproteobacteria; order Burkholderiales; family Casimicrobiaceae; genus VBCG01. The sequence goes on along the minus strand of JBDTWY010000006.1, from coordinate 64,436 downwards.
TTGAGCGCGTCGCGGCCGGCGCCCGCACGATCCTGCAGGTACATGTCGAAGCCACCGAACTGGCCGAGGCCGCTCACGGTCGGCAGGTTGAGAACAAAGACCTGCGCATCGCGTACCTGCTGCAGCGCGCCGTTGGCGCGGCGGATGAATTGCGCGGCGGTGACATCGCGCTTCGCCCAGTCCTTGAGGCGGATGAATCCCATGCCGACGTTCTCGCCCTGGCCCAGGAAGCTGAAGCCTGAGATCTGCAACACGGTGTCGACCGCATCGTCCTTCTTGAGCACACCGAGCATCGAGCTCATCACCGCGTTGGTGCGTTGCAGCGTCGCGCCCGGCGGCAACTGCACGAGCGCCAGCGCATAGCCCTGGTCCTCCTCCGGCAGGAAGCTTCCCGGCAGCCGCGTGAACAGGAATGCGCCGATGGCGGCCAGCACCACGAACACGATCATCCAGCGCGGCGCATGCCGCACCGCGCCGCCAACGTGCCCGGTGTAGGTGTGCGTGACTTTGTCGAAAACAGTGTCGAACCAGCGGAACGCGATATTCTTGCGGCGATGCTCGTCGACCGGCTTGAGGAAGCTCGCGCACAACGCCGGCGTGAACGACAGCGCGAGAAAGGCCGAGATGCCCACCGACAGCGCGATCGTCAGCGCGAACTGCCGGTAAATGACGCCCGTGGCGCCCGACTGCAACGCCGACGGCACGAACACCGCCGCCAGCACCAGCGTGATCGCGACCACGGCGCCGGTGATCTGGCCCATCGCCTTGCGCGTCGCCTCCTTCGGCGAGAGACCCTCCTCCGACATGATGCGCTCGACGTTCTCGATGACGACGATCGCGTCGTCGACGACGATACCGATGGCGAGCACCATGCCGAACAGCGTCAGCTGGTTGATCGTGAAGCCGAGCGGCATCATCCCAAGGAACGTGCCCAGCAGCGCGATCGGAATCACCAGCATCGGAATGATCGTCGCGCGCAGGTTCTGCAGGAACACCAGCAGCACCAAGAACACCAGGATCGTCGCCTCGACCAGCGTGGTGACGACTTCCTTGATGGAGATCTTGACGAAGGTCGTGCTGTCGTATGGGACCGTCCACGTGACGCCCTGCGGAAAGCTCGGCGTCAGCGCGTCCATCCGCGCGCGCACCGCGTTGGCGACATTGAGCGCATTGGATCCCGGCAGCAACTGGATCGCGAACGCGCCGATCGGCCGGCCGTCGGCACGGCTGTCGAACCCGTAGCCAGCCGGGCCGAACTCGACACGCGCGACGTCGCCCAGCGTCACCGCCGTGCCGTCGCTGTTGGCGCGCAGGATGATCGCGCGAAACTCCTCGGGCGACGAGAGCCGGCCCTCCGCCGACACCGGCGCCGTGAAGCCTTGCCCCGCCGGCGCCGGATCACCGCCCAGCGAGCCCGCGGCGAACTGGACGTTCTGCACGCGCACCGCGTTGAGCGCTTCCGACGCGGAGAGTCCGTACCCTTGCAGCTTGTCCGGATTGAGCCAGATCCGCATCGCGTATTCGGCGCCGAATTGCTGCGTGCTGCCGACGCCCGGCACGCGCGAGATCTGGTCGAGCACTTGCGATGCGACGATGTCGTTCAGGCGGTTGCGATCGATCGCCGGATTGTCGGACTGCAACGCGACCACCATCAGGAAGCCGGCGTTCGCCTTCGCCACGACGACGCCCTGCTGCACCACTTGCGCGGGCAGCCGCGGCGTCGCCAGCGAGACCTTGTTCTGGACCTGCACCTGCGCGATGTCGGCGTCGGTGCCGGTGCGAAACGTCAGGTTGATGCTGGCGCGACCGCTCGAGCTCGACTGCGAATTAAAATAGAGAAGGTTGTCGATGCCGGTCAGCTGCTGCTCGATGACCTGCGTCACCGATTTTTCGGTGGTGTCGGCGCTCGCGCCCGGGAACGTCGTGCTGACCGTGACCTGCGGCGGTGCCACCGACGGATACGACTCGACGCCGAGGTTGAAGATCGCGACGATGCCGCCGAAGGTGATCAGGATCGCGACCACCCACGCGAAAATCGGGCGGTCGATGAAAAAATTCGGCATCGACGAAGGTCCGCGCTACTTGGCGGACGACGGTTGCGCGGCCGGAGTTGCGGGTTGCATGCCGGCAGTCGACGACTTTGGCGCAACAGACGGCTGCGGCGGTGCAGCGCCAGCAACCGGCGCTTGAGTGCCGGCGGCAGCCGGCGGTTGAGGCGTGCCGGCAGCCGCCGGTGGAGTCCACGGCACCGCTTTCGCGGCCGCTCCTTCCCTCACCTTCTGCACGCCTGACGCGATCACCTGCTCGCCCGCCTGCAATCCCTCGGTGACGACGAAACTGCCGTTGCGCATGTCGCTGATGGCGACGTTGCGGCGCGCGACCTTGCCATCCGCGCCCACCACCATCACGTACGCGCCGGCGGTGTCGCCCAGCACGGCGGGCTGCGGAATCACGAACACGCCGTTATGCGTGCCGAGGTTCGCCTTCACCTTGACGAACATGCCCGGCAGCAGCGTGTGCCGGGGATTGGCGATCTGTGCGCGCAGGTTGACGGCACCGGTGGCGGGATTCACCTGCGCATCGGCGAAGTCGAGCTTACCGGTGCCCGCGTGGGTGTCGCTGTCGGGCAGCATCACCTCCACGGTCGCCTTGTTGGGGACGGACAGCGTGATGCTGCCCTCCTTCTGTGACGCACGCATCGCGTTCAAGTCGGCGACGCTGATCGTGAAGTTCACGTAGATCGGGTCGATCTGCTCGATCGTCGTGAGGAGCGTCGCCTCGCCCTGTCCGACCAGCGCGCCTTCGGTCACCTGTTGCTGGCCGGCACGGCCGTCGATCGGCGCGGTGACGCTGGCGAATGCGAGGTTCAGGCGCGCGGCCTCGACATTGGCGCGCGCCTGCTGCACCTGGGCAGCCGAGCTGCGTTCGGTCGACAACGCGTTGTCGAGGCCTGCCTTCGAAATGAAACCCGATGTCGCCAGATCGCGCGAGCGCTGCGCATTGGCCTTGTCGTTGTTGGCCGTCGCCTGCGTCTGCGCGAGCGTGGCCTGGGTCGCCGCGAGTGTCGCGCGGAGCTGCGACGGATCGATCTGGAACAGCGGCTGTCCCTGCTTGACGTTGGTGCCTTCGTCGTACGTGCGCTTCAGCAGCACGCCCGGCACGCGCGCGCGCACGTCGGCGCTGCGAAATGGCGCGAGCCTGCCGACGAGGTCCTTGGTTAGAGGCGCGCTTTGCGGCGACACCGTCACTACCCCGACTTCAGGCGGCGGTGGTGGCGCCGGTGGCGGCGAAGACTTTCCGCACGCGGCGAGCACGAGCAACGCGACCCACAGAGGCAGGTGACGGGACGTCGGGATTTTCATGCGGCGCATTTCATTTCGCCGGGGAGCCGGTGCGAGTCGCCAAGCGTGCACGATAACGCAGCGGACGTCGATAGTGTCGCAGGGGTCGCCGGCGCAGGGCGTCGAGCCTTGTAAGTTTTTCAACCAGGCGCACATCGCCGCGCGGACGGATGCGCTCGCAACGTGGAATTGCTAGGATGATCTTTCCGTTCGCCGCGTGGCGCCCCGCCTTCGATGAATTCCACCCAATCGGCCACGCCGGTCGATGCCTCTCCGCTGCGACCGTTCCGTCATCGCGCGTTCGCCGTCATCTGGACCGCATCCGTCATTTCCAATGTCGGCTCATGGATGCAGAACGCCGCCGGCGGCTGGCTGATGACCACGCTCGATCGCGATCCGCTGATGGTGGCGATGGTGCAGGCGGCGACGTCGTTGCCGATGTTCGTGTTCGCCTTGCCGGCCGGCGCGCTCGCCGACATCATCAGCCGCCGCCGGCTGCTGCTGACGATGGAAATCGTCTGGACGGTGCTCGCCTTCGGGTTGACGCTGCTGGTCGCCTCCGGCCGCGTGACGCCCGCATCGCTGCTCGCGCTGATCGCCGTGTGCGCAATCGCGACCGCAATGTGCGCGCCCGCGTGGCAGGCGATGGTGCCGCAGCTGGTCACGCGCGACGATCTTCCGCAGGCGGTGGCGATGAACAGCGTGGGCATCAACATCAGCCGCGCGATCGGGCCCGCGCTCGCGGGCGTCGTCATCGCCGGATGGGGTATCGCCGCGCCGTTCGGCCTGAACGCGGCCAGCAACCTTGTCGTCATCGCCGCATTGCTGTGGTGGCGCGAGCCGGCGCCGCCCGCGAACGCATTGCCGGTGGAGACCTTCGGCTCGGCGATGCGCGCGGGAATCCGCTATGCGCGCTACAACGGGTTGCTGCGCGCGACGCTGGTGCGCGCCATTGGCTTCTTCCTGTTCGGCAGCGCGTACTGGGCGTTGCTGCCGCTGGTCGCGCGCGAACAGGTCGCCGGTGGCGCCGCGCTTTACGGGCTGCTGCTGGGCGCGATCGGTGCCGGTGCCGTCGCCGGCGCGTTCGCGCTGCCGCGACTGAAGGCGAGGTTGGGCGCCAATCGCGTGGTCGCGGCGGGCACTGCGGGAACCGCGGCAGCCATGGTCCTCTACGGTGTCGCGCACAGTGCCTGGGTGGTGCTCGCCGCGAGTGCGCTCGCGGGCGCGTCGTGGATCGCGGTGCTCGCGACCATCAACGTGTCGGCGCAGATTGCGTTGCCGGCGTGGGTACGCGGCCGCGGCCTCGCCGTGTATGCGGCGGTGATGTTCGGTGCAATGTCCGTGGCCAGCATGCTATGGGGAGAGGTTGCCGCGCTGGTCGGCTTGCCGGGCGCGCATTTCGCTGCGGCCGCGTGCGCGCTCGCGACAATCCCGCTGCTGCACCGCTGGAAGCTGCTGGGCCGCACCGAAGTCGACCTGACGCCGTCGATGGACTGGCCTTCGCCCGTGCTGGCGCAAGACGTCGACAACGACCGCGGCCCCGTGCTCGTCACGATCGACTACCGGATCGCGCGCGAGCAACGCGACGCGTTCGTCACGACGATGGCCGCGCTGGCCGCGGAACGCAGGCGCGACGGCGCCTACTCCTGGGGCCTGTTCGAGGACACCGCGGATCCGACCCGCTGCGTCGAGACGTTCCTCGTCGACTCCTGGCTCGAGCATTTGCGCCAGCACCAGCGCGTCACCCGCGCCGATCGCGCGCTGCAGCAGCGCATTCGTGAACTGGAGATTGCGCCGGCGCGCGTCACCCACATGATCGCCGTCGGCGCGCCCGCCGGGCGCCAGCGCAACCGCCGCCGCTGAGATCGCGGCGCCGCGGCGAAGCCTCGCGTGCGCGGTGGGGTGGCATCAGGGATACTTGACATCCGGGACGGGTCGATCGTGCGGCAGCGGTATGAACTCGGTTTCGTGGGGCACCGGCGCGAAACGGCCGGCCACCCAGTCGGCTTTCGCGGCCTCGATGCGATCGCGCGAGCTGGCGACGAAGTTCCACCAGACGATGCGCGGGCCGTCCATCGGCTCGCCGCCCAACAGCATCACGCGCGCCGTCGGTGACACCGCGCGCAAAACGACATTCGCGCCCGGCCGCAGCACCACCAGCCTGCCCGCGTCGTACACGGTGTCTTCGCCCTCGACGATGAGCGCGCCGTCGACGATGAAGACCGCGCGCTCCGCGAATTCACGCGGCATGTCGACGCGTGCGTGCTGCGCCAGTGCGGCGTCGGCGTAGAACAGATCGGAATGCGTGACCGCCGGCGAAGTCGCGCCCGCGAATGTACCCGCGATCACGCGGATGTTGACGCCATCTGCGGCGATCGTCGGCAGCGAGGCGGCGCCGTGGTGTGCGAACGCCGCCGCGGTTTCCTCGTGGCGAAGAGGCAATGCCACCCACGCCTGCATGCCGGCCAGCGACGACGCAGCGACGCGCCGCCCGGTTGCCGTGCGCTCGGAATGCACGATGCCATTGCCCGCGGTCATCCAGTTGAGCTCGCCGGGGCGAATCGCCTGCACCGAGCCCAGGCTGTCGCGATGCAGGATCTCGCCATCGAACAGATACGTCACCGTGGCGAGCCCGATGTGCGGATGCGGGCGCACGTCGAGGCCGCGTCCCGCCGCGAGCATGACGGGTCCCATCGCATCGAGGAACACGAATGGTCCCACCATCCGTCGCTCGGCCGAAGGCAGCGCGCGCCGCACGGTGAAGCCATCTCCGAGGTCGCTGCTGCGCGGCACGACGACCATTTCGACGGCGCCATGCATGTCCGCGCTCATGACAGGTCGAATACGAGAATCTCGGTGGCATCGTCGCGTGCACGAATGTCGATCCGCGATTCCTGCTCGGCCCCGGCGCCGTCTCCGGCCGCGAGCGCGACGCCATTGACGTCGGCCGCGCCACGCAGCACCTGCACCCAGCCGCGACGCCGGGCAGCGAGATCGAGCGCCACCGCTTCGTCACGCTGCAACAGTGACGCGTAGATATTCGCATCCTGGTGGATGACCAGCGAGCCATCGCGCCCGTCGCGCGACAGCACGAGCCGCAATCGCGCGCGCTTTGCGTCGTCGGCGAACGCCTTCTGGTCGTAGCGCGGCGCGATGCCCATGCGCTCGGGGATCACCCAGATCTGCAGGAAGTGCACGGGCGCTGTCTGCGAGTGGTTGTACTCGCTGTGGCGGATGCCCGTTCCGGCGGACATCACCTGCACGTCACCCGGGCGGATCACCGAGCCGGTGCCGATGCTGTCCTTGTGCTCGAGCGCGCCCTCCAGCACGTATGAAATGATCTCCATGTCGCGATGGCCATGCGTGCCGAAGCCGGCGCCGACGGCGACCCGGTCCTCGTTGATCACGCGCAGCGGCCCGAAGCCCATGTGCTGCGGATCGTGATAGTCGCCGAAAGAAAACGTGTGGCGGCTGTCGAGCCAGCCGAAGTTGGCGGTGCCGCGCTCGGCGGCGTGTCGCGGGACGATCATGGCGAGTCCGGAGTCGAATGGTTAGCCACTGGACATTGTGCCGCGCTCGCGCGCGCTCAAGTCATCGCGCCGTGCGGTTGAACCAACGCCCGGCGCATGCCCACGTAGCCCTTGATCGACGCGATCACCAGCGGCACGGCTCCGAAGGTGATGAACACCAGGTCGCCCGGCAGGCGCAGCCATTCGATCATCCGCGACCGATCGCTGCCGATGAAATCGAGGCTGCGCGCGTGCCAGTAGCCGTGCTGGACGACATCCCATACCTGCAGCACGCCACCGGGGAACAGGCTCATCGTCACCATCATCGCGAGGCCGATGTTGGTGCCGAAGAATGCGACCTTGATGTATTTCTCGATGCCGGGCCAGTGCGCATCATCGCTGGTCTGGCGCAGCACGAACACCACCAACGCGATTGCCAGCATGCCGAACACGCCCATCAGCGCCGCGTGGCCGTGATTGGGAGTCAGCAGCGTGCCGACTTCGTAATAACTGACGATCGGCAGGTTGATCAGGAACCCGAAGATGCCCGCGCCCACGAAGTTCCAGAACCCCACGGCCATCAGGAAGTAGAACGTCCATTTGTGTGGTATCGCCACGGCCTTGCCGCAGATATCGCAGTCGCCGCGCGTCGTCTTGACGAAATCCCATGCGTCGAGTGTCAGCAGCGTCAGCGGCACGACCTCGAGCACTGAGAACATCGCCGACATCGCCATGTTGAAACTTGTTTGCCCGGTGAAGTACCAGTGGTGACCGGTGCCGATCAAGCCCCCGAGGAAGTACAGGATGGCGTCGAGATAGATGACGCGCAGCGCGACGTTGCGGCGGGTGAGGCCCAGCTGATAGAAGGTCAGCGCGACCACCGTCGTCGCGAAGAACTCGAAGAATCCCTCGACCCACAGGTGGATGATCCAGAAACGCCAGGTATCGACCACCGTGTAGTTGGTCTTGGCGCCGAAAAACAGCGCCGGGAGGTAGAACACCGGGATCGCGAGCGCCGCCACCAGGAACATCCTGACCAGCGGGCGCGCCGCCTGTTCCGCCAGCGCGGGCGGCCGCACCAGCAGCCACAGCATCGCGAACCATACCAGCAATCCGACCGCCAACAGGTACTGCCACACGCGGCCAAGCTCGAGGTATTCCCAGCCCTGGTTGCCGAACCAGAACCACCAGTCGCCCAGCATCTGCGACAGGCCGAGCCACTCGCCCAGCACGCTGCCGCCGATCACCACGGCAAATGCGGCGAACAGTACGTGCGTCCATCCGGCGAGCCAGGTCGGTTCCTTGCTGCGCAATGAGCGCGCGAGGAACAACGCCGCGGCGACATAGGCGGTGGCGATCCAGAATATCGCCGTCTGCAAATGCCAGGTGCGCATCAGGTTGCTCGGGAACACGCGCTCGAGCTGGAAGCCATAGAAGCTTCCGGGATCGGCACGATAGTGGGCAACGGCGCCCCCCACCAGCGTCTGCATCAGCAACAGCAGCGCCACCACGACGCAAAATTTCACCAGCGCGTTCTGTCCCGGGCTCGATTGTCCGGGCAGCAAATGCGGATGCACGTGGTGGCCGCGCGTGATCCAGCCCAGGTAGTCGAACTTGCCGAAAGCGAGCAACACCGCCGCCGTGCCGGCCAGGAACACGATCAGGCTGAGCGCGCTCCACAGCAGCGCATCCGGCGTGGGTGTGTTGCCGACGCTCGGGTCGTAGGGGAAGTTGTTGGTATACGAATAGTCATGACCGGGGCGCGCCGTCACGGACGCCCATGCCGCCCAGGTGACGAACGCGGTGAACTGGCTGAGCTCGACCGGATCGGTGATGAGGTCGGCCTTGAGGCCGCCGTTCTTCGCCGGGTCGTGGAAGTAGCCGGCCCAGTAGCCGAGTTGCTGGCGAAACGCCGCGGCCTGCGCTGCGGTCAACTGCAGCGTATCGCTGGCGGCGTCGTAGCGATTGGTCTTCAGCTCTACCGCCGTTTCGGCGTGGATGGCCGCCTGTTGCGATGGCGTCAACGCCGCCATCGGCTGCCGATGGCGCTCGCGCGCAATGGCGCCCGCGGTGTCCTCGCCCATGCGGTGCAGCGCGTCGGCCGAGTAATCGGGGCCGAGGTACGAGCCATGGCCCCAGATGCTGCCGTTGGCCATCAGGCCATACCTCAAGAAGACCGCCTGGCCGTTGCCGATGTCTTCGCCGGTGAACAGCGTGGCGCCGTGCTCGTCGACCGCCTTGCCCGGGATCGGCGGCGCCTTCTGGTAGGCGAGCAGCGTGATCGCGATGAGACCGGCGAATCCCAGCACCATCACGATGCCGATGCCACGCAACCACCACGGTGACAGCGGACCGTCGTCGTCGGTCAGCGGCTGGGCCGCAACGTTCATGGTCCACCTCCAGATTCACGCGCTCGTCGGATCGACCCGCGCGTCACCGCGATTGTGACGCGCGTCGTACAAACGAAGGATCAATGCCCCGAGGAATCCGCGTTGCGGCTCGCCTCGAACAGGAACCACGTGCGGCGCTCGGTCTCGTCGATCCACACTTCGATCAGGCTCGCCGTGGCAATGTCGTGGTGCTCATCGACGACGTTGTGCGCCTCGCGCAACCGTGACGCCAGCATCTTGTTGTCCTCGCGCAGCTCCGCCAGCATGTCGAGCGGCTCGACGTAGTCGGCGTCGTTGTCGAGGATCCTCTGCGTGCGGGCGATGTGGCCGATCGAACGCAGCGTCGTGCCGCCGAGCTTGCGGATGCGCTCGGCGATCGGATCGGCCATCAGGTAAATCTGGTCGGCCTGTTCGTCGAGCAGCAGGTGGTAGTCGCGAAAGTGCGGGCCACTCATGTGCCAGTGGAAGTTCTTGGTCTTGAGGTAGAGCGCGAAGACGTCGGCGAGGATTCCGTTCATCGCACCGGTGACATCCTTGGTGGCGGCACGCGTGAGGTCGGACGGCGTCGCAAGCGGCGCCTTGCGTTCGGTCTTCAGCGCCTGGATTTTCTGCGCAGCGGGTTTGGAGTTCTTGGCGGCGGATTTGGAGTTCTTGGGCATGGAAGGCAATCCTGGCGGTTATTGAATATCGGACACGCGGCGCATCCGTGCGTGATTTGAACATGCGTGCGCAATCGGCGCAACGCGGCGCACGTTCGCGCTAAACACGCGTGCCGGCGTGCGCGGCCTCCGTTGCCGCGAAATCCTTCGCAGCGCGCCGACCGCGCACGGGGAACCACAGCACGGCGACGCCGATCGCCGCGGCGCACACCGAGCCTGCGAACACCGCGATCTTCGCCGCGGCGAAATCTGCGGGGTCGGGAAATGCCTGGCCGGCGATGAACAGCGACATCGTGAAGCCGATGCCGGCGAGCGCGCCGGCGCCGGCGAGCTGTCGCCACGTATATGCGTCGGGCTTGACGGCAAGTCCGCTCCACGCGGCGAGTGCGCAGCCGGCCACCAGGCCCACGGGCTTGCCGACCAGCAATCCCAGCGCGATCGCGGTGAACAACGGCGCGCGATCCGTCATCACATCGGCCGACAGCACGACGCCCGCGTTGGCGAGCGCGAATATCGGCAGCACCAGAAAGCTCGACCACGGCTCGATGACACGCAGCGTGCGATTCGCGGGTGATTCGAGGCGGTCGTGGATCGCGTCGATCGCCTGCAGCGCCGGCAACGCAGGACCTTGCCGCAGCGCATCCTGGCCATGCTTGATCTCGGCGTCGAATATTGTCGCCGCCTGCGCCCTCAGCGCGGTCAGGTTGGGGGGCGGACGGGTCGGTATCAGCAGTGCGAGGATCACCCCCGACAACGTCGCGTGCAGGCCGCCGGCGTGCACGCATCCCCACAGCGCGACGCCCAGCACCGCATAGGGCATCGGCCGATAGACGCCCGAGCGATTCAACACGACCAGCACGCCGGTGATCGCCACCGCGCCGAGCAGGTATGCGACATCGAACGCACTCGAATAGAACAGCGCGACGACAACGATCGATCCCAAGTCGTCGACGATGGCCGCGGCCGTGAGGAACACCCGCAGCTCGACCGGAACGCGACGGCCCAGCATCACGATCAGTGCCACCGCGAACGCGGTATCGGTGGCCATCGGCACGCCCCAGCCGTGATGCCATGCGCCTTGCGGAATGATGCACAGGTAGACGGCGGCGGGAACCGCCATGCCGCCGAGCGCTGCCGCCACGGGGAACGCCGCCGAGCGCCGCGTCGCCAGCCTGCCAACGGTGAACTCGCGCTTGATTTCCAGTCCCACGACCAGGAAGAAGATCGTCAGCAGCCCGTCGTTGATCCAGCCGAGCAAGGGCAGCCGAAAGCTCGCGTTGCCGAAGGCGATGCCGAACGGCGTCTGCCACAGCGCGATGAATGCCTGCTGCAGCGGTGAGTTGACGATCGCCACGGCGAGGATCGACATCAGCAGCAGCAGCACGCCGGTCCCGGGCGCCCAGCTCGCGAAGTCGACTGCCGCCGAATGCACGCGGTGGCCGAGCGATCCCAGCATCGCCTCGGACAGCGAGATCTCGTCCCACGTGCCGTCATAGCGCCGGCCGTTGACGAAGAACGTCGGCGTCACGTGCACGCCGCTGTTGCGCGCGCTGTCAATGTCGGCGTCGACGCGAGCGAGCGCGCGCCCCTGCGACATGGCGTCGTCCGGCAATGCGAACTTCGCCGCCACCGCGGCGAGGTCCTCCTCGGTCAGCGCCTGCGAGCGCGTCATCAGCTCGACGTGCACGCGCCAGAACGTGTCATCGTCGGGCGCCGATTCCGCGAGGTCAGCGGCGCGGCGTGCCAGGTCGCTGCCGGTGATCGGCCGCTGCCGGAATACGTAGCGCATTCGATCGCCGTAGCGGTCGCGCAGCTTGGCGACCTCCTGGTTGGCGATCCGGCAGTACGGGCAGGCGTAGCTGCCGAACTCCACCAGAGTCATCGCCGCGCGCTCGGGACCCAGCACGTGGTCGCGCTTGCGGTCTACCGCAGGGTCCAGCCGGTGCGCAGCGGTCGCTTCGCTCATTGCAGGTCGGGGCATCGTCGAGCGGCGAGACTAGCATCCGCCGGGCATGCACGCCGGTCCGACATGCGATCATCGAAGGAGCCGATGTATTCGATCGAAATCGTCTTGACGATGCTGCTCGCCGTGGTCGCGAGTGGCTACCTCGCGCGTGCGCTGCCGATTGCGGTGCCGATGCCGTTGATGCAGATCGCGATGGGCGCCTTGATCGCGGGGGTTTTCAACCATGGCGTGACACTCGATCCGGAAATCTTTTTCCTGCTGTTCCTGCCACCACTGCTCTTTCTCGACGGCTGGCGCATCCCCAAGGACGGACTGCTGCGCGACAAGAACGTGATCCTGCAGATGGCGCTGGGACTGGTGGTGTTCACCGTCGTCGGCGCAGGTTTCCTGATCCACTGGCTGATACCGGCGATGCCGTTGGCGGTGGCGTTCGCGCTGGCGGCGATCGTGTCGCCGACCGATCCCGTCGCCGTGTCGGCGATCACCGCGCGCGTGCCGATTCCCCGGCGGCTGATGCACATTCTCGAGGGCGAGTCGCTGCTCAACGACGCGTCGGGCCTCGTGTGTTTTCGCTTTGCGGTGGCAGCGGCGATGACGGGAAGCTTTTCGCTGGCCTCGGCATCGCTGACGTTCGTCTGGGTCGCATTCGCGGGCCTCGGCATCGGCGCGGGCTTTACGCTGGGCGTGAGCTTGGCGCAGGGATGGCTGTCGCGGCGACTCGGCGAGGAAGCCGGTTCGCCAATCCTGCTCAGCGTGCTGATTCCGTTCGGCGCCTACCTGCTCGCCGAAGCCGTCCAGGCATCAGGCATCCTCGCCGCGGTGGCGGCCGGGATCACGATGAGTTACGTCGAGCTGAGCGGTCGCGCGCTGGCGATCACCCGTGTTCGCCGAGCCGCCGTGTGGGACACGATGCAGTTCGCGCTCAATGGCATCATGTTCGTGCTGCTCGGCGAGCAGCTGCCGGCGATCCTTCGCGGCGCGGCGGCGTCAGTCGAGCAAAGCGGTCACCGGGGCGCGTGGTGGCTTGCCGCCTATGCGCTCGCGATCAGCCTCGGGCTGGCGTTGCTGCGGTTCGCATGGGTCTGGACGTCGCTGCAGGCAAGCGTCGCCATCGCGCGGCGACGCGGCCATGCGTCAACAAAGCCGCATTGGCGACTGGTGGTCGCGACGTCGCTCGCCGGCGTGCGCGGCGCGATTACGATGGCCGGTGTCATGACGCTGCCCTTGTTCCTGCCTGGAGGCGAGCCGTTCCCCGCGCGCGAGCTCACGATATTCCTCGCGACCGCGGTAATCCTGCTGTCACTGGTACTCGCCAGTGTCGGCCTGCCGCGGCTGCTGCAAGGCCTGGAGTTGCCTCCCGAGCCCACGCTGCGTCTGGAGGAGGATCGTGCGCGCCGCGAAGCGTCGAGCGCGGGGATTGCCGCGATCGACAAGGCGCGGCATGAATTGCCTCATGCACCCGCGGATGCCGAGATCTACGCCAACGCCGCCGCGCGGGCAATCGCGCTCTACCGAAACCGGCTCGGGGGTACCGATGCCAGCGACGTCGATGCCGCGGAATTGCGCAAGGCCGAGCAGGTTGAACGCACATTGCGTCTCGCCGGCCTGCGTGCGGAGCGTGCCAAGATATTCGAAATGGCCCGCCATTCGCAGATCTCCGACGAGACATCGCGCAAGTTGGTACGTGAGATCGATCTCATCGAAGCGCGCTACCGGTAGGCGTCATGCACGCGGAGCGGCAGCGCACGCGGGTTGCGCGCCATTTGCCCGGAACGAGACTGCATCCCCTCACGGTTTTTTCGCATTCGGGGTCCGTCGTTCGGCTCGACGTCAAAGCGCGCATCGGGGCCGAGAGTCAAATTGCGTTATTCGACTCCGCCCCCGATCGTGTGCGACCCCAATCGCATCGGCGCGCGGGGCTGCGCTGTTGATCCGCTCAGTCGTCAGCGAGGAATGCAGCCACCGCGGGCGTCGCGCGCATTCGCGCGAGCGCGTCGGCATCGGGAAGTTGCGGCTTGTCGCGCACGGCGTCGACCATGCACAGGAAGCCCAGCGGCGAATCGCCGCCGGCACGGAACTGGTGCCACGTGAGCGGCGGTACGGTGACCAAGTCGAACGCCTTGATCGCGTGGACGCCGGCGCCCACGAGCACCGTGCCGCCACCGCGGAGGATGAGCACCGCATGCGCGTGCTCGTGACGCTCGAGCGTCGAATGGCCATTGATGGCAACCTCGAAATAGCGGAGCTCGCCGCGCATGTCGGCGCGCCCGAACAATTTCTGCCGCGTGACGTCGCGGAATGGCGCCGCAGCCTCGTCCTTGTAGCGCAACAGGTCGACGCCATCCCATCGATACTCTCCGTCGGACGGCACAAACGCGCGCACCGGTCGTTCGCTCATCGCTCTCCTTCCGCCGCGACCGCGGCTGCGAACTCGCGGCAGCGTGCAGGCACTTCCTCGCGCGCGACCAGCAGGCTGCCGCCGATCAGCAGCATCACATCGTCGCCGAAGCGGGCGCGCAACTCTGGCACCCGCGCGACGCTCATGCCGCCGCCGGGCACCGGCAGCATCGGCGTAAGCCCGAGCCATGAACCGCGCGCCGCATCGGCGATGTCGACACAGGTCTCCGCGGAATAGCCGAAGCGACCGCCCGCGTAAGGAAAGATCGTGGCGTCGGCGCCGAACAGCCGGAACAGCTTGCCCATCAGCAACGGCGGCGCGATGCGCGCGCCACCCGCCATCGCCGGATGCGCGAGGATCGGCACGTTGGCGTCGCGCGCCAGCGCCGCCAGCGAGGCGACGCCGCTGATCATCGGCGCAAGCATCAACATTCGTGCGCCCGCTTCGCGTGCCTGCGCCGCTGCCGCGCGGATCTCGCCATAGTGACCCGTCAGGCTCGGCGCGTAGACGCAGTGCCCGTCCGTTTCGTCATTGGCGGCATCGATCGCGCGCTGTACCGCCATCACGCGTTCGGCGAACGGCGACGCGCGCTGGTCAGCGAGGCCATGGTCGTCCTTGACGACGTCGATGCCCGCGCGCGCGTACGTCGCGGCCAGCGCGGCCAATTGCGACGTTGCAAGGCCCTGCGGCTTCAGCGCCGCGCACGTAAGTGCGCGCTTCGGCACACCGGCTATCGTGCGGATGCCGGCGATGCCGAATCGCGGACCGCCGAAATGCGCAGCGAACACCGCCGGAAAATCGGCATCGACCAGCGTCACGTCGTCGTGCAGCGACGTGTTGCCAAACAGCATGTTGAGGAGCTGGCCCGCCTCGCAGCCAGTGGTTTCCGCCGCGAGCCGGATGCTCACGTCGAACGTGCCGGGCACGCATTCGACGATGTCGGCGACGCGCGCAACGACTTCGCCGAGCACGCGCGCGTCGCTTACCGCCTGCAGCGGCAGCTCGACGCTCTGCTCGAGCGCGATCGCCTGCGCACGCGCGTCGATTGCATCGGCAGCCGCGCGCACGCGGTAGGTCGCGCCGATCCAGCGATCGGCTTCCTGGGGATTGGCGGCTCGCGTGGCAGGGGAAGGCATCCGCCAATTCTAGCGGACTGCGAACGCTGCTATCCTCGCAGCGACCCGATCAACGATCCGCACGAGGTGAATTGGCATGATGAATCGCAACGACGACGACTTCCTCGCGCTGCTGCGCAGCCGGCTCTATACCGCGGTGCTGTCCGACGTGCTCGACGAGCTCGGCTTTCGTGCGCAGGCGATGCGGCCGCAGATCCGTCCGCTCGACGACAGCCTCGTCATGGCGGGCTTCGCGCGCACCGGTCTCTTTCACGAGGTGTATCACGTCGCCACGGGCGAGAATCCCTACGCGCTCGAGATCCGCATTCTCGACGACCTGAAGCCGGGCGAGATTGTCGCATTCGGCTGCGGCGGCTCGACGCGGATCGCGCCGTGGGGAGAGTTGCTGACCACGGCAGCGCGCGTGCGCGGCGCGTTGGGCGCGGTGACCGATGGCTTCGTGCGCGACGTGCGCGCGATCCGCGAGGCCCAATTTCCGGTGTTCCACGGCGGCATCGCGCCACTCGATTCCAAAGGCCGCGGCAAGGTCGTCGAGATCGACGTGCCGATCGAATGCGCGGGCGTGCGCATCGAGCCGGGAGACCTCGTGTTCGGCGATGTCGATGGCGTCGTCGTGGTACCGCGCCGCATCGAGCAGGACGTGCTGTCGCGCGCGTTTGGCAAAGTCGAAAGCGAAAATGTCACTCGCGACGAGTTGCTGAAGGGCGCAAAGCTGCAGGACGTCTACGACCGGCACGGCGTACTGTGACGGATCGCGGCGAGTCGCCGCGAAGCGGCGTCACGCCGCGCCGACGAGCGCGGGCAACGCCGCGAGCGACGTGATCTCGCGGTCGGGTCGTCCCGGCAGCCGCTCGGCGCGCTGTCCGTAGCGATTGCACCACACGACCTGCATGCCGAATGCCGATGCCGCATGCGCATCCCATGCGTTCGACGACTGGAATGCGATCGCGCGCGCCGGCAATGCCAGCCGGTCCAGCGCGAGCTGGTAGACCTTCGGGTGCGGCTTGAACACGCCGACCGCCTCGACCGAAAGCACGGCGTCGAGCAGCTTCTCCAGTCCCGCCGCGTTGACGGCGGCCTCGAGCATCGCCGGTGAGCCATTCGACAGGATCGCCGTGCGCAGTCCTGCGCGGCGCAGTCGCCGCAGCACGTCCGGCACTTCCGGGAACGCGTCGAGCGTCAGGTACAGCGACATCAGCCGCTCGCGCAACGCCGGATCGGCGAGTTGCAGCGTTTGCATCGAGAAATCGAGCGCGTCGCCGGTGACCTGCCAGAAATCGGCATGCCGACCTTGCACCGCACGCAGCCACGAATACTGCAGCTGCTTGTCGCGCCACAGCGCGGCGAGCGCATCGGCGCGATCACCGAGCGCATCGGTGCAACAGCGCGCCGCCGACGCGACGTCGAACAGCGTGCCGTAGGCGTCGAACACGCAGGCCTCGACGCCGGCGAGCGGCGCATCGTTCACGATGGCGACCGCTGCGGTACCGTCTGCAGCAGCGCGACGCTGCCCTGCCCGCCGTCGGCGCAGATGCTGACGATGCAGCGCGCGCCCGCCGGCAGCAGCGCCAATTCCTTGACCGCCTGGCTGAGGATGCGCGCGCCCGTAGCGCCGAACGGGTGGCCCAGCGCGACGCTGCCGCCATTCGGATTGACGCGCTCGCGTGGAAACGCGCCCAGCGCGACGTCGATGCCCGCCTTGTCCTTGACGAAGCGCGGATCCTCGAGCGCAGCGATGTGAAACGCCACCTGCGCGGCGAAGGCTTCGTGGATTTCCCAGATGTCGATGTCATCGTAAGTGAGGCCGTTGCGCGCGAGCAGGCGCGGAATCGCGAACGCGGGCGCCATCAGCAAACCCTCGACGCGGAAGTCAACCGCGGCAAGCTCCCAGTCGACGAGTCGCGCCGCCGGCGTTCCCGTCGGCAGCTTCGCGAGGCCCTCGCGCGACGCCACCCATACGCTTGCCGCGCCATCGGTCAATGGCGATGAATTGCCCGCGGTCAACGTGCCCTCGCCGCTCGTCCGGTCGAACGACGGCGTGAGGGTCGCGAGCTTCGCCAGCGATGTGTCCTTGCGCGGCAGCGTGTCGCGGCGAAGGTCGCCGACGGGAATGACCATGTCGTCGTAAAACCCCCGGTCCCATGCCGCATTGGCGCGCAAATGACTGTCGAAAGCGATCTGGTCCTGGAGCGCGCGCGCGATCCGCCATTGCTTCGCGGTGATCTCTGTGTGCTCGCCCATGCTCATGCCCGTGGTGCGGTTCGTCACCGACGGAATGTAGAGACGGATGTCACGCGGCTTGAGCTGCGAAAGCTGCGCGAACTTCTGCGCCGGCGTGCGTGCGTTGCGAAACCTGCGCAGCCAGTCGGAAAGCGGTTGCGCGAGACCGAGCTGCACGCGACTCATGCTCTCGGCGCCGCCGACCAGCGCGAGGTTGCGCGCAACGCCGTCGATCATCCCCGCCGCCTCGAGCGCGCCGGTCATGCTGGTCGAACAGGCCATCACCGTCGCGAACGCAGGTATCGTGGGGGCCACGCCCGCGTCCATCAGCACTTCGCGTGCGATGTTGCTCCACGCGAGGTTGGGGATGACGCTTCCCCACACCGCGAAATCCGGCGCCGCGCCACGCAATTCATTGAGCATGCCGCGCACGACCGGCACCGACAGCGCGATCGCGTCGAAGTCGCGCAACGCGCCGTCGACCTTGGCAAACGGCGTGCGCAATCCGGGCGCGAGCCAGACCTCGCGTGTAGCATCGTCACGTGCGCTCATCAAAGCGTCCTCATCAGGGTTTCCTCACCGCTGCCGCCATTGTCCTCACCCTGCCGTCATTCCCCAGCTTTGCCGTCATTCCCCAGCTTTGCCGTCATTCCCCAGCTTTGCCGTCATTCCCGCGAAAGCGGGAACCCAGCGTCGTTGGCGTGGGTCGACGCAGAGCGGCACCGCATTTCTTCGCACCCATCACGCGGATTTCGGTTCGTCGTCCGCATAGCGCTTTTGCACGTACTCCTTGAACGTCCGTGCGGTCTGCGGCTTGACGAACAGGCTCAGCACTTCTGGATGTGACGCACGTACCTTGCGCTCGATGTCGACGACGGCGTTCTCGATGTCGGTTGCGCGCAGGTCGTCGGCGAATTCGAGGCTCAGCGCGGCGAGGATCTGGTCGGGGCCGAGCTGCGCGGTCAGCACGCCATTCGCGCGCGCAATCGAAGGCTCGGCGCCGGCGATGCGCAGGATCGAATCGCTCAACGCGCGGTTGGCACGCTCGCCGATCAGCAGGCTCTTGCTTTCACGCGCCAGCAGCACCGATGTCAGCGCGAGCACGAGGCCGATCGCGATCGACGCGATACCGTCGGCCGACGGCATGCCGAGTTGCGCCGACGCGTACGTGCCGAGCGCCGCGATCGCGATGCCGATCAATGCGGCGCTGTCTTCGAACAGCACCATGAACGACGGCGGGTCCTTGCTCCTACGAAACGCCTCGTAGTAGCCAAGCTCGCCCTTGGCCGCGCGGAATTGCCGCACCGACACCAGCCACGATCCTCCTTCGAACAGGAACGCGAGACCGAGCACGACATAGTTGACGAGCGGATCGCGGATCGGCTCGGTCGTGCGCAAGTGCGCGATGCCCTGGTAGATCGACACACCCGCCCCGAGCGCGAAGATCAGCAACGCGACGACGAAGCTCCAGAAATAGAGCTCGCGGCCATAGCCGAGCGGATGCTCCGGGTCGGCGTGGCGCGCCGCCTGCCGCATCCCGTAAAGCAGCAGCACTTCGTTGCCGGTGTCGACGAACGAATGGATCGCCTCGCTCAACATCGACGAGCTGCCGGTCCATGCCGCGGCGCCCGCCTTGGTCGTGGCGACCAGCAGGTTGCCCGCCAGCGCCGCATAGACGACGGTTTTGGTCGACTTTTCGATATGGGTGCAGGTCACGGATCGATGCCCGGGGAACGCCATGCGCGAGCGCCATGGTGGTGCAATCCCGCGACGGCGGCAAGTGACGCTGTCCAATGGCGCACAACCGCATCGTCGATGTGGATCACCTGGCGATGCCGCGCGAGCGCGCGGTTTTCGATGCAGTAGACTCGGCATGCACGCGACTCCAGAGCAGAGAGATGCCGAACGACACCAATACCGCGACGCCCGCGCCGGGCGAAACGCAACCGCAATCGAAGGACCTGCCGTTGTGGGAGGAGACGCGCCTCCTTGGCAGGACGCTCGGCGCGGTGCTGCGCGCGGAAACGGGTGACGCCGGATTCGCGCGCGTCGAGGCGATCCGCCAGACGGCAGTGCGCTTTCATCGCGCATCGCGGAAGCAGGCATCGGCGATCCAGGCCGAATTGCATGCGCTGCTCGACGGCCTCGACGTCGAGCAGTCGCTGACCGTGGTGCGCGCGTTCAGCTATTTTTCGCTGCTCGCCAACATCGCCGAGGATGTCCATCAGAATCGCCGCCGCCGCGCGCATCGCCTCGCCGGCGATCCGCCGCAGCCGGGCAGCATCGGCCACGCGCTCGCGCGGCTCGATCGCACACGCGTGCCGAAAGCGCGGATCGTCGATTTCCTCGCCAATGCGCTCGTCAGTCCGGTGCTGACTGCGCATCCGACCGAAGTCCAGCGCAAGACGATCCTCGAGTGCCAGTCGGCGATCGCGACGCTGCTGCGTACGCGCGAAACGGCCGCGCGCGATGGCGAGCCGCTCGATGCGCTCGATGGCGAGCTCCAGGCGCTGGTGCTGCGGCTGTGGCAGACCGCGGCACTGCGCTCGACACGACTTCGCGTCATCGACGAGATCGACAATGGCCTGAGCTTCTATCACTACACGTTCCTTCGCGAGCTGCCGCGATTGCACAACGACCTCGAGACGGCGTTGCGCCTGCGCGGCGACCTTGGTGACGATTTTCGCGTGCCAACGGTGATGCGAATGGGATCGTGGATCGGCGGCGATCGCGACGGCAACCCCTACGTCACCGCCGACGTGCTGTCGACCGCGAGCCAACGCCAGGCGACGGTCGCGTTGCGGCACTATCTGGACGAGGTGCACGCGCTCGGCAGTGAGCTGTCGCTGTCGCGGGGCCTTGCGCAGCCCACGGCGGCGCTCGACGCGCTCGCGCTGCGCGCCGGCGATCCCTCGCCGTTCCGGCAGGATGAGCCCTATCGCCAGACGCTGGTGGGGATCTACGCGCGTCTCGCCGCGACGCTCGCCGAACTCACCGGGCTGCGCGCGCCGCGCGACCCGCAGGTCGAGTTACCGCCCTATGCGAACGACGGCGAATTCGCCGCCGATCTCGACGTCATCGCGACGTCGCTGCGCAGCCATCGCTCGGGCCGGCTTGCCGACGGTCGATTGCGCGCGCTGCAGCGCGCGGTCACCACGTTCGGCTTTCACCTGGCGACGCTCGACCTGCGGCAGAACTCGATCGTCCACGAGGAGGTCGTCGCGGAATTGCTCGCCAAGGCGGGCGTCGTCGACGGCTATCGCGACCTCGACGAGCACCAGCGCGTCGAAGCGCTGTCGCGCGAACTGCGCCAGCCGCGTCCGCTTTGGTCACCCTATCTCGACTACGGCGCCGTCACCACCGGCGAGATCGCGATCCTGCGCGTCGCCGCGCGAATTCGAACCGCGTTCGGCGCCGACGCCATCGCCAACTACGTGATCTCGAAGTGCGAGGCTGTCAGCGACCTGCTGGAAGTCGGCGTCCTGCTCCGCGAAGTCGGCCTGCTGACCTATGCTGCGGCACCGGCCAGCCACGTCAACATCGTGCCGCTGTTCGAGACGATCGCCGACCTTCGCGCCTGCGCGGCGGTGATGGCGGCGGCATTCGCGCACCCGCTCTATCGCCAGTGGCTCGCGTCGCGCGGCGACCTGCAGGAAGTGATGCTCGGCTATTCCGACAGCAACAAGGACGGCGGCTACGTAACCGCCAACTGGGCGCTCTACGTGGCGGAGGTCGAGCTCGTCGACCTGTTCGCGCGCACGCGGATCCGCCTCAGGCTTTTCCACGGGCGCGGCGGCACCGTCGGGCGCGGTGGCGGCCCCGCCTACGAAGCGATTCTCGCGCAGCCGCCGCGCAGCGTCGCCGGGACGATGCGCATCACCGAGCAGGGCGAGATCATCGCCAGCAAGTATTCCGATGCGGAGCTCGGCCGGCACAACCTGGAGACGCTGCTGTCCGCGGTGATCGAGGCGAGCCTCGTCGAGCCGAACGTCGCCGGCACGCCGGACACCGACCCGCGCTTTCACGACGTGATGCGCGCGTTGTCGGATACCGCATACCGCTCGTACCGTGCGCTGGTCTACGACGACCCGCACTTTGCCGCGTATTTCCATGCGACGACGCCGATCAGCGAGATCGCCGCGCTCAACATCGGCAGCCGGCCAGCATCGCGCACGGGCTCGCGGAAGATCGAGGACCTGCGCGCCATTCCGTGGGTGTTCAGCTGGGGATTGTGCCGGCTGATGCTGCCCGGCTGGTTCGGCTTCGGCAGCGCCGTCGACGCGTGGCTCGCCGCTCATCCACAGGGCCTGCCGTTGCTGCGCTCGATGTACGCGACCTGGCCGTTCTTCCGTGCGTTCCTGTCGAACATGGACATGGTGCTCGCCAAGACCGACCTCGCGATCGCGTCACGCCATGCCGCATTGTTCGACGATGCCGCGCAGCGCGAGCGCATCTTCGGCGCCATTCGCGACGAGCATGCGCTGACGCGAACGCACCTGCTGTCGATCAGCGAGCACGCGACGCTGCTCGCCGACAACCCGACGCTGGCGCGCAGCATCCGCAACCGCTTTCCGTACATCGACCCGCTCAACCATCTGCAGATCGAGCTGCTGAAGCGGCTGCGCGCGGGCGACACCGACGAGCGCACGCGGCGCGCGCTGCATCTCACGATCAACGGACTGGCGGCGGGACTGCGCAACAGCGGTTGATGCGTTCGGCGCGCGCGCCGGGCGCGTCAGGCCTTGTCGGCGACGACGCGACCTTCGGCGTTGACGTGCACGTGGTAGCGGTTGCCGTCCTTGCACGTGACCACGTGGTCGTTGTCCTTGATGCGCACCGCGCTGACGACCTGTCCGCAGGGCACGCCCAGCAGCGCGACGACGCTGGTGAGATCCTTCAGCTCGGCCGGATCGTCGGCAGCGGTCGCGGATACACATGCGACGATGGCGAGCGTCGCGAACAGCGCCCGCAAGGGGATGCGTGGATTCATATGCAGTGTCCTGTGCGAAAAATCATACCGTCGAGAACTTGACCGGATCGGCGAGGATGCCCCAGATCGCCTCGCGCGAGGAAACGATCGCGGTTGCCAGCGGCGGGTCGGCGTCCTGCAGCAGCGCGAGCACCTTCATCACCAACAGCTCGTACGCGCGCCGCAAGTCCGCCAGCGTCGACTTGAGCGTGCCCTTGTAGTACGCGCGGAACTGGTCGAGCAGGTCGTCGACCTGGTTCTTCAAGGTCAGCTTGGTCATCACGCCGATCGCTGGCGTTTCGCGCAGCCGCGTTTCCAGTGACTTGAGATCGAGTGGAGGCGCCGCCGCCTTTGGCGCCGCCGCAGCGACCGCGGAGGCGGACTTTGCGGCCGCGGCGGCAGTCGGTGCCGCCTTCGCGGCCGTCGCGGAAGGCTTTTCCGCCGATGCCGGTGGCGTCGTGGGCCCGGCAACCGCCGCGGTCGCGGGTCTTGTCGCCGCGGTCGCGGGTCTTGTCGCCGCGGCCGCAGGTGTGGTCGCGGCCCCGGCAACCGTGCCCGGCGCGCGCAACGGTGCTGCAGCAGCGGCAGCCGGCACATCCGGCTTCGCCGCAGGCGGCGCGGCTTGTGCGACGGCCGCGGTCGACGCCGCCGGCGCCGAACCGGTGTCCGCCGCAACGGCTGCGGCCGCCGTGTTGGACGCGGGCTGCGCTGGAGGCTGCATGGTCGCGCATCCCGATGCCAGCGCGGCGAGCGCGAGCACCGCCGCCAATGTCACCGGTGTCATTTTCATCCTCCCGCAGCGGCCGCGCAATCGGCCGACACCGCTCGACCGCAAATCGATCCTGCGCATTCGAATTCCTTCCGGTCGGCGCATGTTGCGCGTCATCACGCCAACGGCGCCGACGATTGCCGCGGCGAGGTCGCCTCGAGGATCGCGGCGACGGCGGCGGACTCGACGGGCTTGACGAGATGATGGTCGAATCCCGCTGACTGCGCGTGTTCGCGGTCCTTGTCCTGTCCCCAGCCCGTCACCGCCACCAGCACGCTCTGCGCGAGTGCGGGCACGCCCCGGATCCGCGTCGCGAGATCATAGCCGTTGAGCTTCGGCATGCCGATGTCGAGGAACGCCACGTCGGGAATGAAGCGTTGCGCTTCCTCGAGTCCCGCCGCGCCGTCGTTCGCGACGCGCACGTCGTTTCCCAACGCCGTCATCAGTGTCGCGAGCGTCGCCGCGAAGTCGACATTGTCGTCGACGATCAGGATGCGATGCCCGGAAGCGGCGCCGCGACCCCGCTGCACCGTGACGGGCTCGGAACCGTGCTCGACGAGCGCGACGTCCGGCAGGTGGACGATGAATTCGCTACCCTTGCCGAGCCCATCGCTGCGCGCCTGCAGCGTGCCGCCGTGCATCGCGACCAGCTGGCGCGCGAGGCTCAGGCCGACTCCGAGACCCGCCTGCGCGCGCTCGAGCGCGCGGTCCGCCTGTTCGAACAGGCCGAACATCCGCGACTGCATCGCCGGCTCGATGCCGATGCCGTTGTCCGTCACCCGCGCGATGACGCCGCGCGCGTCATGCGTGACGTCCAGCGTGATACGCCCGCCGGGCGCCGTGAACTTGGCCGCGTTGTGCAGCAGGTTGACGATCACCTGCGACATCCGTGTCGCGTCGCCTTCCATCAGGATCGGATACTCGGGCACTGACACTTCGAGTGTGTGCTGCCGGTCGCGGATGAACGTCGCGACAGTCTCGATCGCCGAGCTCACGGCGATCTTCAAGTCCATCGGCGCCTTGCGCAGCACCAGCTTGTTGGTGGCGATCCGCGACACGTCGAGAAGGTCGTCGATCAGCCGCACCATCTGCCGCACCTGGCGTTGCATCATGTCGAGGATCTTGCCGGGCTCGGCGCCCGCGCGTTGCGGCATCTTGAGGAGTTCGACGCCGTTGTAGATCGGCGCGAGCGGGTTGCGCAACTCGTGCGCCAGCGTCGCCAGGAACTCGTCCTTGTGACGATCGGCGATCCGCAGCGCGTTCTCGGCGCCGCGGCGCTCGACGGTTTCGATCTGCAGCGAGCGATTGGACGCCGCGAGCGCTTCGGTCTGCCGGCCGACCTCGGCCAGCATCTCGTTGAAGGCGTCAACGAGGACATCGAGCTCGCGCGTATCGGTTTGCGCGACGCGCAGCGAGAAATCGCGCTGATTCATCACCCTGCGGACCACGTCGGTGAAGCTCATGATCGGCGTCGTGATGCGCGCCTGCAGGAATGCCGACACGAGCAGCGCCACGCAAAGGCTCGCCATCATCACCGCTATCAGGATCACCAGGTAGTTGGCGAGGCGCTCGCCGAGTTCGTAGCGCGCGCGCAGCAGCACGATGCCCACGGTCTCGCGCTGCTCGATGATCGGCTTGACGACGCGGATCTCGTCGCCGGCGATGGTGGTGCCCATCGCGCCTGGCGACATGGGCACCGACGCCGCCGGACTGCCGTCGCGGCTGTAGCTCGCGAACAACTGGCCGGAAGGCTTGTAGATCGCCGCCGCAAGCACGCCCGGCCGATCGTGCATCAGCGCGAGGTTTTCGCGCGCGGCCTGGGGGTCGTCGAAGGCCAGCGCCGGCGCGTTGGTATGCGCGAGGATCTCCGCCTGCGTCGACAGGTCGGCGGTCACGGTCTGGCGGTACGCGCGCGCATCGTAGAGCGCGAGCGCAGCGGTCGCCACGATCAGCGCGACGAACGTCGCGACCAGCACGACGAGAATCACGCGGCCCTGCAGCGACTGCGGCCACGCGATCATGGCTCGCTCCGGTTGCGCACCGAATGCGCGACGGCCAGCAGCCGTGAGCTCAAGTGCACGCCCGACTTCTCGGCGGCGTCGAGCGCGACGTCGAAGCGGACTCTGCCATCGACGACCAGCAGGTTGATCGCGCTGCCGGCGTCGAGTGCCCCATCGCCTTCGCTGACGATCAGCAGCGGCTGGCGCAACGCGGCGCGCGCGAGCACGGGCAATTGCGCAGTGTCGGCGGCGCCGACGAACAGCACGTGAATGCCCGCCAGCGAATCCGTGCGCCGCAACTTGCGCACTTCGACGGCGCGTCCTGAAACGGTGCGACCTTCGGCGAGTTGCGCGAGGTCGCCGGCCATCGCATCCGCGCCGTAGGTGCCGATCACGAAGGGCGCATTGGCGTCGGTGAACGCGGTCGGCGGCCAGTCGGCGTAGTTGAGGAACTTATAGAGAAAAACCGCCTTGACCGTGCGCTCGAGGTCGGTATCGTCGTTGATTGCCGCGGCTACCGAGGCGGACATCGTGGCGACGCCGCAAACGCACGCAATCATCGAGCGCAACCACTGTCGGCGCGTGCGGCGCCGTTTCGACGCGGCTGACTCCTGAGCTCTGCCCTCTAGGATGTCCACGGCAAGTCCGGCAAGCATCTAGTTTCGATGCCGGTTCGAACGCCATTGGCATCCACGGGATCGAATGCGCGAGCTGCAGAGGACTGTCAGACCACGCGGAATTTCGCGGTGCGGCCAGCGGCGCTGCCGTTGGCCCCGTCCGCGTGACGATTGTTGGCAAGCTGGCTCGCCAGCGCGCTCTTCAGCTCGTCGTACGAAAATGGCTTGGTCAGGATCGCCGCCCCCGCGGGCACCATGTCCTCGTCGGTGACCGGCAGTCCTGTCATCAGCACCACCGGCAGCGAGCGAAAGCGATAGCGGACGACCCGCAGCAGGTCGAATCCGTCGACTTCCGGCATCCGGATGTCCGAAACCAGCAGCGCGATCTCGGGATGGTCGTCCAGGCGCAGCAGCGCCTCGCGTGCCGAATACGCTCGCAACACCTCGTATCCGCAGCCTTCCAGCATCACTGCCGTCGTGTCCACCGTGTCGCGTTCGTCGTCCGCGACCAGGACCGTGCGCACCGCTTCGTCCGACCCCATCGTCTTGCCCCATTTCTTGTGCAGTGCTGGCGACCGTCGCGGGTCGTGCGCCACCCGCGGCACTTTTGTACGGCGAAATGATAATCGAAATGCCGATTGCATCGATCGGCGTCTGCGAGTTTCGGCGTAGGATTTCTCCTACACTACCCCTCGCGTTCAAGCGACGCAAGCGCGAATCCCGCTCGATACCTGAACGCTCGCTCATCGCGCGCGGCTCGATGCCTGAACGCTCGCTCATCGCGTGCGGCGTATGGCCGCGGCGCCTATCACGGCATCGACCATTGCCTGTGCCTCGCGCACGATCCGCGCGAGGTGCGCATCGCCCCGGAAGCTTTCGGCGTAGATCTTGTAGATATCCTCGGTTCCCGACGGGCGCGCGGCGAACCATCCGTTGGCCGTGACGACCTTGAGGCCACCGATCGGCGCGTCATTGCCCGGCGCGCGATCGAGCACCTGCAGGATCTTTTCCCCGGCGAGCGCATCGTGGCGAAATTGCCGTGGGGAAAGCTGCGACAGCCGCATTTTCTGACGTGCCGTCGCCGGCGCCTGCACGCGCTGCTCGACCGACTCGCCAAGGTCGCGCACGAGCGCCCGGTAGCGTTCCGCCGGATCGCGGCCGATGCGCGCGGTGATCTCGGCGGCGAGCAACGCGGCAACGATGCCGTCCTTGTCGGTGGTCCACGGCGTGCCATTGCGTCGCAGGAAGGTCGCGCCCGCGCTTTCCTCGCCAGCGAAGCCGAGCGAACGTTCGCCGAGCCGGTCGACGAACCATTTGAATCCCGCCGGCACTTCGAAAAGTTCGCGGCCGAGCGCCGCGCTGGCGCGATCGATCAGCGCACTGCTGACAATGGTCTTGCCCACTGCCGCGGTCACGCGCCAGCGCGGGCGATGACGAAACAGGTAGTCGATCGCCACCGCGAGATAGTGGTTGGGCGCGAGCAGGCCGGCGGAACGCGTGACGATGCCATGCCGGTCGTGATCGGTGTCGCACGCGAACGCGATGTCGAAGCGGTCCTTGAGGCCGACCAGCGATTGCATCGCGTACGGCGACGACGGATCCATCCGTATCCGCGCGTCCCAGTCGAGCGGCACGAAGCGGAACGTCGGATCGACGGTGGCGTTGGTCACCGTGAGATCGACGCGATAGCGTTCGGCGATCGCCGGCCAGTAGCGGACGCCCGCGCCGCCCAGCGGATCGACGCCCATGCGCACGCCGGCGTCCCGGATCACCGCCATGTCGATGACGTTGCCCAAGTCCGCGACATAGGCGCGACGGAAGTCGTGGCGATGCGTCGTCTTCGCGCGCAGCGCCTTGGCCATCGACGTGCGCCGCACGCCTTTCAGGTCTTGTTCGATGAAGCGGTTGGCGCGCGCCTCGATCCAGCCGGTGATGTCGCTGCCCGCGGGACCGCCGTTGGGCGGGTTGTACTTGAAGCCGCCGTCCTCGGGCGGATTGTGCGAAGGCGTGATGACGACGCCATCGGCAAGGCCCGAGTCGCGCGCGCGGTTGTGGCGCAGGATCGCCAATGACACCGCGGGCGTCGGCGTCCAGTCGTCGTCCGGTGCCAGCATCACGTCGACGCCATTCGCGGCGAATACTTCGAGCGCGGAAGCGAACGCAGGTATCGACAGCGCGTGCGTGTCGATGCCGAGGAACAGCGGGCCATCGATGCCGCGCCGCCGGCGATGCAGGCAGATCGCCTGGCTGATCGCCAGCACGTGCCATTCGTTGAAGCCGACGCGCAGCGACGAGCCGCGATGTCCGGACGTGCCGAACACGACGCGCTGTGCCGCCACCGCCGGATCGGGGACTTCGGTGAAATAGGCCGACACGAGGCGTGACACGTCCACCAGCGCCCCCGCGGGCGCGAGCTGCCCGGCCAGCGGATGCGGATTCATCGAGCGATGTCGATCGGCATGCGCGGCCATGCTCGACCGGCGCGCGCGCGAATCATGTGCTCGCCACGCCGTGTAATGCGCGACGCTTGTCCGCGATGCAGCCCATCAGGTCGTTCCACGACTTGCTGAACGCCGCCGCGCCTTCGCGCTGGAGCTGCGAGGCGAGTCCCGCGTCGTCGATGCCGGCCTTGCGCATCGTCGCGATGACCTGCTCGGCATCGCCGCCGTCGACCGCCATCGGCGAGCCGACACGGCCGTGCTCGGCGAAGGCGAGCAGCGTCTTGTCCGGGATGGTGTCGATCGTCCCGGGCGCGGCCAGCGCTTCGACATAGAGCGTGTCGCGCGCTTCCGGATCCTTGCTGCCGGTGCTGGCCCACAGCATCCGCTGCACGCGCGCGCCCGCTGCCGCCAGCCGGCGCCAGCGCGGCGAATCGAGCAGCTCCTGATAGGCGCGGTACGTGCGTTGCGCGATGGCGATGCCCAGCTTGTTGCGCAGTTCGGGCGCCACACGATCCTTGACGGCGACGTCCCAGCGGCTGACGAACAGCGACGCCACCGAGGCGACATTCGGGTCGAGTCCCGCGTCGATGCGGCGCTCGATGCCGCGCAGGTACGCATTGGCAGCAGCCAGGTATTGCTCACGCGAGAACAGCAGCGTGACGTTGATCGCGACACCCGCGAAGATCGACGCCTCGATCGCCGCGATGCCCGCGGGCGTTCCGGGAATCTTGATGAAGAGGTTGTCGCGGCGTGCACGCGCCTTCAGTCGCGCGGCTTCCTCGATGGTTTTCTGTGCATCGTCGGCCAGCAAGGGCGAGACTTCCATCGACACCCAGCCATCGACACCCGCGGTCGACGCGTGCACCGCTGCGAAAAGATCGGCAGCGCGCGTCAGGTCGTCGAGCGCGAGGTCGACGAACACCGCCTCGGCCGGCGTGCCCGGCTTGCCGTCGCGGATGGCAGCATCGTAAAGGGGGGTGTCGCGGATCGCATGGTCGAAGATCGTCGGGTTGGAAGTGAGACCGGTGACGGAAAGCTCCGTGATGTAGCGTTGCAGCGTGCCGTCCTGCAGCATGCCGCGCGTGATGTTATCCAGCCACAGGCTCTGGCCGAGGTCGTGAAGCTGCTGCGTCGCTTTCATGGTGTGGCCTTCTGCGCTCATGCGGGCTTGGTGTCCGACGCGGGGTTGTGCCAGCCGCCGTCGCCGGCGATGATCCGATCGGCCGCCGTCGGTCCCCAGCTTCCGGGCTCGTAGAAGTCGGGCGGCTTGGCATCCATAAGCACCGGGTCGACGACGCGCCATGCCGCTTCGATGCTGTCTGCGCTCGCAAACAGCGACGTGTCGCCCTCGATGGCATCGCCCAGCAGGCGCTCGTAAGGCGTCATTTCATCGCCGGGCACGCGGCGCGCGATCAGCTCGACGTCCTCGCCGACCATCTCCTCGCCGGGCGCCTTGACGCGCGCGCCGACGGAAATGAAAACCTCGGGGCTCAGGCGGAAGCGGAACTGGTTCGATTGCCCCGGCGCGATGGAATCGAAC
The DNA here is from genome assembly GCA_040006455.1 of Betaproteobacteria bacterium. Classification (GTDB taxonomy): domain Bacteria; phylum Pseudomonadota; class Gammaproteobacteria; order Burkholderiales; family Casimicrobiaceae; genus VBCG01. Next base: position 34,481 of record JBDTWY010000006.1, on the reverse strand, counting down.
ACGGCCAGCGGCGGACGCTTGAGCTTGACGATGACTTCGGTCGCCGTCACCGCTAGCCGCTTGCCCGCGCGAATGTAGAACGGCACGCCCTCCCAACGCCAGGTGTCGATGTGCAGTTTCAGCGCGGCGAACGTCTCGACCTGCGACCCGGCCGTGACGCCAGGCTCGTCGCGATAGCCCCTAAACTGCCCGCGCACGACATCCTCCGGCGCGAGCGGACGCATCGCCCGAAACACGCGCAAGCGTTCATCGCGTGCGGCATCGGCATTGCGGCGGATCGGCGCTTCCATCGCCAGGAGCCCGGTCACCTGCAGCATGTGGTTCTGCACGACGTCGCGGATCGCGCCGACTTCGTCGTAGAAGCGCCCGCGCCCCTGCACGCCGAAGCTCTCCGCCATCGTGATCTGCACGCTCGCCACGTGGTTGCGATTCCAGATCGGCTCGACGAACGAATTGGCGAAACGGAAGTACAGCAGATTGGCGACCGGCTCCTTGCCGAGGTAGTGGTCGATGCGAAAGATCGCCGACTCGGGGAACGAACGGCGCAGCGTGTCGTTGAGCGCCTGTGCGGAGGCGAGATCGTGGCCGAACGGTTTTTCGACGATCACGCGTGCGTCGGTGGCGCAACCCGAGCGCGCGAGGCCGTCGACGACGGTCGTGAACATGCTGGGCGGGATCGCCAGGTAGTAGAGCGGCCGCTTCGCATCCCCCAGCGCCTTCTTCAGGCGCACGTAGGTCGACGCGTCGGCATAGTCGCCGTCGACGTAGTGCAGTCGCGCCGACAGCTTGGCGAACGCCGCCGCGTCGAGACCGCCGTGCTTTTCGACGCTGTCGCGCGCACGCGCGCGCAGCTGGTCGTCGCTCAGCGGCGACCTGGCGACGCCGATCACTGGTGGACTGTGGCCGGTGTGGCGAATCAGCGACTGCAGCGCCGGAAAAATCTGCTTGTAGGCGAGATCTCCGGTGATCCCGAAGAACACAAGCACGTCGGACGGAGGAGCGCTCATCCTTGCGGCCCGCCGCCGCAACGCGCCAGGCGCTCGAGACCAGCCCGCGGCGATCGCGTAGACGTCGCCGCACGCCGCGGGCAGGTTCCTGTCGGTCGCAATGCGCATCGCTGCATGCCGCTCTCCGTGATCACGTCGCCGTCCGACCGGCACGCAAACTGTTGACTTTGGCCGCGGACGCGCGAAGGCGCTTGGCGAGAATACCAAAGCGCCGTTGCACACGTGATCGACCTACCCTTCGATCCTTGCGACTTGCGCCCGTTGCCGATAGTTCCGATACATACCGCGCGCGCGACTTGCAAAACACGATTCGAGCCGACCGGCGGTGCGCGGAACGCGGGAAGCCGGACGAATTGCGCGTATGCTACAGAAATCAACGGTCTCGGCAGCTTTCGCCGTTGTTACCCGCGCGTGCCCCAACCGCGCCCGCTTCCGCCTGCGCCCGCGCCGTCGCGTGCCGCCGGAGACGAAGGATGCAGGTGCCCACCCCTCCCCCGCCGAGCGCGCGCAATCGTTATGTAACCGCCATTGTCGACGCGGTGGCGGAAATGTCGCCGCAGACGCGCGCGCGCCTGGACGGCACGTTGCCTCCCGCATCGGTTCCGGTCGACACCACCGCGATGGCGATCGAGTTCACCGAAGCGAGAACCGCATTGCGCGATCTAGGCGCGCGGTCTCGCGCGCTCACCGAATTGTCCTCGGACTGGTATTGGGAGCACGATGCCGACGGCAGATTCACCAGCATTTCCGCACAGCTTCCCGAGAAGACCGGCATCCACGTCGAGGAAATGATCGGCCGCACGCGGTGGGAATCCAATATCCGCTTCGTTCCGGAAGATCGCGTCAGGCTGCAGGCTGACATGGATGCGCGCCAGCCGTTCTACGACTTCTGCTTCGATCGCGTACTCAGCAATGGCAACATCCGCCATCTTTGCATCAGCGGCGTGCCGATATTCGACTCCGCGGGCCGGTATTGCGGATACCGTGGCATCGGCAAAGACACCACCGAGCGCCGCAACGAGCAGGCCGCGTCGCCCGAGTCGCAGGATTTCGCAAGCGCCGCGCTCGACGCGCTCGCCGATCACGTGTGCGTGCTCGACGCGTCCGGCCGCATCGTCGCCGTCAACTCGGCATGGCGGCGATTCGCTGAGGCCAACAAGGCGTTGCGTTCCGGAGTGTTCCTCGGCGCCAACTACCTGGATGTCTGCGACCACGTGCGCGGCAATGGACGTGTCGATGCACGCGCCGTGGCAATCGGCCTGCGCCGCGTGATTGCCGGCGACGCCGCCGCCTTTCGCCACGAATACGCCTGCGACACGCCGGTTCGCGCATTCTGGTTCGCGCTCAAGGCGACCCGCTTCGAGTTGAAGGGCAACGCGCTCATCGTCATTGCCCATGAGGATGTCACCGAATCGCGAAATGGTGAGCGCGCGCGCGCGCTCGAGCACGCGGTGGCACGCTGCCTCGCCGTCAGCGACGACGAGCCAAGGGTCATCGGCAATGTCATCCGCGAGGTCTGCGAATCGCAGGGCTGGACGTGCGGATTGTTTGCACGCACCGACGTGGCCGCCGGTGAACCGCGCGTGTGCGCTGCATGGCCGCTCGTCGCCGGCGACGCCGCATCCACGACATCGTCGAACGACGACGCGCGCGGCGGCAATAAGCGACGGTTGATCGCGGACGTGGCGCGACGCGGCGAATCGTTGTGGGTCGAGGCGGGTCCGCCCGGCGAAAGTCGCACCGTGCCGACGGCCACCGGCGAGGTCCGCGGGGGGTACGGATTTGTCGTCGCGCACGAGCGCCGCGTATTCGGCGTGCTCGCGTTCTTCAGTTCGCAATACCATGCTGCCGATGCCGGCGTCGAGGCGGCGGCGCGCGTCACTGGCGCGCAGGTCGCCCGGTTTCTAGAGCGCACGTCGATCGAGGCGGCGCTCCGCGACAGCGAAGCGCGCTTCCGCAGCCTGAGCGATCTTTCTGCCGATTGGTACTGGCAGCAGGACGAGGCGTTGCGTTTCACGTCATCCTGCAACGGCACTGAGATCGAAGCCGGCATGTCGCAGGACGCGGACCTCGGCAAGACCCGCTGGGAGCTCGACGGGGCCCTGGAGGCAAATTGGGACCTGCACCGGCGCACATTGGCTGATCGCCTGCCGTTTCACGATTTCGACATGAAGCGTGCATTTCCCGACGGCACCGTCCGCGACATCGCTATCAGCGGCGCGCCGATTTTCGATTCTGGTGGCGCGTTTCGCGGCTATCGAGGCATCGGTCGGGACATCACGCTGCGCCGCCGCGAGGAGCGCATCCTCGCGCTGGAGCACCGCGTCGCGCAGGCGATCGCGGCGGCAGGCGACGAGTCGCCGGTTGTCGAGGATGTGATCAAGGCGATCTGCGAAACCCAGCAATGGAGCTGGGGCGCCTATTTCCACGTCGACGAGGCCGCCGGCGTGATGCTGACAAAGGCGGTATGGTCGGAGCAGCAGGATACGGCCAATTCACTGATCGCGCTGGCGCGGGCAATGCGGATCGAGCGCGGACAGGGAGTCTCTGGAACAGTCTGGCAAACGGGCGAGCCGCTGTGGACAGTCGACGGCGATTTCGACGCGCGCACGCTGGTTCCAGGCGCCGTGCACGCCGCCGGCTACCACGGCGCGTTCGCATTCCCGGCGATCGCCGAAAACAGGGTCATCGGCGTGATGCTGTTCATGAGCGCGACGGTGGTCCCGCCGGATGCGCGCTTCGTCGCGGCGGCGCGGATGATGGGCGCCCAGGTCGGGCAATGCCTTCAACGCAGGCAGGCGCTGACGGCGTTGCGCGAGAGCGAGACGCGCTACCGGGCGCTGACCGAGATGTCATCGGACTGGTATTGGGAGCAGGACGCGGATGAGCGCTTTACCTGCGTATCCGAGGGGGCGCGGATTCACGCCGGCATCGACGTCGCGACGCTGCTCGGCCGCCGGCGCTGGGACAGCGGGATCGTCTACGACGCGTCCGACCGAACGCGGCTCGAGACCCTGATGGCCGCGCACTTGCCATTCCGGGATTTCGAGTATCGACACGGCGACTCTGGCAGCGGGGCGCGTGACGTCGTCATCAGTGGCGAACCGATGCATGACGTGTCCGGCCGGTTCCTCGGCTACCGTGGCGTCGGCAAGGACGTCACCGAGCGCCGCCACGTCGAAGTACAGTCGCAGTTTCGCGCGATGCTGCTCAACACCGTCGGCGATGCCGTGATGGCGGCGAACCTTGACGAACGCATCTCGTACTGGAACGCCGCCGCCGAACAGCTGTTCGGCTGGTCAAGCGCCGAGGCGCTGGGGCGCCCGATGCTCGAAATGGTCCGGCCCGCCGACCCGTTCCACGAGACCGGCGCGCTGCCCCAGGTGATGAGCGGACGCGTGTGGCGGGGCGAGAAGGTCGGCCACCATCGCGACGGCAGGACGTTTCCCGTGCACCTGACACTCGCGCCTGTCATCGCCGCCAGCGGCGCAGTGTGCGGACTTGTCAGCGTGTCACGCGACATCACGGAGTCGCGGCGCGCCGACCAGCGCATTCGCGAAGGCGCGCGCCAGCAGGCGCTGATCGCCGCATTCGGCCGTCGCGCCTTGGCGACTGCGACGCTCGAGGGGCTTCTCGAGGAAGCGGCCTCCGTCGTTGTCGACGGGCTCGGCGTGGCAATGTGCAGGGTCATGCAGCGGGTCCCCAACGAAAGTTCGGTGATCGTGCGGGCACAGCGTGGCTTCGGCCCGCTGGGAACCGACGCGCGCGTCATCGATCCGGAGACCGTCCGGCTGCTGCACGCCGCAGGGGCGCCAGTGATCGTCGGCGATTACGCGAGTGCGGCCGAGGTCTCGCCGCTGTTCGCGAGTCACGGCGTGTCGAGTGCGGTGAGCGTGGTCATCGGCGGAGACGACGGGCCTTTCGGCGTCATCGGCGCCTATGCGCGAGGCACCGGATGCTTCGATGCCGGCAGCGGTGGATTCCTGCAGAGCATCGCCAACACGCTGGCCGCGGCGATCGGTCGACTGGTCGCTTCGGAAAAAGCCGTCTACCTGTCGCAATACGACATCTTGACTGGCCTGCCTAATCGAATCCTGTTCGCCGACCGGCTCGAGTTCGCGATGGCGCAGGCGCGCCACAACGCGAGCAATGTCGCGGTGATGTTCGTCGATCTCGACCGCTTCAAGGACGTCAATGCCACGTTCGGGTACGGCGTCGGCGATCGCGTGCTCGCGCTGGTCGCCGCCCGCCTCCGCGATTGCGCACCCAGCGTCGACACCACCGGACGGCTGGGCGGTGACCAGTTCTCCATCATGCTGCCGGCGCTTGATCGCGCCGACGACGCCACGCTCGCGGCTCAGCGCGTGATCGATGGCATGGCGACGCCGTTTGCCGTCGATGGCTACGAGGTCGCGGTGACCTGCAGCATCGGTATCGCGGTCTTTCCCGCGGATGGTGTCGATCCGGAAACCCTGGTCAACAACGCCGAGGCTGCAATGAACCTGGCGCAGGACGGGGGCCGCAATGGAATCCATTTCTTCACCGAGGAGATCAATGCGCGGATAACACTGCGCCTTGGCGTCGAAGCGGAGTTGCGCAATGCCATCGCCAACGACGAATTCCTGCTGCATTACCAGCCGGAAGTATCGCTCGACACCGGACGGATCATCGGCGTCGAGGCGCTCATCCGCTGGCAGCATCCGTCGCGCGGCCTGCTGTCGCCGATCGACTTCATCCCCGTGGCGGAGGAATCCGGACTCATCGTGCCGATCGGCCGCTGGGTGGCGAAGACGGCGTGCGCGCAGCTCGCGCAGTGGCGCCAGGCCGGGCATCGCGAGCTCTTCGTGGCGATCAATGTCTCGCCAATGGAAATCCGCCGCGGCAAAGTTATCGAAAGCATCGGCGAGGCGCTGGCGCTGTCGAGCCTCGAGCCGCGCCATCTCGAAATCGAGTTGACGGAAACACTGATCATGGACGACGCGGAATCGTTCGTCCGCACGCTTGAGGCGCTGAAGGCGATAGGTGTCACGATCGCCATCGACGATTTCGGCACCGGCTATTCGAGCCTCAGCTATCTCAAGCGCTTCCCCGTCGACAAGGTGAAGATCGACCGCATCTTTACGCGTGATATCGTCACAGACGTCGACGATGCGGCGATCGTGCAGGCGATCATCGCGATGTCGCATCACCTGAAGCTGGTCGTCACCGCCGAAGGCGTGGAGACTGACGAGCAGGCAGCATTCCTGCGCCGTTCCCATTGCGACATCGTCCAGGGATTCCTGTTTAGCAAACCGGTGACCGCGCACAAGTTCGGGCAGCTGCTGGACAGCCAGGGAACGATTCCGCTGTTGCCGAAAAGCCGCAACGCATCGCGTACGTTGCTGCTCGTCGACGACGAGGAAAACAACCTGCACGCGCTGAAGCGCGCATTGCGCCGTGACGGGTACGACATCCATACGGCCACGTCGGGGCAGCAGGCACTGGAAGTGCTCGCGCGCACGCCAACCGCAGTCATCGTCTCGGACCAGCGAATGCCGAACATGAGCGGCACCGAGCTGCTGATGCGCGCCAAATCCCTGTATCCAAAGACGGTGCGGGTCATCCTTTCCGGCTATACGGACCTCACCTCGATCACCGCGTCGATCAACGATGGCGCGATCTACAAGTTCCTGACCAAGCCTTGGGAGGAGACGACGTTGCGCGACACTATTCGCGCGGCGTTCAGGCTCCACGAACAGGAATCGACGCAGCAGGCCCCGACGGCGGACATCGCCATGGAGACGCCGGATTAGCGGCTGCGTGGCCACGTATCGCGCGACCACGCCGCCCGTCCACGGTCCGATACGCGCGCACGGCTTTCGCACTGGCACGGCGCTTGCGTATATAGCGCTTGCGCACCGCTGGCGTATCCCGCATTCGGCGAACACCTCCGCCATCCAACGCTTCGCAGACGCGTCGCCCTGTGCCCCCCGCACCCGGCATCCGCAGCCCCTCACCACTCGCCTCGCGCTGGAAGACACCACGATGCCCCGCCTGCTACTCGTCGACGACGAACCCAACATCCTGAAAGCGCTCACGCGGATGTGCTGGAACGAAAAGCTGGTGCCGGTGCTGCCGGACCTGAAGATCACCGCGTTCGAGTCGCCGTTCGAGGCAATCGAATTTGCGACACATTATCCGATCGATCTGGTGATCTCGGACTTCCGGATGCCGGCGATGAACGGCGTCGCATTGCTCAGCCGCATTCGCGCGCTGCAACCGGACGCCGCCCGGATAATCGTCAGCGCGTTCGCCGACAAGGAGGGGATCATCAGCGCAATCAACGACGCGGCGATCTTTCGTTTCGTCACCAAGCCGTGGATCGACCAGGAGTTGAAGACGGCCATCGGCGCGGCGCTCGACCATCGCGCACGCGCGATCGAAACCAGCCTGCTCGCCGATGAAACCCGGCTCAAGCGGGGCGCACTTACCGCGCACGAAGCGGCGTTGCGAAGGCTCGAGATCGAGTCCCCTGGCATCACCAAGGTGCGCTGGGACGCCGATGGCGGCGTGCTGCTCGACGCTTGAGCACGGAAGGATTGACGATGAGCCACCCTACGCTCCTCGACAACATCGTCGACAACCTCCCGACGGCGGTGCAGCTCAAGAACGTCAAGGACAACTATCGGATCGTCATGTGGAACAAGGCGGCCGAGACGATGTACGGCGTGCCGCGCGCGCTAGCAATCGGGCGTAACGTCCACGATCTGTGGCCGAAGGCCGAAGCAGATCGCATGCATGCGGCCGACCTCCACCTCATCGCCGCGGGCGGCGTCCAGGAGGCGCACGACCGGGTTGCGCCGACGATGCGCGGCGACCCTATCCGCGTGCACATGCGCAAGGTCGCGCTGCATGACGCCAGCGGCGAGCCGACCCATTTGCTGGTCATCGCCGACGACATGTCGGCGCAAATCGCCGCGGAGGGTGCGCTGCGCGACAGCGAGGCGCGCTTCCGCAGTCTGTACGAACTGTCGTCCGACTGGTACTGGGAGCAGGACACGCAGTTCCGCGGCACGATGCGCACTCACGGCGCGCTGACGCCATCGGCGCCGGCCGGTCAGTTCTTCGGGCACCGCCGCTGGGAAGACGCGAACGTTTCTCCGGTCAACGGCACATGGGACGATCACATCGCGCTGCTCGACGCCCACCAGCCATTTCGCAACTTTGAGATCAGGGTCGTCGCCGACGACGGCAGTCTCAGCTATCGCAGCCTGAGCGGCGAGCCGATGTACGGCGGCGGTGACGTCTTCGCGGGGTACCGCGGTATCGGCAGAGACATCACGGCGCAGAAGCTGGCGGAGGACAGCCTGCGCCGCGGCAACGCCGAGCTCGTCGAGCTGAACACGCGTCTGTCCCGGACCCAGGAGCAACTCGTGCAGTCCGAAAAGCTCGCGTCGATCGGACAGCTCGCGGCCGGCGTCGCGCACGAGATCAACAATCCGATCGGCTACGTGTTCTCGAACTTCACGACATTGGAGGGTTATCTGTCAGACCTGTTCGCGGTGCTCTCGGCGTACCAGGCCGCGGAGCCCATGTGCAGTTCGCCGGAGACGCTCGCGCGTCTCATGGCGTTGCGCGAGCGCGTCGAGCTCGATTTTCTGAAGACAGACATTCCCGTGCTCATAGCCGAGTCGAAGGAAGGCATCGCGCGAGTCAAGACGATCGTACAGAACCTCAAGGACTTCTCGCGCGTCGACGACACGCAGCAATGGCAGTCATTCGACCTGCGCAAATGCATTGAGTCGACACTGAAGATGGTCAACAACGAGATCAAGTACAAGGCTGACGTCGTGCTGTCGCTGGAGCCGGCAACCGAGATCGACTGCCTTCCCTCGCAGCTCAACCAGGTGATTCTCAACCTGCTGGTCAACGCCGCACACGCCATTGGACCCGAACGAGGTACGATCACGGTGCGCTCGGGCAGCGCTGAGCGAAACGCGTGGTTTTCGGTCGCGGACTCCGGCTGCGGCATGTCCCGCGACGTGCAACTGCGGATCTTCGATCCTTTCTTTACAACGAAGCCCGTCGGCGAAGGCACGGGACTCGGGCTGTCGCTTTCCTACGGGATCGTGCAGAAGCATCATGGACGCATCGAGGTGGACAGCACGCCAGGCAACGGCACGACGTTCACCGTGACGCTGCCGATCAGGCAGCGGACCGCCACCGCCGACGCGCCGGTCGTTGCCGACCTGGCGCTGCTCGCTAATGCAGCGAGAGCATCTGCTCGCGAGCTTGAGTCCCATATTCGCAGCTGATCCCGAAGAACACAAGCACGTCGGACGCGGGCGCGCTCATCCTTGCGGCATTCCCACGCGGCTGGCCAGGCAACGAAGGATCGGTGCCCCGCCGCATCCCGCGCGGTGACGAAAGACGCGGATCGGTTCGGGCCTTTGCCTGGCGGATTCCCACATTGGACTCTCCATGATGGTCGCGGCGCCAACATTGACGCTGCGCAATCATCGCCATCGCACTACACTGCACCGCACTGCCACACGCCGATGCGTAGCGGCGCCTGCGGGAATACCGTGCGCGACCGCATGGGCGCGTGTCTTCGCATTCCCCGTCTGGGCGACTTGCGCGCGCATCCGATAGGTCCGGCGCGCGCCGGGCAGCATGAAACTTCCATGCATTCGGACCGGGCGTTGTCGATGCGGGTGGATCGAAAGCGCCGCCGTGATGTCCAATGACGTTCCCTCCCGTTGCCCGCATTCGACCCATGACCGCGACCACGCTCGACTCCACCTGCATCAACCTGTTGCGCTTCCTCAGCGTCGACGCCGTGCAGAAAGCCGACAGCGGGCACCCGGGGCTGCCGCTCGGCGCTGCATCGATGGCCTACGTGCTGTGGACACGCTTTCTCGCGCACAACCCCGCCGATCCAGACTGGTTCGATCGCGACCGTTTCGTGCTGTCGGCCGGCCATGGCTCGATGCTGCTGTACAGCCTGCTGCACGTCACCGGCTATGCGGTGTCGCTCGGTGACCTCGAGCGATTCCGGCAGTGGGGCAGCAACACCCCGGGGCACCCCGAGCGCGGCGTGACGCCAGGCGTCGAAGTGACGACGGGTCCGCTGGGCCAGGGCTTCGGCAACGGCGTCGGCATGGCGATCGCCGAAGCAAATCTGGCAGCGCGATATAACCGGCCCGGCTTCGACATCGTCAACCATTTCACCTACGGAATCGTCAGCGACGGCGACCTGATGGAGGGCGTCGCTTCGGAAGCCGCGTCGCTCGCCGGGCACCTGCGCCTCGGCAAGCTCATCTACCTCTACGACGACAACGCGGTGACGCTTTCGGCGGGCACCGACATCACGTTCACCGAAGATCGCGCGCGCCGTTTCGACGCGTACCGCTGGCACACGCAATCGGTCGGCGACGGCAACGACCTCGACGCCATCGACGCCGCGTTGCGCGAAGCCCGCGCCGAAACCACGCGACCGTCGCTGATCCTCGTGCGCACGCACCTGGGGTACGGCTCGCCGAACAAGCAGGATACGTTCGGCGCGCACGGCGCGCCGCTCGGCGAGGCCGAGGTGCGACTGACCAAGCAGAACCTCGGCTGGCCAACCGAGCCCGCATTCCTGGAGCCGGACACCGCGCTCGCGCATTTTCGCGAGGCGAGGGGCCGTGGCGCGCAACGCGCGGCGGATTGGCGGCATCGCTTCGCCGCTTACGCGACGGCGTTTCCGGACCTGGCGGCGGCGTTGCAACGCGATCTCGACGGCGAGCTGCCCGCGGGATGGGATGCGGACATTCCGGCATTCCCCGCCGACGCCAAGGGCATCGCCACGCGCACGGCGTCGGGCAAGGTGATGAACGCGATCGCGCCGCGCCTGCCATCGTTGATCGGCGGCTCCGCCGATCTCGATCCGTCGACCTACACCGCCTTGAATGGACTGGGCGACTTCGCGCCGCCCGGCGTCGACGCGCACGATCGCCAGGGCTCGGATGGCGGCGGCTGGAGCTTCGCCGGTCGCAACCTGCATTTCGGCGTGCGCGAGCACGCGATGGGCGCGATTGCCAATGGCCTCGCGGCGCACGGCGCACTGCTGCCGTTCGGCGCGACCTTCCTATCGTTTTCCGATTACATGCGACCACCGATGCGGCTCGCCGCACTGATGGGTTTGCACGTCGTCTACGTGTTCACGCACGACAGCATCGCGCTCGGCGAGGACGGGCCGACGCACCAGCCTGTCGAACAGATCGCAGGCTTGCGCGCCGTTCCCAACCTGATCGTCATTCGTCCCGGCGACGCCAACGAGACCGCCGTCGCATGGCGTGTCGCGCTCGAGTTGCGCGGCAGCCCCGTGGCCTTGGTGCTGACACGACAGGCGGTGCCGACGCTCGATCGCACGCGCCATGCATCGGCCGACGGCCTGCGCCGCGGCGCCTATGTGCTCGTCGATGCACCGGACGCCAGGCCCGACCTCATCCTGATCGCCAGCGGATCCGAAGTGGGCCTCGCCGTCGCTGCAGCGACAGCGCTCGCCGCGCAGCACGTGAATGTGCGCGTCGTGTCGATGCCGAGCTGGGAGCTCTTCGACCTGCAATCCGCGCAATACCGCGACGCGGTGCTGCCGCGCGCGGTGGCTGCGCGACTCGCCATCGAAGCCGCGTCGACGCAGGGCTGGCATCGGTTCGTCGGCGATCGCGGCGACGTGCTCGGCGTCGACCGCTTCGGCGCCTCCGCGCCCGGCGATGTCGTGCTACGCGAGTTCGGCTTCACCGTCGACAACGTTTGCGCGCGCGCCCTCGCGCTGGTGAAGCCGACAGACGGCGACGCGCGACCGGGATCCGGGGCGCAATAGCGCGTATCCTCGAAGCAACACCCGCAGGCTTGCTGTGGTTCCTCGCGCGAGTTCGTACGCTCTCGCAGGTTCGTCTCCCCGGGCCGTGCGATCGGCGCCAAAGCGGACCCAAATGACCTCCAAACGGATTCTAGGCGAGCGCAATCGCCACGTCACCGCCATCATCGACGCCTTGGCGGACATGTCGCCCGAAACGCGTGCGCGCCTGGGCGATGCGATGCCTGCCGCGGATCCATCGGTGACCCAGACCGCCATCGTCGCGCTGCAGATCGATCTCGCCGCGACCACAAGCGCATTGCGCGAGCTCGAGGCACAACATCGTGCGCTCGTCGAATTGTCGTCGGACTGGTACTGGGAGCACGACGAGCAACAGCGCTTCACGCGGATTTCCGAGCAGATGCTCGAAAAGACCGGCATTCGCGTGCGCGACATGATCGGCCGCACGCGATGGGACTTCGACGCGCGCTGCGACGCGGAGGTTCGCGTGCGTCTCGACGCCGACATGGAGGCGCACCGTCCCTTCTACGACGTTCGCCTCGATCGCCTGACCGCGGACGGGACGGTGCGCAACCTGAGCATCAGCGGCGCGCCGATGTTCGATGCCGCGGGCCGCTACATCGGCTACCGGGGCATCGGCAAGGACATCACCGAGCGCCGGCGCGATCAGGCAGCGGCGCGGGAATCCCAGGTGTTCGCGCGCGCAGCGCTCGATTCGCTTGCCGACCTCGTCTGCGTGATCGACCGCGACGGCAAGATCATCGAAGTCAACGCGGCGTGGCGCCAGTTCGCGACAACGCGCAGCGCCGTCGCCAGCAGCGCGTTCATGGGCGCCAACTACATCGACGCCTGCGAGCGCGCGTCGGGGTACGAGCGCGCGGATGGCGCGGCGGTCGCTGGCGGACTGCGGGCGCTGCTCGCAGGAACGCGTGACACCTTCAGGCACGAATACATGACGGATGCGCGGATCGACGCGCGCTGGTTCGTGCTGAAGGCGACCCGATTCGAAATGCTGGATGGCACGCATGTCGTGGTCGCGCACGAGGAAATCACCGAACGCAAGAGCGCCGAACGCGGGCTGGTGCTGGAGCAACGCGTGGCGCGATGCCTGGCCGATGGCGAGGAGACGGCTCCAGCCTTGTGCGAAGTCATTCGCGCGGTCAGCGAGTCCCAGCGATGGGCGTGCGGCATGTTCCTGGGTGAGGACGACGCGGGACCTGGCCTTGCCATCGGCCCCTCGTGGGCTGCCTCCGCGGCCGAGCGTGAGGCCGCGCACGCAGCGGCCTCTGACGCCGCGCACTGCGCCGACGGTGGTTTCATCGCCGAGGCACGGCGCTCGGGCCAGACCCGCTGGGTGGAGGACCTGGCTGCCCTCGCACCCATGTCCGCCCATGCCGGTGGCCATGCGGACCTGCGTTGCGCCATTGCGGTACCGGTCATCGCCGATGCGGCGCCGCTCGGCATGATGGTGTTTTTCGGGTCGCAGGTGCGTGCGCTCGATCATGTCGTCGAAGGCACGATGCGCGTCGTCGCCGCGCAGGTCAGCCAATTCCTCAAGCGACGCCGGGCGGAGGCAGCGCTGCGCGAAAGCGAAGCGCGCTTCCGCAGCTTGAGCGACCTGTCCGCCGACTGGTATTGGCAGCAGGATGCGGACTTGCGCTTCACGTCGATGTGCAACGGCGCCGAAATCGACGCCGGACTCGCGGAAGACGCCGATTGTGGCAAGACCCGCTGGGAGCTTTCCGGCGCAGGCGAAGCGCAGTGGAGCGTGCATCGGGAAGTCACGCATGCGCACCTGCCGTTTCTCGATTTCGAGATGAAACGTGCGTTTCCCGATGGCAGCGTGCGCGATATCTGCATCAGCGGCACTCCGATATTCGATGACGCGGGGCATTTCACCGGTTACCGCGGCATCGGGCGGGACAACACCCGGCGCAAGCAGGAAGTGGCAGTGCTGGCGCTCGAGCACAAGGTCTCGAGCTGCATCGCCGCGTCGGGCGAGTCGACGTCCGTGGTCGAAACCGTGATCCACGCGATCTGCGAGTTCCAGCGCTGGAGCTGGGGTGGCTATTTTCACTTCGACCAAGCCGCGGGTGCCCTGCGCGTCGACGCCGCATGGGCCAATCCCAACGAGTTGGCGGCGCCGGTCATCGTGGCGTTGCGAACGCTCGCCGTCGCGCCGGGAGAGGGCATCGCTGGTCGCGTCTGGGCGTCGGGCCAACCGGTTCGCGACATCGAACCCGCAAGCGACCCGCGCGTCGCGACCGCGGCCGCCGCGGCCGGGTTCCAGTCCGGGTTCGGCTTCCCCTGCATCGCCGACGGCAGGACCGTCGGCGTGCTGCAGTTCATGAGCCGGGATGCACACGAGCTCGACGAGCGCCTGCTGTCGGCGATGCGAACGATCGGCAACCAGCTCGGCCAATACCTGCAACGCAGGCGTGCCGATGGCCAGCGTCAATTGCAGTCGATGCTGCTCAACACCGTCGGTGACGCCGTCATGGCCTCGGACGTCGAAGAAACGATCTCCTACTGGAACGCCGCCGCCCAACAGCTATACGGCTGGACCGCAGCCGAGGCCATCGGCCGCAAGATGCTCGACATGGTGCGGCCGGCGAGTCACGCCCACGTGAGCGGCGCGTTGCGGGCCGTCAACGACGGCCGGATCTGGCGCGGAGAAAAGGTCGGCCATCGTCGTGACGGCTCGACCTTCCCCGCGCATCTGACACTCGCCCCCGTGCAGGATGCACAAGGCGAAATCGTCGGTGTCGTCAGCGTTTCGCGCGACATCAGCGAGTTCAAGCACGCGGAGCAAGTGATTCGCGCCGGTGCGCGGCAGCAGGGCCTGATCGCCGCCTTCGGGCAGCGCGCCCTCGCCAATGCCCAGCTCGATACGTTGCTCGAGGATGCCACCGCAACCGTGGTCGACGGCCTCGAGACCCCTTTCTGCAGGATCCTGGAACTGGCGCCCGACGGGCACTCGCTGGTGTCGCGAACCGCGAGGGGCTTCGGCGAAGCGTCGCATGGCCGGCATGCGATCGAGAACGTCGCCGACACGCCCGAACATCGCGTCGTCACCTCGCAGTTGCCCGTCGTCGTCGACGACTACACGACCGACCAGGGCTTTGCGATCCCCGTCGACCTCGCGCAGCACGGCATTCACAGCGGTGCTTGCGTGATCATCGGCGGCGCCAACGGACCGTTTGGCGTGCTGGCTGCCCACGCGCGGGAGGTCGCGCATTTCTCCGTCGACGGCGTGAACTTCCTGCAAAGTGTCGCGAATACGCTCACCACCGCGATCGATCGCATCGCCGCCGACGAATTGGTCGCCTACCTCGCGCAATTCGACGCGTTGACGGGCCTTCCCAACCGCAGCCTGTTTCGCGACCGCCTGGCGATGGCGCTGACGTATGCGCAGCGCAACGCATCGAACGTCGGTGTCATGTTCGTCGACCTCGACCGTTTCAAGGACGTCAACGATACCTACGGGCACGTGTCCGGCGACCAGGTGCTTGCGGCCGTCGGTGAGCGGCTGCGCCTGTGCGTTCGCGGCGGCGACACCGTCGGCCGCCTCGGGGGCGACGAATTCGCCATCGTGCTGTCGAACCTCGCGCGCGCCGACGACGCCAATCTCGTTGCGCAGCAGATTGTCGATGCGATGGCGCGACCCTTCGACGTCGATGGACACGACGTCATCCTCACCGCCAGCATCGGCATCGCCGTCTATCCCAGCGACGGCGAGGATCCGACGACGCTGTTGCGCAATGCCGACGCGGCGATGTACCTCGCCAAGGAACAGGGCCGCAACGGGTTCCACTTCTACACGGAGGCAATCAACGCGCGCGTCACGCGACGCAAGGAGATCGAGTCCGAGTTGCGGCACGCGATCGCCAACGACGAGTTCGTCCTCCACTACCAGCCGGAAGTCGCCGCGGCGTCCGGCCGCATCGTCGGCGTCGAAGCGCTGATCCGATGGCAACACCCCGTGCGCGGCCTGCTCGCGCCGGCGGAATTCATCGCCGTCGCCGAGGAAACCGGATTGATCGTGCCGATTGGCCGCTGGGTCGCCACCAACGCCTGCGCACAACTCGCGCACTGGCACCGCCTTGGCCACGGCGAATTGATCGTCGCGATCAACGTGTCGCCGCTGGAAATTCGTCGCGGCAACGTCGTCGACAGCATTCGCGAGGCGCTGGAGAAATCGCAGCTGGACGCGCGCCATCTGGAGGTCGAACTGACGGAATCGCTGCTCATGGACGGCGCCGATTCCTTCATCCGCGCGCTCGAAGCCTTGCAGACCACGGGTGTGTCGATCGCCATCGATGACTTTGGCACAGGCTATTCGAACCTGAGCTACCTCAAGCGCTTTCCCGTCGACAAGGTCAAGATCGACCGCATGTTCATTCGCGACATCGTGAGCTCGGAGGACGATGCCGCGATCGTGCAGGCGATCGTCGCGATGTCGCACCATCTCAAGCTGCAGGTCACCGCGGAAGGCGTCGAAACCGACGAGCAGGCGGCTTTCCTGCGGCGTTGCCGGTGCGACATCCTGCAGGGATATTGGTTTGGCGCTCCCGTGCCGGCCATGCAAATGGAAGTGCTGCTCGCGCGTGATCGCGACGCGCTGGCGAGGAAATGACGTCGGCGGCGCGGGCGCGCGTTGCCGGCCCGCTTTCCTGAGGGGCGACCGCGTCCCGTCAGCTTGCGAGCTCGAACTCCAGGTTCGCATCGTCGAAGAATTCGAAGCGATTGCGCCCGGCGCGCTTGGCCTTGTACATCGCCACGTCGGCGTTCTTGAGCAACGTCATGGGATCGGTGCCGTCCGGCGGGTACAGCGCGATGCCGATGCTGGCACTCGTATGCACCAGGTGTCCGTCCAGCCAGAATGGCTCCGCCAGCGCGGCGACGATGCGTTCGCCCACGGCGACGAGGTGGTGCGGCATGCTGGCTTCCTCGAGCACGATGGCGAACTCGTCGCCGCCGAAGCGTCCGATGGTGTCGGTCGCACGCACGCATTTCTGCAGGCGCCCCGCGACCTCGCGCAGCAGCAGGTCGCCGATGTCGTGACCCAGCGTGTCGTTGACTTCCTTGAAGCCGTCGAGGTCGATGAACATAAGCGCCATGCTGGTGCCACTGCGCTCGGCGCGCAGCAGCGCCTGGCCGAGACGATCCTGCAGCAGCCGCCGGTTGGGCAACCCGGTCAGCGTGTCGAAGCTCGCCAGCTGCTCGAGCTTGTGCTGCGTCGTCTTCAGCAGTGAGATGTCGCTGAACACGCGCACGTAGTTGACGATCTTGCCGTCGGCGTCCTGCACCAGGGTGGCGGTGATCCACAGCGACAGCGGCGTGCCGTCCTTCGCCACGCGCGGCACTTCGCCGGTCACGCAGCCGTCGCGCAGCAACTGCTGCATGCGCACCGCATAGGCATCGGAATCGATCGCGCGAAACGGCGACTCGTCGACGCGCTGGCCCATCATTTCGGCCGCGCTGAAACCGGTAAGCTTGGAAAACGCCGTATTGACCATGATCACGCGATCTTTGCCATCGCTCACCACGATGCCGTCGGCGGTGGTCTCGAACACCCTCGACGCGAGCCGCAGCTCGTCGTTGCGCTTGCGCTCCACGGTGACGTCGGTGGCGCTCGACATGATGTACTCGATCTTGTCGTCGGCGCCGAACACCGGGGCGCGGACGACATTGAACGCACGCACGCCCCTGCCTTCGATTTGGCGGATATCGGTGTTCTCCTGAACCATCGGGCTGGCGATCATCTGGCGGTCGAGCTCGATGACGGATGCGGCGCGTTCGCTGCCCAGCACCTCCTCGACCGTGTGCCCCAGCACGCCATTCGCTGCAACCCCGTACATCGCCTCCCGCGCTTCGTTCCACAGCACGTACTCGCCGACCTCGGCACCGCGCATGCGCCGCACGGCGATCCCGGACGGCAGGTTGTTGAGTATCGACTCGAGAAACTGCCGTTCGCGCTTGAGGTCGCCGCGATGACGTTGCAGCCGGAACGCCAGCACGGTGACGATCGAAAAGAAGATCACGATCACGGCGGTGGCGATCCAGCGCACGACCAGGTACTGGACACTGCTCTGCCTCAGCGGGTCGAGCGCTTCGTCACGCGCCTTGGCAGCGGTGACGATGAACGGGTAGTCCGGCATCCTTCGGTAGGCGACGAAACGCGAGATGCCATCGGCAAAGCTCGTCGCCTCGAACACTCCATCGCCGCTGGCTTCGGCGCGCGCGACCAGGTCCGGGCCGCTGCCGTCGTCCGCGGTCGTGGACTCGTTGCCGACGCGGCGTGCTCTGGGTATGCCGTCCATGCCGACGAGACCGAGGCTGCCTTGCCTGCCGAGATCGCTTTGGGAGTAGAACTGCATGAAATAGTCCGGCGTCACCGTCAAGAGGACCAGGCCGGCGAAGGAGCCGTCGGGCTTGTTCATCCGCCGGCTGAGCTGGATCACGGGCCGGCCCGATGCGCGACCGATCACCGGCTTGCTGATATCGAGGAGCCCGGTATCGCGTGCTTTGTGTGCCTTGAAGTAGTCGCGATCGGCCACATGCACGGGACGCAACGGCTGGCTGCTCGCGATCAGCTCGCCGTCGGCGTCGATGATGCTGACGAGCACGATGCTCTGGCCATCGATGACGCCGGCGCGGATCAGCGGCGAAAGGTCACCGGCGCCATGGTGCTCGTATTCGAACTTGACCAGCAGCGACAGCCGGTCGGCCTCGTCGATCGCGTGCCGCGTGTATTGCTCGAACGCCGACGCGTACGCGTGGGTATCCTGCGTGATGCGCGCCAGCAATCCGCTTTCATCTGCAGCCAATTGCTTGATCGCCGCCGTCCACATGCCGGCAAGCAGCAGCAGCCCGAATGCGGGAATCGCCCACAACGATTGCTTGTGGCGCGTCAGCGAGAAACGGCGATGACGTCGCGGGTTCAAGGGATGCCGGCTTTCGGGATCCTGCGCTCTATCAGCATCAGCGCGCGACGGTCCAGCAACGGCCGACGGGGTAGATCGACTCGTGATATTCGGCCAGTTTGGCGATCTCGCGCGCGACTGCGGCGGGAAAGCCCTGGCGGCTGCCGCGCCGCAGGATCATCAGGTCCGCGAAATAGTTCGAGCAGCGCACCGGCTGTGTCCACAAAGCGCTGATGCGATTGGCGATACGTACGAAGCGGCCGGCAAGCCCGTGCGGTTGCAGCGCGGGCGGCAGGTCGTAGAGCCATTCGAGCGTCGTCGGCTGCAGCAGCTCGTCGTCGTCATTGGCGGCCGCACGCCGGCTCGACCAGTCGTCACCTCCGGTGCGGGGCTTGCCAACGAGCACTTCGCGCGCGTCGGCCACTGATACTTTTTCGAAAACGAACGGTTTCATTTCAAGGTTTTTCAGCGTGGGCGCGAAGCTGCGCCGGTGTGTAGGCTGCATCACGAGCTATGCAAGTCGCGTGCCACGCAACAGGGGAAACGCGGTATGCGAGCAGCGGAACCTTGCTGATGAAGAAGTAGGCCGGGAAGTGGCCGTACTTCGTTGTCCAGCACTCGGGGGGCCGTGCTTTCCACCTCGATTGCCTTCCAAGCCGCGAGGCGGCCCAGACCAGCGACCTGCCAAGTCGCGCAGTCTGCACGAGTGCGCCAGCTGCAGATGGGCAGTGTCCGCCTCATCGTCGACCCACGCATGTTTCGGATCGCAGGTCCGAAAGGCCATTTCTCGGAGGACTGTTGCGGACCGCCTGGTCGCGGCCGCATTGCTCCCCTTGCTTGCCACTGTATAGACCGATCGGTACAATCCTGGAGATGGAACACGCGACGCTCCGCGACTCTGCCGCACGCGCACGCCTCGTCGCCGTCGCCGCCGATCTCTTCTATCGCAAGGGCGTTCCCAACGTCGGCATCAACGAGATCATCGACGCCGCGGCGATTGCGCGCATGACGCTCTACCACCACTTCGCGTCGAAGGACGACCTCGTGCTGGCTGTGCTGGCGCAGCGCTGCGCCGAGCGCCAGCAGGGCTTCGCCGGAGCGATCACGCGACCCCGTACTGCGCGCGCCAAGGTGATCGCCGCCTTCGAACATCTTGCCAACGTCGCCGCGCATCCCGGATATCGCGGATGCGCATTCGTCAACGCTGCCGCCGAGCGCGCCGATCCGGACAACGCCGTGCACCAGCTCGTTGCCGGCCACAAGACATGGATCGCCGCGCAGTTCGAGGTGATCGCGCGCGCCGGGAAGTGGCCGCGCCCGCGTCTCGTCGCGCAACAGCTTCTCGTGCTGTGGGATGGCGCCGCCGTCGGCGCATACCTATGCGGCAATGTCGAGCCCGTGGTGGCGGCGCGCGCGGCGGCGATCTCGCTGATGCCGGCGACGCGCCGCCGATGAAAGCGCGGCACGGCGCCGGGCTGTGGATGGTCGCGGCGCTGTCGCTGGGTCCGGCGGTGTCGAATTCCTTCGCGCGCTTTGCCTACGCGCTCGTGCTGCCGGCGATGCGCAGCGAGCTCCACTGGAACTACACGCAGGCGGGATGGCTCAACACCGCCAACGCGCTGGGATACCTCGCCGGTGCGGTGTTCGCGGCACACTACGTGTCGCGCCTCGGCAACCGGCGGCTGTTCTGCATTGGCATGTTCGTCACTGCGATCGCGCTCGTCGCGACGGGCCTCACGCCCGCATTCCTGCCATTGCTCGCGTTGCGGATGCTGACCGGCATCACCGGCGCGCTGGTCTTCGTCTGCGGCGGCGTGCTCGCAAGCAACGCCTTTCCCGAGCGGCCCGCGCTTTCGTCGACTTCGATCGCGATCTTCTTTGCCGGCGGAGGTATCGGCATCCTGTTGTCCGGCGCGGGCATCCCGTGGCTACTTGAAACGCGCGGCGACGGCGCGTGGCCGCACGCGTGGCTGGCGATGGGCATCGTCGCAGTCGCGTTCGCGTGCATCAGCAGCGCAGCGGCACTGCGCATCGAGGAGCCGTCGAGCGGTGCGCGACACAGTCCGTGGCCTACGAACGCGTTCCGGCCGGCGCTCGCGAGCTATTTCCTGTTCGGCGTCGGCTACATCGCCTACATGACGTTCGTCATCGCCTGGATGAAGGCGCACGACGCGCCGGCGCTCGAGGTGACGCTCACGTGGGGGACGCTCGGGATCGCGACGATGCTCGCGCCCATCGCGTGGCGCGGACCGCTCGCGCGCTGGCGCGGCGGCCGTACGCTGGCCGCGACTGCGCTGTTCATCGGCATCGGCGCCGCCCTTCCGTTGGTGAGCACGAGATTGCCCGTGATGCTGCTGTCGGCCGCGCTGTTCGGCGGCGGCATGTTCACCGCGCCGGCGGCGATCACGGCGCTGGTGCGCGGCGCGCTGCCAAAGGCATCCTGGGGTGCGGCGGTGGCGGTGTTCACCATCGTGTTCGCCATCGGCCAGTCGATCGGCCCGATCTTCACCGGCTGGCTCGCCGACGCCACGGATTCGCTGTTTGCAGGCCTCGCGGGGTCGGCGCTGGTGCTGCTGGCGGCTGGCGGCGTGGCGTTATGGCAACGCGAGATCCATGCACCGAGCGGTGTGCCGGCGCCTGCGTCGGCAGGCAGCACCGGGTAAAGACCCGAAATGGTAGCGGTCGCTAGCGTCGGCTGGCGCGTCGCGCATCGATCGCCACTGCCTGCCCGGCCACGTCGTCGAATGGTGACTGCGTCGCCTCGCGTGCCAGCGCGTCGAAGGCGTCGAAACTGTCGAAAAGCGCCATGAACGCGTCGTTGGCGGCGTTTCCATAGACCAGGTGCGAACCCAGTTTCTGCGAATATTCCGCTGGGTTGCTTACGCCCGCCTTGAAATGCCGGGCAGCGGGATTCGCATGAGTCGCGTGGCTTGCCTTGCTCGGTGTCCGGTGCATCGGTTGTTCCAAGTCACTTGGGAGATGTCACCAAGGTACGCGGAACGCCGGGTAGGGACACTCGGTGTTCGCCGATTGCCGCGTGAGAGAACACCTACACGATTCGCACCAGGGATTCTCACCGCCCGCGCATTGCTTCAATCAGCGGGCAGCGCCAGTCCCCCGGCTATGTCCGGCTGGCGGCCTCGCGCGACGCCGGAGGCGAACGACGAATTCGCATCCCTGGTCGCGTGCTGCGCTTTGCACAGTGGCGGTCCCGCCGTGCATTTAGACGAGGTTCTGCACCAGCGTGAGCCCGAGACCTTAACGCGCATCGGCGAACATTGATTCACGAATCGACCGTTGCGGGTCCGGCAATGAAAGCAATGAGCGCGCCAAGGTCGGCGGGCTTTGTCAGGTGGTGGTTGAATCCGGCGTTGCGGGCGCGCGCCCGATCCTGTGCCTGCCCGTAGCCGGTGAGCGCGATGAGCACGACGCCGGCGGATTCGGGCGCTGCGCGCAGGTGCTTGGCCAGCTCGAAGCCGTCCATCCCTGGCAATCCCACGTCCAGTACCGCCACCTCCGGGCGAAACGTGCGCGCGAGCTCGATCGCTTCTTCCGCCGATTCCGCGCATCGCACGTCGTGGCCATGCATCTGCAGCACCACGCGCAGGCTTTCCAGCGCATCGATGCTGTCGTCAACGACGAGTACCCGACGTGAAACCTCGTCCGCGGCCGGCGGCGTGTCGGCAATGGCGACAGGCGCTGCAAATGAATCCTCGAGCACCGGCAATCGCACGACAAACTCGCTTCCACGACGATGACCGCCGCTGCTGGCCTCGACCGAGCCTCCATGCAACTCGACGAGGCTCTTGACCAGCGACAAGCCTATGCCGAGACCGCCTTGCGCGCGATCGAGAGAGCGATCGGCCTGAATGAAAAGCTCGAACACGCGCGGCAGGAGTTCCGGCATGATGCCGACGCCGTTGTCGCGCACGCGGATGACCGCGCGATCCTTGTCGCGCGTGACATTCACTTCGATCTTGCCACGCAAACCGGTGTACTTGGCAGCGTTGTCGAGCAGGTTGCCGATCACCTGAGCGATGCGCATGCCGTCGCCGCGCACCATCAGCTGCCCGGCTTCCGGCATCGTCACCGTGAGCAGGTGCTGTCGTTGCTCGATGAGCGCGCGGGCAAGCTCGATGCCGCGCGGGATGGCTTCGCTCAGGTCCAGCGCTTCCATTCGCAACATCACCTTGCCTTGCGTCACGCGAGACACATCGAGCAGGTCGTCGACCAGTCGAGTGAGGTGCCCGACCTGGCGACCGATCATGTCGGCGGTTGCCCCAACGCGGCTGTCGTCGGGGCGAAAATTGCGCATGATCTCGACCGCGTTTTGAATCGGCGTCAGCGGATTGCGCAGCTCGTGCGCCAGCATCGCGAGAAATTCATCCTTGCGCCGGTTGGCGTTCCGAATTTCGTCTTCCTGGAGCTTGCGCGACGTGATGTCCTGCGTAGTGCCGTCGAAGCGGATGGGCGTGCCTTTGTCATCACGGCAGGTCCTTCCGGTGGCGCGGACCCAGCGCAGGTCGCCGTGCGCCGACACCGTCCGGTATTCGATGTCGTAGGCGGCGCCATCTTTGACGCAGGCATCGATCGCGCGCCGGGCGGCCTCGCGGTCGTCCGGGTGCAGGATCGAATAGAAAAGGTCGAAGTCGACCTCGGCGTCCGGCGGCAGCCAGAAATGTGATTTGCAGCGAACATTCCAGACGATCCTGTCGAGCGGAATGGCGCAGTGAAAGGTGCCGAGCGCGGACGCGTCGACCGCCAGCTCGAGCTGCTGCTGAAGTTGCCGCGAAGACTTTTCCGAGCGCTCCAGTGCCAGGATCTGGTCACGCATCTGGTACTGCCGCTGGCGCGCCCGCAGCGCGGCTCCGATCGCGCTGACGAGCGCATGAATCGGCGTTGGTCGCTCCAGCACCGTGACGTTGCGCAGGGCGCGCAGGCGCGCCGCCGGGCCGGCCGCCAGCATCGAGTGCCCCAACAGCAGAACGATCGGCGGCTCCGACCACGCGGGCTCGCGATCCAGCATCGCAACGACCTGATCGATGTCATGCGTGCCCAATGCGTCCGCGGTCAGCACGATCGCGCCGACGCCGCCCTCGATCTCGCGGGCGAGCTGCCGCAAATCCCTGCACGCGACACATGCAATCTGCGCTTTTGCCAGGATCGCTTGCGTGACCTCGGCATCACGCGCCGTCGGCGCCGCGAGCAATACGCGCCGCGTGGCAGCTTCGGCAATGTCGGCAACCGCGCTCATGTCGGTTGGGAGCGATCTTCTCTGGATTCACGCACTCGAACCGGCTCGCCCGACAGGATGCCGCGGAACTCGGCCAGCGGCTCGCTCAGGTGAATGCCTTTGTCGAAACTCAGCTCGCGAATGCTTTCCTCGTGGCGTCCGCTGCGCTTCTTCACCACCGAGATCGCCTTGCGGACGCGGCCGCCATATTCGAAGAAACGCAACAGCACCACCGAGTCCGCGAGGTAACTCGCATCGACCGGAGACTCCATTCCGCTGCCCACGATGCCGTGTTGCGCGACCACCATCACCGTCGTCACGCCGCATCGACCGAGGTAGGTCAGCAACTCGTGCAATTGCGCGGTGAGGAATCGCTCCTCGGGCATGGCGTTGAGATATCCGTTGAGGCTGTCGATCACGACGACACGGGCGTCATCCTCCTCGACGGCGCGGCGCACGAGATGCACGAACTCGCCGGGAGAAAGCTCGGCGGGGTCGACGAATTGCAGGCTCGCTTCGCCCTTGACGCGACCGACCACCAGCGGAATGCCGAGCGCGGCCATGCGCCGCTCCAACGTCTTGGGTCCCTCGTCGAACGCAAAGATGGCGGCATGATCGCCGCGAAGCGTCGCCGCCACCGCGTATTGCATTGCGATCGTCGACTTGCCACAGCCGGCGGGTCCCATCAGCAGCGTGCTGGTGCCGCGGTCGAGGCCTCCGCCCAGCAGCGAGTCCAGCGACACGAGTCCGCTGCCGATGATTTCGACTTCGTATTTTTCCCTGTGCTCGGCGGCCACCAGGCGCGGAAACACCTCGAGCCCGCCATGCTTGATCGCCATGTCGTGGAAGCCGCTGCGATAGTCGCTGCCGCGGAATTTGGTTACCGATAGCCGGCGTCTTGTCGCGCCATAGATCGGCGCCGAATGTTCCAGCGAAATCACGCCGTGGGCGATGCTGTGCAACATCACGTCTTCGTCGTGACCCACGCAGTCGTCCAGGAACAGGGCCGTGCATTGGCGGCCGGGCAGGAAATGCTTCAACGCAAGGATCTGCCGGCGGTAGCGCAACGGGTTTTGCGCCAGCAGGCGCAACTCCGACAGCGAGTCGAACACGATACGTGTCGGCACTGATTTCCCCATCGCGTCGAGAATCTTGCGCGTGGTTTCGGACAGCTCGACTTCGGAAGGCGAGTACATCGTCACCAGCGACTCGCCTTCCAGATCGATCTCGCCAGGTGAGAGCTCGACGATTTCGATGCCGTCGAGGACCCAGCCATGCGAGGCTGCAGCGGCCAGCAGTTCTTCCCGCGTTTCCGAAAGCGTGATGTAGAGACAGTGCTCGCCTTTTCGCACAGCATCCATCAGGAACTGCAGCGCCAGCGTGGTCTTGCCCGCACCCGGATTGCCTTCGACGAGATAGAGGCTGTTCGGAGTCGGGCCACCGTGCAGGACATCGTCGAGTCCGGGAATTCCCGTGCTGACGCGAAGCGAAGCCGATGCGATGCCTTGCATGTCGATGCCTTCGTAGGTTGCTCGCAGCTTCTATTTACGACGCGAGACTCTCGATGGTACGCAGGTTGGTCGTTGCATCGTTGTGCAAACGGCCAAAAAGTTGTCGGAGGGATAATCGATCCCTGCCGCGTGCTTCGGGCCGACATCGTCAACGAGGAGATCCCATGAATGAAAAAACCGCGACCGTGCACTGGGACGGCGGAGGCCGCAAGGGCAAGGGCAAGATCAGCACGGAGACCGGCGCGCTGAAGGAATACCCGTACGGATTCGCCAGCCGGTTCGAAGACGATCGAACCGGCACAAATCCTGAGGAAATTCTGGGCGCGGCGCACGCCGCCTGCTTCACGATGGCGTTCGCGTTCGCCTGCGAAAAAGCCGGGCTGACCATCAGCGCCGTCGACACGAAGGCCAGCGTGCGCCTCGTCAAGCAGGGCGAAGGCTTCCAGATCGACCGCATCGCGCTGACGTTGCAGGCGAGCGTCCCGGGAATCGATGACACCAAATTCCAGCAGATCGCGAACGCCGCGAAACGCGAATGCCCGCTGTCGAAGGCCCTCGCGAGCGTGCCCGAAATCACGTTGCAGGCGACGCTGCGATAACCGAGCGGCGTCGGAGCACAAACAGCCCAATGCGGGCGAAGTCGAAGCTCCTGGAATGGGTGGAATTGGGGTCGGAGCAAAAGCCGCGGTGTTTACTCCGACTGCGTATCGTCGCCAATCGTTTCGCCATCGATGACTTCACCACGCTCGTCACGCAGCACGACGTCGACGGGCAGCGTCGAATCGCGCCCCACCGCGGCGCGCTCACCGGTACCATCGCGATCCGAATCGCTGTCCAGGTTGGCGTCACCGATGTCGGGACCCGCGGTCGTCGGCTCGCCGTCGACATCGGGATCGGACGTCGTGCCGGTCGGGTTCAGCAATCCGTCGTCGCGATTGAGTCCCGGTCCGCCCTGGATATCGCTGCCGCTGTCCGACGAGTCGCTCGGCCCGAGCGCCGCGGTGCCATGGCCCTTGAGGACAACGGGCGGCGATTCGGCGCCGTGATCGAGAGTTATGCCCATCGCCGTTCTCCTGTGATCGGGTCGCAATGCCTCACAGGATGCCCCGTTGCGACAGCACGCGTTAGCGGCGATGCGCGACGAATGGTGTCGGCTGGCACCTACGTTTGCGGACGATCCAGGATCAGCCGGCGTACAGCGCGCGGACCATCCGGTATCCGATGTAGCAGACACCCATCACCGCGGCGGCCATCAAGCAGTAGATGATCGCGATCTCGAGCTTGTCGCGCATGTGCGGCGGTCCATCCCGGAGGGCGGCGCGGCGTCGGGCCCTCGCCCCGTGTTGAATCTACGCCGCGGCGAACGTGCCGCCAACTCTGTACGCAAGGTACTGACCGGATGTCGCGAAAACATCGACCGGCCAGGGCTCCTTCGCGATGGGGCGACACCCAACGCGCCGCACGAGGCGGCTTGCCCGTATCTCCGGACGTCGCATGCTGGCCTGCAATTCCCGAGACTGCGCCGACCGTGGTACACCTCGCAGCGCAACGTTGTCAGCCCGCTGCCAGGAATCAGCCCGCGCCCCGCAGAGAAAGGCGGTAGCGCCGCGGGCCGGGAATACATCTCCCTGCATCTCTGTTTGCCCGCACGTGCTGCCCTAGCCGTGCCCCTCTGGCCGCCGGCTTCGCATGGGCGTCGAAGGAGGCTCGATGAAACCGGTCCGAATCATTGCCGCACTGCTGTTCGCAACGGCCGCGACGGCGACCTGGGCGTCGTTCCACACGTTCAAGGTCGAACAGATCTTCTCCAACGCCGACGGCAGCGTGCAGTTCCTGGTGATGCACGAGTCCGTGGGTGCGGACGGCGAGAACCTGTGGGGCGGCCACACGCTGGTCGCGACCGGCGGCGGCGTCACGCACACGTTCGTGTTCCCGAGCAACCTGCCCGGCGGCACCTGCGACAGCTACAACTGCGTGCCGGCGCCCACCGCCAACAAGCGCGCACTGGTCGCCACGCAGGGGTTTGCAGCGCTCGGCATCCTGACACCCGACTTCGTGGTGCCCAACGGCTTTTTCGCACTCGGCAGCGGCACGATCAACTACGCCGACGTCGACGTAGTAGCGTACGCGTCATTGCCCGCCGACGGCACGCATGCGATCGATCGCACCGGCATGCCGATTCCCGACGTGGCGACCAATTTCGCCGGCAACGCCGCATCGGTACCGGGAAGCGGCGGTCCGCCGCCTGACGGCAGGACCGCCGTCGAATACCTGTTCCCGGCCTGGAACATGTACTTCATCACCGCGATTCCCAACGAGGTGACGCTGCTCGACTCCGGCCAATTCCCTGGCTGGCAGCGCACCGGGCAGCAGTTTCATGTCTATCCGGCAGGCAACGCTCCCGCCAACGCGCTGCCGGTCTGGCGGTTCTTCAGCACGTCGTTCGCGCCGAAGAGCTCGCACTTCTACACTGCGCTGCCGATCGAGTACAACGCGCTGCTGGTCAATCATGACTGGCAGCTCGAAGGCCCGGTCTTCGAAATCCAGGTGCCGGCGACGGACGGAAGCTGTCCGGCCGCGACGCTTCCGGTCTACCGTCTCTACAACAATGGCATCGGCGGCGCACCCAACCATCGCTTCACCACCGATGCCGCGACTCGCACGCAGATGATCGCCGCGGGTTGGGTGCCCGAAGGCTACGGAATCGGCGTGGGATTCTGCTCGCCGCAGTAGCGTTTCGGTTCGCCAACGTAGCGGTTCAGCCGGGGCGCACACCCGTCCCCGCCGCGCAGCCGTCGCGGAGCGCCGGACACCGAGCGTTGCCGGCGCCGCTTCACGCATCATCGGCGCGGGTGGCGCTTCGATCGGCGCCGCCTGCGCGTGCTATGCTGGATCGCGGTAGTGCGCGCTCATTGCGCTGCCGCAAACCCCGTCAATTCCGCACTCGAAGGAATGCCATGTCAATTTGCCTGCGCCGGCTTCCGGCTGTCCTCGCCATTGCGTTCTGCGTTGCCGCCGGTGCCCAGGCGCAAACGCTGCGGATCGGCCTCGCCGAGGATCCCGACGTGCTCGATCCGACACTGGCGCGGACTTTCGTCGGCCGCGTCGTGTTCGCGGCGCTGTGCGACAAGCTGTTCGACATCGACGACAAGCTCAACATCGTGCCGCAGCTCGCGACCAGCTACGCGTGGTCGGCCGACAACAAGGCGCTGACGATCAAGTTGCGCCAGGGCGTGACGTTTCACGACGGCGAGAAATTCGACGCCGCCGCCGTCAAGTACAGCATCGAGCGCCACAAGACGATGGCGGGATCGAATCGCCGCGGCGAGCTCGCGCCGGTCACGAGCGTCGAGGTGGTCGATCCGCTGACGGTACGCCTGGACGTATCGGCGCCGTTCTCGCCGCTGCTCGCGCAGCTTGCCGATCGCGCGGGGATGATCGTGTCACCCAAGGCCGCGCAGGCGGCGGGCGACAAGTTCGGCTCGCATCCGGTGTGCGCCGGTCCGTTCCGCTTTGTCGAGCGCATCGCGCAGGACCGCATCGTGCTCGAGCGCTTCCCCGAGTACTGGAACAAGGCGGCGATCCACTTCGACAAGGTGATCTACACGCCGATTCCCGACTCGACGGTGCGGCTCGCCAACCTGCGCTCGGGCCAGCTCGACTTCATCGAGCGCCTCGCGGCATCGGACGTGCCGCAGGTGAAGGCCGACGCCAAGCTGCGGATCTCGAAAATCACCGAGATCGGTTACCAGGGCATCACCATCAACGTCGGCAAGAGCGATCTCGCGCAGAAGAACCCGCTCGGGCGCGATCCACGCGTGCGCGAGGCGTTCGAGCTCGCACTCGATCGCGACGGCATCGTGCAGGTGGCGATGGACGGCGAGGCGGATGCGGGCAACCAGTGGGTCGCGCCGAACAATCCGTTCTATGCGAAGAACGTGCCCGTTCCACCGCGCAACGTCGCGCGCGCCAAGGCGCTGCTGCAGGAAGCCGGCGTGCCCACCCCTGCTTTCACGCTGATGACGCCGACCACCGCCGACGCGCAACGCATTGCGCAAGTGGTGCAGGCGATGGCACGCGAAGCCGGCTTCGACGTCAAGATCCTGTCGACCGAATTCGCGACGTCGCTCGACCTCGCCGACAAGGGGCAGTTCGACGCCTACGTGCTGGCGTGGAGCGGACGCGCCGATCCCGACGGCAACATCTTCAGCTTCGACGCCTGCAAGCAGCCGCTCAACTACGCTGGCTACTGCAAGCCCGAGATCGACGACCTGCTGAAGCGCTCGCGCACCGCCGGCGACGTCGGCGAGCGCAACAAGCTGTACGGCGACATCGCGGCGATCGTGCTGAAAGACCGGCCGATCGTCTATCTTTTTCACCGCCATTGGCTGTATGCGTACACCAGCAAGCTGACGGGATTTCGCACCGTCCCCGACGGCCTCGTGCGCGTGCAGGACCTGCGCTTCCAGTAGGCCGCGTGAGCGCGCGCGCCGCCTCCGCAGGCGACGGAGCGGCGCGCCGGCGCGCCGATATTCGATGCTGACGTTCCTCGTCCGCCGCGTCGCGCAGATCGTGCCGACGCTGTTCTTCGTGTCGATCCTGATCTTCGGCCTGCAGCAGCTGCTGCCCGGCGATCCGGCGATGATCCTCGCCGGCGAGGATCGCGATCCGACCGTCATCGCGCATTTGCGGGAGACGCTGCATCTCGACAAGCCGCTGCCGGTACGCTACGGGTACTGGGTCCGCGGCGTGCTCCACGGCGACCTCGGTGAATCATTGCGCACGCAGCAGCCGGTGACGACGCTGATTGCCGAAAAGCTGCCGGTCACGCTCGAGCTCGCGTGCATCGCCATCGTCATCGCGCTGTCGATCGGCATACCGGCCGGCGTCGTATCCGCGGTGCGCCGTGGCACCGCATGGGACTACGGCGCCAACGTCGTTGCGCTGTGGGGTCTGTCGACACCGAATTTCTGGCTCGGCATCATGCTGATCCTGCTGTTTTCGGTGACGCTCGGTTGGCTGCCGGCGTCGGGCTATGTCAGTCCTTTCGAGGACTGGCGCGCCAACCTGGCGTCGATGATCATGCCGGCGTTCGTGCTGGGCAACGCGATCGCCGCGGTGCTGATGCGCCACACGCGCAGCGCGATGCTGCAGGTGCTGTCGTCCGACTACGTGCGCACGGCGCGCGCCAAGGGCGTGCCCGAACGCGCGGTGGTGCTGAAGCATGCGCTGCGCAACGCGTTGATCCCGATCATCACGCTCGGTGCGCTCGAGTTCGGCACGCTGCTGTCGGGTGCGGTGCTGACCGAGCAGGTGTTCACGATTCCGGGATTCGGCAAGCTGATCGTCGACGCGGTATTCAACCGCGACTATGCGGTCGTGCAAGGCGTCGTGCTCTTCACCGCCACCGCCTACATCGTGCTGAATCTCGTCGCCGACATCGCCTACGCGGTCGCCGACCCGCGGATCCGCACGCAATGAGCACGCTGCCGGTCGACCTGTCGCCGCCGCCACCCGTGGAGATCGTCGCGCCCGCCGCGCGCACGACGGCGCGCGCTCATGTGCTGCGACGCCTGATGCACCGCCCCGCGGCCGTCGCGGGAATGGTCGTCGTGGCAATCTTCGTGATCGCCGCGTTGGCCGCGCCGCTGATCGCGCCCTACGATCCGATCGCCACGAGCTTTTCGGCGGTGCGCAAGGCGCCGAGCGCCGCGCACTGGTTGGGCACCGACGAGATCGGGCGCGACGTGCTGTCACGCGTCATTTTTGGCGCCCGCGCATCGCTGCTCGCCGGCGTCGTCTCGGTGTTGATCTCGCTATCGATCGGCATTCCGGCGGGACTCCTCGCAGGCTATGCCGGCGGCTGGACCGACCTCCTCATTTCGCGGATCACCGACGCCCTGCTCGCCTGTCCGTTCCTGATTCTCGCGATCGCACTCGCCGCGTTTCTCGGGCCGAGCCTTACAAACGCAATGATCGCGATCGGCATCTCGGCGACGCCGGTGTTCATCCGCCTGACGCGGGGGACGACGCTGGCCGTCAAGGCCGAGGACTACGTGCTGGCGGCACGCGCGATCGGCAATCCGCCGTGGCGGATCGCGCTGCGCCACGTATTGCCCAACATCGTGCCGCCGCTGCTGGTGCAGGCGACGCTGGCGATCGCCGCCGCGGTGATCGCCGAGGCGAGCCTGTCCTTTCTCGGCCTCGGCCAGCAGCCGCCGCAACCGAGCTGGGGCAGCATGCTCAACACGGCGAAAAACTACATCGACAACGCGCCGTGGATGGCGATCTGGCCCGGCCTGTCCATATTCCTGCTGGTGCTGTCGTTCAACCTCTTCGGTGACGGACTACGCGACGTGCTCGATCCGCGCTATTCGTAGGCGGGATCTCCGCTGACGCGCGAATTGTTCGCCGCAATGGAAGAATTGCCGGCGGCTGGCTGTTGGTGTGGTGGACTTGATGGCGCAGGCTTCGGTTCGCCGCGCGTCATGGTGATCAACCCCGTCGAACCACAGGCCAACGACGATGCGACCCCGCGCTTCCCTCGACTCATCGATCCGCCGAGACGGCATGCTCTTGCGCTCCGGGCTGCTGATGTGCATCGGCTTCATCGGCGCAAGCGCCGTGGCCGTGGCCGTCATGCAGCTGGTGGGCGGCGATATCGAGCCGTTGCGTGCGCTCGCGCTCGGATGTTGCGGCGGCGTGCTTGCCGTTGCCGGCTGGCGCGGCGCACGCCAACTCTTGGAGGCACCGCCGCCGCTGTCGCGCGGCACGTCGCCGCTGCATCGCCATACGCGCACGCGCGCCCAGTCGCGCCCGTGAACGCACCCAGCGCCTGACCGGCTCGCGACGTCGGCGGCAGTCGACGGCGAAAAGCCCGCGCACGCGAGGGGTTTTCTAGCCCTACGCTTGCCGTTTCGCGATCGACGAATCGACCGTTGATCGCGAGCGCTGCGTTGCTGTTGCTTAAGCGTCGGCCGGAGTCGCCGCCGCTGTGGGCGGAGCCACCAGGTACTTCATCCCACCGCCGCCTCCCATCGTGCTGCAGCTGGGAAGGATTCCAATCGCCGACGCCAACACCACGGCGATCAACGCCTTCAACGTGCGCAACATGCTGCCCATGATCGACCTCCATGTCGAAGAGTGCATCACGGCAAACAAACGCGTGGCGGCGGGAATTCCACCGCCGTGTCGATTTAGCCATTCGACTCGCGGGACGGCTGGCGGGCGATGCTGGACGCGATGATCGTGTGATCTCGCACGTGTCGATCCGCTATGCGGGGGGCGGCGCCAGCCTGTTGGCGATCCGTTCGCGGAGCTCCTCGAGCAGTCCGCGCTGCCCACCCAGCACGCGCTTCAGTGCCTCCGGCAACGGGAACCACTGTGCGCGATCGACCTCCGCAAAGTGTTGCTCCTTGCCCGAACGAGGTGGCCACTCCATCGCAAAGGTGTTGCTGGCGACGCGCGCTACGTCGAAATCGCGTTCGATCGCCCATGCGTGGACCCACTTGCCGCCGGACTGCCGAACCGGCGCCAGCGCGATAAACTCGCCATCGACCGCGAACCCCGTTTCCTCGCGAAATTCGCGGATTGCCGCCTTGAGCTTGTCTTCGCCTTCGTCCACCTCGCCTTTTGCGATCGACCATGCACCTTCGTCGCGCTTTGCCCAGAAGGGGCCGCCGGGATGCACGAGCAAGACTTCGAGCGAGCGGTCCGAAATGCGATAGGGAAGAATGCCGGCGCTGATTTTCGTGGCCATCGCCACATCCTGGTCGCTGCGATCGAGTCCGGTCAAATTGTCGGACCCATCAACGCGCTATTGACAGCCGATTCGCTAGAGCGGAGCATCATCGAACGTGACCCAAGTCAAGGAGACATTCATGACGCGCACAACCTCCCTTCTGGCAATTGCACTATGTAGCGTATGGGGAAGCGCAGTCGCCTGCGGCGATGCACCGATGAGCATGAAGGATGCGGCAGCCGCCAAGCCCACCGTCGTGGCATCGGTCGCCAAGACGACCCTGTTGCAACCGGTCGCGAAGACGGCGCCGGCAGCAGCACAGGTAACGTCAACCCCCGCGACAAAAGTCGTCTCACAAACGACGCAGCAACCGTAGCGACCGAATCAGCCAGGCTTCGCATTGGCTCAGGAATGCCCGCCGCACGTGCGGGCATTTTTTTGACCCGGTGCGGTAGCGGACTGACGCTGGTGGCAATGGGTGCTGCTTTGCGGATGCAGGCAGTTGCAAGGCGACTGCGGGCATTGCTGACCGGTCGATTCGACGCTACGGCGGCTCGATACGGATCGGCGAGGAATCGAGTGTCAACCCCTACTCGATCCTGTATGGCCATGGCGGCCTGACCATCGGCGACCATGTCCGCATTGCCGCGCACTGCGTCTTCATCCCCGCCGATCACACCTACGCCGACGTGTCACGGCCGATTCACATCCAACCGCTGACGAAGGTCGGCATCATGCTCGGCAACGACATCTGGATCGGCGCCGGCGTGCGCGTGCTGGATGGGGTCAACATCGGCGACGGCTGCGTGGTCGGCGCCGGCGCCGTGGTGACGAAGGACCTGGATCCGTACACCGTCAACGTCGGCGTGCCGTGCGTGATGGTAAAAAGGCGCGGGCGACCTGGCGAGGCCCCCGCGCAATTCTGATTTCTCCGTGATAGTAGTAACCTGCGCAACGCAGCAGCTAGTTCACCGCCGTCAAGGGAGTCGTTCATGATCAAGTGGGCCATCATTTTTTTTATCATCTCGCTGGTCGCCGGATTTTTCGGATTCAGTGGCGCCGCATCGACGTTCCGCGGAATCGCCAAGGTTCTCTTCTTCGTCGCGATCGTGATTTTCCTGATCGTGCTGGTCTTCGGGGTTTTCCTGGGAACGCTGGTGTTCTGAACGAGAACACAGGGCGCGCGATTCGCTGGCCTCCGCGACACCCGTCCGAACCCG
>JBDTWY010000005.1:0-112857 GCA_040006455.1 Betaproteobacteria bacterium | reverse complement strand
TGTCCGTCTGGTCCTCGCCTTCGGACGGCTCCTTCTGGATCATCGCGTCGATCGAGATATCGCGATCGGCGAGGATGCGCGTGATGTCGGCGAGCACGCCCGGCCGGTCGTCAACGCGCATCCGCAGGTAGTAGCTGGTGCGCACCTCGCCGATCGGCAGCACCGGCAAATCGGTCAGCTGGTCGGGCTGGAACGCGAGATGCGGGACGCGATGATGCGGATCGGCGGTGTGCATCCGCGTGACGTCGATCAGGTCGGCGATGATGGCCGACGCCGTCGGCTCCGCGCCGGCGCCCGCGCCGTAGTAGAGCGTCGCGCCGACGGCGTCACCCTTGACTAGCACCGCGTTCATCGCACCCTCGACGTTGGCGATCAGTTGTCGCCGCGGGATCAGCGTCGGGTGCACGCGCAGCTCGACACCCTCGCCGTCGGCCTGCTTGTTTCCCAACGGCACACGGCGCGTGATGCCGAGCAGCTTGATCCGGTAGCCCAGCTCCTCGGCGTAGCGGATGTCCTCGCGCGCCAGCGTGCTGATGCCTTCGGCGTACGCCTTGTCGAATTGCATCGGGATGCCGAAGGCGATCGCCGACATGATCGTCAGCTTGTGCGCGGCATCGATGCCCTCGACGTCGAAGGTCGGATCCGCCTCGGCGAAACCCTTTTGCTGCGCTTCGGCAAGCACCTCGGCGAACGACGCGCCGCGCGCGCGCATTTCCGACAGGATGAAGTTCGACGTGCCGTTGATGATGCCGGCGATCCACTCGATGCGATTGGCCGACAGCCCTTCGCGCAACGCCTTGATGATCGGCACGCCGCCGGCGACCGCCGCTTCGAACGCCACCATCACGCCCTTGGCATGCGCGGCGGCGAAGATCTCGGTGCCGTGGTGCGCGAGCAGCGCCTTGTTGGCGGTGACGACGTGCTTGCCGTGGGCGATCGCGTCGAGTACCAGCGCGCGTGCGGGCTCGATGCCGCCGATCAGCTCGCAGACGATGTCGACGTCCTTGCGTCGCACCAGCTGCGCGACGTCGGTCGAGATGTCGATGCGCCGCGCGCCGCCATCGGCGATGCGCGCGCGCTCAGGCGTGCGCGTGGCGATCGCCGACACCTCGATCGGGCGGCCGGCGCGCCGCGCGATCTCGCCGGCGTTGCGCGCCAGCACGTCGAAGGTGCCGCGCCCGACGGTGCCGAAGCCGAGCAGGCCGACGTTGAGCGGCTTCAGGACAGCGATGGCGCGAGCCCCTCGGTGGCGCGCGGCGGCGCGGCGGCCACGTAATCCTGCGCGACGTCGTCGCGGAACATCTGCTTGATGCCGCGGATCGCCTGGCGCGTGCGCGCCTCGTTCTCGATCATCGCGAAGCGCACGTGGCCGTCGCCGAACTCGCCGAAGCCGATGCCCGGGGACACCGACACCTTGGCCTGCGCGAGCAGCCGCTTGGAAAACTCGAGCGAACCCAGCGCGCGGTAACGCTCGGGAATGGGCGCCCACACGTACATCGACGCCTTGGGCTTTTCCACCGGCCAGCCGGCCTCGTGCAATCCCTTCACCAGCACGTCGCGGCGTCGCTCGTAGGTCTTGGCGATTTCGCTGACGCAATCCTGCGGTCCTTCGAGCGCGGCGATCGTCGCCACCTGGATCGGCGTGAACGTGCCGTAGTCGTGATAGCCCTTGATCCGCGCCAGCGCATTGACGAGGTCGCGGTTGCCGACCATGAAGCCGACGCGCCAGCCCGCCATGTTGTAGCTCTTCGACATCGTGAAGAACTCGACGGCGACATCGCGCGCGCCGGCGACCTGCATGATCGACGGCGCCTTCCAGCCGTCGAAGCAGATGTCGGCGTAGGCGAGGTCATGGACGATCCAGATGCCGTGCTCGCGGGCGAGTGCGACGATCTTCTCGAAGAACGGCAGCTCGACGCATTGCGCGGTGGGATTCGACGGGAAGTTGAGGATCAGCATCTTCGGCTTCGGAATCGACAGCCGGATCGTCATTTCCAGTTGCGCGAGGAACTCGGACTCGGTCGTCATCGGCACCGAGCGCACGTCGGCGCCGGCGATGATCGGCCCGTAGATGTGGATCGGATAACTGGGATTGGGCACCAGCACGGTGTCGCCGCGGCCGAGCGTCGCCAGCACGAGGTGCGCGATGCCTTCCTTCGAGCCTATCGTGACGATCGCTTCGGTGTCAGGATCGAAATCGACATTCCAGCGCGACTTGTACCAATGGCAGATCGCACGCCGCAGCCGCGGGATGCCCTTCGACACCGAGTATCCGTGCGTGTCGGGGCGCTGCGCGGTCTCGACGAGCTTCTGCACGATGTGGGCGGGCGTGGGTCCGTCGGGATTGCCCATGCCGAAGTCGATGATGTCCTCGCCGCGGCGGCGCGCGGCCATCTTGAGCTCGGCGGTGATGGAAAAGATGTAGGGCGGCAGGCGCGCCAGCCGCGCGAAACGGGTATCGGGAGCAGGTGACATCGGAGGCTCTCACGTGAGCGCCCGGAACCGTCCGAGCGACGTGGAAGCGGCAGAAGGCATTGCGACTGACAAGGCCGGCGGCAGCAACCGGCTACAATTCTCGCGAAATCCCGCGCATATTGCAATGCACCATGCGGCCGTTCGCGACCCTCCAGGTTGGGCGGTGCGCGTTTGCAACGCGTCAACTTCGTCAAATCCAGTGAAACTTCACCTGCAAGGCGGCGTCGCGCAAAGGGTTACCGGCACCGGTCCCGGCTGGATTCGCGTCAATGCCGACGAATATCGCGACCATGTCGTGCTGACGCCGGATGCCGTGCACGCCGGCGTCGCGCCCGGCGGCTTCGACGCGCTGGCCGAAGCCGATTTCGCGGCGCTGCTCGCCTACGACCCGGAAATCGTGTTGTTCGGCAGTGGCGACAGCCAGCGCTTCCCGCACCCGCGACTGGCGCGTGCGCTGACCGACGCGCACGTGGGCATCGAAGTGATGGATACGGCGGCCGCCTGCCGGACTTTCAACATCCTCACCGGCGAAGGCCGCCGCGTCGTCGCGTTGCTGCTGGTGGGCTGACCCCGCCGCGCGTGTCGCGCGCGTTGACGACACATTCGCGGCACTCGGCCCCGATCTCGCCGCGATGTGCGAAAAGTGGGTCAACGTCGTGCTGGTCGCATGACTGATCGTGTCGACACGAGTGCCCGCGGTTGCCTGGGGCGTGCGATCAGCGTGCCTGGATGCCGGCGTGGTGCGTCAGTCGGGGCGATACGCGAGCAGTTCGCGCACGTGCTCGGCGGCGCTGCGCCCCAGCGCGGACAGCGCGTAGCCACCTTCAAGCGTCGACACGATGCGACCCTGCGCATGGCGTGCCGCGACCTGCATCAGCTCGCGCGTCATCCACGCGTAATCGGCTTCGACGAAGTTGAGGCCGGCCAGCGGGTCTTCGCGATGCGCGTCGAAGCCCGCCGAAATGTAGATCGCCTGCGGCGCGAATGCTTCCAATGCGGGCAACCAGACATCGGTGACGGCGGCGCGCAGCGCGCGGCCGTCGGCGCCTTCGGGGAGCGGCACGTTGCGCATGTTGTCGCCGAGCGGCTCGATTCCCGAATACGGATACAACGGATACTGGAACGTCGACACCATCAGCACGCGCTCGTCGCCGCCGAAGATCTCCTCGGTGCCGTTGCCGTGATGGACGTCGAAGTCGACCACGGCGACACGCTCGAGACCGTGCGCCTCCAGCGCGTGCAGGATGCCGATGGCGACGCTGTTGAACACGCAGAATCCCATCGCGCGGCGACGCAATGCATGATGTCCGGGCGGTCGGACCGCGCAGAACGCGTTGTTGCACTCGCCGCGCATCACGAGGTCGGTCGCCAGCACGAGCGCGCCGGCCGCATGCCAGACGGCATCCATCGAGTGCGGATTGAGCGCGGTATCGGGATCGAGATAGGCCAAGCCCTCTTCCGGGCTCGCCGCCTCCAGCAAATCGATGTACGCGTCGCCGTGCGCGCGCAGCACCTGCTCGCGCGTCGCTCTCGGTGCCTGATGGTGCACGAGATGCGCGTCGAGCCCGGCGGCGATCAGCCGATCGCCGATCGCGGTCAGGCGCGCCGGACATTCGGGATGCTGTGCACCCATGTCGTGCAGCAGGAACGACGGGTGGCTGATGAAGGCGGTGCTCAAGGGCTCTTTTCGGGCAGATGATGGCGCGCCGCGACGCCAGCGGGCGCGACGGGCAGACGAGCGGAGTTTACCCTGCGCCCGGAGGAGATGACGAACCGGGAAGGCAAGGCTAAAGTGGCGCCTGTCGCCGAATTGCACTGCCTTGATGACCGTCCGCCCCGCCCAACAATCCGCCTCCGCCACGCAAGCCATCGGCAAGGCACTCGCGCAGCTGTCGCACATCGTCGTCGGCAAGGAAGAGCCGCTCAAGCTCGCGATGGCCTGCATGATCGCGCGCGGCCACCTGCTGATCGAGGACATTCCCGGTGTCGGCAAGTCGACGCTGGCGCAGGCGCTCGCGGCGACGCTGGGCCTGCGCTATGCGCGCGTGCAATTCACCAGCGACCTCTTGCCGGCCGACGTGCTGGGCGTGTCGATCTACGACGAGCGCACGCAGGCGTTCCGCTTCCTGCCCGGGCCGATCTTCCATTCGGTGATGCTCGCCGACGAAATCAACCGCGCGCCACCGAAGACGCAGAGCGCGCTGCTGGAGGCGATGGAAGAGCGCCAGGTGTCGCTCGACGGGCAGACGCGCAAGCTGCCCGACCCGTTCTTCGTCATCGCCACGCAGAATCCGGTCGAGCAGATCGGCGCGTATCCGCTGCCTGAATCGCAGCTCGACCGCTTCCTGATGGCGATCGAGCTGGGTTATCCCGATGCCGCCGCCGAACGCGAGCTGCTGTCCGGCGGCGATCGGCGCGCGCGCATCGGCGAGCTCACCGCGGTCGCCGACGCCGCGACGCTCGGCGAGTGGCAGCGCGAAGCCGGCGACGTGCACGTGTCGCCCGCGTTGCTCGACTACGTGCAGGCGCTGCTTGCGGCGTCGCGCGGCTTCGCCGGCACCGGCACGACCACCGACGCCAGTGCGCGCCGCGGCCTTTCCCCGCGCGCCGGATTGATGCTGCTGGCGGGCGCGCGTGCGTGGGCGCTGATCAACGGGCGGCCGATGGTGATGCCCGAGGACCTGCAGGCAGTGTTCGCCGCGGTCGCCGGACACCGGCTCGCCGGCGGCGCGCGCAGCGGTGCGCTGCAGGCTCAGGCGCTGCTGCGCGCGGTGCCGCTGCCCTGACGCCGCGCGACGCGCTGCGCGAGCATCGCCGCGGCGTGCGTACCCGCGATGACTGACCTGCCGGCCCCGCCGATCGCCGCCACGATGCCGCCGCGCGGCTACTTGGCGCGCCAGCGCCAGCGATTTTTCCGCCACGCGCCGCATGACGCCGAGGCAGTCGTGCTGCAGCATTCACGCATCTACATCCTGCCGACGCGACGCGGCATGGCGATGCTCGGCACGCTGCTGGTGATGCTGCTCGCCTCGCTCAACTACGGGCTGTCGCTCGGCTTCGCCGTCACGTTCGTGCTCGGCGGCCTTGTTGCCGCGGCGCTGCTGCACACGTTCCGCAATCTTTCCGGCATCGAGGTGAAGCCGCTGGGCGCCGGTGAAACATTCGCCGGCGGCCGACTCGCGTTCGCGATCGCCCTCGACGGCGGCATCAACGCGCGCGAGGCGATCTCGCTGCATGCCGGTGACGGCGATGGCGTGCGCGTCGACGTGCCGGCCGCTGCGGTACTGACACTCGCGATCGAGCGCGACGCGCCGCGCCGCGGACGGCTGGCGCTGGGACGCCTGACGCTGTCGTCGGACTTTCCGCTGGGGTTGTGGCGCGGCTGGGCGTACATCCACTTTCCACTGGCCGGTGTCGTGTTTCCCGCGCCCGAGACGGGCGCGCCGCCGTTGCCGCCGGGCACGTCGGGGCCCGACGCCTACGCCGCAGGGCGCAGCGACGACGCCGATCTCGCTGGACTGCGCGAATTCCAGCATGGCGATCCGCTGTCGCGTGTCGCGTGGAAGGCGGTCGCGCGCGGCGCGGGCTGGTACTCGAAGCAGTTCGAAGGCAGCGGCGGCGGCGGACCGCTCGCGCTCGACTGGTCAGCGTTGCCGCCATCGCTCGACACCGAGGCGCGGCTGTCGCGGTTCGCGGCGTGGGTGCTGGCCGCCGAGCATGCGGCGCGCGCATTCGGCATGTCGATCCCGGGCGCGATGCTGGCGCCCGCGCTCGGGCGTGAGCATCGCCGCGCCGCGCTCACCGCGCTCGCGCTCTACGACCGATGAGCACGCCCGCGACGAGCGCATTGTTTCGCCGTACGCGTGCACGCGTTGCACCTGTGCGAGCGCCCGCCACTCCCCTCGCGTTGCCGCAGATCCGCTGGCTCGGCGCGATGCTGATCGCCGCGCAATTGCCGCAGGCGCCGCACCTGCCGTTGTGGATAGCGACGTTCGGCATCACGCTGGTCGCGTTGCGTCTGTGGCTCGCGGGGCGCGATGCCGCGCGACGCCACACCGTCTCGGCGCGCATCCCGTCTTGGGCGCTGGTGCTGTTCGCGCTCGCGGCGGCGTGGTTCGTGCGCTTGAGCTACGGTGGTCACCTCGCCGGGCGCGACCCGTCGGTGGCGTTCCTGTTCATCCTCGTCGGCATCAAGTTCCTCGAGTCGCGCTCGCGACGCGACGGCATGCTGCTGGTGTGCCTCGCGTCGTTCCTGCTGATCACGCCATTCCTTTCGAGCCAGTCGCCGTTCGCGGCGCTGACGGTGTTGCCGGCGATCCTGCTGCTGGGTGGCACGCTCGATGCGCTGGGCCGCGACGCGTCGGCGATGCCGCCGTGGCGCGCGATCTTGCGACGCGTCGGCGTGATGCTGCTGCAGGGACTGCCGCTCGCGGCGCTGCTGTTCGTGTTGTTCCCGCGCCTGTCGTCGCCGCTGTGGGGACTGCCGCAGGACTACGCGGCGCAGTCGGGACTGTCCGACACGATGGCGCCCGGCATGATCAGCGAGCTGTCGCTGTCCGACAGCGTGGCGTTTCGCGTCGATTTCGACGGCGCGCCGCCACCGCCATCGCAGCTCTACTGGCGCGGCCCCGTGCTGACGCGATTCGACGGACGCGTATGGTCGGCGCTGCCGCAGCGCGGCGAAGGCGCATTCGTGCCGCCGCAGTCCGGCGACTACCGCTACACGGTGACGCTCGAGCCAAGCTTCAAGCCGTGGCTGTTCGCGATCGAGCTGCCGGCGCGATTGCCGCAGGTCGAGGGCGGCGTCGACGACGACCCGCGCGGCCCGTTCGTGATGCTCACCGCCGATCGCCAGTTGATCACGCGCAGCGCGGTCGCGCAGGTGTTGCGCTACACGCAGGTGTCGGCGTTGCGCGACCACTTCCCGGCGGCGAGCGCGCTCGACGTCAGGCTCGCCGCGTTGCCGGGGCGCGGCAATCCGCGCACCCGCGAACTCGCGCAGTCGTTGCGCGCGCAGCATCCGGACGATCGCGGCTACATTCGCGCGGTGCTCGCGATGTTCCACGACGAGGCGTTCGTCTACACGCTGACGCCGCCGCTGCTGCCTTCGGACCCGGTCGACATGTTCCTGTTCGACGAGCGCCGCGGCTTCTGCGAGCATTTCGCGAGCGCGTTCACCGTGCTGCTGCGCGATGCCGGCATCCCGGCGCGCGTGGTCACCGGCTACCAGGGCGGCGAGATCAATCCGCGCGGCGGCTACATGATCGTGCGCCAGTCCGACGCGCACGCATGGAGCGAAGCGTTCATCGACGGCGAATGGCATCGCTTCGATCCCACGGCCGCCGTCGCGCCGTCGCGCATCGAGCGCGGCATGGCAAGCGCGCTGCCCGATGGCGAGCCGGTGCCGCGGTTCGCGCGTCTCGGCGGCGGCTGGATCAAGAACCTGCAGCTCGCGTTCGATTCACTCAATCACGCGTGGCGGCGCGACATCGTCGGCTTCAACCAGGCGCGCCAGCGCGAGTTGTGGCGCGGCCTCAACATCACCGCGCGCAATGCGCCCTGGATCATGGCATTCGCGGCACTCGCTGTCGGCGCCTGGGGCGCGGTGCTGCTGGCGATCATCGCGTGGCGACGCCGTCGTGGCGAGCGCGCGATCGCGCTGTGGCACGCGGCTTGCGCCCGCCTCGCGGCGGCCGGATTGCCGCGCCTGCCGTGGGAGGGTCCGCTCGATTACGCACGGCGCGCGAGCATGCGCTGGCCGCAATACACGATCGCCTTCGCCGCGATCGCCGAATCCTACGCGGCGCTGCGCTACGGCCGCGTGTCGGCGCAGCAAGCCGACGAGCGGGACGCACTGGTCGCGACGCTGGCGCGCGCGGTGGAGGTGCTGCCCGCGGCCGCCAACTTGCGCGCGAGCGCCACCTGAAATCGGGGCTGGTGAAATCGGGGTCGGTAATATCGGCGGCGCGGTGAAATCGGCGGCGGAGTCGCTTGGGCCCGTGGTTGATCTCCCCGCAGCGTCAAGATTGGGGTCGGCGTCGATTTTGCATGCAACGTCGCGCGGTGTGGATCCGCTCGCGCAAAATCGACTCCGACCCCAACGGACTCCAAGCCCCAGCAAGTCAGGTTGGCGGGGGGAGGTAGCGCGCGGGGTCCATCGGCTTGCCGAGGCGCCGGATCTCGAAATGCAGCTTCACCTGGTCGGCGTCGCTGTTGCCCATTTCGGCGATCTTCTGGCCGCGCGCGACCGCGTCACCCTCCTTGACGACGATCTCGCGGTTGTGCGCGTACGCCGACAAGTACGTGTCGTTGTGCTTGATGATCACGAGCTTGCCGTAGCCGCGCAAGCCGGAGCCCGCGTAGACGACCTTGCCGGCCGCGCTCGCGACCACCGGCGTGCCGGCAGTGCCGGCGATGTCGATTCCCTTCAGGTTCGCGCTCTCCGAAAACGCGCCGACGACCCGGCCCTTCGCCGGCCACGTCCAGTCGAGGCGATCGTCGTTGCCGCCCACCGACGGTGATGCGCCGGCCGGCGGCGCCGACGGTTCGGCGCGCGCCACCACCGGCGGCGCACTTGTCGTATCCGGTGCGACGGACGGCGCCGCAGCCGCAAGCTTGCCGAAATCACGGACCGCCTCGGCGCTGTACGGTTCCTTGATCGCCTTAGGCGACGACTTGTAGTTGTCCGGCGTGCGCGGACCCACGAGTGGTGCACCGGCAACAGCAGGCCCATCGCCGCGCGCTTCGGTCACCGGCGCCGGCATCCGCAGCGGCGCGGTCGTGACGCCCGGGCCCGAAACATCGGTCGGACCCGGGACCGGCAACGCTTCGGCGACGGCGGACGGCGACCCAAGTCGCAGCACCTGACCGACGTTGAGGCGATTCGGATTGTCGAGGTTGTTCCACGCGGCAAGATCGCGGACGTTGACGCCGTTCTCCTGCGCGATCGTGCGCAGCGTGTCACCACGCTTGACGGTGTACGTCGGTATCACCGGCGCGACCGCGACCGGCGCCGTCACCGGCGCCGCAGCCGGAGGCGGTGGCAGCGCGGTGAGCGGCGTGCGCTCGATCACCGGCGCCGGCGAACGCGTCGCGCAACCCGCGGCCAGCAACGCTGCAAGCATCGCGGCTGCGATCGCGCGAAGGATGGCCAGGAAGGATGGATTCAAGCGGCGGAGTGCAAGCGAAAGGATTTGAGCGGGAATCGAGCGTGGCGACGCGGACGGGAAAAGTTCAGTTGGAGTGCCTGGAAGACGCCTGTCGCCAGTCGATCCGCAGGTGCGCAACGGTCATGCGGTTCCCGGCAACAGCGGTACGAATCTTACCGCATCGAGCGTTTCCTCCTTGAGGCCTTCGGCAGTCGACTCGATCACCGTCAACCGCTGCATGCCGCGCTCTCCGGCTTCGGGATGCGACAGCGGCAGCACCATCCGCGCGCCCGGCTTGAGGTAGCGCAACAACGCCTCGGGCACGTGCGTCGTGCCCGCTGTAATGACAATCGCATCGACGGCGAGTTCCTCGCCGAGGCTGGTGCTGCCATCGCCGTGCATCAATGCGACGTTGCGAATCTTAAGGGATGTGAGATTGCGCCGCGCCTTGGCGACCAGCGCGCCGATGCGCTCGACGCTGTACACCTGGCGCGCGAGATGCGCGAGCACCGCCGTCTGGTAGCCGCAGCCGGTGCCGACCTCGAGCACCGCGTCGAGCGCGCGGCCGTTGCGCGCGAGCTCGCTCATCCGCGCCACGACCCATGGCTGCGAGATCGTCTGGCCGTGGCCGATCGGCAGCGGCGAGTTCTCGTAAGCGCGAATCG
The DNA here is from genome assembly GCA_040006455.1 of Betaproteobacteria bacterium. Taxonomy (GTDB): domain Bacteria; phylum Pseudomonadota; class Gammaproteobacteria; order Burkholderiales; family Casimicrobiaceae; genus VBCG01. Next base: position 102,569 of record JBDTWY010000005.1, on the reverse strand, counting down.
CCAGCGCCTCGTCGACGAAGATGTGGCGCGGCACCGCGTTCATCGCCGCAAGCACGACCTCGTCGCGAATGCCGTCTGCGCGCAGGCGCTCGACCATCCGCGTGCGCGTGCGGTCGGACGTCATGCCGATACCCGTGTGCCTGTTGTCGAGCGTCCCCATCGCCCCTGTCCTTTTTCGCGGCCCGGCGCGGCGCGAAGCTAGCGCATCGCCCCGAGCCATGTATCGACGGTGCGCATCTCGTCGCGGTTGGTGAGATCGACCTGCAGTGGCGTGACCGATACGTAGCGCTCGTCGATCGCGCGAAAATCCGTGCCCTCGCCGGCGTCGGCGGCGGCGCCCGCGGCGCCGACCCAGTACACGGTCTCGCCGCGCGGATTCTCGGTGCGCACCGTGTTCTCCGCCTTGTGGCGCCGGCCAAGCCGCGTCACGGCGATTCCGGCGAGCGCGTCATGCGCGATGTCGGGGACGTTGACGTTGAGCAGCCACACCTTGGATTCCTTCTCACGGTGCAGCCGCACCAGGTCGACGGCGACCTGCGCCGCGGTCTCGAAATGGCGCGCCGTCTTCGACGTCAGCGAGATCGCGATCGACGGGATTCCGAGCAGGTAGCCTTCGGTGGCGGCGGCGACGGTGCCGGAATAGATCGTGTCGTCGCCCATGTTGGCGCCGAGGTTGATGCCCGAGATCACCATGTCGGGCAGATGATCGAGCAGTCCGGTCACAGCGAGGTGCACGCAATCGGTCGGCGTGCCGTTGACGAACAGGAAGCCGTTGGGCGCGCGCCGCACCATCAGCGGCCGGTCGAGCGTCAGCGAATTCGACGCGCCCGAGCGATCGCGCTCCGGCGCGACCACCGTCAGGTCGGCATGCGCTGCGAGCGCGTTGGCGAGATGTTCGAGTCCCGGCGCGAAATAGCCGTCGTCATTGGAGAGCAGGATGCGCATTGATGTCGTCGGCCGTCGACGGCGGCGTCGCCCCAGTATAACGCGGCGTGCCGCGCGCGCGGACGGTACAATCGCATCGATGGCCGCCCTGCCCGAATCCATCGCACCGACCGCGCACGCGCTCGCGGCGTCGTCGCTGTCGTCGCTGTTCGCGCGCGACGCCGCGCGTGCCGAGCGCCTCACGTTCGCATGCGAAGGCGTACGCGTCGACCTGTCGAAGCAGCGCATCACGCCGGAGGCGCTGTCGCTGCTGGTCGCGCATGCCGAGTCGATTGGCTTGACACAGTGGATCGGCGCGCTGCTCGCCGGCGAAAAGGTGAACCTGAGTGAAGGTCGTCCCGCGCTGCACACGGCATTGCGCGCGGCGGGCGACGCACCGATGCTGATCGATGGCCACGACGTGATGCGCGACGTGCGCGCGGTGCGGGCGCGGATGCGCGAGCTGTCCGGCGCGCTGCGCGCGGGCGCGCGGCACGGCGCTACCGGTGCGTCGATCCGCGATGTCGTCGCCATCGGCATTGGCGGCAGCGACCTCGGCCCGCGCCTCGCCTGCGACGCGCTCGCCGATCCGCGCTCGCCGCCGCCGGTCCCCGTGCATTTCGTGTCGAACGTCGATCCCGATGACCTTGCGCGCGCGCTCGCGCCGCTCGACCCGGCGACGACGCTCGCGGTCGTCGTCTCCAAGACATTCACCACGCAGGAAACGCTGGCCAACGCGCACAGCACGCGACGATGGCTGGTGCGCGGACTCGGCCGCGACGACGTCACCGCGCATTTCATCGCCGTCACCGCGAACACCGCGGCCGCGCGTGCATTCGGCGTTGCCGACGACGCCGTGCTGCCGATGTGGGACTGGGTCGGCGGACGCTACTCGCTGTGGTCGGCGGCCGGGCTCGCGATCGCCATCGCCTGTGGCGCCGACGCTTTCGACGCGATGCTCGCCGGCGCCGCGACGATGGATGCGCATTTCGCGCACGCGCCGCTCGCCGCCAACGTGCCGGTGCTGATGGCGCTCGTCGACTGGTGGAACGTGCGCGCGATGAGCCACGACCAGCGCCTGGTCGTGCCGTACGCGCGCGCGCTGGCGCTGTTGCCGGCGTACCTGCAGCAGCTGACGATGGAGAGCAACGGCAAGAGCGTCACGCGCGATGGCGAGCCGGTAGACGGCGCGACCGAGGCGGCGCTGTGGGGCGGTGCCGGCACCGACGGCCAGCACGCGTTCTTCCAGTGGTTGCACCAGGGTACGCACCGGGTGCCGGTCGAATTCATCGTGCCCATCGCGGCGCGCGACGGCATCGACGACCAGCAGACGCTGCTCGTCGCCAACGCGATCGCGCAGGCGCAGGCACTGATGCAGGGACGCGCGGGCGACGCCGCGCATCGCTGTCCCGGTGACAGGCCGTCGACGACGCTGATGCTGCCGCGCCTCGATGCATGGCACCTGGGCACGCTGATCGCGCTGTGGGAACACCGCACGTTCGTCGAAGGATGCCTGTACGGCATCAACTCCTTCGATCAGTTCGGCGTCGAGCTCGGCAAGTCGCTGGCGCAGCCGATCATCGCGGCGCTGCGCGACGGATCCGCGCTGCCGGAAGCCACCGACGCATCGACGCGCGCGCTCATCGCGCACGCGCGCAAGGCAGCGTCGCGCTGACGCATGGCCTTGACCGCCGCGGCGAGCCGCCACACCGCGGCCGCATACAGCCGGCTCTTGTTGTAGCGCGTGATCACGTAGAAGTTGTTGCAAGCGAGCCAGAGGCTCGACGCGTCGGCGCCCTCCTCGAGCAGCAGGATCCCCACCGGTGCCGCATCGAGCGTCGGCGGCAGGTCTTTCACCGCGACGCCTTCCTGCTGCCACGCCTCGAGCGCGCGCCGTTCGCTGATGCCGCCGTCGAGACGGCGCAGCAGCGCATCGCGTGCGCTATCGTCGACGCTCGCCGGCAGCAACACCGGCTGCCCCGCCGCCCAATCGTGCCGCACGAGGAAGTTGGCGACGCTGCCGATCGTGTCGGCGGCGCCGTTCCACAGGTCGATCCGGCCGTCGCCGTCGAAGTCGACCGCGAAGTTGCGGTAGCTGCCGGGCATGAACTGCGGCAAGCCCATCGCGCCGGCGAACGATCCCTGCATCGCCGCCGGCGCGCGGTGCTGTTCGTGCGCGAGCAGCAGGAATTGCTTGAGCTCGCCGCGGAAGAACGCCGCGCGACGCGGATAGTCGAACGCGAGCGTCGCCAGCGCATCGAGCGCGCGATAGCGTCCGGTGACGCGCCCCCAGTAGGTTTCGACGCCGACGATGGCGACGATGATTTCCGCCGGCACGCCGAATTGCGCCTCCGCGCGCGCCAGCAGCGACGCATTGGCATCCCAGAACGCGACGCCGGCGGCGATGCGATCCGCGTTGAGGAATTGCGGCGCATACTCGAACCACTTGGGCGGCGCCAGCAGCGGCCGGTTCATCAGCTCGACGATCTTCGGCTGGTAGCGCGCGCCGGCGAGCGCGCCTTCGATCGCCGCGCGCGATAACCCGGTCTCCGCCGCGGCCTCGCGCGCGAACGCGCGCACGTCGTCGCGGTTCACGTAGGGGCCATCGGTCTTGCGTGCGTAAGACGGCAACGCGAACGCGAGCGCCAGGATCAGTACCAATCGTTTCATGCGCGGCGATGTTATCATCGCGCGCCTTCGCAAACGAGTCTGGCGATGCTCTATCCGCTGTTGCGCCCGCTGTTGTTCGCGCTCGACCCCGAGCGCGCGCATGCGGCGGCGTTCGCGGCGCTCGACGCCGCCGCGCGCACGGGGCTCGCACGCTTGACGGCGCGCCGCGCCGCGCCGTCTCCAGTCACCGCGATGGGAGTCGACTTTCCCAACCGCGTGGGCCTCGCCGCGGGGCTCGACAAGAACGCCGCGCACCTCGCCGGATTGGCGACGCTCGGCTTCGGCTTCATCGAGGTCGGCACGGTGACCCCGCGCCCGCAATCCGGCAACGCGCGGCCACGGATGTGGCGGCTCGCCGCCGCCGATGCGCTGGTCAACCGGCTGGGCTTCAACAACGACGGCGTCGACGCGCTCGTCGCCAACGTCACGCGCGCTGGCTACCGCGGGGTGCTCGGCATCAACATCGGCAGGAACTTCGACACGCCCAATGCGAGCGCCGCCGACGACTACGTGAAGTGCCTCGACGCGGTCTACGCGCACGCGCACTACGTCACCGTCAACATCAGCTCGCCCAACACCAGCGGCCTGCGCGAGCTGCAGGCCGACGCGGCGCTCGACGCGTTGCTGGCGACGCTTGCCGGCGCGCGCCAGCGCCTCGCGCAGCGCCACGGTCGGCGCGTGCCGCTGGCGGTCAAGATCGCGCCCGACCTCGACGATGCGGCGATTCAGCGCGTCGCAGGCGCGCTGGTCGCGCATGACATCGACGCCGTCGTCGCCACCAACACGACGATCGCGCGTGCCACGGTGGCGGGACTCGCGCATGCCGACGAAGCCGGCGGCCTGTCGGGCCGGCCGTTATTCGAGCCGTCCAATCACGTGATCCGCACGCTGGCCCGCGCACTCGACGGCGCACTGCCGATCATCGGCGTCGGGGGCATCCTGTCGGGCGACGACGCACGTGCCAAGATCGACGCCGGCGCCACGCTGGTGCAGCTCTACACCGGCCTCGTCTATCGCGGGCCGCGGCTCGTCGGTGAGTGCGCCAGCGCGTTGGCCGGCATGCCCGCGATCGAGTCAGGTTGACGCGCGCGCACCATCACCTTGCCGTTGCCTTCGGCGACGACCACGCCGTGCTGGTTGCGCGCGGACGCGCTCATGGCGACGATGCCGGCGCCGTGCTTGGGCTTTGGCACCAGCTCCGCCACCGTCCAGGCCGTCGTCAGCGTGTCACCGATGTGCACCGGCGCGAGGAAGCGCGTCGCGTGCTCGAGGTAGGCGATCGCCGTGCCGTGGAAGATCATGCCGATCGGGCCGCCCATCAGCGCACCGGTCAGCACGCCGTGCAGGATGCGCGCGCCGTAGCGCGACGCGCGCGCGAAGGTCTCGTCGACGTGCAGCGGGTTGTAGTCGCCGATGAGCCCGGCGCCGGTGACGAGATGCGTCTCGGTGACGGTGATCGCCGACGTGAAGTGATCGCCGAGCGCCAGGTCGTCGAACCAGCGGCCCTGCACATCGGCCGTTGGCGGGTGCGCGTCCCCGCTCACGCCGCCCGTTCGACCATCTTTTCCTCGAAGTGCGTGATCACGCTGGTGAATGCGCGGTCGATCAGCGGCTCGACTTCGACCAGTCGCGCCTTGTCGGCGCGGAAGCGCTCTGCCAACTCTTCGGCCGTCATCGACAACGCCTTCTGGCCCTGTCGATTGGTGAACAGGTACGTGCCGCGCAACGGGCTCACCCACGCGAGCTTGGCGAACGCGAGATGCCCGTCCTCGTCCTCGAACTCGATCCACATGCCGCGCTCGAGGCTGCGGGCGATCTCGAGATAGTCGTCGTCGATCGATTCGGCAATCTCCGGCTCCGGTAGCGGCTCGGCCAAGGTCATCGCCTCGGCGAGCGCGCGCGCCTTGCGCGCCGTGTTCTCGTCGCCCGCCGCCTTCGCTATCTCGGCCTGCAGCATCGCCTGCTCGGCCACCGCCGCGATCGGCGACTCGACGCTCGCGAGCGACGGCTTGACCGCCGCCGCGTGCGCCTCGACGAGGTTCGACATGAAGTGCTCGCGATCCTCGGCCGGCCATGGCAGGTTCTGCCCACCCACGTTCATGCGCTTCAGCAGCGACGGCAGCATCGCCACCAGGTGCTTGCGATCCTCGGTGGTCTTCTTCGGCTGCACGCTCCAAACGAGGTCCTCGAGCGTCGTCAGCACCGAGCCCCATGCCTCGCTGTCCTCGCCGTCGTGCACGTAGACGTAGTCGAGTGTCGCGAGCCAGCGCTGACGCAGGAAATTGGCAAGGAAATTCGGCACTGGCGAACGGTCGATGCGCCGCTCGATCTCGCTTTTCGAGACGGCGTCGGCGATCTCGTGGCGATCGCGCCGGTTGATTTCTTCGGCAGTGTTGGCGATGTTCGCTTCCGCCGCCGATTCTTCCTCGGCGAGGAATTGCTGCAGGTCCTGGCGCAGCTCGTCGAAGATCGACAGGTCGTTGTCGAAGCCGTCGAGCACGCGGTGGACGATCGCCTCGAGCTTGCGGTAGAGCGGGTCGTCCTGACCGCTGACCGGCGACCAGCCCAGTCCCGCGCGCGCGAGGTCGTTGACCAGCAGGCGCGACGGGTGCGATTTCCTGGCGAAGAACGCGCCGTCCAGCATCGCCGCCTTCAGCACCGGGATCTGCAGCCGCGCGAGCAGCGCCTTGATGCCATCCGGCAGGTCGCGCGTGTCGAAGATGAAGTCGAACAGCATCGCCACCATCTCGATCGTCATCGATTCGAGCTGGTTGGCCCTGTGTCCGAGCTGCGACTCCTGCAGGTCGCGCAATACGTTGTGCAGGCCCTGCGGAATGCCCGCGAAGGCAACGCTGGCGCCGTCGACTTCGAAGTTGACCTGTCCAGCCTGCAGCCGGTTGAGTCCCTCGTGCAGCGAATGCGTGGCGATGATCGGCGCACCCGGCACGTAGCCGGATGCCGTCGTGCGCATCGGCGCGAAGGTGCTCTCGCCGCTGGACGCGGCCGCGGCGGCCGCGGCCTGCGCGAGCATCATCGCCGGGTCGATCGACGGATAGCCGGCGCCTTCACCCACCTGCGGTTGCTGCGCAGCCGCCATCGACGACGATTGAGGCTGCGCCGGCGGGCCGCGCTGCGATGCCATTGCCGCCGCCGCGCCGCCGCCGAACATGCGCTTGAACAACGCCATCATGTCGACTTCGGGACCGGCGGCGGGTGGCTGCGGTGGTTGCGGCGGCGCGTCGGGTGCCGCCGGAGGTTGTTGCGGGCGCGTGCGATCGGTCGGGGAGCCGCGATTGACGATCTTGCCGCGCGCTGTCGTCGCGGGAATGATCCGCAGGTTGACCAGGTGCTGGTTCAGGTCGGCGTAGATCGCCGCGAGGTCGCCGAGCGACGCCTGGTTCAGCTCCTTCAGGATCTGGAACTTGATCGCCTTGTCGGCCTTGATTTCCTTCAGCGCCTCGGCGAACGCGCCGACGATGATCTGCGGCGCCAGCGGGTTGGAGTCGGTCTCGAGCCCCGGCTTGCCGAGCAGGTAGCCGACGCAGCGGTTGAATTCGCTCAATTCGTCGTGGCAGGCGTTCTCGACAATGCGCGTGATGTTGCCGGTCAGCACCGACTCGTCCATCGCCGTGGTGTCGACCAGCGTCAGCTTGCTGGGATCGACGTCCGACGTCGCGAACTCGAGCCGCTCCTCGCGCCCGGCGATGCGGTCGTCGACGCGCTTGCGCAGGCCCTTTTCGAACTCGGTCATCAGCGCCGCACGCTCGGTCTTGAGCGCGCCGCGCGCGTCGAGGTACAGCGACTGCTCGGCGCGGATGTCGGACTTGCTCGCACGCTCCATCAACAGGTCGCTGATGCGGTCGAACATCGCCGAAAACGATAGTTGCAGCCTATGGATCGCCAAGTCGCGGCAATCGGACAGGGCCTTGGCCAAGTCTCGCGGAAGCTGTCTCTTCACGGCAGCGTTTCTGTTGGTCGCGTTCATCGGATAACGGGGGACGCGTGCGCGCATTCATCGTGGACGTATGGGAACGGGCCGGCTTCCGGCGCATCCCAAGCGCGTCATGAGCTTGGCGCACAAACGTGCCAAATTACTCTAGCACGCCCACCGGTCCCCCGGAAGCGATTCAGCGCCCGGAAAGCGCCGCCCATGCCTTTTCCACCCGCTTGAACGACACCGGATAGGGCGTTTTGAGCTCCTGGGCGAACAGCGACACCCTGAGCTCCTCGAGCAACCAGCGAAATTCCTCCAGCGCGGGGTCGTCGCGCCCCGACTTGCGGTCGGCGTCGAGCCGCTGCTGGTGGCGCCGCCACCACTGCGCGACGTGCTCGGCATGCTGGGCATCGCGCTCGGCGCGCTCGGCGAATTTGGCGATGCGCCGCGCCAGCGCCGCCAGGTAGCGCGGGATCTGCGTCGCATGCGCCCATGGCGTCGCCGCCAAGAAACCGGGATGGACGAGCGCATCGCGCTGCGCGCGCACGTCGACCTGCAAGCGCGCGTGCGTCGCGCCCGGCGTCGCGAGACGCTGGCCCAGCGTTTGATGCGCCGCAGCAATCTCGCCGAGCAGCCGGAACGCGTGCTCGGCCACGGCGGGCAGCCGGGTGCGCGCACGCTTCACCTGCTCGACGAAAGCGGCCTCGTCGCGCGGCAACGCGTCGTCACCGATGAACGCGCGATCTGCGATTGCCGCGAGCGCGTCGGCGAGCAACACGTCCGGCGCAATCGTGCCGCGCAATAGCAGCGCCGCCGCGGTAAACGCCGGCGTGCCCTTGGCGTAGCCGCGCAGCGCGTCCTTCAGCGCGAAGCCGATCAGGCGCACGACGCCGCGCCGCGTCGACACGCCTGCCGCCGCCTCGGTGTCGAGCAGCGTCAGCGACACGCCGGCGCCTTCGTCGACCAGCGCCGGATAGCCGGTCACGCGCGCGCCGTCGCGGGCCAGCGTCAGCGACGGCGGCAACGCGCCGAAATCCCAATGCGTGATGCCGCTACGCTCGAACGCCGGCTCGCCGGCGGCAAACGTCATCTGCGCGGCATCGCCCAGTTCGCGCCGCAACGCGGCGACATCGCGGCCGCTGGCGAGCTCCTTGCCCGCGGCGTCGACGACGGCGACGTTGACGCGCAGGTGCACCGGCAGGTCGATTGCATCCAGCACCGCGCGCTCCAGCGGCTCGCGCAAAGTGCGGCGCACGTAATCGCGCAACGCGTCGTTGACGTGCACGTCGCGGGCAGCCACGGCGTCGAGGAACGCCGTCACGTGGTCGGGGATCGGCATCAGCCGGTTGCGCAACGACTTCGGGAGCGCCTTCATCACCAAGCTCAGCTTTTCGCGCAGCATGCCGGGAACCAGCCACGACAGCCGATCGTCGTCGAGCTGGTTCAGCAAGGCCAGCGGCACGGTGAGCGTCAGTCCGTCGAGCGGATGTCCGGGCGCAAAACGGTACTTGAGCGGCAGCACCGTTCCCGCCATCGCCATCGTGATCGACTGCGGATATTGCTCCTCGGTCACCGCCGCGGCGGCGTGCAGCATCAGCGCATCGCGCGTCATGTGCAGCAGCTCGGGCTCGCGCCGCTCGGCGTCCTTGCGCCACGTCTCGAACTGCGCGCGCGTGTGGATGTCGCGCGGCACGCGCGCCGCATAGAACGCCGCGCGCGCGTCCTCGTCGACGAGGACGTCCTGGCGCCGCGCCTTGTGCTCGAGCTCGGCCACGGCCGCGATCAGTTGGCGGTTGTGGGCGAGAAACGGCGCGTCGGCGCCGAGCGCGTCCAGCGCCAGCGCGTCGCGGACGAACACGTCGTGCGCCTCACCGGCGTCGATCGCGCCGAAGCTCACCGGCCGCCGCGCCACCAGCGTGAGACCGTACAGCTGCACGCGCTCGCTCGCCACGACTTCGCCGCGCTTGACGTCCCAGTGCGCGTCGAAATAGTCGCGGCTGACGCGATCGCCGGCCACCGCTTCGATCCAGTCCGGCTCGACCTTCGCCGCGCAGCGCGCGTACAGCCGAGTGGTTTCGGTGAGCTCGGCCGCCAGCACCCATTTCGGCTTCGCCTTGGCGAGCGCCGACGACGGATGCAGCACGAAGCGGATGCCGCGCGCGCCCGCATAGCCGTCGGCATCGTCGCCGCGCATGCCGATGTTGGACAGCAATCCCGCCAGCAGCGCGCGATGGACGTCGGCGTTGCGCTGCGCGTCGATCGCCGACGGCAACGCCTTGTGCCACGTCCACCCCGCCTCCTCGAGCTGCGACACGAGCTGCGCATGCACTTCGCGCCATTCGGTGAGGCGCAGGAACGACACGAATTGCGCACGGCAGGCGTCGACGCGCCGGCGATGCGAAAGTCCCTGCCGCGACAGGTCGGCGAAGAACTCCCACAACGCGATCAGCGACAGGAAATCGCTGCGCTCGTCGCGAAACCGCAGGTGCGCCTGGTCGGCGGCCTGGCGCCGGTCGTGCGGACGCTCGCGCGGGTCGGGGACCGCGAGCGCGCTGGCGATCACCAGCGCCTCGGCGACGCTGCCGTGGTCGCGCGCGGCGAAGAGGATCCGGCCGATGCGCGGGTCGAGTGGCAGCCGCGCGAGCTCGCGGCCGAGCGGCGTCAGCGCGCGTGCGTCGTCGACGGCGCCGAGTTCCTGCAGCAACTGGTAGCCATCGGTGATCGCGCGCGACGTCGGCGCCTCGACGAAAGGGAAGTCCTCGACGGCACCGAGGTCGAGCGCCGCGGCGCGCAGGATCACCGACGCCAGTGAGCTGCGCAGGATCTCGGGCTCGGTGTACGCAGGCCGGCTGCGGTAATCGTCCTCGCCGTAGAGGCGCACGCAGATGCCGTCCTGCACGCGGCCGCAGCGGCCGGCGCGCTGGTTCGCCGACGCCTGCGACACTTTCTCGATCTGCAGCAGCGTCGTCTTGTTGCGCAGCGAATAGCGCTTGATGCGCGCGAGCCCGCTGTCGATCACGTAGCGGATGCCGGGCACCGTCAACGACGTCTCGGCGACGTTGGTGGCGAGCACGACCCTGCGGCCCTGCGACGTCGCGAACACGCGGCGCTGCTCCGCCACCGACAGCCGCGCAAACAGCGGCAGCACTTCGACGACGCTCGCATAGGGACGTCGCGCAAACGCGCGGCGCATCAGGTCGGCGGTCTCGCGGATCTCGCGCTCGCCGGGCAGGAATACGAGGATGTCGCCAGGACCTTCGTGCCACAGCGTCTCCGCGGCGTCAACGATCGCCTCCTCCAGCTCCTCCTCATCGTCCGCCTCCTCGCCTTCGCCGGCGGCGCGGTAGCGGAGCTCCACCGGGTACATCCGTCCCGACACCTCGATCACCGGCGCCGGCGTGCCGGCGTCGGCGAAATGCGCGGCGAAACGCGTCGCGTCGAGCGTCGCCGAGGTGATGATCACCTTCAAGTCGGCGCGGCGCGCGAGCAGCTGCCTCAGGTAGCCGAGCAGGAAGTCGATGTTGAGGCTGCGCTCGTGCGCCTCGTCGACGATGATCGTGTCGTAGTGCGACAGGTCGCGATCGCCCTGCGTCTCGGCGAGCAGGATGCCGTCGGTCATCAGCTTGACGAACGCGTCGGCGCGCGTGTGGTCGGTGAAGCGCACCTTGTAGCCGACGTCGGCGCCGATTTCGGTGTGAAGCTCGCTGGCGATGCGCTCCGCGACCGCGCGCGCGGCGATCCGGCGCGGCTGCGTGTGGCCAATCAGGCCGCGCGCGCCACGGCCGGCGGCGAGGCAGATCTTCGGCAACTGCGTGGTCTTGCCCGATCCCGTCTCGCCGCTGACGATGATCACCGGATGCGCGCGAATGGCGGCGGCGATGTCGTCGGCACGCTGCGCGACCGGCAATTCCGGCGGATATTCGATGCGCGGCTTGCGCGCGGCACGCGCGCGCGCGCGTTCGACCGACGCTTCGATCGCCTGGCGCACGCGCGCGCGCGCGGCGTCGCCGCGCTCGCCCGCCGGCAGGCTGGCGATGCGACGCGCGAGGCGCGGCACGTCGGCGGTCATCGCTGCGGCGAGGGCTTCGACGAGGTCGGCGTCACGCAGCGATGCACGGCGCGCCGGAGCGGCTTGGGCAGGAGGTGGGGTCAAAGGTCGGCTTCGCCGCGTCGCGGTGCAGCGCGCAATCGACGATCGGCGATGGGCGTTGCGGACGTTGCGGGAGTCGGTCGCCGGGGAGCTTGCATCACGCATTTTACCGGCACCGCGGTTGACGCGATGCACTCACGCGTGCAATCGTCCACGCTCACGCTCGAACGGAGAAACCATGCCCCGCCACGCCAAGGTCGCCCTGCTCCTCGCCACGCTCGCGCTGTGCGCGGCGCACGCCGACGCGGTCACGCTGCGCTGGGCTGGACGCGGCGACATCAACACCACCGATCCGCACTCGCAGAACGAGAACCTCACCAACAACGTCAATTCACTCGTCTACGAGTTCCTGGTCACGCGCGACCACGACATGAAGATCGTGCCGGCGCTCGCGCAGTCGTGGACGCAGGTCAATCCGACGACGTGGCGGTTCAAGCTGCGCCCCGGCGTGCGCTTCCACGACGGCACGGCGTTCACCGCCGACGACGTCGTCTTCAGCTTCGAGCGCGCGAAGGCGCCGTCGTCGCAGCTGCGCGCCTACGCCAACCAGGCCGGCGTGCCGAAGAAGATCGACGACCTCACCGTGGAATTCACGACGCCGGGCCCGAATCCGGCGATGCTCGAGCACACGGTGACGATCAACATCATGTCGCGCGCGTGGTGCGAGAAGAACCGCGCGATGACGCCGCAAAACTTTACGCAGAAGGAGGACATGGTGACCGCGCGCGAGGCCAACGGCACCGGGCCCTACATGCTGGTGTCGCGCCAGCCCGACGTGAAGACCGTGCTGAAGAAGAACCCCGACTGGTGGGGCATCAAGGCCGGGCGCTTCGAGGGCAACGTCGACGAGGTCGACTACCTGCCGATCGTGTCCGACGCGACGCGCGTCGCCGCGCTGATCTCGGGCGAGGTCGACCTGGTCAACGATCCGCCGCCGCAGGACGTGCCACGGCTTGCGAAGACCGCGGGCGTCAAGGTGCTCGAAGGCGTCGAGAACCGCATCGTGTTCATCGGCATGGACCAGCAGCGCGACGAGCTGCTCTATTCCAACGTCAAGGGCAGGAACCCGTTCAAGGACCGCCGCGTGCGCGAAGCGCTCTATCGCGCGATCGACATCGACGCGATACGCAGGACGACGATGCGCGGCCTCGCGCGTCCCACCGGCGCGATGTCGCCCGGGCCGGAAATGACGACGCCCGAGATCGAGAAGCGCCTGCCGTTCGACCGCGCGGCGGCGAAAATGCTGCTCGCCGACGCCGGCTATCCGCAGGGCTTCGAGGTGACGCTCGATTGCCCCAACAACCGCTATGTCAACGACGAGAAGATCTGTCAGGCGCTGGCGGCGATGTGGGCGCAGATCGGCGTGGCGACGCGCGTCAACGCGATGCCGCGCGCCGTGTATTTCCCCAAGCTCGAGAAGAACGACACGAGCCTCTACATGCTGGGCTGGGGCGGAGCCGCGACCGACGCGATCTTCATCCTGCAGCCGGTATTGGCGACGCACAACGGCAAGGGTGACGGCGACTTCAACTACGGCCGTTACAGCAACGCGCGCGTCGACGCGTTGACCGCGCGCATCAAGGTGGACATGAACGCCACTGAACGCCTCGACCTGATCCACCAGGCGTTCCTCGCGCACAACGCCGAGATCAACCACCTGCCGCTGCACCGCCAGGTGATTCCGTGGGCGTCGCGCGCCAACGTCAGCGTGCAGCACCGCCCCGACAACTGGGTCATCCCGATGTGGGCGTCGGTGAAGTGACGGCGGTGTCGGGGATCGGCCGGCTGATCCAGCGCGTGACCGCCACTGCAAGCGCAACGTAGACGGCGAGCGTCAGCGCGAACCACGCCCACGCGACCAGCTCACCCTTTTGCGCGGTGCCGAGCGCGGTGCCGAGCGTCATCATCGTCGCCACGTACGCCGGCAGCGCGCGCGCGTCGAAGCGGAACAACCACAGCACCACCGCGGTGGCGATCAGGCCGGCGGCGAGCCCCGACGCAAGCGCCGCGGAAATGTCGCGCGCGCCGAGCGCCGGGATCGCGTACAGCAGGATCAGCAGCAGCGCGATCACCCACACGCGCCGGGTCCAGTCCGCGGTGATCCGCTGCAGCACGAACAGTACGAACAGCGCGAGCACGACTTCGCGCAGGTAGCCGAAACCCGCCAGCAGCGCGGCAAGCGCGGGCACCGCGCTGTTCTCGAAGCCGAGGGATGGCCAGCGTGGCGCGAGCTGCGGCGCCAAAGCCGTCAGCAGCGACGCGAATCCGGCCACGGCGAACGCCGCCGCCATGCCCGCCTGCCACGGTGCCAAGCCGCGCGTGACCGGCTGCGGCTTCGTGCTGCGAATCGCGAAGCTCGCCACGCCCGCGATCATGCCGACGAACAGCGCCAGCAGCACGGCAGCAACGGCGATGCCGCCGATGCGCAGTGCAATCTGCGTCGCCACCGGGTCCGTGGTCGACAGCCGGCTGGCGAGTGTGGGCCAGCTGTTGGCGAACCCGACCAGCATGGTCGCGAAAACGACGACGCCGACCACACGCGCGGCGTGCATGTCGGTGCGCGAGCGCGCGAAATTCCTGACGCCGAGGAACAGCGCGGCGATGCCCGCGCAGGCGACCAGGATCCCCATCGCCATCTTGGCGGTGGCCCAGTCGCCATCGCGCGCACTTTCGGCGCGCAGCCAGGCCTCGGGAATGAATATCGCGCGGCCGGAGCTCGTGACTTCGTCGCCGTCGACGGACACCTGCAGGCGCGCCTCGCCGTCCTTGCCGACGCTGATGCGCGGATCGGTCCACAGGAACGACCAGTCGGTGCGCGCGGGACGCGCGCGATCGCTGGCGGCAATCGGCTTCAGCGTCGCCGGTTCGACGCCGAAGCGCGCGCGCAATTCGGCATCGGCGCGCGCCTGCGCACCCGCGCGCGACAGCGTCGCGCCGGCGCGGCCTTCAGGCAGCACGTGCGTGACCTGGCGAATGCTGCCGTCGCCGTTCACCGTCACCTGCCACTCCTCGGCACGATCGACGACGTCGCCGGTGAAGCGCGCATAGCGCACCGCCCACAACGGACCGGGAAGCGTGTGGCCGACGACGGCGCGATACACGTCCGGTCCGCCTTCCTGCCAGACGAAGCGATGCGCGGTCCACGAGCCGTCCTCGCTGGCGAGGCGGATCGCCGACGAGCGCGTCCAGTCGCCGGGCAGCGCGACGCCGCGCGCCTGCAGCGCGGCATCGGCGGCGGCGCTCGCCGCGGCGCGCGACAACGCGAGGCCGCCGACGTCGCCGCGGAACGGCGCGGTGACGAGCCATACGATCAATCCGACGATGCCGAGCCACGGCAGCGCGCGCACGAAGGCGCGCGCGCGCGCCGACGGGTCGTCCGCGGTCGCCGCGGGTGCGCGCTCCTCGACGGCGATGTCGCCCAGGCGCCACGCGTCGTTGCGCAGCGTGCGCGGCAGCTCGCTGAACGCGCGCGCCTGCGCGCGCCGCGCCAGCACGACGGCGAGCGGCACGAGGCCGGCAGCGACGATCAGCGCGCGCTGCAGCCATGCGCCCGGCGCGTCGACCAGGAATATCGGAATCGCGAACAGCGACAGGTCGAAACAGGCATGCAGCAGGATGGTCGGCAGCAGGCCGAAGCGCAGGAAGATCGCTGCCCAGATCATCGAAGGGACGATCAGCTCGACCAGGCGCGAGTACGACGGAAAGCCCGGGTAGTTGGCGTGCGCCGCGCCGAATACCAGCGCCTGCAGCACGAATGCGATCGCGATGCCGGCGCGCTTCCTGCCGAAATGCGCGCCGATCAGCGCGCCGAGCGACAGCGGCACCGCGCGGAACAGGCATTCCTCCATGAATCCCGCCTGCAGCGACAAGGCGATCGGCGCCAGCGCCGGTATCGCCGACGACAGCACGTTGGGATCGGTCATTTCCGACGATGGCTGCCACCAGTTGAAATACTTGTTGGTGACGTAGTAGAAGACCGCGACCAGCGCCAGCTCGATCGGGATGAACAGGTAGCCACCGGCGGTGCGTCCGGCGGTCTGCAGCGATGCGCCGCCTTCGCGTGACCACAGCTTCCAGAGCTGCGGCTGCCAGCCGAAAGCAGCGCGGGAAAGGCCCTCCGCGGTCATGAATACGAGGCCGTAGCCGAGCGCGCCGCCGAGCATCACCGCGATGGCGCCGCCCACCTGGCCCGCCCAGAACGTGCTCTGCGACTTCGCGGTATCGAACGTGAACCACGCACCGGTGGTCGCGGCGAGCAGCATCAATCCCATCAGCCCGCCGACGATCCCGCCGGCGATGAACGCGGGCTTGGGCAGCAGCATCCGCTTGCGCGCAAGCCACATCGCCGCGACGATCAGGCCGCCGATCCCATACACCAACCCGGCGACGAGCGACGCGACATTGGCGATCGTCTCGTTGGCGCTGCGCATTTCCGCGAAGCGCCTCGAGAACGCGTCGGGAATGAACACGTAGCGCCGCACCGCGACCAGCTCATCGCCTGCAGTTCCCAATCGCATCCGCACGCGCGCGTCACCGAGGCGCTCGTCGCGCTGGTAGGTGAACACATGGTCGACGCGTCCGGTCGTTTGGGTGAATTCGGATTGCTCGAGGAACTTCCACGCGCCAAAGTCGACGTGCCAGTCGTCATGCGCGCGGGTCTCGGCGAGCGCGCGCGCGGCGTCGGCGCCGATCGCCTTGGTCGCGTCGTCGCGCACATACTTCTCGGCGACAACACGGCCGAAGCCGTAGGGCACGCCCTGCGGCGTGAAGAGGATCTTCACCTCGGGAATGGCGCCGATGGTGAACAGGCGCACGTCCCACCAGTACGGCGAGTAGAGCTCGCCGCGCACCAGCGCGGCGAACGCCGGCTTGCCGCCGCCTTCGAGCTCGACGTAGTTCTGCGCGGCGCCGTCGCTGGCGAACTGCACCGCGGCGCGCGCATCCGGCGGCGCGAGCTCGAGACGCCCGGCGACCACGCGCGCCTGCGTGATCGCCTGGTCGCGCGACATCGAGATGTCGACGTTGACAATCGGAATCGCCGTCGGGAAAAGCTTCCATGCCAGCGCCAGCGCGAACATGGCGAGCACCGCGTACGCGACCCAGAACGCGGGTCGGCGCACGAGGCGCCCTGCCGGCAACGCGAAATCGGTCATGCGGATCCGGCGCTCAGAGCAAGCCGGCCGTCAATTGCGGCGCCGCGGCGACGATCCGGTTGCGGACGAGGTCCTGCAGGCCCTTGATCCTTTGCGCGGCGGCCGATTCGTTGCACGCGCTGCCGCCGGGTGACTCGGACACCGCGTAAGGGGTGCGCCGGCGCCCGGTCATTCGATGGCTTTCACGAGATCTTCCACGACCTTCTTCGCATCGCCGAACACCATCATCGTCTTGTCCATGTAGAACAGTGGATTGTCGAGTCCGGCGTAGCCCGACGCCATCGAGCGCTTGTTGACGATCACCGTACGCGCCTTGTACGCCTCGAGGATCGGCATGCCGTAGATCGGGCTGCCCTTCTGCTCGGCGAGTGGATTGACGACGTCGTTGGCGCCCAGGATCAGCGCCACATCGGTGGTGCCGAACTCGCCGTTGATGTCCTCCATTTCGAACACCTGGTCGTACGGCACTTCGGCTTCGGCGAGCAGCACGTTCATGTGCCCCGGCATCCGCCCGGCGACGGGATGGATCGCGTACTTGACGCTGACGCCCTTGTCGCGGAGCTTGGCGGCGAGCTCCTTGACGGCATGCTGGGCGCGCGCGACGGCGAGGCCGTAGCCCGGCACGATGATCACGCTCTCGGCATTGCCCATGATGAACGCGGCGTCGTCGGCGCTGCCCGTCTTGACCGACTTCTTGCCGTCGTCGGCCGCAACGGCGGCGGTCTCGCCACCGAAACCGCCGAGGATCACGCTGATGAACGAGCGGTTCATCGCCTTGCACATGATGTACGACAGGATCGCGCCCGAGCTGCCGACCAGCGATCCGGCGATGATCAGCATCGGGTTGCCGAGCGAGAAGCCGATGCCGGCCGCCGCCCAGCCCGAGTAGCTGTTGAGCATCGAGATCACCACCGGCATGTCGGCGCCGCCGATGGGGATGATGATCAGCACGCCCAGCAGGAATGCGAGCGCGGTCATCGCGATGTACGGCGGCCACTGCGCGCCGGGTGCCGCGAAAAAGAACAGGAAACCAAATGCAACCATCGCGATGCCGATCGCGAGGTTGACCCAATGCTGGAACGGGAACACGACCGGCGCGCTGCGGATCTTCCCGGACAGCTTGCCGAACGCGATCACCGAGCCGGAGAACGTGATCGCGCCGATGAACGTGCCGATGAAGAGCTCGATGCGGTTACCGGTGGGAATCGGCACGTGCAATCCCAGCGCCGCCGGATTGTTGACCGCGGCCACGGCGATCAGCACCGCGGCGAGGCCCACCAGCGAATGCATCGCCGCGACGAGCTCGGGCATCTGCGTCATCTGCACGCGCCGCGCGACCACGGCGCCGATCGCGCCACCCACGGCGATGCCTGCGAGGATCATGCCGACGTTCTTCGTGTGCGTGTAGATGATCGCCAGCGTGACGACGACGGCGATCGCCATGCCGATGATGCCCAGCATGTTGCCGCGGCGTGCGGAGGTCGGGTGCGACAGGCCCTTCAGCGCGAGGATGAAGAATACTGACGCGACGAGGTACCACAGGGCGACTTGGTTGGCGCTCATGGGATCGTCGCCGCTCAGTGCTTGCCGGCGGCGGGCTGCTTCGGCGCCTTCTGGCGGAACATCTCGAGCATCCGCTGCGTGACGAGGAAGCCGCCGAACACGTTGATCGACGCCAGCGCCACCGCCAGCACGCCCACCCACCCGCCCCAGTCGAACACCGCGGGACCGGCGGCAAGCATCGCGCCGACGAGGATGATTCCGGAAATCGCGTTGGTGAGCGACATCAGCGGCGTGTGCAGCGCCGGCGTGACGTTCCACACGACGTGATAGCCGACGAACACGGCGAGCACGAACACGATCAGGTTGATGACGATGGGATCGACGCCTGCGGTCATGGCGGAGCTTTAGTGGTGGTTGAAATCAGGCGGCGGCGAGCCGCGTCGCCTTGACGATCTCGTCGTCGGCGGGGATCGCAAATGTGCCGGTCTTGACGTCCAGCGACAACGCGAGAAAATTGAGCACGTTACGCGCGTAGAGCGCCGACGCGTCGGCGGCAACGAGCGCCGGCAGGTTGGCGCGGCCGATGATGCGCACGCCGTTCCTGTCGACGACTTCGCCGGCGACCGAGCCTTCGACGTTGCCGCCCTGCTCGACGGCAAGGTCGACGATCACCGCGCCCGCCTTCATCGCCGCGACGGTGGCGGCGTCGATCAGCCGCGGTGCGGGCCGGCCCGGTATCAGCGCCGTGGTGATGACGATGTCCATCTGCCTGACGCGCTCGGCGATGATCGACGCCTGCCGCGCCATCCACGTCGCCGGCATCGGCCGCGCATAACCGCCGACGCCTTCGGCGATCTCCTTCTCCTCGGCGGTCTCGTAGGGCACGTCGACCCATTTCGCGCCGAGCGACTCGACCTGGTCCTTGACCGACGGCCGCACGTCCGACGCCTCGATCACCGCGCCCAGACGCTTCGCCGTGGCGATCGCCTGCAAGCCGGCGACACCGACGCCCATCACCAGCACGCGCGCCGCCTTCACCGTGCCAGCCGCGGTCATCAGCATCGGCATGAAGCGGCCGTATTCGTTGGCGGCCAGGATCACCGCCTTGTAGCCGGCGATGTTCGCCTGCGACGACAACACGTCCATCGACTGCGCGCGCGAAATGCGCGGCAGCCGTTCGAGTGCATACGCGTCGGCGCCGCTGGCGACGATCGCCGCCACGCCGGCGGCGTCGTAGGGATCGAGCAAGCCGACAAGCATCGCGCCGCGCTTCAACTGCGCAAGCTCGCCGGCAACGGGCGCGCGCACCTTGAGCACGATGTCAGCGCCGAGTGCGTCGGCGGCGCCGCCGAGCGTCGCACCGGCGGCGACATAGTCGGCGTCATTGATGCTGCTCGAGATTCCCGCGCCGCGCTCGACGACGATCGCATGCTGGCCGCTGGTCGCGAGCTTCTTCACCGTTTCGGGCGTGGCGGCGACGCGGGTCTCGCCGGTGCGTGTTTCACGCGGGATGCCGATCAGCATGAGTGAGGGTTCTGGACAGTCAACGCGGACAGCGAAAGGGATCGTGCGACGGCGGGCAATTCATCATCGACCGGGGCATCGCCGCCGGGGCCGCGCATACGACCGCGACCGCGCGCGTACGACCGATGCGACCGGGCGATTGTCCATGGTCTTGGATGCACTGTCCACTGAAGGCGCGGCGCGCGATCACCGTGCGCGCGCACGTGCAATGACGGCGCGCGCGGCAGCTCAACCGATTGCATCGGCGATCGCGCGTCCCACCTCGACCGTCGTCGCGCTACCGCCCAGGTCGCGCGTTTTCGGCGCGCGCGGATCGGCGAGCACGCGCTCGATCGCCGCGACCACCGCCGCGCCTGCATCGCGATGGCCGAGAAAGTCGAGCATCAACGCCGCCGACCAGATCTGCCCGACCGGATTGGCGATGCCCTTGCCGGCAATGTCCGGCGCCGACCCGTGCACCGGCTCGAACAACGACGGGAAGTCGCGCTCGGGATTGAGGTTCGCCGACGGCGCGATGCCGATCGTGCCGCATACCGCGGGACCCAGGTCGGACAGTATGTCGCCGAACAGGTTGGAGCCGACGACGACGTCGAAGAACTGCGGCCGCGCGACGAAGTGCGCGCACAGGATGTCGATGTGGAACTGGTCGGTGGCGACGTCGGGGTAACGCGCTGCCATCGCGCGCAAGCGCTCGTCCCAGTACGGCATCGTGATCGCGATGCCGTTGGATTTGGTTGCCGAAGTCAAGTGCTTGGCGCGGCGCGCGCGCGCGAGCTCGAACGCGAACTTCTGCACGCGATCGACGCCGTGGCGAGTGAACACCGACTCCTGGAACACCATCTCGCGCGGCGTGCCCTCGAACATCCGCCCGCCGACCGACGAGTACTCGCCCTCGGTGTTCTCGCGGACCACGACGAAGTCGATGCTGCCGGGCTTGCTCGCCGCCAGCGGCGACGCCACGCCCGGCATCAGCCGGCAGGGCCGCAGGTTGACGTATTGGTCGAAGCGGCGCCGGAACTGGATCAGCGAGCCCCACAGCGACACGTGGTCCGGCACCGTCGCCGGCCAGCCCACGGCGCCGTAGAAGATGGCCTGGTGCGTCGACAGCTGCTCGAACCAGTCGTCGGGCATCATCTTGCCGTGGCGCGCGTAGTAGTCGCAGTTCCAGTCGAAATGCGTGAACTGCCAGTCGATGCCGAAGCGCTTCGCCACGGCCTCGAGCACGCGCTGCCCCTCCGGCACGACTTCCTTGCCGATGCCGTCGCCGGCGATCACCGCGATCCTGTGCGTCTGCATGCGAATCCTCCCGATCGCGCGATTCTAGCGCCCGCGGCGTCGCCGGCTCGGCCAGCACATGCGCACCCGGCGCCGCTGCGAGCGCGGACATCGTCGCGCAGCCCCGACGCGCGTGGCGGCGCACCGGCGCGCCGCGAGTCCGGCGATTGGGTAGAGGTAGAATGCGCGGCGCCCCCGACGATGAAACAGACCTTTCTCGAATTCGAACAACCGATCGCCGAGCTGCAGGCGAAGATCGACGAGCTTCGTTTTGTCCACGAAGACTCGGCGGTCGACATCTCGGACGAGATCGCACGGCTGTCGAAGAAGAGCCAACAGCTCACCAAGGACATCTACGGCAAGCTGTCGGCGTGGCAAATCGCACAGGTCGCGCGCCATCCGCAGCGCCCGTACACGCTCGACTACGTCGCCGGCCTGTTCACCGATTTTCGCGAGCTCGCGGGCGACCGCACGTATGCCGACGACGCGGCGATCGTCGGCGGCATGGCACGCTTCAACGGCGCGCCGTGCATGGTGCTCGGCCACCAGAAGGGCCGCGACACCAAGGAGAAGATCCACCGCAACTTTGGCATGCCGCGCCCCGAGGGCTATCGCAAGGCGCTGCGCCTGATGAAGCTCGCCGAGAAGTTCGGGCTGCCGCTCTACACGTTCGTCGACACGCCGGGCGCCTATCCGGGCATCGGCGCCGAGGAGCGCGGCCAATCGGAAGCGATCGGCCGCAACCTGTACGAAATGGCGGGGCTGCGCATACCCATCGTCACGACGGTCATCGGCGAAGGCGGCTCCGGCGGCGCGCTGGCGATCGCCGTCGGCGATGTCACGCTGATGCTGCAATACTCGACCTATTCGGTGATCTCGCCCGAGGGCTGCGCGTCGATCCTGTGGAAATCGGCGGCGCAGGCGCCCGAGGCCGCGGAGACGCTCGGCATCACCGCGACGCGACTCAAGCAGCTGGGGCTGATCGACAAGGTCGTCAATGAACCCGCTGGCGGCGCGCATCGCGACCACGCCGCGGTGATGGCATCGCTGAAGAAGGCGCTGACCGAGGCGATGCGGCCGCTGCTCGAGATGCCGATCGACAAGCTGCTCGAGGCGCGCGAGGACAAGTTGCTCGGCTATGGCAAATTCAAGGAGATCCCCGCCGGCTGACCTCTCGGCGCATGTCGCGCACAAGCTCGAAGCCTGGGCGGGCGGCGCGCGTGCACTGATGCTGGCGCTGTCGGGAGGTCGTGATTCGATCGTGCTGCTGGAACTCGTGCGGCCATGGTGCGCCGCGCGCGGCGTCCGCTTTGGCGCAACCCATGTCCACCACGGCCTTTCCGCGCACGCCGACGCGTGGGCCGCCTTCTGCGCGGCGCTGTGCGACCGCCATGCGATCGACTTCGAGCTCGTGCGCGTGACCATCGATCGCTCGATGTCGACCAGCGTCGAGGCCGCCGCGCGCGCCGCGCGCTACCGCGCGCTGGCGACGGCTGCGCGCCGGCAAGGTGTCGACGCGGTTCTGCTCGCGCAGCACGCCGACGACCAGGCGGAAACGGTGCTGCTGCAGCTCGCGCGCGGCGCAGGTCCTCACGGGCTCGCGGCCATGCCCGAGCGCCGTGTAGTCGACGGCGTCACCTGGTTGCGGCCGCTGCTCGACATTCCGCGTGCGTCGATCGACGCGCATGCGCATGCACACGCGCTCGAGTTCGTCGACGACGACAGCAACGCGTCGCCCCGCTTTCGCCGCAACGCGCTGCGCCATGCGCTGGTGCCGGCGATGCGCGAGATCGCGCCCGGATACCCGGGCACGCTGGTGCGCGCGGCGAAGCTCGCCGCCGAAGCGGCGAATCTGGCTGACGACCTCGCGGCGATCGACGCGCGTCACGCGTTCGACGGCGCGACACTCGCGCGCCAACGGCTGCGCGAATTGCCGGCGCACCGCGCGCGCAACCTGATGCGGTGGTTCCTCAGGAGCGCTGGCCTGCGCGCGCCTTCGTCGGCGCGCCTTGGCGCGATGCTTGCGCAACTCGTCGAAGCGGCGCCCGACGCCCGTGTGCAACTCGTGCACGACGGCGCGCAGGTCGGCATTCACGCGGGGCGCGTGATCGTGCATCCGATGGCGCCTGCGGCCTTCGAATGCGCATGGCGCGGCGAACCGTCGCTGGCGCTGCCGCACGGCACGCTGAATTTCACGCCCGCCGCCGGCGACGGCCTGCTCGCGACGACGGCCTCCAGCTCGCGCTGGTCGGTGCGCGCGCGCCGTGGCGGCGAACGCCTGACGCTCGATGCCGCGCGTCCGCGACGCATGCTCAAGTCGCTGCTGCAGGAAGCCGGCATGCCGACGTGGGATCGCGACGCGTTGCCGCTGGTGTTCTGCGACGACGCGCTGGCCGCCGTGCCCGGCGTCGGCGTCGACGTGGCGTTTCGAACCGGCGCAGGCGCCGCCGGTGTTGCGGTGTGCTGGGTTGCGCAGGCGCGGCGCTGACGCCGTGCGTTCGCGGCAACGGCGGCGGCGGCGACCCTCGCGCGCGGCGAGGACGGGGGTTGCGTGCCCGCATCGCCGACGCGCGCCGAGCCGCGCGAAATTGCGCCGTCAAAACGCGCTAGAGTTGCGGTCATGAACGATCCCTGGCACGTGATCAAGTGGGCGCTGGTCGTGCTGTTCGCGGCATCGGTGCTGTTCGTGCACTTCCGCGGACGCGTGCGCCATCGCGCGGTCAAGCAGCTGACCGACCATTCGACGTTCGTCGCGCCGTACAACATGCTGATGTACGCGTTTTCGGGGGTGCCGTCGAAGCCATACCACGACGTTGCGGCGTTTCCAGAGCTCGCATCGCTGCAGGCCAACTGGCAGGCGATCCGCGACGAGGCGATGCGCCTCTACGACGCCGGCCAGGTGCGCGCCGCGACCGGCAAGAACGACCTGGGCTTCGACTCGTTCTTCAAGTACGGATGGAAGCGCTTCTACCTCAAGTGGTACGACGAGCCGCTGCCCTCGGCGCGCGCGCTTTGTCCGCGCACCGTCGCGCTGCTGGAGGCGATCCCCACGCTGCACGGCGCGATGTTCGCGTTGCTGCCGGCCGGCGGCAAGCTCGGCGTGCATCGCGATCCGTACGCCGGATCGCTGCGCTATCACCTCGGCCTGTCGACACCCAACTCCGTCGATTGCCGGATCATCGTCGACGGCGAGTCGTACGCGTGGCGCGACGGCGAACCGGTGATCTTCGACGAGACTTTCATCCACTGGGCCGAAAATCGCACCGAGACGCCGCGGATGATCCTGTTCGCCGATGTCGAGCGACCGTTGACGAGCGGCATCGTCACCGGCATCAACCGCTGGGTGAGCCGGCACGTGATCAAGGCCAGTGCCAGCGCCAACGTCGAAGGCGAGCGCATCGGCGCGTTCAATCGCGTATTCCGGTTCTTCGACCAGATCGACGTCGCGCGGCGGCGCCTGAAGAACTGGAGCAAGCCGGCATACCGCATGATCAAGTGGGGGTTGCTCGCAGGCATCGTGGCGCTTCTGGTGGTTTGACGCTCACGCCCGCCCCACCCGCGCAACGCAGCGTGCCGTTCGCGCCCGGGGCCAGCGGCCATGTCCCTCCAGCGACGCCGCCACAGGTGGCTTCGAGCGTCGAAAGAGAGCTGGTATAAAGCTGGTATAATGTTGAATTATCTACGATTTATTCCC
Organism: Betaproteobacteria bacterium; assembly: GCA_040006455.1. GTDB lineage: Bacteria > Pseudomonadota > Gammaproteobacteria > Burkholderiales > Casimicrobiaceae > VBCG01. The sequence continues at coordinate 77,742 of JBDTWY010000005.1, read as the reverse complement.
CGGAGTCCAAGAAATGGCGGTACAACGCACGCTTTCGATCATCAAACCCGATGCCGTCAGCAAGAATGTCATCGGTGAAATCTACAGTCGCTTCGAGAAGGCCGGGCTCAGGATTGTCGCCGCACGGATGGCGCAACTGTCGCGCGCGGATGCCGAGGGATTCTATGCAGTACACAAGGATCGCCCGTTTTTCCGCGATCTCGTCGATTTCATGATTTCGGGGCCGGTGATGATCCAGGTTCTCGAAGGCAGTGATGCGATTGCCAGGAACCGCGAGCTGATGGGCGCGACCGACCCGAAAAAAGCCGCCGCGGGAACGATTCGCGCCGACTTCGCCGCCTCGATCGACGCCAACGCCGTGCACGGCTCGGATGCGCCACCAACCGCCGACGCCGAAATCGCCTATTTCTTTCCCGCGCTCAACGTCTACAGCCGCTGAGCTGCTCCGAACGCTCGCACCGCCGATGACCGCTGCCGAACCACTGCCCGTCAACCTGCTGGACTTCGACCCGGCCGCGCTTCTCGCGTGGGTCGAGGCAGCCGGCGAGAAGCCGTTTCGGGCGCGTCAGCTGTCGCACTGGCTGCACCAGCGCCATGCGGCCGGCTTCGACGCGATGACCGACCTCGCCAAGTCGGCGCGTGCGGCGTTCGCGGCGCGCGCCTGCATCGCCGGGCCCACGGTCGTGCGCGACAGCACCGCGCGCGACGGCACGCGCAAATGGCTGCTCGACGCCGGCAACGGCAACGCCGTCGAAGCCGTCTACATTCCCGAGGATGACCGCGGCACGCTGTGCATTTCGTCGCAAGCGGGCTGTGCGCTCGACTGCGCGTTCTGCTCGACCGGCAAAGGCGGCTTCAACCGCAACCTCACGACCGCGGAGATCGTCGGCCAATTGTGGCACGCCAACCGCACGCTGCTCGCCGAGGGCGCGACCGCGCCGTGGGTCGCCGCGGGACGCGCGCCGGTGACCAACGTCGTGATGATGGGCATGGGCGAGCCACTCGCCAACTTCGACGCGGTGGTGCGTGCGCTGCGCCTGTTCCTCGACGACAACGCGTATGGACTGTCGCGCCGGCGCGTCACGCTGTCGACGTCGGGCATCGTGCCGGCGATCGACCGTCTCGGTCGCGAAGCGCCGGTGGCGCTGGCGGTGAGCCTGCACGCGCCCAGTGACGCGCTGCGCGACCGCCTGGTGCCGATCAACCGCGTGCATCCGCTGGCGACGCTGATGGCGGCGTGCGTGCGCTACCTCGACTACGCGCCGCGCGACTTCGTCACGTTCGAGTACGTGATGCTCGACGGCGTCAACGACCAGCGCGAGCATGCGCGAGAGCTGGTGCGGCTGGTCCGCAACGTGCCGTGCAAGCTCAACCTGATCCCGTTCAATCCATTTCCCGGCAGCGAGTTCACGACGTCGCCGCGCGAGCGCATCCGCGCGTTCCAGAACGTGCTGCAGGACGCGGGACTCATCGCCACGATACGCAGGACGCGCGGCGATGACATCGACGCCGCGTGCGGCCAGCTCGCGGGGCAGGTGCAAAACCGCGTGAAGCGGCCGCTGGCGTCGCGCGTCGTGCCGATCGTCGCCCAATAGTGGTCCACTCGCCTCACGAAAGATTTCGCATGCGTCGAATCGCCCTCGCCTTCGCAGTTGCCGCCGCCGCCCCGCTGTTGTTCGTCGGTTGTGCGTCCAAGCCGTCGCAACCGGACCTGAAGAACGAGCAGCCGCAGGTGCAGCTCGCGCCGACGCCCCCGGTGACGCAGCGGCGCAAGGCCGAGCTCCACACCGAGCTCGCCGCCGGATACTACGAGCGCGGACAGATGAACGTCGCCCTCGACGAGCTCAAGGAAGCCGAGGCCAACGACCCGACGCTGCCGAAGATCTACAACGTCTACGGCCTCGTCTACACGATGCTGGGCGACGCGCCCAAGGCCGAGGGCTACTTCCAGCGCGCGCTGCAGATGGCGCCCGAAGATTCCGAGATCCACCACAACTGGGGCGCGTTCCTGTGCTCGCACGGGCGTCCCGAGCAGTCGATCCCCGAGTTCGAGATCGCCGCACGCGATCCGCTCTACAAGACGCCGGAGATCGCGCTCGCCAACGCCGGCAAGTGCAGCGCCTTGACCGGCAACAAGGCGGCCGCCGAAGGCTACTTCAGGCGCGCGCTGTCGCTGAAGCCGCTTGACGCCTATGCGGCGTACAACCTGGCATTGCTCAAGTATCACGATGCCAGCTACGACGAGGCGCGCCAGCTGATGCGCGTCGTCATGCAGGCGAACGATGCGCCGGCGCAGGCACTCTATCTCGGGATGTGCATCGAGCGCAGGAAAAACGACCAGCGCGGCGAGGACTCGTTCGTCCAGCAGCTCAAGAACCGCTATCCGAATTCTCCGGAGGCGAAGAACCTGGACGGCAAGGACTGCTGATGGCCGACGACGACAACCCGTCCGCCGCAGTCGCGGCACCCGTGCCGTCGCCGCGCACCGCCGGCGCCATGCTGGCGCAGGCCCGCGAAGCCGCTGGGCTCAGCGTCGACCAGGTGGCCGCGCAACTGAAGCTCGCACCGCGCCAGGTGCGCGCGCTCGAGACCGGCGATTTCGCCGCGCTGCCGGGCCGCACGTTCGTGCGCGGCTTCGTCCGCAACTACGCGCGCTTCCTCGGCATCGACACCGATAGCGTGCTCGCGGCACTGCCGGGCGACGACGATCCGGGACTGTCGCATCCGCATCTCGCCAACACGCATCGCGTGATGGGCGAGATTCCCGCCGAGCACGCGCGGCGGCGCTCAGTCGCCGGCTGGGCGATCGCGCTCGCGCTCATCGCGATCATCGCCGTCGCCGTGCTCTACGAAACGCTGCGTCCACCGTGGCCGGGCGCACCCGGCTCCGGCAAGCCCGCGGCGCCGCGTATCGAGCCGGCGCCGGCGACGCCGGCGTCGCCCGACGGCAAGGCGTTGCCCAACCCGATGGCGCCTCCCGGTTCGGAGGCAGCGCCCTCCTCCGGCGCCGCCACCGAGGCGACGCGGGTCGCGAGCGCGGCAGCGGATGCCGTCGTGCAGATTCCCGCGGACACGCCGGCATCGCCGGCCGCCGCGACCAGCAACGCGACGCCGGCACAGCCGGCGTTCTCCACCGTCGCCGATACGAGTGGCGCTGCGACCGCGACCAAGGCCTCGACGCTGCAGATCATCTTTCGCGGCACGTCGTGGCTCGACGTCAAGGATTCGCGCGGCACGAGCATCCTGACGATGACCGGCAACGAGGGCGCGACGCGCACGCTCGACGCGGCACCCCCGCTCGATCTCGTCGTCGGCAACGCCGACCACGTCGACGTCCTCTTCCGCGGCGCGCGCGTCGACCTCGCCGCGCACGCGAAGCTGAACGTCGCGCGGCTGCAGCTGCGCTAGACCATTCGACGATGGAACGCACCGACATTCTTCGCCACCGCACGCGCGCGGTCCGCGTCGGCGGCGTCGTCATCGGCGGCGGCGCGCCGATCGTCGTGCAGTCGATGACCAACACCGACACCGCCGACATCGCGTCGACGGTCGCGCAGGTGCGCGCGCTCGCCGAAGCCGGCTCGGAGCTGGTGCGCATCACCGTCAATACGCTCGAAGCCGCGCGCGCGGTGCCGGCGATCCGTGACGCTCTCGACGCCACCGGCTGCAACGTGCCGCTGATCGGCGATTTTCATTACAACGGCCACAAGCTCCTCACCGAGGTTCCCGACTGCGCGCAGGCGCTGGCCAAGTTCCGCATCAACCCCGGCAACGTCGGCAAGGGCACGAAACGCGATTCGCAATTCGTCGTGATGATCGAGCAGGCGATCCGGTTCGAGAAGCCGGTGCGCATCGGCGTCAACTGGGGCAGCCTCGACCAGGCGTTGCTCGCGCAGATGATGGATGCCAATGCGCGGCGCGGCGTGCCGCAGGCCGCGGAATCGGTGATGCGCGAGGCGCTGGTGACATCGGCACTGGCGAGCGCGGCGCGCGCCGAGGAGCTCGGGCTGGCGCGCGAGCGCATCGTGCTGTCGTGCAAGGTTTCCGACGTGCAGGACCTGATCACCGTCTATCGCGCGCTGGCGGAGCGCGGCGACCACGCGCTGCATCTCGGCCTGACCGAGGCCGGGATCGGCAGCAAGGGCATCGTCGCGTCCACCGCGGCGATGGCGGTGCTGCTGCAACAGGGCATCGGCGACACGATCCGCGTGTCGCTGACGCCCGAGCCTGAGGGCTCGCGCACGCAGGAAGTGATCGTCGCGCAGCAGATCCTGCAGACGCTCGGCTTGCGCTCGTTCACGCCGATGGTGACCGCGTGCCCCGGATGCGGTCGCACGACCAGCACGTATTTCCAGGCGCTGGCGTCGCGCATCCAGACCTACCTGCAGGAATCGATGCCGCAATGGCGCGCACGCTATCCGGGCGTCGAAACGATGCAGGTGGCGGTGATGGGTTGCGTCGTCAACGGGCCGGGCGAATCGAAGCTCGCCAACATCGGCATTTCGCTGCCCGGCACCGGCGAGACGCCGGTGGCGCCAGTTTTCGTCGACGGCCACAAGACCGTGACGCTGAAAGGCGAGCACATCGCCGAGGAATTCCAGCGCATCGTCGACGACTACGTGCGCACGACGTATGGCGGCGAGGCACGCGCCGCGCACCTGACGCCGGAACGCAAGACCGTCGCCATCAAGTCGGTCGCATAAGCCCATGAGCAACGTCACGAAGCCCGCGACGCAGGTTATCGCGCCGCAGGGATTTGACAGTGCGCGAGTGGGCAAGCCGGCAGCGCTGCAGGCCGTGCGCGGCATGAACGACGTGCTGCCGGACGAGGCGCCGCTGTGGCAGCGCATCGAGGACATCGCACGCCGCACGTTCGCGCAATATGGCTATCGCAACCTGCGCATGCCGCTGGTCGAGGCGACCTCGCTGTTCGTGCGCGGCATCGGCGACGCCACCGACATCGTCGAAAAGGAGATGTACACGTTCGCCGACAAGCTCAACGGCGACAGCCTGACGCTGCGACCGGAGGCCACCGCCGGCATCGTGCGCGCCGCCATTGAGCACAACCTCACGTACGAACGGCCGCAACGCGTGTGGACATCCGGACAGATGTTCCGGCACGAGCGTCCGCAGAAAGGCCGCTACCGACAGTTCCACCAGCTCGACGTCGAGGCGCTCGGCTTCGCCGGACCCGACGTCGACGCCGAGCAGATCATCATGCTCGCGCGCATGTGGAAGGCGATGGGCCTCGACGGCCTGGCGCTTCGAATCAACACGATCGGCGACGCCGACGACCGCAAGCTGCACCGTGCGACGCTGATCGAGCATTTCGAGGCGCACGCGGACCTGCTCGACGCCGACGCGAAGCGCCGGCTGCACGCCAATCCGCTGCGCCTGCTCGATTCCAAGCACCCGCCGATGCAGGAGATCATCGCCGCGGCGCCGCGACTGCTCGATCGCGTCGGTGCCGCCGCGCGCGCGCACTTCGACGGCCTCCGCCGGCTGCTGGACGACGCTGGTGTCACGTATGTCGTCGATCCGCGGCTGGTGCGCGGCCTCGACTATTACAATCGCACGGTTTTCGAATGGGTGACCGGCGCGCTGGGCGCGCAGGGCGCCGTCGCCGGTGGCGGCCGCTACGACGGCCTGTTCGAGCAGCTTGGCGGCAAGCCGACGCCCGCGTGCGGGTTCGGTTGCGGCATCGAGCGGCTGGTGCTGTTGCTGGGCGAAGCCGGCGTCGTCGCGAGCGACGCGCCGCTCGCCTATGTCGTGCATTCGGGCGACGCCGCGGCGGCACAGGCGATGGTCATCGCCGAGCGGCTGCGCGACGCCGGTCACGCGGTCGTCGTCAATGCCGGCGGCGGCAGCTTCAAGTCGCAGATGAAACGCGCCGACGCGAGTGGCGCCGCGCTCGCGTTGATCATCGGCGACGACGAACTGGCCGCAGGCACGGTATCGGTCAAGGCGCTGCGCAAGCCGGCCGCGCAGACCGCGGTTGCCGCACCGGACCTCGTCGCACACATTGCCGCATTGGCGTTCTGAATTCGCTTCACGCATCCTCATCGGGAAACCCATGGCTGTCTATGATCTGGAAGAGCAGGAACAACTCGACGACCTGAAACTGTGGTGGTCGCGACACGGCAACAAGGTCGCCTCCGTGGTGATCGCGCTGGCCGTCGCGTATCTCGGCTACCAGGGATGGCGCTGGTATTCGGCCGGCCACGCCGAGGCCGCGTCGACGCTCTACGCGGCGGTCAGCGAAGGCGCGCGCACCGACAACCCTGCCAAGTCGAAGGAAGCGATGGCGCAGCTCGCCGATCGTTACTCCGGCACGCCGTACGCGCCGCGCGCGGCGCTGGTGTACGCGAAGACGCTGTGGGACAGCGGCGACAAGGCCGGCGCGCGCGCGCAGCTGCAATGGGTGCTCGACCATTCGACCGACACCGAGCTGCTGCAGGTCGCGCGTTTTCGCCTTGCCGAAACATGGCTCGACGAGGGCAAGAGCGACGAGGCGCTGAAGCTGCTCGACGCCAAGACCGACGACGCGTTCGCGGGCATCTATGCGGACCTGCGCGGTGACGCGCTCGCCGCGGCCGGACGCAACGACGATGCGCGCAAGGCGTACGAGATCGCGCTGTCGAAGATCGACGCGCGCTCGCCCTATCGCAACTACATCGAGGTGAAATTCCAGTCGCTGGGCGGCGGCAGCGTGGCCGCGCCACCACTTGCAGGCTTCACCGCGCCCGCCGTCGGCACGAAAGCGGGCGCGCCAGCTGTCGCCGCTGCACCGCCGCCAGCGACATCCGCCGCGCCGCCGCCGAACGCAGCGGCGAGCGCACCCGCCAAGGACACCGCCAAGCCATGAAGCTGCGTTCGCTCGCCTGCGGATTCGCCACCGTTGCGCTATGCGGTTGCGGCACGCTCACGTCATGGCTGCCGTCGATTCCGCCGCCATCGTTCAGCTGGTTCAGCAGCAAGGGCAAGCCCGGGCCGCTGCCGGCGCTGGCGCCGACGGCGACGCCGGCGATCAACTGGCAGGTTTCGGTCGGCAAGAGCCTGCCGGGCTTCACGCCCGCGGTGACCCCCGACGCGATCTACACGGCCGCACCCGACGGCACGCTGCTGCGCATCGATCCCGCCACCGGACGCGTCGTATGGCGGACCAGCGTCGATGCGAAGCTGTCGGCGGGCGTCGGCGCCGACGCGACGATCGCGATCGTCGGCACCGATCGCGGCGACGTGATCGCCGTCACCCCCGACGGAAAGCCCGCATGGAAGACCAAGATCTCGAGCGAGGTGACTGCGCCGCCGGCGGTCGCCGACGGCGTTGCCGTCGTTTATGCGGGCGACGGACGCGTGTACGCGCTGGCGACCGCCGACGGCAAGACGCGCTGGGTGTACCAGCGCCAGAATCCGCCGCTGATGGTGCGCAACAGCGCGCCCCCTACGGTCAGCCACGGCGGCGTATTCATCGGCACTGCTGGTGGCCGCCTCGCCGGAGTCGACATCACCAACGGCATCGTCGGCTGGGAAGCGACCGTCGCCGTGCCGAAGGGTGCGACCGAGATCGAGCGCATCGCCGACATCACCAGCGCGCCGCTGATCGATGGCCGCAACGTGTGCGCGACGGCGTTCCAGGGCCGCACCGTGTGCTTCGACGCGCTGCGCGGCAACAGCGTGTGGTCGCGCGACATCGCGAGCTACGGCGGCATGACGCAGGACGCGAAGAACTTCTACATCACCGACGACGCCGGCGCCGTGCAAGCGCTCGACAAGACGACCGGCGCGTCGCTGTGGAAGCAGGACGTGCTGAAGGACCGCCGCATCGGCGGACCGCAGCTCCTCGGCGACTACGTCGGTGTGGTCGACGTGCAGGGCTACCTGCACCTGCTGTCGGTGACCGACGGCAAGTACGCGGGCCGCATCGCCACCGACGGTTCGGCGGCGGCGGCGCAACCGGTGGCGCTCGCCGGGGGTGCAGTGTGGCAGTCGCTCAACGGCAGCGTATTCAACGTCGGCGCGCGCTGACGCCGCCGGCATGATTCCAACCGTGGCGCTGGTCGGCCGCCCCAATGTCGGCAAGTCGACGCTGTTCAATCGCCTGACCAAATCACGTTCGGCGCTCGTGCACGACGTGCCGGGGCTGACGCGCGATCGCCACTACGGCCGCGCGCGCGCCGGCGATCGCGAGTTCCTCGTCATCGACACCGGCGGCTTCGAGCCGGTGGCGAAGAGCGGCATCGAAGTGGAGATGGCGCGCCAGGCCGAATCGGCGATCGCCGAAGCCGACGTGGTCGTGTTCATCGTCGACGGCCGCGAGGGACTGACGCCGCAGGACATGGCGATCGCCGACCGCCTGCGCAGGACCGGGCGCAGCGTGCTGCTCGCGGTCAACAAGGCGGAAGGCATGTCGCGCGAGCGCGTGACCGCCGAATTCCACGAGCTCGCGATGGGCGAGCCGTTGCCGATCTCGGCAGCACACGGCGAAAACGTCCGCGAGTTCGTCGACGTGATCCTCGCCGACCTGCCGCCCGACGACGCCGCGCCCGAGGATCCCGACGCCGAGCATCCGGTCAGGGTCGCGATCGTCGGCCGCCCCAACGTCGGCAAGTCGACGCTCGTCAACACGCTGCTCGGCGAAGAGCGCGTGATCGCGTTCGACGAGCCCGGAACGACGCGCGACTCGATCCATCTGGACTTCGAGCGCGACGGCAAGCACTACACGCTGATCGACACCGCGGGCGTGCGCAAGCGCGGCAAGGTGACGGAAACGATCGAGAAGTTCTCGGTGCTGAAGACGCTGCAGTCGATCGAGGACGCCAACGTCGTGATCCTGCTGCTCGACGCCACCGCCGACGTGTCGGAACAGGACGCGCACATCGCGAGCTACATCCTCGAGGCGGGCCGCGCGGTCGTCGTCGGCGTCAACAAGTGGGATGGCGCCGACGCCGACCGCCGCGAGGCGATCGAGCGCGACATCGCTCGCAAGCTCGCGTTCCTCGACTTCGCCGACCAGCATTACATCAGCGCCAAGGAAGGCAAGGGCATGAAGGCGATGATGGCGGCGGTTGACCACGCGTACAACGCCGCGATGGCGCGTCTGCCGACGCCGCGGCTCACCCGCGCGCTGATCGAGGCGGTGCAGCGCCAGCAACCGGCGCGGACCGGCATGACGCGGCCGAAGATGCGCTACGCGCACCAAGGCGGCCACAATCCGCCGCTGGTGATCATCCACGGCACGTCGCTCAACGCGATTCCCGACGCGTATCGACGCTACCTGGAACATTTTTTCACGGCGACGTTCAAACTGCGCGGCACGCCGCTTAGGATACAATTCAAGACTGGCGCCAATCCCTATGCGGACTCCGCCGTACGCCGCCAGGATCGATCGTCGTCCAGCCGGCCGGGCCGGCCGGGCCGGCGCAAATCCTGAACCGCTGCGGCCACAAGAAAGAGGAGCTGGCGATGAGCAACAAAGGGCAAATGCTACAAGACCCGTTTCTGAACACGCTGCGCAAGGAGCACGTGCAGGTGTCGATCTACCTCGTCAACGGCATCAAGCTCCAGGGGCAGATCGAATCGTTCGACCAGTACGTCGTGCTGCTCAAGAACACCGTGACGCAGATGGTCTATAAGCACGCGATCTCCACCGTCGTGCCGTCGCGTCCGGTGGCGATGCCGCACCATCCCAACGGCGACGAAGCCGACAGCGACGCCTGATCCGGTCATTCCACCATCCGCGGCGCGACGCGTCGCGCACGCAGTATTGCGAGCCACACGCGGTGCCCGCGGTTGAATTCGCGCCGTGCCGCCGCCATCTGTGTCGAGTGCCGAACTCCCGACCATTGATCGCCCGAGTGCCTGAGCGCCCGCATGTTTGAGCGCCCGCGCGGCGGCGGGCGCGCGCTCGTGGTCGAACTCGATTTCGGCAAGGGCGAGCGTGACTCGCGACTCGCCGAAGCCTGCGCGCTCGTCGAATCCGCGGGTGCGCAGGTCGTCGGCCAGGTCGGCGGGCGCCGTTCGCGTCCAGATGCGGCGCTGTTTGCCGGCAGCGGCAAGGTCGAGGAGATCAAGGCGTTGCGCGAATCGACCGAGGCGGACATCGTCGTGTTCGATCACACGCTGTCGGGCGTGCAGCAGCGCAACCTCGAGCAGGCGCTGCAATGCCGAGTCGTCGATCGCGTGAGCCTGATCCTCGACATCTTCGCGCTGCGCGCGCGCAGCGCCGAAGGCCGGCTGCAGGTTGAGCTCGCGCAACTGCAGCACATGAGCACGCGCCTTGCCGGCGGCTGGACCCACCTCGAGCGCCAGAAGGGCGGCATCGGCCTGCGCGGCCCGGGTGAAACGCAGCTCGAGACCGATCGCCGGCTGATCGGCAATCGTGTCAAGCTCGTCAAGGACCGCATCGCGCGCGTCGCCACCAGCCGTCACGTGCAAAGCCGCACGCGCAAGCGCAACCAGGTGCGCACCGCGGCGCTGGTCGGCTACACCAATGCCGGCAAGTCGACGCTGTTCAACACGCTGACCGGCGGCAACGTGCGCGCGGCCAACCAGCTGTTCGCGACTCTCGACACCACGTTGCGGCGCCTGGACCTTCCCGGCGCGCAACCGATCGTCGTTTCCGACACCGTGGGATTCATTCGCGACCTGCCGCACGACCTCGTCGCCGCATTTCGCGCGACGCTCGCCGAAGCCGCAGACGCGGACTTGTTGTTGCAGGTCGTCGACGCCAGCGCCGTTACGCGCGACACGCAGGACGAAGCGGTCGACGCGGTACTCTCCGAAATCGGCGCCGCCGACGTGCCGCGCATCCGCGTGCTGAACAAGGCCGATCTCGCGGGTGTCGCCCCGGGCGTCGAGCGCGATGCCTGTGGTACCATCACGACCGTCCGTTTGAGCGCGCTGACGGGCGCCGGCTGCGCCGATTTGCGCGCCGCACTGGGCGAGCGATTTGCGCGCACCCGGACTGCGACGGACGATCCGACCACCACGCGCGACGAAGATCGCGTGATCCCATGAACCGGGGCGCCTTCGTGCAACGTTCACGAATCCGAAACCTTGCCCTCGCGGCGAAACCACGCCGACCCGCCAACATCGCGAACGGCACAACCTGCCGGTAAATCATGTCGCTCAACGATCCACAGTGGGGAAAGCGCAATAACGCCCAGGGCGGCCCGCCCGATCTGGACGAGATCTGGCGCAACGTGCAGCGGCGCCTTGCGGCGCTGTTCGGCCAGGGCAGTCGCGGCGACGGCGGTGGCGGCGGCGGCAGCAACGGCCTGCGCATCGGCGGCGCGGCGCTCATCGTCGCGCTGGTGGCGCTGGTGTGGCTCGCCAGCGGCTTCTACATCGTCGACGAAGGCCGCCGCGGCGTCGTCACGCGCTTCGGCAAGTACATCGAGACGACTTTGCCGGGCCCGCGCTGGCACCTGCCCGTTCCGATCGAGGCGGTCGACGTCGTCGACTTCTCGCAGGTGAAGACGATCGAGATCGGCTATCGCAACACACCGAAGAACAAGGTCGACAAGGAAGCGGTGATGCTGACCGACGATGAGAACATCATCGACATACAGTTCGCCGTGCAATACAACCTGAAGAGCGCCGAGGACTGGGTGTTCAACACCCGCCGTGCCGACCAGATCGTTGCGTTCGTCGCCGAGAGCGCGATCCGCGAGGTGATCGGTCACAGCAAGATGGACTCCGCGCTCTACGAGGGCCGCGAGCAGATCGCGCGGCAGACGGAAAAACTGATGCAGCAGATGCTCGACCTCTACGGCACCGGCGTGTTCGTGCAGAAGGTGACGTTGCAGAGCGTGCAGCCGCCGGACAAGGTGCAGGCGGCGTTCGACGATGCCGTCAAGGCGGGGCAGGACCGCGAGCGCTTCGTGAACGAAGGCCAGGCGTACGCCAACGACGTGATTCCGCGCGCGCGCGGCGCCGCGGCGCGGCTGCTCGAGGAAGCGCAGGGCTACCAGGCCGAGGTCGTGCAGCGCGCGCAGGGTGACGCGTCGCGGTTCCGCCAGATCTATATCGAATACCAGAAGGCGCCCGCGGTCACGCGCGAACGCCTGTACCAGGACATGATGCAATCGGTGCTCGGCAACTCGAGCAAGGTGCTCGTCGACCAGAAGGTCGGGCAAAGCCTGCTGTACCTGCCGCTCGACAAGCTGCTGCAGCAGGCGGCAACCACGACGCCGCTGGCCGACAGCACGCTCGTTCCCGGCACGACCACGTCGTTGCGCAACGCGCCTGCGACCGACCCGTCGGCGGCCGATACGCGCGGCCGTGAAGCACTGCGCAGTCGCGAGGGACGATGATGAAGACGATGCCCATCGTAGCCTTCGTCGTCGCGCTGTTGCTGGTGGCTTCGCAGTCGCTGTACACGGTCGACCAGACCAAGTACGCGATCAAGTTCCAGCTGGGGGAGATCGTCGACACCAAGACGCAGGCCGGCCTCTACACCAAGATCCCGCTGCTGCAGAACGTGCGCTCGTACGACCGTCGCATCCTCACGCTCGACAACCCCGAGCCCGACCGGATGACGACGTCGGAAAAGAAGCCGCTGCTGGTCGACTTCATCGTGCTGTGGCGAATCACCGACGTCAAGCAGTACTACCGCTCGGTAGGGGGTGACGAGGAAGCCGCACGCCGCAGGCTGTCGCAGACGGTGCGCTCGATCCTCGCCGAGGAGTTCAACAAGCGCGACATGCACGAGGCAATCTCCACCGAGCGCGACAAGATCACGCAGACGACGCGCGAAAAAGCCAACTCCGACGCCAAGGCGATCGGCGTCGAAGTCGTCGACGTGCGGCTGCGCCGCGTCGAGTTGCCGCCGGACGTCACCGGTCCCGTCTACCAGCGAATGGAGTCGGAGCGCCGCCGCGTCGCCAACGAGTTGCGCTCGCAAGGCGGCGCCGAGTCGGAGAAGATCCGCGCCGACGCCGACCGCCAGCGCCAGGTGATCCTCGCCGACGCCTACAAGCAGGCACAGACGCTGAAGGGCAACGGCGACGCCAAGGCATCGGCGATCTACGCCGACGCCTATGGCGCCAATCCGGAGTTCTACAACTTCTACCGCAGCCTCGAGACGTACCGGTCGACGTTCCGCAACAAGAGCGACATGCTGGTGCTCGACCCCGGCAGCGAGCTGTTCCGCTATTTCAAGACTCCCGGCGGCAACGCCGCCGCGCCGACTCCGCGCGGCAAGTAAGCGCCGGAGAATGGCGTGGCCGATTCGTTGTGGACCGCGCTGGCGCTGGTGCTCGTGATCGAAGGCCTGCTGCCGTTCGCCGCACCGCGCATCTGGCGTGAAGCGGTCGCGCGGATGAGCGCGCTGGGCGACGGGCAGCTCCGCTTCGTCGGCCTGCTGTCGATCGTCGCCGGCATGGTGTCGCTGCTGATCATTTCCTATGCGTAACTGGCTGCTGCCCGAGCACATCGAGGATCTCCTGCCGGACGAGGCCGCGCGCGTCGAGCGGCTGCGGCGGGTGCTCGTCGATCACTGCGTCGCGCAGGGCTACGCGCTGGTGCAGCCGCCGATGGTCGAGCACATCGAGTCGCTGGCGACGGGCACCGGCCGCGACCTCGAGCAGCAGACATTCCGCATGGTCGACCCGCTGTCCGGGCGCATGCTGGGACTGCGCGCCGACATCACGCCGCAGATCGCGCGCATCGATGCGCACCTGCTCAACGAGTCCGGTGTCACGCGGCTGTGCTATGCCGGCAGCGTATTGCGGACGCGCGTGACGGGAACCGCGTCGGCGCGCGAAGTGATCCAGGTGGGCGCCGAGCTCTTCGGCGAGCCGGCGATCGGCGGCGACCAGGAAGTGATCGCGCTGATCCTGTCGGCGCTGTCCGCGGCCGGCGTGCGCAACCTGCACCTCGATCTCGGCCACGTCGCCGTCTATCGCGCGCTCGCCAATGGCGCGGGCATCGGCAACAACGGCGACGACAGCGAAATGTTCGCGGCGTTGCGCGCCAAAGATGCGCCGGCAGTCGATACGCTGACCGCGCGTCTGCAGCCGGCGTGGCGCGACGCATTGCGCGCATTGCCGCAGCTCTATGGTCCCGCCGGCGAAGTGCTTACTCGCGCACGGCGCGAGCTGCCCGACATCCCGGCGATCGCCAACGCGCTCGCAGCCCTTGGGGCGCTGGCGCAAGCGGCGGCGACGCGCGTCGAGGCGCTGCACATCGATCTCGCCGACCTGCGCGGCTATCATTACCACAACGCCGCGACGTTCTCGGTGTTCACCGCCGGCGAATCGGGCGCCATCGGCAACGGCGGCCGCTACGACGGCATCGGCAAGGCGTTCGGTCGCGCACGTCCAGCGACCGGCTTCACGCTCGACCTGCGGCAGCTCGCCGCCATCGTCGCGCGCGGCTGACGCCGCGATCGCGCGACCGCAATTTCCTTTCAGGCATTCGGAAGACTCATGGGCAAGAACGTCGTCGTGATCGGTACGCAGTGGGGCGATGAGGGCAAGGGCAAGATCGTCGACTGGCTCGCCGAGCATGCGAAGGCCGTCGTGCGCTTCCAGGGCGGGCACAACGCCGGGCACACGCTGGTGATCGCCGGTCGCAAGACGGTGCTGCGGCTGATTCCGTCGGGCGTGCTGCATCCGGGCGTGGCGATCTACATCGGCAACGGCGTCGTCGTGTCGCCGCAGGCATTGATGACCGAGATCGGCGAGCTCGAAGCCGCGGGTGTCGACCTGCGTGCGCGCCTCAAGATTTCGCCCGCGTGCCCGCTGGTGTTGCCGTACCATGCGGCGCTCGACCAGGCGCGCGAATCGTCGGGCGACGACAAGATCGGCACCACCGGCCGCGGCATCGGCCCCGCGTACGAGGACAAGATCGCGCGGCGCGCGTTGCGCATCCAGGACCTGCAGCATCCCGACCGCTTTGCCGAGAAGCTGGAGCGCGTGCTCGACTATCACAACTTCGTGCTGACGCAATACTGGAAGGCGGAGCCGGTGCCGTTCGCGCGCACGCGCGACGAGGCGCTGGCGCTGGCGCCGCAGATCGTGCCGATGATCGCCGACGTCGCCGCGCTGATCCAGGAAGCCCGGCAGCGCGGCGACTCGCTGCTGTTCGAAGGCGCGCAAGGCGCGCTGCTCGACATCGACCATGGCACGTACCCGTTCGTCACGAGCTCGAACTGCATCGCCGGCGCCGCGGCGCCGGGCAGCGGTGTCGGGCCGCAGATGCTCGACTATGTGCTGGGCATCACCAAGGCGTACACGACGCGCGTCGGCGAAGGACCATTTCCCACCGAGCTGACCGACGCGATCGGCGCCGGGCTCGCAGCGCGCGGCAACGAGTTCGGTTCGGTGACCAAGCGCCCGCGCCGCTGCGGCTGGATCGACATACCGGCATTGAAGCGCTCGTTCGAGCTGTCGGGCGTCAACGGACTTTGCATCATGAAGCTCGACGTGCTGGACGGCATGCACGAGCTTCGCATCTGCACGCATTACGAGCGCGACGGCGTACGCGTCGATCGCGTGCCGACTGGCGCCGATGCGGTGGCGCGATGCAAGCCGGCGTACGAGACGCTGCCGGGCTGGAACGACAGCAGCGTCGGTGCGAAATCGTTCGACGACTTGCCCGCCAATGCGCGCGCGTACCTGCGGCGCATCGAGGCGCTGACCGGCGCGCCGATCGCGATCGTGTCGACCGGGCCCGATCGCGCGCAGACGATCCTGATCCATCATCCATTCCAGTGACCACGCGTTGCCGCGCTCGACCACCGGGACTCGCACGATGAGCCTTGACGTAAGCTGGGACGAATATCACGTGCTGGTGGAAAAGCTCGCGCTGATCGTGCATCGATCGGGTTTCGCGTTCAACCAGGTGATCTGCATCGCGCGCGGCGGCCTGCGCGTCGGCGACATGCTGTCGCGGATCTTCGACATGCCGCTGGCGATCCTGTCGACGCACTCCTATGCCGCCGAGGGCGGCACCGTGCGCGGCGAGCTCGTGATCGCCGAGCACATGACGATGACGCGCCCGTCGCTCGGCGATCGCGTGCTGCTCGTCGACGACATGGTCGACTCGGGGCACACGCTTGACGCGGTCGCAACGACGCTGCCGCAACGCTTTCCGGTGATCCGTGAAATGAAGAGCGCCGTGCTGTGGTGGAAGGCGTGCTCGGTCTACCGTCCGGATTTCCATGTCGCGTACCTGCCCGACAATCCGTGGATCCACCAGCCGTTCGAGGTCTACGACAACTTGACACCCGGTCAACTCGAGGCGCGCCTTGCGGCGAAAATGCGATGATGGAACCTGCGGCGCGCACCGATGGCGCCGGATGGGAATGAATGCAGCGTCCGCGGTAGGCGCGTGGCCCGCGGTCGACGGCGACGCATGCGCGCGTCGTCAACGAACAACCGGTGGTGCAAGGGAAATTGCGGCCGGTGACTGGTGCCCAGAAGAGGACTCGAACCTCCACAGTGTTGCCACCGCCAGGACCTGAACCTGGTGCGTCTACCAATTCCGCCATCTGGGCGACCGCAACCCGTTATTTTACTTGAGCATTTGAGCAGTGTCAAAAACTACAGCAACTGGCAGGACCGCCGCGTCCAAGACGACAAAACCCGATAGCGGCATCGACGCGCACGCGTTGCTGCAGCGGCTCGCCGACATCGGCGTGCCGGCGGCGGCCGACGAGCTCGCCGCGCAACTCGCGATAACGGCGCGCCAGCGCGCCGCATTCGATGCCGCGATCGCGGCGCTGGTGCGTCGCGGCGACGTCATCGTCAATCGCAAGGGCGCGCTGTGCCTCGCCCACAAGATCGACGCCGTCGCCGGCACGGTGACCGGCCACCCGGACGGCTACGGCTTTCTCGTTCCCGACGCCGGCGGCGACGACTTCTACCTGTCGCCGCGCGAAATGCACAAGCTGCTGCACGGCGATCGCGTGGCGGTGCGCGAGATCGGCGTCGATCGTCGCGGTCGTCGCGAAGGCGAGGTCATCGAGGTGCTGGAGCGCCGCACGCGCGAAGTCGTCGGCCGCTTGCACGAAGAACGCGGCGTGTGGTTCGTCGTCGCCGAGAATCGCCGCATCAGCCAGGACCTGCTGGTTCCCGAAGGCGAGCGCAACGGCGCGCGCTCCGGACAGGTCGTCGTCGCCGAGATCATCGAGCAACCGGGCGTCGATCGCGAGGCGGTCGCGCGCGTCAAGGAGGTGCTGGGCGGCGTCACCGACCCCGGCATGGAAATCGAGATCGCGCTGCGCAAGCATGCGTTGCCGTTCGAATTCTCCAAGGAGGCCGAGCGCCAGGCTGCGCGGCTACCCGCCGACGTCCGCGCCGCCGACCGCAAGGGCCGCGAGGACCTGACGCACCTGCCGATCGTCACCATCGACGGCGAAACAGCGAAGGATTTCGACGACGCGGTGTGGTGCGAGCGCAAGGGCGGCGGCTTCCGGCT
Source organism: Betaproteobacteria bacterium (assembly GCA_040006455.1). GTDB lineage: Bacteria > Pseudomonadota > Gammaproteobacteria > Burkholderiales > Casimicrobiaceae > VBCG01. Next base: position 60,315 of record JBDTWY010000005.1, on the reverse strand, counting down.
GATCGTCGCGATCGCCGACGTCGCGCACTACGTGAAGGACGGCGACGCGCTCGACATCGATGGACGCGAGCGCGGCAACTCGGTGTACTTCCCGCGCCGCGTGATCCCGATGCTGCCGGAGGCGCTGTCCAACGAGCTGTGCTCGCTGAAGCCGCAGGTCGACCGGCTGTGCATGGCCTGCGAGATGATGGTCACGGACAATGGCGCGATCGAAAGCTTCCGATTCTTCCCCGCCGTCATCCATTCGCACGCGCGCCTCACCTACAACCAGGTGTGGCAATGGCTGTCCGAGCCCGCGAGCGCAGCGACACCCGAAGCACGCGCGCTGCTGCCGCAACTGCGCGACCTCTACGCGCTCTATAAGGTCTTCGCCAACGGCCGCCGCCAGCGCGGCGCGATCGACTTCGACACCGTCGAGCTGGCGCTGGTGTTCGACACGCAAGGCAAGATCGAGAAGATCGTGCCGGCGCCGCGCAACGACGCGCACAAGCTGATCGAGGAATGCATGCTCGCCGCCAACGTCTGCGCGGCGGACTTTCTCGCGCGCCACAAGCAGCCTGCGCTGTACCGCGTGCACGAAGGCCCGACATCCGACAAGCTCGCGCAGCTCAAGACGTTTCTCGCGAGCTCGGCGTTGCAACTGGGTGGCGGCGACGCACCGACGGCAATGGACTATGCGAAGCTGATGGACCAGGTCGAAGGCCGCCCCGACCAGGCGCTGCTGCAGACGGTGATGCTGCGCTCGCTGCAGCAGGCGCAGTACCGGCCGGACAACGTCGGCCACTTCGGACTCGCGTACGACGCCTACGCGCATTTCACTTCACCGATTCGCCGCTATCCGGACCTGCTGGTGCATCGCGCGATCAAGGGGGCGCTCGCCGGCAAGCACTACACGCCCACCGGCGCCACGTGGGCGGAGCTCGGGCAGCACTGCTCGCAGACCGAGCGTCGCGCCGACGATGCGACGCGCGACGTCGAGGCATGGCTCAAGTGCTTTTTCATGCAGGACCGCATCGGCGAAGTCTTCCCCGGCACCGTCAGCGGCGTCACCAGCTTCGGATTGTTCGTCACGCTCGACGAGCTCAACGTCGACGGCCTCGTGCACGTGACCGAGCTCGGCCGCGACTACTTCCGCTACGACGCAACCGGGCACGAGATGAAGGGCGAGCACAGCGGCGTCACCTATCGGCTCGCCGCTCGTCTCAACGTGCGCGTCGCGCGCGTCGACCTCGAGCAATCGAAGATCGACTTTGTGCTGGCGGACGACGCATCGTCGCCAACGTCGTCCGCACCGCGCGGCGCGGCGCGTGCGGGTGCGCCGTCGAGTCCCGACAACACGTCGCGACCACGCGTGTCGCAGCCGCTGTCGCGCGAAGACCTGCCGCAGCCGGCGTCCAAGGGCGGCAAGGCGCGCAAGGGCGGCGGCGGCAAGCGGCGGTAGGCGCGCGCCTGCGATGGACATCGTCATCCAGGCGCCGCACCTCGCGCCCGACGACATCGACGCGCTGGTTGCACTGACCGGTGCCGAGGGCGTCGAGCCGCTGACGCGGGCCGGCAACGACGCGTGCCGGTTGCACGCCGTCGCCGCCGACGACGGCGTGGCCGAGGCTTGCGCCGCGGCGGGCTACGATTTCGCGCGCATCGCCGACGCACGTTCGCTGTCGCAGGTGCGTCTGGTCGCGATGGACATGGATTCGACGTTGATCACGATCGAGTGCGTCGACGAGATCGCCGATGCGCAGGGCATCAAGCCGCAAGTCGCGGCGATCACCGAGCGAGCGATGCGTGGCGAGATCGACTTCGCCGCGAGCCTCCGCAGTCGCGTGGCGCTGCTCGCCGGCGTGCCGGTATCCGCGCTCGGCGCGATCTACGACGAGCGGCTGCGGCTCTCGCCCGGCGCCGAGCGGATGCTCGCCGCCTTCAAGTCACAAGGCACGCGCACGCTGCTGGTGTCGGGCGGCTTCACATTCTTCACCGATCGGCTGCGCGAGCGGCTGGGGCTCGACGGCGTGATCGCCAATACGCTGGACGTCGTCGACGGCCGACTCACCGGCAGGTTGCAGGGCGACATCGTCGACGCCGCGGCGAAAGCGCGCGAAGTGCGCAAATGGCGCGCAGCCGCGCATGCCGATGGCGGTATCGTCGTCGCGCTCGGCGACGGCGCCAACGACCTGCCAATGTTCGCCGACGCGGACGTATCGATCGCGTATCACGCGAAACCCGTGGTGCGCGCGCGCGCCACGCATGCGATCGATCATTGCGGACTCGACGCGACGCTCAACCTGTTCGATTGACGCGTCCCGGGTTATCCCAACCGCTCGTCGAGATTGGCGTTCGCCGGCAGCTCGCGCCACGGATGCGCGGCGACGACATCGGCGTCCAGCGTCGCGCCCATGCCCGGCGAATTCGGCACGACGAATGCGCCCCCTTCCAACATCGGCTCGACGCCGCCGACGAGCGCCGTGTACAGCGGACTTTCGGCCAGCTGGTACTCGACCGTGAGGCAGTCGACGGCGACCGCACAGGCGTGAAGGCTGGCCAGGTTGCAGACGGGCCCTGAGGGGTTGTGCGGCGCAAAGCCCACGCCATGGCGTGACAGCGTCGCGGCGATCGCGAGCATCGCGCGATAGCCTCCGCAGTATTTGATATCCGGCATCATCACGTCGTAGCACCCGCGCTGGAGCAGCGGCTCGATCGCGTCGAGGCCGGTCACGGTTTCGGCGCCCGCGAGCCGCATGCCGTGGTGATTGGCCAGCCCGCGCAGCCGCGCGATCGTGTCGAGCTGCGACGCGTGCTCGGACACCGGGCACTCGAGCCAGTAAAGGTCGGCGGGTGCGAGCGCATGGATGACCTCGACCGCGGTCGCCTCGTCGAAACGCCAGTGACAGTCGACCATCAGCCCTACATCGGCGCCAATCGCATCGCGCACCGCCAGCACGCGCTCGATTCCCGCGGCGACGCGTGCCGCATACGGCGTCGTCGCGCGATCCTCGGCGATGACGCCGTCGAACGAGGCGATCTTGACCGCGCGGAATCCGTGCGCGACCGCGCGGCGCGCACTGGCCGCGAAGCCCTGCGGCGAACGGTCGGTCGTCGCGCGATTGATGTTGGCATAGACGGGCACGCGGTCGCGGCGCGCGCCGCCCAGGAATTGCGACACGGCCACGCCAGCGCGGCGCGCGGCGTTGTCGACCCACGCCTGTTCGAGCGCGCTGCGCACCGCATGCGCGACGAGCCCGCCCGGCGAATGGGGCAGGTAGCGCGTCGCCGCGGCGAGCGCCACGTCGTCGGCGCCGGCGAGCGACCGCGCGAGCTTCGCCGCATAGGCGAGCAGCAGCGGCTCCCAGCCGTTCAGCGACGCTTCGCCGACGCCGACAAAGCCGTCGTCGCTTGCGAGCTCGACGAACACCCAGTTGGTCTTTGGCGTGACGTTGACCGCGCAGACACGTAGCGCGCCGATGCGAGCCATCGCGCGGGCGCGCCTGTCAGTCGATGCGCAGGCTGGCGGCGGCCACGCGCTTCCACTTGTCGACGTCGCTGCTGATGCGCTGCGCGAATTGCGCCGGCGTGCTGCCGATTTCCTGCGCACCGGTGCCTTCGATGCGCGCGCGCACGTCGGGCATCTGCACGATCTTGTGGATCTCGGCGGCGAGCCGGTCGATCACCGGTTGCGGCGTACCGGCCGGTGCGAGCAAGCCGAACCAGGCCACCGTCTCGAAGCCCGGCACCGTCTCGGCCACGGTCGGCACGTCGGGCAGGCTGTTCCAGCGCTCCGCGGTGGTCACCGCGAGCGCGCGCACCTTGCCCGAGCGGATGTGGCCGATCGCCGGCGGCAGGTTGACGAACATCACCGGCACCGTGCCGGCGATGATGTCGGTCAGCGCCGGCGTCGCGCCCTTGTACGGGATGTGGTTGAGGTTCGTCTTCGTCATGTACTTGAAGAGCTCCATCGACATATGCGCCGACGAGCCCTGCCCGCCCGACGCGAAATCGAGCGCGCCCGGCTTCGCGCGCGCGGCGTCGATCAGTTCCTTGACGTTGTGGATCGGCGTGTCCGCATTGACGACGAGCACGTTCGGCGACAGTGAAATCAGCGACACCGGCGCGAAGCCTTTCACCGGGTCGTAGCTCAGGTTCGTGTAGACCGCTGCGTTGATGCCATGCGAGCCGGCGTTGCCCATGATCAGCGTGTAGCCGTCGGGCGTCGCATGTGCGACCTGCTCGGCGGCGACGACACCGCCGGCGCCGGGCTTGTTGTCGACGACGAAGGGTTGGCCGAATGCCGCCTGCAGCTTGTCGGCGACGACGCGCGCCGTGATATCGGAGCCGTCGCCGGGCGGGCTCGGCACGATGATCCTGACCGGACGTGACGGCCACGCGTCGGCGGCGTTCGCGCCAGCACAGACCATCGCCATCGAGGCCACCAGGGTGGCGACCAGCGCCACGCGCATTGCATCAACGATTCGAGACATCGACGGAACTCCGGGAAAGGCAGATCGGAAAATCGTATGGACGCGTGACGCCCGCGTCGCGCGAGCACGCAATCGCGCGATCAGCGCGTGTCTCGATGCCGCACTCAACGCAGCGCGACGCGCACGAACGCCCAGATATCCCAGGCCGCGAGCACGATCAGCACCAGCCACGTGAGACCCGCGCCGTACATCCGGCCGAACGATGCGCCGCCGCGGCGCGAAAGCCCGAACGCGTGCAGCAAGCGCCCGACGATCAGCACGATGCCGGCCGCATGCAGCAGCACCGCCGGTGCGCGATTGAGCTCGGCGACCAGCAACAGCAGCAGCACCGGCACGCCCCATTCGGAAAGGTTGGCGTGTGCGCGGATTGCCCGCGCCAGCGCCGGATTGCCGCCGTCGCCGAGGCCGACGCCCAGCTTGCCGCGCAGCCGCGACACCGGCAACGCCAGCAGCAACAGCAGCAGCATCACGAGTCCCGCGTACAACGCGGTGATGTACGGCATCGGCGCGGGATTCATCGGCAAGCTCCGTCAAGGTTCGGCAAGGGGGCGGTCCGCAGGGGGCCTGCGGCCGGTGCAACCGTGGGAAGCTTAGTCGGCTTCGTCGATCCACGCCATCTGGATCGCTTCGAGGATCTTTTCGCCGCCATGCTTCGGATTGTCGTCGAAGCCCGGCAGCGCCAGCACCCATTGCATCAGGTCGACGAAGCGCACCCTCGCCGGATCGACGCCCGGATGCGCATCGGCGAGCGCGATCGCGATGTCGCGCGAATCGGTCCATTTCATTTGCGCTCCTTCGCGTAGTTGATCGTATAGCGCGGGATTTCGACGACCAGCGTGGTTTCGCCGTCGACGATCGCCTGGCACGACAGCCGCGATTGCGGCGTGAGTCCCCATGCGCGGTCGAGCAGGTCGTCCTCGTCCTCGGTCGATTCCGGCAGCGACCCGAAGCCCTCGCGGACGATCACGTGGCAGGTCGTGCACGCGCAGGATTTTTCGCAGGCATGCTCGACGTCGATGCCTTGGTCGAGCAGGTTGTCGAGCAACGACTTGCCCGGTGTCGCCGCGAAGGTCGCGCCCTGCGGACAGATCTCCGGATGCGGCAGCACGACGATGTCAGCCATGGTCGGTGGGCAACAGCGCATCGATGCGCTTGCCGGCGAGCGCTCGCTTGACGTCGCGGTCCATCCGTCGTTGCGCCAGCGGCGCCGTGGCGCGGTTGAGCGCCTCGGTCGCCGCGCGCACCGTGGTGACGTCGTCGCCGTCGAGCGCCGTTGCCAGCACCGCGGCGGCGGCATCGATGCGCGCACGCTCCGCCGCGGGAACGAGCTCGCCGTCGGTCGCGAGCGCCACCTGCGCGATGTCCAGCAATTGCCGCGCCTCGACTTGCGCTTCGGCGAGCGCACGCGCGCGCATGTCGTCGTCGGCGTGCGCGAACGAGTCCTTCAGCATCTGCGCGACCTCCGCGTCGTCGAGTCCATAGGAAGGCTTCACTTCGATGGTCGCCTCGACACCGGATGTGGCTTCGCGCGCGCTGACCGACAGCAAGCCGTCGGCGTCGACCTGGAACGTGACGACGATGCGCGCGGCGCCTGCCGCCATCGGCGGAATGCCGCGCAGCTCGAAGCGCGCCAGCGATCGGCAGTCGGCGACCTTCTCGCGCTCGCCCTGGACGACGTGGATCGCCATCGCCGTCTGCCCGTCCTTGTACGTGGTGAATTCCTGTGCGCGCGCCACCGGGATGGTCGCGTTGCGCGGCACGATGCGCTCGGCCAGGCCGCCCATCGTCTCGAGTCCGAGCGACAGCGGGATCACGTCGAGCAGCAGCCAGTCGTCGCCCTCGTCGCGATTGCCGGCCAGCGCGTTGGCTTGCACCGCGGCGCCGAGTGCGACGACTTCGTCGGGATTGAGATTGGTCAACGGTGGCTGGCCGAAGAATTCCTCGACGGCGCTGCGAATCTCGCGCATCCGCGTCGCGCCGCCGACCATCACCACGCCGTCGATGTCGGCGATGCCGATCGCGGCGTCGCGCAGCGCGCGGCGCACCGGCGTCAGCGTCTTCTGCACCAGCGTGCGCGTGATGTCGGTGAACGTCGCCGCGGTCAGCGACAAACTGATCGTCCGGCCGTCGGCAAGCGTCGCGACGATCGGTGCCGCGTCGTGGCCGGTCAGCATTTCCTTGGCTTCGCGCGCCTTCGCGAGCAGCAGCCGCGTGTCGCCCGCCGACAGCGGCGGCAGCTTCGCCGTTTCGATGATCCAGCAGAACACGCGATGATCGAAGTCGTCACCGCCGAGTGACGAGTCGCCGTTGGTCGCGAGCACCCTGAACACGCCCTGCGAAAGCGCGAGGATCGAGATGTCGAACGTACCGCCACCCAGGTCGAAGATGGCGAACGTGCCGCGCGACGCGTTGTCGAGCCCGTAAGCGACCGCGGCGGCGGTCGGCTCGTTGAGCAGCCGCAGCACCGGCAATCCGGCGAGCTTGGCAGCGTCCTTCGTCGCCTGGCGCTGCGCGTCGTCGAAGTAGGCGGGCACGGTGACGACCGCGGCGTCGATCGGCGCGCCGAGCTGCGCCTCGCCGCGCGCACGCAACGCGCCGAGGATGTCCGCCGACACCTGCACCGGCGACTTGGCGCCGGCGCGCGTGCCGATCTTCACCATGCCCGGTGCATCGACGAACTGATAGGGGAAACGCCTTTCATCGCCCAGGTCGTGCAATCCGCGCCCCATCATCCGCTTGACCGACACGATCGTGTTCGACGGATCGGAAGCCTGCTGTGCCATCGCCGGGTAGCCGACGTCGACGCCGTCGTCGCGATAGCGGACGATCGATGGCAGCAGCGGACGGCCACGCTCGTCGGCGAGCACCACCGGCAGGCCGTTGCGCACCGTCGCGACCAGCGAGTTGGTCGTGCCGAGGTCGATGCCGATCGCGCGCTTGCGCTCGCGCGCCTGCGGCTTCGCGTCGGGTTCGGAAATTTGCAGCAGCGCCATGTCAGACGTCGATGGTCTCGATCATCGCCGCGACGTCGGCGGCGACTTTCTGCAGGAATTTGAGCTCGCGCACGTCGACGCGCGCGGCGGCGACGTCTTGCGCATCGAGCCGGTCGGCGAGCGCGCGCTGGCGCTGCGCCGATTCATCGCGGATCACATCGATGATCGATTCCAGCGTGGCGATGTCGCCCGCGTCGCGTGCGTCCGCCGCCTGCTCGCGGCGCTCGAGTTGCTGCTCGAGAAACGGCAGCGCAAGCGAGGTATCGGTCTCGGCCAGTGCATCAATGCCCGCGAGCTCGAGAAGGTAGCGCCCGCGCTCAACCGGATCCTTCAGCGTGCGATACGCTTCGTTGACACGCGCCGACGCCTGCATCGCCACACGCTGCTGCGCGTCGTCGCCGCCGGCGGCGCGATCGGGATGCACGTCACGCTGCAGGTCGCGGTAGCGATCATCGAGCGCATCGAGGTCGACGCGATACAGCGCCGGCAGGCCGAACAGCTCGAAATGGTTGTGCGCGAAATCGATCATCGTGTCAATCGTGCTGTCTTGGATTGCGAATGAAACGGGCGGCCCTCGAGCCGCCCGCACAAGTCGTGTCGGTCAGGCGTCCGCGTCAGACGTTGAAGCTTTCGCCGCAGCCGCATTCGGCCTTGACGTTGGGATTGTTGAACTTGAAACCTTCGTTGAGACCCTCGCGCGCGAAGTCGAGCTCGGTGCCGTCGACATACGGCAGGCTCTTCGGATCGACGACGACGGTCACGCCATGGCTTTCGAAGCGCAGGTCCTCGGGCTTGACGTCGTCGGCGAACTCGAGCTTGTAGGCGAGCCCCGAACAGCCGGTCGTCTTGACGCCCAGCCGCAGCGCGACGCCCTTGCCGCGCGACGCGAATTGCGCGCCGACGTGTTTCGCGGCCTTTTCAGTCAGCGTGATCGGCATGTCAGTCCGCGGCCGCCTTTTCGGCAAGCGCGGGCGCGATCGCATCGCCGTGCTTCGCCTTGTAGTCGGCGACAGCCGCCTTGATCGCGTCCTCGGCCAGGATCGAGCAGTGGATCTTGACAGGCGGCAGCGCGAGCTCTTGCGCAATGTGCGTGTTCTTGATGTCGAGCGCCTGGTCGAGCGTCTTGCCCTTCACCCATTCGGTGACGAGCGAAGACGATGCGATCGCCGAGCCGCAGCCGTAGGTCTTGAACTTGGCGTCCTCGATGACGCCGCCCTTGCCGACGCGGATCTGCAGCTTCATCACGTCGCCGCAAGCCGGCGCGCCAACCATCCCCGTACCGACGGCCTCGTCGCCCTTGGCGAACGACCCGACATTGCGCGGATTCTCGTAGTGATCGATTACTTTTTCACTGTAAGCCATGTGGTTACCTCAACCTTTCAAATGACCGAATTTAGTGCGCAGCCCATTGCACGGTATTCAAGTCGACCCCTTCCTGGTGCATTTCCCAAAGGGGGGACAGCTCGCGCAGTTTTGCGATCTTGCGCTTGATCAGGTCGACGGCGAAGTCGATCTCGGCCTCCGTCGTGAAACGGCCGACGGTGAAACGGATCGAGCTGTGCGCGAGCTCGTCGCTGCGACCGAGCGCACGCAATACGTATGACGGCTCGAGCGACGCCGACGTGCACGCGGAGCCCGACGACACGGCGATGTCCTTCACCGCCATGATCAGGCTTTCGCCCTCGACGAAATTGAAGCTGATGTTGAGGTTGTGCGGCACGCGCCGGTTCATGTCGCCATTGATGTAGACCTCTTCGATCGACGACAGGCCATTCCACAGCCGGTCGCGCAACATGCGGATACGCTCGCTTTCGGTGGCCATCTCGAGCTTTGCCAGGCGGAACGCCTCGCCCATGCCGACAATCTGGTGCGTCGGCAGCGTTCCCGAGCGCATGCCCCGCTCGTGGCCGCCGCCATGCATCTGCGCCTCGATGCGCACGCGCGGCTTGCGTCGCACGAACAGCGCGCCGACACCCTTCGGCCCATAGGTCTTGTGCGCCGAAAACGACATCAGGTCGACCTTGAGCTTGGAGAGGTCGACGGGAACCTTGCCGGTGGCCTGCGCCGCGTCGACATGGAAGATGACGCCGCGCTCGCGGCAGATCTCGCCCATCGCGGCGATGTCCTGCACGACACCGATCTCGTTGTTGACGAACATCACCGACGCGAGGACCGTGTCCAGCCGCAGCGCCGCCCTGAACACTTCGAGCGACACCATGCCTTCATCGTCGACGTCCAGGTACGTCACTTCGTAGCCTTCGCGCTCGAGCTCGCGCATCGTGTCGAGCGTCGCCTTGTGCTCGGTGGCGACGGTGACGAGGTGCTTGCCCTTGTCCTTGTAGAAGTGCGCGGCGCCCTTGAGCGCGAGGTTGATCGATTCGGTCGCGCCCGACGTCCACACCAGCTCCTTCGGGTCGCAGTTCACCAGCGCGGCGACGTTCTGGCGCGCTTCCTCGACCGCGGCCTCGGCGTCCCAGCCATAGGCGTGCGAGCGCGATGCGGGGTTGCCGAAGTTCGACGTCAACCACGGAATCATCTTTTCGGCGACGCGCGGATCGACCGGCGTCGTCGCGGAATAGTCGAGATAGACCGGAAACTTCATCGCGTTCGCATTGGGCATTTCAGTTCGCTTCATCAAATCACAGGACGTCAGCCGCGACGGCCGACGGCAGCGTGCGGTGGTCCTGCATCACCACGACTTCGTGGTCCTTCGGCCGCTGCTGCCTCACCAGGTCGGCGAGCGTGACGCCGCGCAGGAACACGAAGATGTGCGCGTTCAAGCCGGCCCACAGCTCGTGCGTCATGCAACGGCGATCGTCGTGGCAGTTTTCGCGCCCGCCGCATTGCGTCGCATCGATGGGCTCGTCCACCGCGCGGATGATGTCGGCGACCGTCATGTCCTGGGGCGCGCGTGCAAGCTGGTAGCCGCCGCCGGGGCCTCGCACGCTGTCCACCAAGCCATTGCGACGCAGCTTGCCAAACAGCTGCTCGAGGTAGGACAGCGAGATGCGCTGGCGCTCGGCTATCGCCGCCAGCGTCACCGGCGCGTCGGCGGCGTACAGCGCCACGTCCAGCATCGCCGTCACCGCGAATCGTCCCTTGGTCGTAAGCCTCATGTGTGCATGTCCTCGAGTTGCGTACCTATGCGGTCGCCGCCCATCCAGCAATCAGATTCTATAATTCCCGAATAAATTAGTCAACTAATCGGGCAATTGGTTTCATTCAAGCATCCTGTTGATTTGATTGGGATCGAAGGCTTCGGCCACCGCCTTGCTGTCGCCGCAGTCGACGCCTTCCTGGCGCAGGTGCCCCACCAGCCGCTCGAACCGGGCGTCGGCCTCGGCGGCATGGTCGAGAAGCTTGTGGATCGCCTGCGCCACCGGGTCGTTCATGTCGGAGGCGATCGCGTAGGCGGCGAAACCCATCTTTTCCGCCTGTGCCTCGCGGCGCTGTGAATCCTCGTGCGTCTGGATGCGCGCCGGAATGCCCACGGCAGTCGCGCCGGCCGGCACGTCGCGGACGACCACGGCGTTCGATCCCACCTTCGCGCCCTGCCCGACGGTAATCGGCCCGAGCACCTTGGCGCCGGCGCCGACCACCACCTCGGGCATCAGTGTGGGGTGGCGCTTGCCTTTGTTCCACGACGTGCCGCCCAATGTAACCCCATGATAGAGCGTGCAATCGTCACCGATGTCCGCGGTTTCGCCGATGACGATGCCCATGCCGTGATCGATGAACACCCGCCGGCCGATCTTGGCGCCGGGATGAATCTCGATGCCGGTGAAAAATCGCCCCAGATGGGCGGTGAAACGCGCCAGCCAGCGCCAGCCGTGGCGCCACAGCCGGTGCGCGATGACGCGGTGCAGCACCAGCGCGTGGAGGCCCGGATAGCATGTGAGCACTTCCCAACGCGAGCGCGCCGCAGGGTCGCGGTCGAACACGACGGCAATGTCTTCCTTGAGGCGTGCGAACATGGGCCGGATTCTCGCATTTCCGAGTTAATCACTCAACTATTGGTGCCGGGGCGCCGTCAGGCAAGTCCCCCGCGCGCTGCTATTCTTGCGCCTTCGCCTGCGGAGGACCCAGCGTGACCCGACTCTCGTCCATTGCCACGATGTGCAACTTCCCTGTCCGTGCGACGCTGGTGGCGCTCGCCCTCGCCTCGTTCACCAGCGTCGCGACCGCGCAGGCGCCCTCGGCGCCGACCGGCAACGCGCGCATCGTCACCGACACCGCAACGCCAGGCGACAAGCCCTGCCTCGCCGCCGGCCACCGGCTCGAGCGCGAGCAGAAATCGCTGGAACGAGCGCAATCCGAGATTGCACGCTACGACAAGCTGCAGAAGGGCTGCGCAAGCAAGAGCGTCTGCGCGCGCTACGCTTCGGCGCTCGAATCGCTCGACAAGCGCGTTGCCCGCCACCAGCTTCGCATTGGCAAGTTCACGCAAAGCCGCGACAAGGCTTGCAAGACCTAAAGCGGGCCCGCAAGACCCGCATGGCGATCATTGCAGCACCACCGCGGCGACCAGCAGCCCGGCGACGACAATCGCGAACAGCACTGTGTACGCGACGAAAAGCACGAACGCGCGCACCAGCGTCGGCATCCAGCCGCCGCCGTAGACGACGCGCATCGACTGCAGCAGATAGGCGGCCGCTGCAACGTAGATCAGCGACTTCACCCAACCCGGAAACGGCAGCAGCACGACGACGATCGTCAGCACGAACAGGAACGCGTGGTTGTGCGCGGCGAACACGAGATGCGCGGCGAAGCGGCGTGGCCGGTCGCGATGGCGCGGGCTGCGCAGCGCGTAGACGAGCATCAGCATCATCGCGAACGCCGGCAACAGCACGATCGCCGCATAAGGCCCGTAGCGGAACACGTTCGCCATCAACTGCTCGCCCTTGGCGCTGCGCGGCAGCCGATTGAAGCGGTCGATGCGCTCGCGCAACAGCGGCACGGCAGGCGCGTCGCCTTTGACGATCAGGTTGAACTCCGGGTCCATCGACACGCCGAAGTTGTCGCTGCGGAGGATCACGCCGTCGTCGTGGTCCGCGTCGCCGGACTTGGGCGACGCGACCGCGCGATCGCCGGCGGCGCCCTTGGCAGCGGGTGCCAAAGGCACGGCGGATTTGTCGTCGATCGTCATCCTGTCGAGCGCGGCGAAATCGGCGTGCGTGGCGATGCGAATCGCCGCGAACGCAACGATCGACAGCACCAGGAAGAGTCGCCCGGGGCGCACGTAGTGCCGTCGTCGTCCGGCGATGTATTCGCGCGTCAATAGCCCCGGGTGCAGCATCAGCGCCCGCATCGTCCGCCACAGGCGTCCGTCGATCGCCACGTAGCGCCCCGCCGCTTCGCGCATGAATTGCCGCGCTGTCGGCAGCGCGATCCGCGTTTCCTGCCCGCAATGCCGGCAGAACGCGTCGGCGCGGTCGATCGCGCCCGCGCAGTTGTGGCAATGCGGCGGCGCGACGGCGGGAAGCTGCGGGTTGCCGCTGGTGGCGGTGCCGGCGGCAAGGTCTGCGGGCAAAGGCGCGGCATCGGTCATGGTCGGCGCGATTGTATGTGCATCGCGCACCCGGCGCCCGACGATTTCATCTGCATCCTCGCTCGGCGCGCGTGGACCTCAGGCGCATCGGCACTCAGCGCGCGCGATCGAGCGACCCGTTTTCGGCGATGAGCTTCTTGCCGAAGTCATTGTGCCGGGTTACCGCCGCGTCACCAGCGTGTCGATGCGCGCGAGGATGCCGCGCAGGATGTTGATCTCCTCCTTCTCGAGGCCGGCGCGCGCGAACAGCCGCCGCAGCCGCGGCATCAGCCGCCGCGGCATCGCCGGGTCCAGGAACTCGATCGCGGTCAGCGTGCGCTGCGTGTGCGCGTGCAGCCCTTCGATCTCGTCGTGCGACGCCGGCGCGAAGCGCGGCGCGCGCCAAACCGCGGTGCCGTCGCCGGCCATCTGCATGCGCAGCTCGTAGCACGTGACCTGCACGGCGGCCGCTAGGTTGAGCGACGCGTAGCGCAGGTTGGAGGGAATCACGCCGACGACGCCGCAACGCGACAGCTCGTCGTTGGTGAGTCCCGTCATCTCGGTGCCGAACACGAACGCGACATCGCCGTCGCCGGCCGCCGGCGCGAAGGCCAGCGCCGCCGCCGCGCGCACGTCGATGACGCGGCCCGCGAACTCGCGCCGCCGCGCCGACATGCCGATCACGCACGACGCGCCGGCGAGCGCGTCGTCTAGCGTCGCGACGACGTTTGCGGTGTCGAGCACGGCGGTCGCGCCCGACGCGAGCGCCACGGCCGCGGGATCGGGAAAGCGCTTCGGCGCCACCAGCGTCAGCCGCTCGAATCCCATCGTCAGCATCGCGCGCGCCGCGGCGCCGATGTTGCCCGGATGGCTGGTGCGCGACAGCACGATGTGGACGCGCGACGGCGACATGGGCGGAGGGATATTCATGCGGCGGTTAGAATACGCGGACTTTACCGCTCTTGACGCGGCACAGGCCGCGAGGCCGCCGCCGACAATTCGCCCATGCACCCGATGCTCATGACGGCCGTCAAGGCCGCACGCCGCGCCGCCAGCGTCATCAACCGCGGCGCACGCGACCTCGACCTGTTGACCGTCAGCGTCAAGGGGCCGAAGGACTTCGTCAGCGAGATCGACAAGGGCGCCGAGGCGGCAATCGTCGAGACGCTGCTCAAGACCTATCCGGACCACGCGATCCTCGCCGAGGAGGGCACCGCCAAGGGCGCGAACGCCGACGCCGAATACCTGTGGATCATCGACCCGCTCGACGGCACGACCAACTTCCTGCATGGCTTTCCGCAGTATTGCGTGTCGATCGCGTTGCAGCACCGTGGTGTCGTCACGCAGGGCGTCATCCTCGACCCGGTGCGCGGCGACCTGTTCACGGCGACGCGCGGCCGCGGCGCATTCCTCAACGACCGGCGGATGCGCGTATCGAAACGCCAGCACCTGCGCGACTGCCTGGTCGGCACCGGCTTTCCGTTTCGCGACGGCAGCAACCTCGACACCTATCTCGAAATGATGCGCGTGATGACGGTGTCGACGGCCGGACTGCGCCGTCCCGGCGCCGCGGCGCTCGATCTCGCCTACGTCGCCGCGGGCTTCTACGATGGCTTCTGGGAAGTCGGGCTCAATCCATGGGACGTCGCCGCCGGCAGCCTGCTCGTGCTCGAAGCCGGCGGACTGATCGGCGATCTCGCTGGCGACAGCAACTACCTGCATGGCGGGCAGGTGATCGCGGCCAACCCGAAGGTGTTCGCGCAGATGCTCAAATTGCTCGAGCCGTTCCGCGGCGCGCTCACCGGGCAACCGGTCATCGCGCCGCCGTCGGAATAGCCGCTCGCGCCAAGCACCGCGGGTTGCAACGTTTGCACGACTTCAGGCATCCACGGCACAGATGACCGACGAACGCGGAACCCATGCCGCGCCTCCTCTCTGGCGCGCGCGGCTGAGCCTCGCCGTCGCGCCGTGCGCGATCTTCGCGCTGGCAGCGTCGCCGGTGCATGCCGACGTGCTGCTGTTGCGCAACGGCGACCGCCTGACCGGCGCCGCGCTGCACATGAAAGCCGACCAGCTTGCGTTCGCCACCTCCTATGCCGGCACGCTGACGCTCAAGTGGTCGGACATCGCCTCGCTCGTCACCGACAAGCCGGTGACGCTCATCATCGGCAACGAACACGTGCTGCGCGGCAAGCTGGCGGCCGGCTTGACGCCGGGACGCGCGCGGTTCACGCCGACGGCGGAGGTCGCCGCGTCCGACGCGTTCCTCGCGCCGCGCGAGATTCCGCTCGCCTCGGTGCGCTTTGTCAATCCGTCCGTCGACGAAAGCGGCAGCGGCATCGCGTGGTCGGGCCGCGTCAACGCCGGTGGCGCGTCGACCAGCGGCAACACGACCAACAGCTCGATGCACGTCGACGTCGACGCCACCGGACGCGCGCGGCAATACCGGATGCTCGGCGGCGGCGAGTTCAACCACGCCACCGACCATCAAAACGAGACGGCCTCCAACTGGCGCGCACGCGGCGAGTTCGACCGCTTCTACGAAAAGAAGATGTTCTCGTACACGCGCGCCACGTTCGAGCACGACAAGTTCAAGGCGCTCGGCCTGCGCTCGACGCTGGGCGGCGGGCTCGGCTACCAGTTCTTCGAGTCGGCGGCGCTCAACCTGTCGCTGCAGGGCGGCATCGACTATGTCGACGTGAACAATCTCGACGTCGCCGACGACCGCTACGCCGCGCTGGCGTGGGTGATGCGCTACGACCAGAAGCCGTGGAACCTCAACCTGCAGTTCTTCCACCAGGAGGACGGCACCGTCAGCATCGATTCGCCGAGCAATGTCGTGCTGCATACGCAGACCGGCGTGCGCGCGCCGCTGGGGCTCGGCATCAATGCCACGCTGCAATTCAACTACGACTGGAACAATCGCCCGCCGCAGGGCCGCGTCGATGCCGACCGCACGCTGCTTTTCACGCTCGGCTACGCGTGGTGACGGACGCCGGCGCAAGGCCTCGTCGTCCGACGCACCGCGCAGCGACCGCCGCCGAGCCGTTGCCGCATCCCTGGGTCGCGATGCTGTTGCTGTGGCTGTGCGGCAACGCGCTGCGAATGACGATCCTCGCCGTGCCGCCGGTGCTCGCGACGATCCGCGACGATTTCGTGCTCAGCGCCACCCAGGTCGGCCTGCTGAGCAGCATCCCGCCGGCGCTGTTCGCGATCGCCGCGCTGGGCGGCTCGCTGCTGGTGATGAAGCTGGGCGTCCGCCACGCGCTGCTCGGCGGGCTGCTGCTGGTCGCCGCTGGCTCGGCGCTGCGTGGAATGTCGCCGGGCTACGCCGCACTGTTCGCGACCACGATCGTGATGTCGATTGGCGTCGCCGTCATGCAGCCGGTGATGCCGACCGCGGTCCGCCAATGGATGCCGGGCCGCGTCGGCACCGGCACGGCGATCTACACCAACGGCCTGTTGATCGGCGAAATCCTGCCAGTGCTGTTCGCGACCTCGCTGATATTGCCATTCGTGCAGGGCTCGTGGCGGATGTCGCTGGTGCTGTGGTCGCTGCCGATCGCCGTCATTGCGCTCGTCGTGTGGCGCGTCGCGCCGCGCGCCGCCGACGGCCTCCAGGTCGCCTCGCAACCCGCGCGCAAGTGGCTGCCCGACTGGCACAAGGGACTGGTGTGGCGGCTGGGACTGCTGTTCTGCTGCGTCAACGCGATCTATTTTTCGACCAACGCATTCCTGCCGATCTATCTCGCGAGCGCCGGTCGCGCCGACATGATCGGACCCTCGCTGACGGCGCTCAATTTCGGCCAGTTGCCGGCGTCGCTGTTACTGCTGGGCGTCGCGCACAGGATCGAACGCAAGGCGATCGCGTACGTCGTGTCGGGCGTCGTATCACTGGTGGCGATCCTGGGAATCGTGCTCGATACCGGCGACGCCACGCCATGGTGGGCGGCGATACTGGGTTTCTCCGATGCCGCCGCACTGATCGTCGGCCTCACGCTGCCGCCCTTGCTGTGCCATCACGATGACGTCGCGCGCACCACCGCCGGCACGTTCACGATCAGCTACGGACTCGCCGTGCTGCTCGCGGTGGCGAGCGGCGCGCTGTGGGACGCCACGGCGATGCCCTCCCTCGCGTTCGCGCCGATGGGCGCGTGCGCGATCGGGCTCACGATGATCGCGCTGCACATGCGCGCGCGCGGCGAGCTGGTGTAGCGCAATGCGGTTCAGTGCGTCGCCGGCAATTCGATGTCGGCGACGAGCGGCAGGTGATCGGACGCGATGCGTGACTTCACCGTCACATGCGTAGCGATCGAGCGCAGGTGCTGCGACGGCCGGATCCATATCCGGTCGAGCGCGAATATCGGCCAGCGCGCTGGAAATGTCGGCGGCGCGGGACGCGCATGGAAGTCCGCATGCAGGCAGCGCAGCGCGCGTCCCCACAGGAACCACTCGTTGAGGTCACCCATCAGCACGACCGGCTGGGGATCGTCGGGGTCGATCGTCGCCAGCACGCGGCGCACCTGCTGGTCGCGCTCGTACGGTCGCAGCCCCAGGTGCGTCGACAGCACGCGCACGTTGCGCGCGCCGACTACCAGCGTCGCGTCGATCGCGCCGCGCGGCTCGTGGACGTGCACGCTCAGGTCGAGCCGCGACATCCGCGAGACCGGGTAGCGCGACAGCAGCGCGTTGCCGTAGTCGTCGCCGGCGCGCACGCGCGTCGGCCCGGTGACGATCTCGAAGCCCAGCTCGGCGCGCAGCTGCGGCAGGAACTCGCCGTGATCCGCCAGCGACGCGACCTCCTGCAGCGCGATCACGTCGGCCGCGAGCTCGTGCAGCACGGCGATGATGCGGCAGGGGTCGTAACGACCGTCGCGGCCGACACCGGAGTGGATATTCCAGGTGGCGACGCGAAGTGGAATGCCTGCGGTGGCGGGCGCGTCAGTCGGCATGCGACACCGACGCCGTGCCGGCCGCCGGATGCACGGGTGCATCGAGCTGCTTGCGGATCATCCATCCGGCGACGACGAGTATCGCGACAATCGCCGCGAGCACCGCGAACGTCACGGGCCCCGGATGGCGGATCGCCGTCACCGCGCGGTCGACGAACAGCGTGACCCCGAAAATGCCCGGCGCGAGACCGATCGCCGTGCCAAGCAGGAAGTCGCGCCAGCCGATGTGCGACGCGCCCGCGACGACGTTGACCATCGAATACGGCGCGATCGGCAGCAGGCGCACGATCACCATCGCCAGCAGGCCGCGTCGCCCGAGCCGCTGCGACAGCCGGTTGAGGCGCCTGCCGGCGAACTTGCGCAGTACGTCGTGGCCGAGGCGCCGGCCGATCGCGTACGTGACCGCAGCGCTCAGCAGCGCGCCGGTCATCGCATAGAAGCCGCCGAGTATCGGTCCGAACACCACGGCGGTGATGCCGATCAGCAAGGTCAGCGGAATCGCCAGCAGGCCGCCGCCGACGTACGCGAGCGCAACCGCAAGCGGCGCCAGCGGGCTTTGCGTGAATTCACTCGCTTGCGAAGCGAGTGCGTCGAAATCCACGAGGCCCGCGAGCGGCGTGAAGCGCCACGCGAGCGCGATGCCGGCAAGGCTCAGCATGCCCAGCACGATCAGCACGAGATGGCGCCGCACGCGACTGCGCGGCTCCGGCGCAGGCAGCAGGTCGGCGACCAGCACGTCGGGGTCGAGCGGCCGCTCGGGGTCGAGGATCTCGGACTCGGGTGTCAGCGCGTCGACCGTCGGATCGAGCACGGGATCGAAGGCGTTGAGCCTGCGTCCCTGCGGCGTGTTGAGCGCCTCGATCGCACGATGCAGACTGCCCGTGCGCGCCACTGCCGCCGCCACGTCTTCAGCAGGCGCACCCAGGTGCTCGCCGAGCAGTCGCGCGCGCAGCGCGACGATCGCGTCGCGCACGCGCGGGTCGCCGCGCGCCTCGATCGCGATGTTGCACTCGGTGTCGAGCGATTGCGAGCGCTCCGACAGGTTCGCCGATCCGACGGTGAGGAACTCGTCGTCGACGACCATCACCTTGCTGTGCACGTTGAGGCACTGGTCTGCCGCCCCCTGCCACGGCAGCAACGGACAATAGAGCCGGTAGCGTCCGCGCGGATCCGCGGCGCGCAATCCTGCGTGCAGCCGCGCGCGCAGCACGCCCATCGTCGAGGTCTCCAGCCATCCGCTCTGGTTGGCAGGCATCACCAGCGCGATCTCGGGAGCGTCGGCCTCGGCAAGGCGGCGCGCCAGCGCATCGGCGATCGTCCGCGAGGTGAAATACTGGTTCTCGGCGAAAATGCTGCGACGCGCTGCGGCGATCGCCTCGATGTGGAGCGCGCGAATTTCGCTGACGCCGGGAGAGCCTTCGAACGCGGGCTCGGTGCGCACCAGGGCGACGTCGGCGTCGTGCAGATCGACCGGCACCGCCTTCGGCCATGCGGCCGCCGGCGACGATGCGCGCGGCAGCACGGGCGCATGCCCGGTGGCGCGCTGCCAGCGATCGCGCGCCAGCTCGCCCAGCGCGCGCGCGCAGTCGCCGTCGACCATCGCGCCGACGTCGTGGAATGGCCCGTATGGTTTGCCGCTCGTGTCCTTGCGCAGCGGCGGATTGCATTCGTGCGCGCAGGTGTCCCAGCGGCACTTCGTCAGGTCGAATCCGCCCAGCAGCGCGACTTCGTCATCGACGACGACGACTTTCTGGTGGTGGCATGCGCCGAGCGGATGGCGATTGTCGAGATGGAAGGACAATCGGCGGTGCGTCTTCCAGTCGAACTGGAACACCGGCAGCCACTCGCGTTCCAGCGCGTACAGCATCGCGTAGTCCCATGCGAGGATGTACGCGTGGAGATCGTCGCGCCCGGCGACCACCGCATTGAGGAACTCGCCGAGCGGCTGCGGAAAACCGTCGTTGGCGCCTTCTGGCACCAGCAGCATCCGGCTGTCGATGTCCCAGCCGAGGATAAAGATCGAATGACGCGCCGCGGCAATCGCCGCCCGCACCGCGCCGAAATAATCACCGCCGTCGACCAGGAACGCGACCCGCTGGGCGCGCTCGATGCGCCAGCAGGTGTGGCCGGGACGCAGCAGCGCCGCGTCCGGCGCCGGTTCGCCCGCCATCGTCGTGGAGTTCGGGTTGGCGTGCACGCGTCATTGTGCGATGCGCCCGCGCAAAGCGTCTGTCGGAGGCTGCGGCCCTCGCGGGTCAGCAATGGGCCGACACGCAACCTTGCCGGTGGCGAACCCGCCGGTCGCGCTATCGGCGCGTCGGGCTCGTATCGGCGCGTTGGCGTGATGTCGACACCATGCCCGTTTCGGTCTGCCGGACATCGGTGGCGAGCGCTTGGCAATCGGCGTCTTTCGCGCCGCCGGTGTCGATCAGTGGCAGCAGCGCCGCGAGCGGCGTCAGCAACGTGCCGAGCGCCAACGACGCGCCGATGCGTGCCGCCAGTGGCGCCACTTCGGGATGCACGGTGGGCTTGCCGAACGTGCCGCCGATGTGGATCGGTCCGTGCAGCGCGAGAAGGCTCGGCCGCTTGGACCTCGCTTCGAGGCGCAGATCGTAGATTTCATCATCGAAGCCGATGTCGCCGCTGCCGATTATCTTCTCGGCCTCGGTGTCCATCACCATGGTTTGCGCATGCATCGTGCCATTGTCGACGGCGAAGCCGGCGACAACGCAGCGGATCGTCGAGCGGTCGTCGCCGCGCAGCAGCAACTGCGCGGCGCTCGCGAGATCGAGATTGCTCAGCACCAGCGTCAACGTGCTTGCCTCGCCGCCGCGGCTGATCAGCGCGACCTGGCCATCGCTCGACGCCAGCATCGCCGCCAGCGAATTGCCGGTGCCGGACAACCTCGCATGCCCGCCGACCTTGCCGGCGCTGACATTGGCGTCCGGCGCACGAAGTTGGGGCACCAGTTCCTTGAGCTCGAGATTGCGTGCCGTCAGGTCACCCTTGGCGCGCATCGGGTCGCGGCGCGCGTCGATGGCGATCTTCGACACCACGTGTCCGCCCGCGATGCCGAAATCGAGCGGATCGAGTCGCAGCACGCCGCCGGCAAGGTCGACGCGCGCATCGAGGTTCTGCAATGGCAACGTGGTGCCGACGATGCGCTCACCACGGAAATGCACGCTCACATCGGCGTCGCGCAGGCGCTCGACATGGTAGGGCGTCGCCGGCAGCACGCGGCCGGTCTGAGCGCGCAGCGCGACCTCGCGTTGCTGCTCGGCGGACCTCGCCTGCGGCGGTGAATTCGGCGGCGGCAGGCCGACGAGCCCGCCCAGATCCTTGAAGTCGAGCCGGCGCGACGTGAGGTCGGCGGTGATCAGCGGCTTGGCGTCGCGCTTGTCGAGGCCGAACGCGCCGGCCAGGTCGCTGCGGCCCACGGTGCCCTTGAAGGGACTGAAGGTCCACACGCCGCCGGCGTGGCGCAAATGCCCTGACAGCCGGTAAGGCGGCGTCCACGGCAATGGCGACGGCAGGATCGGATAGAGCTGTGACAGGTCCGCGCCCTGCAGCGAGAGCTCGCCGTCGACGTTCTGCACATTCGACGGCACGAGCGTGCCGTCGTAATGGATACTGGTCTTGCCCGCGCGTGCGCTAACGTCAAGCGCGTACGGCGCGTCGGCGTCGCGCAGTGACAGCGGCGACGCCGCGTGGCCTTCGATCGCGAAGGGCTCGTTGCGGAGCTTCCCGGACCCGGTGAACGCGACTCGCGGCGGCGCACCCTTGTCGGCGTCCGAGCCGACCGTAACGCTGACATCGGCGTCGAGCGCCGCATCGAGATAGCGCACGGCGCCGTCCTCGATCGTGAGGCCAAGAATCGGCATTGTCGTGCCGCTGCCGGGCTTCGCGTCGCCGAATTGCCAGTTAGCGCGGCCATCCGCGGCGCGCTCGAGCAGCAGCCGCGGCGCGACGATGCGCACGTCGGCCAGTGCGACGCGCCCATGCAACAACTCGCTAAGGTCGATGCGCATCGCCAGTCGCTGCAACTGCAGCATGTCGCCGCCGCTGCTCCAGCGCGCGTTGCCGACGACGATGCCTTCGGCTTGCACCGAGGGGGAAAGCGACGGATTCACATCTAGGTCACCGTTGATCGCGACCTGGCGGTCGATCCTGGCGCCGATGTAATGCGCGAGCGGCACGCGCAGCACATTCCATCCGAGCACCCACAGCACGATCACCGCGAGCGCGATGAGCATCGCCGCCGCCAGCGCCAGTCCGGCGCGCGCGGGTAGAGCCGCCTTTCGCGCGGGCCTCGCTGCGCGAGGCGCGGTCACTGCGGTCGAAGTGTGTTCCAAGCGAAAAGCGCCCACGTAAAAACCGTCATCCTAGGCTTGCCATCGCCGGATTCCATCGGCGAGGCGCTTTTCCCGCGGTAAGGTTGCACCGACGGCGAGGCGCACGGTGCGCCCCGCTGTCGGTCTCGCCTTAGAGCTTGCCCATCAACAGCATGATCAGCAGGATCACGACGACGATGCCGACGATGCCGCTGGGAAAGTAGCCCCAGCTACGACTATGGGGCCAAGTCGGAAAGGCGCCGATCAGCACCAGGATCAGGATGATGAGGAGAATGGTTCCGATGGACATGTTGTTTTTTCCCTGTGGTCACGCGAGTGCTGCAAGTGGTTTGACTGCGAGCAAGCGCCGATGTGGCGCACCGGATGCGTCCCCCGCAATCGCGGCCGGCAGCGCTGCCGCGGCGAAGCGCCGCGACGGTATGACCGGGAAAGTCGGGACAGCCCGATGCTAGCGATTGCGCGCAATGGGTGAATCGGCGCGCGCCTCTTTCACGCGTCAGCGCTCTCCTTACACGGATGCGTCGCGGAGGTCGTCCGCGACGCCACCTCGCACCGGTTACTTGCCGCCGCTGTTCTGGCCCTTCATTTCATTGCCGGTCGGGTTCGTGCCGGAATCACCCTTCATCACGCGTGTCGGGTTTGGTTGGCTGCCGTACATGCTGTTGATCTGCGACATCGTCAGTCCTTCCTTATTCTTGTCCGACATGTCCCAGCGCCGGCCAGCCTCGTCCATGTAGGCCTGGCGCGAGATGCGGCCCTTGTTCATCTTCATATTATTCTGCATCCAGCTGTGGAACGACGGATCGGTCTTGGAATTGGTGTTGTCGGCCTGCGCCATCGCGGGTGAGGCGATGAGGGCTGTTGCGAATGCGAGCGCGGAAAGTACGCCTGTTGTCTTCATTTGAAGCCTCCATGATCGGAATGTTTGTCGATGCGGTGCGATCTCGTCGCTCGCCGAAGGAAGTTACGGGAACGGCCATTGACGTTGCATCGGCGAATGACCTATCGCGAGGTAGGACGGCTTGCGGTCGTTCTGTGGGGAGTGAACCCGTCGCGGTATGGGCGCAAGCGCCTTGCTGGATCAATCGTACAACGGCGCGTTGTCTTCCGGCATCTTCCGGTCTGCTGTAACATCCGCCCGTGGTTGCACGACGCGCCACTTCCCACGACTTTGGCTGATCCTCGCTTCCAATTTCTCCAGGACCTCGCGGCCGAGCTCTCGAAGGGCAAGATCTCGTTCCCGACGTTCGCCGATGCCACGCTGAAGGTGCGGATGGCGCTCAACGATCCGACGATGAACGCGGATCGGATCGCGCGCCTGGTCAGCACCGAACCGCTGCTGGCGACGCGGTTGCTGCGGCTCGCGAACTCCGCCGCGTATTCGACCTCCGGCGCGCCCAGCACCGACGTGCGTTCGGCGGTGATCCGCGTCGGCTTCGGCACGATTCGCGCGCTGGCCGTCAACGTTGCGCTCGAGCAGTTGTCGCAGACGAAGGACCTGGCGCCCGTCGCGGGCCTCGCGCGTGAAATCCTCGCGCACAGCGTCGACGTCGCGGCACTGGCATCGGTGATTGCACGCAACATGACGTCGATCAATCCGGACGAGGCGCTCTTCGCCGGCCTGGTGCACGACATCGGCCGCTTCTACATGCTGTCGCGCGTGGCCCGCTATCCGGGGCTCGAGCCCGGAAGTTCGGAATTCATCGGCCTGCTCGACCAGTGGCATGCGGCGGTCGGCCACGCGATCCTGTCGTCGCTCGACGTCCCCGAGGAGATCGCCGAGGCCGTCAATCGCCACGAAGACGAATACCTGAAGCCGGACCTGCGCGACTTGGCCGACGTGCTCAACGTCGCCAATCGCGCGAGCCATGGACCGAATCCGCTGAATGAACTCACCGCCGAGGAATTGCCGGTCACGCTCGATTCGCCGCGCGTGACGGCGGTCCTCGCGTCGTCCGCCGACGCGTTGCGCCGGCTCGCCGCGTCGCTGCACGGCTGACGCCACGCACGCCGCTGCGTCGCACGACGTTGGCCAATCAATAGCGGTAGCGCAGTCCCAGGTAGAGCGCGCGCGGAGCGCCCGGCGCGACGAAGCGCGCCGTCGCCGGGTCCTGCGGCGCGATGTGCGGCGCGATGATCGCACCATCGACGAACAGGTCCTGCGCCAGCGCGCCGAAGCTCGCATAGCGCGTGTCGAACAGGTTGGCGACACTCGCCGACAGTTCGACGTGCCGATCGAGTCGCCAGCGCGCGCGAAGGTTGACCACCGCATGCCCGGCGACCGCTGCGTCGCGGCTGTGGCGCCCGGCATCGCTGCCGGCGTCGGCGACGAGACCGTCGTCGTTGCCGACGGTGCCGACGCTGGATACGGCGACGACGTCGGCGCCGATGCTTGCCGTTTCGGTGGCTTGCCAATCGGCGGCGAGCTTGAGCGTGTTGCGCGGCAGTCCGGCGATGCGCATTCCCGGCTGCACGTCGATCGTGCGCTCGCCCGATGCGATCCTGCCCTGCGCCTGGTAGGTCGCGTCGAGATAGCTGTAGCGAAGCGTCAACGCGACCGGCCCTAGCTGCTGGTCCAGCGTGGCGTCGATGCCCTGGTTGCGCGTACGCGCGAAATTGGCGAAGTAGCCCTGCTGCGTGTTGGCGGCGCGCAGGAACAGGATGTCGTCGCGGTTGTCGGTGCGATAGGCGGAAACCGATGCGCGTGTCTGCGGCGACGGATGCCACCGCGCGCCCGCCTCCGCGGTACGCGCGACCACCTGCTCGAGGAAGGGATCGGATTGCAATCCGGCCGGAAGCCGGCAAGGCTGCTCGGGATTCGCGCACCCCAATTCGATGACCGTCGGCACGCGATTGCTTTGCGACAGGTTGGCGAACGCGGTCCACGCGCCATCGATCTGTTGCGCGATGCCCAGCGCGGGATTGAGCTTGCGATAGGTGAAACGAGCCTCCGGCAGCGTGCCATCGTCGGCGGTGGACAGCGTGTTGCGCACGCGACTCGCGTTCCAGCGCAGCGCGCCGGTGATGTGGGTCCCGGGACCTACGGTCCAGGTGTCGGTCGCGTAGACACCGAACGCTTGCGACATGCCGGTGACCCCGGAAAAGAAGTCGACGGGTTGCGCCGGATCCGCCACCGCTTCACGATCGTCGCTGATCGCGCCGAGTTGCGTGTACTGGTTGTAAGAGACGCGGCCGGCATTGAACTCGGCGCCCAGCGCAAGCTGGTGCATACGCCAGTGCTTCGCGAAATTGATCGCCGCGCCCCACGAACGCTCGTCGGTGCGCGTCGTATTCATCACGCCGCTGGCGAGTGCGGCGCCCTGATTGCGCGTGTACGGGCAGCCCGCGTCCACCGCGCTGCCGTCCGCGTTGAAGCCCGCCGCGCACGATTCGACATAGTCGCCGTACAGATCCGATACATCGCCATTGACGGCGTCGCGGCTCGACTTGCGGACATAGGCCATGGCGTCGAGCACGGTGTCGTCGTCGAATGCGTGACGCGCGCGCACCGACGCCTGCAGCAACCGATTGATCGTACGGTCCGGCCATGTGTAGACGGCGTTGCGCTGCTGGTCCACGAGGCCGGGATCGACACCGCTACCGGTGTAGCGCGCATCGGGTGCGAGCCCGTTGCCAATTAGCGTGCTCGCACCGTACAGGACCTCCGCCTCGATCTCGTCGCCGCGACTGGCGTGTCCCACTTTGGCGAAGACATTGCCGAGGTGGCCTTGCGAGTGCGCACGCCACCCTTTTTCATCGAACAGCGTCGACGCGATGAATGCATGCCAGCCTTCGGCGTCGTTGTAGCCATAGGCGAGATCGGCGCGCTTGCGACCGAAGCTGCCGAATCGCACTTCACCATCGAAGCCGGGCGCGGAAAGTCCCGATTGCGTCGTCAATACCAGCGCGCCGCCGAGCGTGTTGAGACCGTAGACGGGATTGGAGCCGGGAACGATCATCAATTGCGCGAGCGCCGCTTCAGGGATCAGGTCCCAGTCGACGACGTCGCCGAACGGCGCGTTGAAGCGTACGCCGTCGAGGTAGACCGAGATGCCCTGCGGTGAACCCAGCAGCGATGACGCGCTGTAGCCTCGAAAGCTCAAATCCGGCTGGAACGGGCTGCCCTGGATCTCGGTCGCATTGACGCCGCTGAACCGGCCCAGCAGGTGCTCGGCGAGCGTCGACTGGTCCTGCCGCAACGCCGCGGCGGTACTGGTCTGCACGGTGTAGGGCAGCACGTCGCGATCGACACCGAGACCCGGCAACGGCGCGACGCCGACGACCGATACGGGCGGCAGCGTGACGATGGCGGTCGTCGACGGCGACGGTTGGGCGACGGCGAGCGTCGCGGTCATCAGCGTGAGCAGTGTGAGGCGTGAAGCGACCATCACCGCGCCCAACATCAAGACCTGCGACCGCTGGCTGCGATGCAATGGATCGTGTCGACGGATTGCGTGCTGTCTACCAGCGGCTCGCGGTGCAATTCGGGGTGGCGACAAGCATCAAAACCCGCAGCCTCCGGTGCCCCGAAGAATCCGGAAATACTGTCGCCCCAGGTACGCGGTGTGATTGCCATCCCAAGTACTGAGGTGGTAGCTGTCAGTAAGCGCCGACGTTGTGACACCCCAAAGCGCAGCCTGCAACATGGCATCGTCGGTCTCGAGATTGATCGGCAGGTCGCGCGATACATAGCCGGTGAACAACGCGGCATTCACGCATGGAAGAGATGCGATCGCATCAAGCATGGCGTTGGCCGTGTACGTATGGTCCGGATGATCGTGCGGATTGATGGTCGCACTGGGGTCCTGGACGTTGATCCAGACGTCCGTCGATCCGTGGGCCTCGTAGAGAAGGATTGCGCGCAGCGTTGCGACCAGATCTGCCCATCCGTTGTAGGTCGCCGATCCATCGACCGCCGATATTGTTGGATCGGCGCCCGAGGCAAGCAACAGCAGGCTTTGATTGCCCGTCGAAGGATACCCAGTGCCATCGGCGACATTTCCATCCGGCAGGCGCAGGAAGTATGCAACAGCGCTCCTGTACGCAACACGATGCAGGTTCTTGCCGTTGATCGAAATGGAACTTGCGGCCGCGTTTGGACCGGCACCCGCGATCCCAAGGTTCGCAACGAACCGAATTGCGCTCAGCGCGCTGTTCTCGCGCGCAATGTAGTACGGCACGGGTGTGCCCCCATTGCCGATGCCCAAGCCGGCGTCTCCCGCCGTGGTGTGCACAAAAACGGTCTTGCTTTCCCTAGCCGGAACATCAATCGCGGCATTCAACCCCATGAACAGCTGCCAGTCGTCTTCGTGCGCGACCACATAGAAGCTCGTTGATGGCGCAGCAAGCCCCGCTGTTGCGCCCATCGAAAAGACTGCGATCGTCAACGCTGCCAACGAACACTTCATCCATCTCATCGAGGCACCTCAGGATCGCGAATTGCACGCCGCCGTCATTCCGGGACCGCTTCTCCCCGCCACCGGCCGCGACAGACCGGCGACCATATTCTGCAGCGTGTTTTTGGAAGCAGGCGATACTGCTTATGCGAGGAAATGCGGGACCCGCGGGAACGACTCCGAGAAATGACAGGCCGTTTGCCACGCGGTTGTCACCTATGTCCTAGGTGCGGTCTGCTACCTATATCTTCAGGCCGCACGATCGTTGGTTTGGCGGAGAGCGAGGGATTCGAACCCCCGATACGTTTCCGTATACCTGATTTCGAGTCAGGCGCCTTCGACCACTCGGCCAGCTCTCCGCGCGCCGGCATTATACCGTGGCGGAAGTCGCTGCTGGCCTCTGTGAAAATCCGCAGGCCGCGTTGAGATACAACCGAATTCTCAATCGGCAATGCATGCAAAACTCGCCGCCTGATTGACATCGCCGCCCACATATTTCGGCCAGGCCGGGTACACGCACATCGGGCGCGTACGCCCGCGAGTCGCAGGGTTCGCATCTCCGACGACGAGCGAGCCGGGCGCGCTCCCGCGCTCGACCCAGCTTTCCAGCGCATCGAGCAGCGGCAGCGTGCCTTCCGGATTGAACGCTCCGGTGTCGTGGCCATAGCCTGGGACCAGATACAAGCGGACCGCCTCGTCGACGGATGACTGGCCGAACCTCGCGACCAGATGTTGATAGTAGTCGAGCGTCGAATGGGTCGCGACAAGCGAATCCGCCTGCCCATGTAGCAAGATCAACTTCCCGCCTTTGGCGAGATATGCGGAGATGTCCGTGCTCGACTGATCCAGAATAGCCGAGACCTGCTGCAGGCGTGCAAGCAGCGGCCCCGGATTGACTGGATCGAACGTCAGTGTATTGGCATTGGCGTCCTGCAGCAGTACGTAGCGGATCATGCCGTCGGCGAACCAGCGGATCTGGCCGAGTTGGGTGATATCGGGAGGCATGCTGAACGCCGCGGACGTCCCGATCATCGGTCCCCAGTCCGCGCCCACATTGAACCCCTGAAACGAATTCGTCCCGTTCGCAAGCGTGTAGGGAAAGTCGACTTGCGAAGTCATCGCTGAGAGCGTGTGCAACTGCGGGTCCGAGAAGCAGGTGTCGCCCGTGTCCATGCCCCCGGTACATCGCAACGTGGCCGGGTTGAATTTGCAACCGTCCACGTTGCCGATCACGCCATCTTTTGCGCCGTCGAGTTCGTCGCACATGGCAAGAGTTGCAGCCGTCAAGGTCGCTGCCTTCGCGGGACTGAACCAGCCGGCGGCATTGCTGCCCCGCATCGCAAGTCCGATCTGCTGGAGCTTCATGAACAACGCGGTCCAGTCGAATGCGGGAAACATGGCGATCACGCCATCGTAGTCGTCCGGCCAGCGCTGAAACGCCGCGAACGCCTCCCGGCCGCCGTTTGAACCGCCGATGAAGTAGGTCTTGCTCGGCGACGCACCGTAGCGCATCTTGACCAATCCGACGACCGCGTCGCGCGTTTTCTTCAGGTGATCGCCACCGAAATTTCGCAATTGCTCGGCGTTCATTGCGAACGTCGCGTCACCGTTGGCCGACTCGTGGCCGCCGTCACTGCCGAAGGTGACATAGGCCCGGGCCTTGGCAGAAGGTGCCGCGAGCAGTACGACGGTATTCATCGAGCTTGCGATGCTGCCATCCCATCCGGAGCCGCCCAGCTGCGCGAGTTTGCCGTTCCAGCTGCTGGGCAGGTCCGCCTCGAAGAGGATCGGCTGCGCCACGGGATCGACAGAGTCGATTCGTCCCCTCACCTCGCAATATTCCACTGCGGTCGGCGACGCAGGAATGAGCAGCGCACTTGTCACGACCGCGCCATGGGTCGGCAATCCGATGCTCGCAGCGGCGACCTGGCTTCCGCTGAGCGACGTGCAAGAGGTCTTCGGGTCGACGCCACCATCGCCACCCCCGCCCCCGGCCCCGCCCCCGCCGCCGCCGCAACCTGAGAGCGCCAGGCATGTCAGTACGCCAACTGCAAGGGCCCGATGAATGCGTGTCATGTCGTTTGAATCAACCGATCGAATGGCATTTCGCATCTTACTGCTGCGCGCCATTTCGATCTTGCCGATTCTGTCGCGCGCGATCGCGCACGACTTTCAACACCCGAAATAAAAAACGCGGGGTCGAAACCCCGCGTCGTCTGCAAAAAAGACAGGTGGAATTATTTCTTCGGCGGCGAATGCGCCATCGCCTTTTCCGGCGTGGCCTTGGTCGACGGCGTCTTCTGCTGCTCGGCGCTCGCAGCCGCATCGCCCAGCGGCAACTGCGGCGTGACGGTGACACCCTTCGCACGCTGCGCCGCAATGTAGTTCTGCGCCGCGCGATCCTGCGCGCGCGTCAACTCCGTTTTGTCCTTGGCGTCAGCGGCGGACTTCTTGGCCGCGGCCTCCTGCTTCTGCACATCGGTCAGCGCCGGCGCAGGCGGCAGCTTGGCCAATGCCGCGCCGTACATGGCGACGACCAGCCCGGCGACAAGCATTGCTCGCATCGATGTCATTTGCATTGTGTCCTCGACGAATGGATCAGGCGGGACGCGGGCGCGCGCTGCCGGTCGTTGGTGTCAGCACCGGCGCATCGACGCGGCCTGCCTTGACGTCGTTGTACCAGTACTCGTGATGCTCCTTGGCCCACGTCTCGTCGACGTAGCCGGTCTTCATCGCGTCGTATGCGCCGACCATGCCGATCGTTCCCATGTAGATGTGGCCGAGCGACGCCATGATGAAGAAGCACGCACCGGCCAGGTGAATGATGTTGGCGATCTGCATCGTGTCGCGCGTCTGGTCGAAATTGGGGAAGTCGAGCACCAGTCCGGATACGCCGACGACGATGCCGAGCAACAGCACGCCACCCCAGAACCACAGTTTTTCGCCGGCGTTGAACTTGCCCGACGCCGGTTCCGGCTTGGACAGGAAGCCACCTCCCGCCTTGAGCCAGGCCCAGTCCCACGACTTCCAGAAATTGTTGCGCAGGAACGTGAAGAAAATGATGATCGTGCAGATGATGAACAGCGGGCCGACCAGGTTGTGCAGCGGCTTGGCGAGCTGCGCGAGCCACGAGAACAGCGTGTGGCCCATCACCGGCATCAGCATGCTTTTGCCGAAGCCGAGGATGATCCCCGTGATGGCCAGCGTGACGAAAGCTGTCGCGGTGGTCCAGTGCACGAGGCGTTCCCATTCCTTGAAGCGACGGATGAGCCGGCCGGTGCGCGGCTCGTGCAGCGGAATCGCGCCGCGCCACACGTAGAACGCGAGGATCGCGAGGAACACCACGACGATCGCCCAGCCACCCCACACCGACACCTGGCTGTTGCGCAGCGCGCGCCACGTCTCGCCGCTCGAATTGATCAGCACGTTGGTTTCGCGGCCCCGGATCTGCGTCAGGCCGGGATTGCCTGAACGCACTTCCGACCAGAACGGCTGGTTGTTGAGCGGCTGCGTCAGTTGCTGCTGCTGCTGGCGCTTGGCGGCCTCGGCGTCCTGTGCGTTGAGCGCCGGCGACTGCGCGAATGCGAGCGTGGCGGCGAAAAAGCCACAGGCCGCGACTGCGACCGCAAAAATGGACTGCATCGAAGCGCGCATCAGGATGGTCTCCGCAAATCGGATGATCAAACGGCGAGCGTCAGCCGCCGATGCGCTTGTACTCGTTCTGCGTTTGCGCGCGCTGCTTCAAATCCTTGTTCCACTGCTCGTGATTGCCGTTCCACGGCGCACTGTCGAACGCGGGCGTGTCAGGCTTGCCCGAGTACGTACCCTGCTTGTAGTTGACGACCTGCGGGCGTTCGCCGCAACCTGCGATCATCAGCGCCGACATCGCTCCCGCGAGCGTTGCCACCTTCACCGGCCAGCTCATCGACCAACGTGGGTGTTTCATGACTTGCCTCCTCCCGATCCGGGTGCTGCGGCCGCCGCCGGTTGTGGCGCCTGCCCGGGATTGGCGGGTAGCTTGTACGCGGTGGCCCAGCCCCAGACTTCGGCGCCCTTGCCACGGTGCAGCACGCGATCGCGATAGATGTCGGCAATGACATCGCCATCGCCGCCCAGCAGCGCCTTGGTCGAGCACATCTCGGCACACACCGGCAATTTGCCTTCGGACAGCCGGTTGCGGCCGTATTTTTCGAACTCCGCCGGCGACCCGTCCTTCTCCGGGCCCCCCGCGCAGAACGTGCATTTGTCCATCTTGCCGCGCACGCCGAACGCGCCGGTCTGCGGGAACTGCGGCGCGCCGAACGGACACGCATAGAAGCAGTAGCCACAGCCGATGCACATGTCCTTGTCATGCAGTACGACACCTTCCTCGGTCTTGTAGAAGCAGTCGACCGGGCACACCGCCATGCACGGGGCGTCCGAGCAGTGCATGCAGGCGACCGAGATCGAACGCTCGCCGGGAACCCCGTCGTTCATCGTCACCACGCGCCGGCGATTGACGCCCCAGGGGATGTCGTGCTCCTGCTTGCACGCGGTCACGCAGCCGTTGCACTCGATGCAGCGTTCGGCATCACACAGGAATTTCATTCGCGCCATGGTTCGGGCTCCCCGTCAGGCTTTCGCCACTTGGCAAACGGTGGTCTTGGTTTCCTGCATCATCGTCACGCTGTCGTAGCCGTAGGTGGTGGCGGTGTTGACCGCCTCGCCGCGCACGATCGGGTGCGCGCCTTCCGGATAGAACTCCAGCATGTCCTTGCCCTGCCACCAGCCCGAGAAGTGGAACGGAATCCACGTCGTTCCCGGACCCACGCGCTCGGTGACGAGTGCCCGGACCTTGAGCTGCGCGCCCGTGGGCGTCTTCACCCATACGAACTCGCCATCCTTGACGCCACGGTCGTTGGCATCGCGAGGGTTGATCTCGACGAAGTTCTCCTGCTGCAATTCGGCGAGCCACATGTTCGAACGCGTTTCCTCGCCACCACCTTCGTATTCGGTCAGCCGACCGGACGTGAGGATCAGCGGAAATGTCTTGCCGATGTCGTGGTTCTTCTGCTGCACCGTCTTGAACAGCGTCGGCAACCGCCAGAACACCTTCTTGTCGTCGTGCGTCGGATACTTGTCGATCATGTCCGCGCGCGGCGAATACAGCGGCTCGCGATGTTGCGGAATGCCATCCGGGAAGTTCCACACCACCGCGCGTGCCTTGGCGTTGCCCCACGGGTGGATACCGTGCTTCATCGTCACGCGCTGGATGCCGCCAGAAAGGTCGGTCTTCCAGTTCTTGCCCTCGGCAGCCTTCTGCTCGGCTTCGGACAGCTCGCTCCAGAGCCCCAGCTTCTTCATCAGCACATGATCGAACTCCGGGTAGCCGGTGGTGATCTCGCAGTCCTTCGGGTAGGAGCCGTCCTCGGCCAGCAGGTTGACGCCATCGCGCTCGATACCGAAGTTGGCGCGAAAGCATCCGCCGCCGTTCATCATGTTGCGCGATTCGTCGTACAGGTTGGGTGAGCCCGGGTGCTTGATCTCGGGCGTGCCGTAGCAGGGCCACGGCAGGCCGTAATAGTCGCCGTCGCAGGGACCACCCTTGGCGCGCAGCGTCTTGACGTCGAACGTCGCCATGTTGTGCATGTGCAGCTTGAGACGCTCGGGCGACTGGCCGGTGTAGCCGATCGTCCACGTCGCCTTGTTGATCTCGCGCAGCACCGACTCGGGTTCGGGCTCCTCGAACTTGGCGTCGCCGTCGGGCTTGACGACCTTGTAGTTCTTGACGAACTCGGGACCGTAGCCGAATTTCTTGGCGAACGCGTACATGATCGCCTGGTCGGTCTGCGACTCGAACATCGGCGAAATCACGCGCTCGCGCCACTGCAGCGAGCGGTTGGAGGCAGTCACCGAGCCGGAAGTCTCGAACTGCGTGCACGCCGGCAACAGGTAGACGCCGTCCTGGCGCACCATCGCCGCCATCGCCGCGGTGGCCGACGGGTAAGGGTCGACGACGACGATGATGTCGACCTTCTTCATCGCCTCGGCCATTTCCTTGCCGCGCGTCTGGCTGTTGGGCGCGTGGCCCCAGTAGATGACCGCGCGCAGGTTCGAATCCTGGTCGATGAGCTCGTTCTTTTCGGTGACGCCGTCGATCCAGCGCGACACCGTCATGCCCGGCTTTTCCATCATCGCCTGCGATGCGAACTGCTTGAGGATCCATTCGTAGGGAACGCCCCATACCGCGGCGAAATGCTTCCACGCGCCGGTGGAAACCCCGTAGTAACCCGGCAGCGAATCGGGGTTGGGGCCGATATCCGTCGCACCCTGCACGTTGTCGTGGCCGCGGAAGATGTTGGCGCCGCCGCCCGACACGCCGATGTTGCCCAGCGCGAGCTGCACGATGCACGATGCGCGCACCATCGCGTTGCCGATCGAGTGCTGCGTCTGTCCCATGCACCACACCAGCGTCGACGGCCGGTTCTTGGCCATCATCTCGGCGACCTTGTAGACCTGCGCCTCGGGAACGCCGCTGACTTCCTCGACGGCTGCCGGCCCCCACTTGGCCATCACGTCTTCCTTGACCTTGTCCATGCCGTAGACGCGGTCATTGATGTATTTCTTGTCTTCCCAGCCGTTCTTGAAGATGTGATACAGCACGCCGAACAGGAATGGAATGTCGGTTCCCGAGCGGATGCGCACGAATTCGTCGGCCTTGGCGGCCGTGCGCGTGAAGCGCGGATCGGCGACGATCATCTTCGCGCCGTTCTCCTTCGCGTGCAGCATGTGCAGCATCGACACCGGATGCGCTTCGGCGGCGTTGCTGCCGATGTACAGCGCGCACTTGGTGTTCTGCATGTCGTTGTACGAGTTCGTCATCGCGCCGTAGCCCCAGGTGTTGGCCACGCCGGAAACGGTCGTCGAATGACAGATCCGCGCCTGGTGATCGCAGTTGTTGGTGCCGAAGTACGACACGAATTTGCGCATCAGGTACGAGCCTTCGTTGCTGTGCTTCGAGCTGCCGATCCAGTACACCGCGTCGGGACCCGATTCCTTCTTGAGCGCGAGCAGCTTGTCGCCGACTTCGTTGATCGCCTGGTCCCACGAGATCCGCGTCCACTTGCCGCCGACGAGCTTCATCGGGGTCTTCAGCCGGTGCGAATTCTCGTGCATGCCGTGCTCGCGCACCGACGCACCCTTGCAGCAGTGCGCGCCCATGTTGAGCGGCGAGTCGAACACCGGCTCCTGGCGCGTCCACACGCCGTTGTCGACGACGGCGTCGATCGCGCAGCCGACCGAGCAATGCGTGCAGACGGTGCGGTGCACTTCACGCTTGACCGCGTTGGCTTCGTCGGCGGCACTGGCCTTGCCGATCGAGCCGAGCGGCAGTTGCGTCGCGAACGCACCGGCGCCGGCGACCATTCCCGAGCGCTTGAGGAACGTGCGCCGATCGAACGTGGCGGCAGGCGCGGCGATCCGGCGCAGGCGCGGCGCGGCGGACGAGGAGGACTGGGATTTGCGCGTCAGCAACATGGCGGCTCCTGGGCGTCGTCGATCAAGTGCGTGCGGTGGCGTAGTAGCTGCGCACGTGGTCCGTTTCCCGATAGCCACGCGATTCGCGGTGGTCGGTGGTCGCCGTCGCCGCTTGCGGAACCGCGGTGGCGGCCAACGCCGCCGCACTCGCGGCGGCGGCCCCTGCGCCTGTCGCGCCCAACGCGAACAGGAAGCGGCGACGCGACGTTTCGGTGGGGGGTGAGGACGACACCGGCGGAGCTACTTGAGCGCGGTCGTCACGATGCGATCGATCGTGCATGGCTACCTCCGAAAGTTACCCGGCCGTGACGTTCTGTTGGGTTACTGGATGGCGAACGCGTCACGTTCGATCGCCACCATGATTTTCGTCAATTGTGCTACGCATCGATAGTAGTTGGCAACAGGGTTGCGGGTTATTGCATCGCAACATGCATCGGACCACGATGTAATGTGCGCCTCGAAAAACGCCTGCTGCTCGCCGATCGTCGCCGGGGCTCGTCCGGGCGCGCCGAGGACGAGCACGCGCATGGCCTCGAGCAGCACCGACAGGTGATCCTCGTAGACGTTGACGTCCGGCAAACGCGACAGACCGAGCCGCGCCAGGTCGGCGCGCACGTCGACGAGCGGCTTTTCGGACTTGGCGGCGCCGATCCAGTGCGAAGAATGCAATTCGATCTCGCTGCGGCCGACGCCGATGAACAGCAATGTGTATTCGTCGTCCGCGGCCTCCGCCTCCATCACGCTGCTGGCGTCGCGCAAGCGGTTCCACGCGTCGGGCAGCGCCGCGTCGCCCGCTTCGGGTGCCAGTTCCGGTGCGACGGCGATGAGACGCAAGAGCTCGGCGTCGGGCGCGCGTGCGAAGAGGCGCGCCAGCACCGCGTAGAACTCGCCGCGCGCGCGATCTTCCGGCGCGAGATTGGGGTGGACGTCGACACGCGTGGCGTGCGGCTCAGAGCTCACGGACGTCGACGCCCTGCTCAGTGTTGTAAAGATCGACGACTCGACAGTCGGCGCACATCCTCAACCGGTCGAGCGCCCCGGGGGCGGTGAACATCGAGTGATTGGCGAGCCGCGCCAGCATGTGGCCGATCATCTTTTCGGTGCCGAGCGGCTTGCCGCAGCGCGTGCAGCCGACGATCGCCGCCTCGTTGAGCACGCGCGGCACCTTGACCTCCGGCGTGAGGCCGAGGCCGGGATGCAGCGTGATCGCGTCTTCGGGACAGGTGGCGGCACAGATCCCGCATTGCACGCAACGCGTCTCGATGAAACGCAGTTGCGGCGTTTCCTGCGCATCGGCCAGCGCGCCTACCGGGCAGCTGCCGACGCACGCGAGGCACATCGTGCAGGCGTCGCGATTGACGTCGATCGCGCCGAACGGCGCGCCTGCCGGCAGCGGAATGCGCGCCTGTGGCGTCGGTGCGTGCAGCGCGAGGTGCTCGATCGCCATGCCGAGCGTGGTGCGCTTTTCGACGGTGGCGGCGAACGTCGCGGCGACGCGCGGCGCCAGCGCCGGCGGCCACTGCCACAGCGCCTCGTCGAATCGCGTTGCGTCGACGATGCGGAAATGTTCGCCCTGGTAACCCAGCGCGTTGGCGATGATGTCGCCGATCTGCATCTGCCGCTGCAGCGCTTCCCGATATTGCGGCGCCTCGTCGCCGGTGACCAGCACGCCGACGCGCGCCGCGCCATACGCCAGTGTCGACAGCCACACGTCGAGCCCGACCGACGCGATGTGGTGGACTTCCAGCGGGATCACGTCCGCGGGCAGGCCGCGGCGATGGCGCGCCGCCTGCGCGATGACGGTGCGCGCGTCTTCCGCGTGCAGCAGGATGCAGGGATCGCGCCCCCCCGCCTTCGCATAGGTGCCGATCAGCGTACGCACGGTGCGCGCGAGATCGGGCACCGACGGATACGCGTAGCTCATCGCGCCCGACGGACAAACGGTCGCGCACGCACCGCATCCCATGCAAAGGTGGGGCTCGACGAAGACATGGTCGCCGTCGGCGCGAATGGCGTGCGTCGAGCAGACGTCGATGCACGCATTGCAGCCCGGCTGCTGCGAGCGCTCGTGCGCGCAGATCGACGCCTTGTAAGCGAAATAGCGGGGCTTCTCGTATTCGCCGGTCGCGCCTGCGAGCTCGGCGAGCACCTTCGCCTGCGCGGCGGCGCCCGGTCCCGGCGCAAAATAGCCCTGCGGCGTTGCGTAACCGGACAACTGCGGTGCCTGCTGCAGGTCGAGCACGAGGTCGAACGTCGCGCTGCGCGCGATGTTCGCGCGCTCGAAATCGATTGCGCCGACGACGCCGCACGCAACCACGCAGTCGCGGTGATCGCGACAGCGATCGAGGTCGACCTGGTAGTCGAATCCGATCGCATGCTCGGGACAGGCCTTGATGCACGCATTGCAGCGCGTGCAGGCGTCGAGGTCGATGGGATTTTCCTGCCGCCATTCGACGTCGAACGCGCCGAGCCAGCCACGCACCGCCGTCAATGCGCCGCTCAAGACGGGGAAGCTGCGCACCACCGGCAACTCGGTGTCGGGCACGCGCGCCGTCGCGAGCACGGTGACGGTGAGCTTGTCGTCGAGCAGACGCGCCCACGCCAGTGCCTCGTCGAGCGGACCGGCAATCAGCAGCTGGCCCTGTGATCGATAGCTGACGCTTGGCACCGGCGTCGCGTCAGGCAGCGCCGCGGCGGCGAGCAATGCGGCGATTTTCGGCGTCGCCGCGCGCGCCTGCGGCGACCAGCCGGCACTTTCACGGACATTGACGAAGCGGATCGTCTGCGTGCGGTTGGCCTCGTCGGCGACGTCCTCGAACAGACGCGCCTCCTGAGTGCAGGCGACGATCACGTCGCCGCCCGCGTCCTTGGCGAACCCTTCCAGTTCCTTGTGGCACAGCATCGACCGCAGGTGCGGCTCGGCGGGAAGATCGAGCGCGCGCGCGATCGCCGCGGCATCGAGCGGCTGCGTGCCGTTGCACGAGCACAGGAACAGCGTCTTGTCGGCGATGCTCATGGTTTGCGCGCGCCGTCGACGCCGCTGTGGTTCTCGTGGACAACCGCTGCCTCAGCCACTGATTCGACGGTCGCCGCGGACAACCCTTCAGCCGGCACTGCCGCCGCCCGGTTTTCCACCGCTGCAATCGACACGTCGGGGGGTTGCGCCGGCGTCGCATCGTCGATCGACGGCGGCGCCACAACACTTTCGTCCGGCGGAAACACGGGGTTCAGCACGGCGATGCTGTGCCGCAGCTGCGCGAGGACCTCGGGCGAGATCGGATCGGGAATGCTGTAGTCGTCGATATAGACATCGAGGCCGTCCATCACGTTGAAACGCGGATCGTGGAGCAGCGTGCGCAACGCCGCACGCTTGACGGACGCGTCGACGTTGCCGTTCATGAACACGCTGAAGTCGGAATCGAAAGTCAGCGACGCGACGTCCGGCAAAGGCTTGTCCAGTGCCGCGGGCAGCGTCGTCGCGCCCGGCGCCGCCATCGCGGCTTCCGCGCTGGCGGCGGAAACCGCGGGCACCGCCGGTGCATCGGCGATCGCTTCGCCGCGCGCCACCGCGCGCTTGCGCTCCGACCATCGCGAAAGCGAAAAGCGTGTTGCCGCGGTGTCGCCGCGAGGATGCTTGGAATCGTCGTTCATTGCTCGGGCGGCAGGTCCCGCGTTTTCTTGAATGCGCCGTCACGAAACGGGTCGTTGCGACGTCGCTTGCCCTTGGGTTCGGGGCGGTAGTGCTCGCGGATATAGGGCGCGACCCACGCGCGGATTTCCGGCGCCAAAGGCACCGGGTCGACCGTCTCGCCCCCGTCCATCGAGCGCGCGGCCTCGTTGTAGCTGACGGTCGCGTACACCGGAAACACCGGCGGCACTCTCGCCTCGTCGCGGCGCCACATCACGAACACCTGCGGCACGTCTTCCCTCAGGTTGAGATAGTACCCTTCGCCCTCGCTCTGATGGAGCTCCAGTGCGAATCCCGCGAACCGCCACAGCGCGCCGCTCGCATCGTTCCTGACGCAAACCGGCGGCAGCGGCGTCGTCACCAGGTCGTCGCCCGGCACGCCGGCGATCTCGATGGCCAGCGGTGCCCATTTTTCGCTCGCCCAACGGCTTGCAAGAGGCGTGCGGCGCATCAAGATATGGACGGGGAAACGTGGGATGGATGCCATCATTGCTGGATTGGCGAGGCGGCGCGGTTCGTGTCCACGTCCTCGTGTCCACGTCCTTGTCGCTGCCGCGCTTCGATGCGTGACTGTCGCGAGTGAATTGAAGCCAACGGTATCCCGCAACCGCGGCTTTGACAACCATGCCGGCAACGTGGTTTCAACCTGCTAACATCATCGAGCACAACGTCGCATCGACAAGGACGCAAAGCAGTGGGCATGGGCAAGATTATTCCGGTCGCCGACCATCGCGTGGCAGCTCGCAACGCACGCATCGACGCGTTGAGCCTGCGCGACGACGCGAGCACGCGCCCTGGCAGGCAGCCGGAGGACGCGCGCGGCCGGCCGCTGCACGACCTGCGAATCTCGGTGACCGATCGCTGCAATTTCCGCTGCGTCTACTGCATGCCGCGGGAAGTGTTCGGCGCTGACTACCGGTTCCTGCCGCATGCCGAGTTGCTGACGTTCGAGGAGATCACGCGCGTCGCGCGCGCGTTCGTCGACGCGGGCGTCAACAAGATCCGCCTGACCGGTGGCGAGCCGCTGCTGCGCCGCCATCTCGAGCGACTCGTGGAAATGCTCGCGCGGCTGCCGGTCGACCTGACACTCACCACCAACGGCGTGCTGCTGGCGAAAAAGGCGCGCGCATTGCGCGACGCAGGCCTCACGCGCGTCACGGTGAGCCTCGACGCGCTCGACGATCCGACGTTCCGCGCGATGAACGACGCCGACTTTCCGGTCGCCGACGTGCTCGCCGGCATCGACGCCGCCGCGGTTGCCGGACTTGCGCCGATCAAGATCAACGCCGTCATAAAGCGCGGCGTCAACGAGCATGCGATCGTGCCGCTGGCGCGACACTTCAAGGACAGCGGCCACATCGTGCGCTTCATCGAATACATGGATGTCGGCCACACCAACGGCTGGCGGATGGACGACGTCGTCGCCGCGCGCGACATCGTCGC
The DNA here is from genome assembly GCA_040006455.1 of Betaproteobacteria bacterium. Classification (GTDB taxonomy): domain Bacteria; phylum Pseudomonadota; class Gammaproteobacteria; order Burkholderiales; family Casimicrobiaceae; genus VBCG01. The sequence goes on along the minus strand of JBDTWY010000005.1, from coordinate 19,977 downwards.
CGCGATCGATCGCGAGATGCCGCTCGACGCCATCGAGCCCAACTACACCGGCGAAGTCGCGCAGCGCTGGCGCCATCGCGACGGCGGCGGCGAAGTGGGCGTGATCGCATCGGTTACGCAGGCGTTCTGCCGCGATTGCACGCGCGCGCGCCTGTCGACCGACGGCAAGGTCTACACCTGCCTGTTCGCGACGCACGGCGATGACCTGCGCGCGCGGCTGCGCGGCGGCGCGTCCGATGACGAGCTGTCAGGCGTCGTACGCGCGATCTGGTCGCAGCGCACCGACCGCTACTCGGAGCTGCGTGGCGACGCGACACGCACGCCCGACAAGGTCGAGATGAGCTACATCGGCGGATGAACGCGCGCGAGCCCCTGTACCGGCCGCTGCTGACGCACAATGCGCGTCCGTCGACCTTCGACGTCACCGCCACCGACGAGCATGGCGCCGCGCACAGCGTCCCCATTGCCGGCGAGCACCCGCTGACGATCTATGTCGACAAGCAGGAGTTGCTGACGCTGATGACGCTCGGCGCCGCACCCGAGGCGCTGACGATCGGCTACCTGCGCAACCAGCGGCTGATCGACGACATCCGCGACATCGTCGCCGTGCAGGTCGACTGGGAAACCCATTCGGTCGCGGTGAAGACGCGCAACGGCCTGGCCGACCTCGATGAGAAAACGGCGCGGCGCACCAAGACCTCCGGCTGCGGCCAGGGCACGGTGTTCGGCGACCTGATGGCGGAGATCGACGACGTGCGGCTGCCGCCCGGCGCCACGCTGACGCGCGCGGCACTCTACAGCCTCCTCGACCGCGTGCGACTGCACGAGACGATCTACAAGCAGGCCGGCGCAGTGCACGGCTGCGCGCTGGCCAGCAACGCCGGCGACGACAGCGAGATCCTGATGTTCGTCGAGGATGTCGGACGCCACAACGCGGTCGACGCGATCGCCGGACAGATGTGGCTCGACGGCATCGACGGCGCCGACAAGATCTTCTATACGACGGGCCGGCTGACATCGGAAATGGTGATCAAGGCTGCGCAGATGGGCATTGCTTTCCTCGTTTCCCGCTCGGGCCTCACGCAGATGGGCCACGAGATCGCGCAAAAGGTCGGCATGACGATGATCGGGCGGGCGACCAACAAGCACTACCTGTTGTTCACCGGTGCCGAGCGCTTTCGCGGATGAACAGTCGCGAGCGCGTGATCGCATGATCGCGCGCGGCGAGCTCACCGGGCTCGTGCTCGCCGGAGGCCAGGGCCGGCGCATGGGCGGCGTCGACAAGGGGCTGGTCGACTTCGCGGGGCAGCCGATGGTCGCGCAGGTGATCGCGCGCCTGGCACCTCAGGTCGGTGCGCTGGCGATCAACGCCAACCAGAACGCCACGCGCTACGCGATGTTCGGATTTCCGGTCGTCGCCGACGCGATCGGCGGATTCGCCGGTCCCCTCGCCGGCCTGCATGCCGGGCTCGACGCCGCGACGACGCGCTATGTGGTGACGTCGCCGTGCGATTCGCCGTTCCTTCCGCTCGATCTCGCGTCGCGACTTGGCGTTGCGCTCGCCGGCGCGAATGCCGATCTCGCCGTGGCGCGCACCGGCACGCAACCGCATCCGGTGTTCGCGCTGGTGGACCGCCGCGTGCTTCCACATCTCGAGCGTTTCCTGCAGCAAGGCGGGCGCAAGATCGACGCGTGGTACGCGACGCTCAGTGTCGTCGAGGTGGCGTTCGATGACGAAGCCGACGCGTTCCGCAACATCAACACCCGCGAGGAACTCGCCGACAACCTGCCGCCGCAATCGTGAGACCTGCGCCGCGCCTTGCCGAGGTGACCGCCGGGCGCGACAACAACGTGCAGGCGTTGCGCATTGCGGCCGCCACGGCGGTGATCGTGTTCCATTGCTTCGCGCTGACCGACCAATGGACCGCCGAGCCTCTCTATCGACTGTTTCCCGAAGTCAATCTCGGCGTCGTGGGCGTGCAGGTGTTCTTCGCGCTGTCCGGCTTCCTCGTCACGCAGAGCTTCGTCGCGCATCCCCGGCTGCGCGCGTTTGTCAGCGCGCGGGTGCTGCGCATCTATCCGGCGCTGGTCGCCGCGACGCTGTTCACGGTGATCGTCGCCGGCATGTCATCGACGCTCTCGTGGCCCGACTACCTCGCGCACCCGCAAACGCGGCGCTTCCTGTGGCGCACCGCCACCGGCTACGACGTCACCGACGGCCTGCCAGGCGTCTTCCTCGGCAATCCCTTCCCGCGGGCGGCCAATGGGTCGCTGTGGACGCTACCGGTCGAATTGCGTCTCTATATTGCCGTCGCGCTCGCCGGCGTCGCCGGCCTGGCGTGGCGTCCGTGGGCGCTGGCGGCGGTGATCGCGCTGTGTTGCGCGGTCTTCGCTGTGTTGCCATGGCCGCTGCCGTTCGCGCCGGACAATGCGGTCGTCCGCGGCCTCGCGGTGACCTTCGCGCTCGGCGCGCTCGCGTATGCCGCGCGCGCATCGATTCCGCTGTCGATCGTCGCGGCGCTCTGCGCGGTGGCGCTGTTCGTCGGCAATCCGGGCGGCGCGTTTCGCGCATGGCTGCTGCCGCCGCTGCTGGTCTACGTCGTGCTGGTGATCGCCTACCACCCGCGCCTTCGCGTGCGCGCGCTCAATCGCACCGGCGACTATTCGTACGGCCTCTACGTGTATGCGTTTCCGGTGCAGCAGACGCTGGTCCGGCATTTCAACGGCATCGAGCCCCTGTGGCTGCTCGTGCTGACGCTGCCGATCGTCGGCACGCTGGCGGCGCTGTCGTGGCATTGGCTGGAACAACCGGCGCTCGCCTTAAAATCACGTTTTCGCGTCCCGCAAGGATTGCCCTCATGACCACCGACGCCAACCGCATGCTGCGCGAACTCTCGTGCGCCGACGACTACGATCCCGACTCGATGCCCGTCGAGCGCGCGCGCACGCTGATCCGCCGCTTCCTGACGCCGGTAACGGCGACCGAGCGCGTGCACATTCGCCAGGCATTGGGGCGCACGCTGGCGATGCGCGTGATGTCGCCGCTTGACGTGCCGGGCCATGACAATTCGGCGATGGACGGTTGGGCGCTGCGCTTCGCGGACCTGGATCCGGCGGCCGAAACCGCGTTGCGCCGCATCGGCGATTCGTTCGCGGGCAAGCCGTTCGACGGCGAGATCAAGTTCGGGGAAGCGGTGCGCATCTTCACCGGCGGTGTGATGCCCAAAGGTGCCGACACCGTGGTGATGCAGGAGCGTGCGACTGCCACCGACGGCGGCGTGCGCATCGTTCCCGGGGCGGTCACCAGGGCCGGACAGAACCGGCGCTTCGCTGGCGAGGACCTGAAGGCGGGCGCGGTGGTGTTCGAGCCCGGGCAGGCGCTCCACCCCGCCGAAATCGGCATGCTCGCATCGCTCGGCGTCAACGAGGTCGCCGTCTACCGGCGCCTGCGCGTCGCCTTCTTTTCCACCGGCGACGAGCTGGTGTCGATCGGCACGCCGCTCGGCCCCGGGCAGATCTACGACAGCAACCGCTACACGATCCACGGCATGCTGACGCGAATGGATTTCGATGCAATCGACATGGGAGTCGTTGCCGACGTTCCCGAAGCGCTGGAGCGCGCTTTCGCCACCGCGGCGGCGAACGCCGACGTGGTCATCACGTCGGGCGGCGTGTCGGTGGGCGAAGCCGACTACGTCAAGCAATTGCTCGACAAGCTCGGAGAAGTGGTGTTCTGGAAAATCGCGATGAAGCCCGGCCGGCCGCTCGCCTACGGACGCCTCGGCGCCGCGCATTTCTTCGGCCTTCCCGGCAATCCCGTCAGCGTGATGGTGACTTTCTACCAGTTCGTCCGCGACGCATTGCTGTACCTGTCAGGGCGCAGCGACGCCGCGCCGCTGCCGCTGATGCGCGCGAAACTGTCGGCGCCGATCCGCAAGATGCCGGGGCGCACTGAATTCCAGCGCGCGATCCTGTCGCGCGACGCGCACGGCGAAGCGAGCGTGCGCGTCACCGGCGACCAGGGATCGGGGATCCTGTCGTCGATGTCGCGCGCCAACTGTTTCGTCGTATTGGGAACCGAGGTGGGCGACGTCGACGCAGGCGCCGAAGTCGACGTGCAACTGCTGGACGGACTGGTATGACGCTGGCGACGGCGCGTGAAATCGCGCCCTCGCCGTGTGCGGGGTCAGTAGTAGCGTTCGATCTCGCGCATCCGCGACTCGAGCTCGCAGAGATCGGCCGATTCGGCGAGGTAGCGTTCGCGCGCGCGGCTGCGCTGGTCGGAAAACCAGTGGTCGACGCGCTCTAGCAACGACGCGCGCGGCGTCGGACGCGAAGTGGAAGGTTCGGCGGGGGCACGTGGCGCCCGCTGCGAAGGCTTCGCAAGGGCGTCGCTCAACAGCGCGTAATAGGCGCTCCAACCATCGATGGGGGCGGAAAATCGCATGATGTCTCCTGTGTCGGGTGACTCTGAAAGCGGTCCGCACTTTTGGTGCGTCGCACAAGAGCAATGTAGAGACATCGCCGGTCGTTATCCAATCGCGCTTTTGAATCAGTGGCATAAGTGCGGCGGATCGCCGGGATGTAGTTGTCGCGGTGCAGCATTATTGCTATAATTCAGCGACTTATGGAGCTTTATCAACTGCGGGGTTTCGTGGCCGTGGCGGAGTCGGGACACCTGACGCGCGCTGCTGACAAGCTTCACGTCAGCCAGCCGGCGCTGTCAGCCCAGATCAAGGCGGTCGAGGACGAGTTGGGCGTCACGCTGTTCGATCGCAGTCCCTCGGGGATGACGCTGTCGGCGGCCGGCCGCAAGCTGTTGCCGCACGCGCACGCGGTGCTGGCGGAAGCACAGTCGCTGCGCAACGCCGCGGCGGCGATCCACGGCGAGCTCGCCGGCCACGCGCGCGTGGGCACGGTCGCCGATCCCGAGTTCGTGCGCCTGCCGCAATTCCTCGCACGCGCGGTCGAGCGCCATCCGCTGCTCGAGATCATGCTGCAGCACGAAGTCTCCGGCGAAGCGTTCGACAAGGTGCGTGACGACGATCTCGACGCGAGCTTCTACTACGGCGATCGCACGCATCCGCACGTGGCGAGCCTGCCGCTCACCCAGTTCGCCTACCGGATCGTCGCGCCCATCGCCTGGAAGGCGCGCGTCGACGGCGCGAGCTTCCACGATATCGCGCTGCTGCCGTGGATCATGACGCCGGACATCAGCACGCATCGCGCGCTGACGCGCAAGCTCTTCGAGCACAACGGCGTCGAGCCGGCGACGCGAATCGAGGCTGACCACGAGGCGGTGATCAGCTCGCTCGTGATCGGCGGGCTCGGCGTGTCGCTGATGCGCGAGGACCTGGCGCAGGCGCTCGTCAATTCCCGCGAGATCTGCGTCTGGGACGGCACCCGGCTGACGACGACGCTGCAGTTCCTCTACCCGCGCGTACGTGCGCGCGAGCCGCTGATGCTGGCACTGGTCGATGTCGTCCGCGACGTCTGGGCGCTGCCCGCCATCGCGCCGCAGGCGACGGCCGTTTGAACTTCACCGTTGCCCGCGCGCTCCAACCGCTGTAAGTTCAGCGCGTCACCGGGCGTCCAATGCGTATCCGCGCATCGCCAGCTGGCGAACGCGCACTGTCGAGCCCATTGCCCACGCTCTTTTTCCAGCCCATTGTCCAAGCTCGTTTTTTAGCTCATTTTCCAGGGATCCGTCGCCATGAATCGCCGCCAGCTGCTATCCGCCGCCTTCGCCATTCCCGCGCTGGTGCGCACGCCCGCCGTCTTGGCGAACTTCGCCGCCGGCACCACCAAGGCCGGCGTCGAGACCTTGCGCAAGGATTGGCGCACGTACCTGGCGGCGAATGCCGACGTCGCCACCGATCCGGCGCCGGTCAAGCTGTCCGATGCCGAATGGAAGTCGAAGCTGACGCCGGCCGCGTACAACGTGCTGCGTCACGAAGGCACCGAGTATCCCGGATCGAGCCCGCTCAACGCCGAGAAGCGCGACGGCCTCTTCGCCTGCGCCGGATGCGCGTTGCCGCTGTTCACGTCGGCGATGAAGTTCGAAAGCGGCACCGGCTGGCCGAGCTTCGTCACGTCGATTCCCGGCGCGTTCTCGACGACCTCCGACAACAAGCTGATCTACACGCGCACCGAATACCACTGCAGCAAGTGCGGCGGCCACCACGGCCACGTGTTCGATGATGGTCCGCCGCCGCTCGGCGAACGGTGGTGCAGCAACGGCGTGGCGCTGCGCTTCATTCCACGCGCGTAGTTTCTTGGCGGCGCGGACCTAGCGCCGCCCGGCGCGCAGCACGCCCGGCACATCCCGCACCAGCGCGAGCGCGCGCCGCAGCGACTCGACGTCCGGCACTTCGACGGTGAATCCCATCCGTGACTGCAGGTTGCGCGTCAGCGTGCGCGCGGCGGTGACGTTGATCTTTTCGCGCGACAACACTTCCGAGATGTCGCGCAGCAGTCCCTGGCGGTCCATTGCCTCGACGACGATGTCGACCGGGAACACCTCGTCGCGCGCAGCACCCCAGTCGGCGTCGATCAGTCGCTCGGGCTCGCGCTCGCGAATGCGCGCGACGTTGTTGCAGGCTGCGCGATGGATCGTCACACCCTTGCCGCGCGTGATGAACCCGACGATCGGATCGGGCGGCGCGGGCTTGCAGCAGCGCGCGAGGCCCGTCATCAGCTGGTCGACGCCGACGACGAGAATGCCGCTGCCCGATCCGCTGGCGCGGCTGCGCCGGGTGGCGACGGTATCGTCCGCCGGCGCTGCTGCAGGGGTCGCCTGCGGCAGCGCGACCGCCTGGATCGCCGACTGCACCTGGCGCGAATTGATGTCGTCGCGCGCGAACGCGGCGAAGAAATCGTCGATCTTCGCGAAGCCGGCCTTGGCGGCGACGGCATCGAGCTTCAGCAAGGTCTGGCCGAGGCGCGCGAGCTCGCGCTCGACCAGCGCGCGTCCTTGCGCCACGGTGGCCTCGTATTGCTGCGCCTTGAACCATTGCCTGACCTTCGCGCGCGCGCGGTGGCTGGTGACATAGCCCAGGTCGGCATTGAGCCAGTCGCGTGACGGCCCGCCCTGCTTTGCCGTGATCACCTCGACCTGCTCGCCATTGGCGAGCTTGTAGTCGAGCGGCACCATCTGGCCATCGACGCGCGCACCGCGGCAGCGATGGCCGAGGTTGGTGTGCACCGCGTAGGCGAAGTCGACCGGCGTCGCGCCGCGCGGCAGGTCGATCACCTTGCCCTGCGGCGTCAGCACGTAGATCGACTCGGTGAAGAGGCTGCTCTTGAACGCCGACAGCAGGTCGCCCGTCGCCGCGACCGAGTCCTTCCAGTCGAGGATCTGCCGCAGCCAGCCGATCTTCTCGTCGAAGCCCGGATCGTGGCGGCGCGCGTCGGTCCCGCCCTCCTTGTAGCGCCAGTGCGATGCGACGCCGTATTCGGAATGCTGGTGCATCTCGCGCGTGCGGATCTGCACCTCCAGCGCGCGGCCGTCGGGACCCGTCACCGCGGTGTGCAGCGAACGATAGTCGTTGGCCTTCGGCTTGGCGATGTAGTCGTCGAACTCGTCGCGCAGCGGCGCCCACAGGTGATGCACGACTCCCAGCGCCGCGTAGCACTCCTTGACGCCGTCGACGAGTACACGCACCGCGCGGATGTCGTAGAGCGTCTCGATCCCCGCCTGCTTGCGCTGCATCTTCCTCCAGATGCTGTGGATGTGCTTCGGCCGGCCGCTGACGTCGGCGCGGATGCCGGCAGTGGCAAGCTCGCGCCGCAATGTCTCGACGACGTTGTCGATATAGCGCTCGCGATCGACGCGGCGCTCGTCGAGCAGCCTGGCGATCCTGCGGTAAGTCGCGGGTTCGAGCGCACGCAGCGACAGGTCCTCGAGCTCCCACTTGAGCTGCCACACGCCAAGGCGGTTGGCGAGTGGCGCGAACAGGTCGACGACGTCCTGCGCAGCGCGACGGCGCAGCGCGTCGTCGCCGTTCATCAGGAACCGCATCGCCTGCGTGCGCTCGGCGAGCTTGATCAGCACGACGCGGATGTCCTCGACCATCGCCAGCAGCATCTTGCGCAGGTTCTCGGCTTGCGCCTCGCGCTCGACGGGAGCGACGTCCGCGGGCGTCGCGCGAATGTCGTCCATCCGCGTGACGCCGGTGGCCAGCGCGGCGACGTCCGCGCCGAAAGTCTCGGCGATCAGCGCGGCGTCGACGGCGCGCGCCTGCACGAGCGGCAGCAGCAGCGCCGCGTGGATCGTCGCCGGGTCGAGCTTCAGCGACGTCAGGATCGTCGCCGTGCCGAGCGCGCGTTCGGCGACCGGTTCGCCGTCCGTGGTGCGTGCATCCGCTGCATGCTGTCCGACGAACGCGAGCGTCGCGGCGAAGGCGTCGATGTCGGCGGCGTCATACGCCGCGCGCATGCCGTCACGCCACGCCGCCAGCGCCGGCGGCGCGGAGGTCGGCGAAGCCTGCGACGCGAGTGTAACCATCGTGCCTGAATTATACGCGGGCACGCATGCATTCAAGCACGCAAAAAGTCGCATCGATGTCGCCGCGCAATGCTGCGCCGCACGTTGCGAAGAGATCAGCGCTGCGTCGTGCGCGCGGCAAATTCGCCGTACGTCGATGCGAGGCCCTGCGCGAGGCCGATGCGCGGTGACCAGCCAAGCGCGCGCATGCGCGTGCTGTCGAGTATCTTGCGTGGCGAGCCGTCGGGACGGCCACGTTCGTAGACGACGCGTCCGCCGAAGCCGACCACCGCAGCGATCATCGTCGCGAGCTCGGCAATCGTCAGCTCCTCGCCGCTGCCTATGTTGACGAGCGGACAGGCTTGCGGCCCCACCAGCAGCGCATAGTCGGCGTCCGGCAGCGTGGCAACGAGGACGAGCGCACGCGCGAGGTCGTCGGCGTGCAGGAATTCGCGCCGCGCCGATCCGGTGCCCCACACGCGGAGCTCGCGCGCACCGGCGCGGTGGGCCTCGTGCGCCTTGCGCAGCAGCGCCGGCAGCACGTGTGCGGTGGCGAGGTCATAGTTGTCGCCGGGACCGTAGAGGTTGGTCGGCATCGCCGCCAGCCAGCGATGAGCGTGCTGCCGGTTGTACGCCCAACACATTTCCACGCCGGCGATCTTCGCGATCGCGTACGGGCGGTTGGTCGGCTCCAGCGGGCCGGTCAGCAGCGCGCTCTCGTGCAACGGCTGCGGCGCGTCGCGCGGATAGATGCAAGAGCTTCCCAGGAAGATCACGCGATCGACACAGGCTTCGTGCGCGGCACGAAAAACGCTCATCTGCAGCGCGAGGTTCTGCATCAGGAAATCGACGGGATAGTCGCTGTTGGCGGCGATGCCACCGACCCTGGAGGCGGCGACGAACATGATCGCCGGCCGCTCGCGCAACAGCAGCTCGCGTGTCAGTGTGTAGTCGATGAGGTCGGCTTCACCGTGCGTGCGCGCGATCAGGTGCGTAAATCCCTGGCGGCGCAACTCGCGGACAATCGCACTGCCCGCGAGGCCGGTGTGGCCCGCGACGTAGATTGGCGTCGACTTCTGCATGTCCCCTGTCCCGCGTCGGTGTCGGCCGGCCCTGGATGCAGCCGATCCGCATTGCCTGCTTCGCTACGCCGTCAGTGGCGGCGCGTGAGTTTTTTTGCCACCAGCGCACCGATCGTACGCCGCATCGGCGCACTGACACGTGCGTTCCAGCGCAGCGCCGCGAACAACGCGGCGCCGGCCATGCATCCGCCGTAGATCCGCGGAAACCGCTCGCGGCGGACGCAGCGACTCGCGACCGCATGGCCGTAGCTGAACAGCCAGTGATCCGGCGTCGCGCCGAGGCGCTTGCGCAGCATGCCGTTGATCTCGGCGTGCGCGCTCACGCGCGAGCCCAGCGTCTTGTTCGTCGCGTGCATCCGCGACGCCGCCAGCCGCTGAGGAATGTACCGCACGTCGAGGCCCGCGTCCGCGAAGCGCATCCAGTACTCGTAGTCCATGCAGAACTGCAGCGCTTCGTCGAGCAGCCCCACGGCAGCGATGATCCGGCGGCGGAAAAACAGCGCCGGCTGGCAGACGAAGCACGTGTCGGCGAGCCGCGCCCCGTCCCAGGCCTCGGTGGGATAGCGCTCGTACGCGAGGCCGTCGATGTCGACGTGGTCGGCTTCGCCGTACACGACGTCGATGCGGTCATCGGCGCGAAACGCCGCGAGCACCGCGGCGAAAGCGTTGGGATAGTAGAAGTCATCGGAGTTGAGCCAGCCGACGATCTCGCCTTGCGTGTCGCCGATCGCCTGGTTGACCGCATCGGACTGTCCGCGATCGCGTTGCGACACCCAGCGTACGCGCCCGTTCCAGCGCTCGAGTATCGCAACCGAGCCGTCGGTGCTGCCGCCGTCGTACACCACGTGCTCAACGTCGCATCCGCGTTGCGCGGCGACGCTCTGCAGGCAGGCCTCGAGGAACGGCGCCTGGTTTAACGACGGCGTCACCACGCTGATCCGCATCGGGAGATCGCCGCCGGGTTCTATCCCGCGTCAGTCGGCCGCGCGTGAATTTCGCGCGCGAGGGAACGGCAGCGTCGCGGTTCGCGGCTCCACTACAGCCGCTGGCCGGCGATGCGCGCGATCGTCTCGGCGAGGCTTTGCGCATGCGACTGCGCGAGCGCGGCATCGCGCGCCTCGACCATCACGCGCAGCACGGGCTCGGTACCGGAGGGCCGCAGCAGTACGCGTCCCGCGGTGCCCAGCGCGCTGACGGCGGCGCGCTCGGCCTTCGCGACATCGCTGTTGGCGCGCCAGTCGACGCCGCGCCGGATGGGAACGTTGATCAGGTGCTGCGGAAACAGTGACAGCGACGCCGTCGCCTCCGCCAGCGTCGTCTTGTGCTCGATCAGCGCGCGCAGCACCGCGAGCGCGGCGACGATCGCGTCGCCGGTGGTGTGCTTGTCGAGGCAGATCAGGTGGCCCGAGTTTTCACCGCCGAGGCGCCACGTGTTCTCGACCATCTTTTCGAGCACGTAGCGATCGCCGACGCGTGCGCGCGCGAGCGGGATCCCGGCGCGTGCCAGCGCCTGCTCGAAGCCCAGGTTGCTCATCTGCGTGCCGACGACGCCGCCATTGAGGATGCCGCGGTGCTGGTAGTCGCGCGCGATGATGTAGAGGAGCTCGTCGCCGTCGAACATGCGTCCGTGGCGATCCACCATGATCAGCCGGTCGCCGTCGCCGTCGAGCGCGATGCCGATGTCGGCGCGATGCGCGAGCACCTGCTCGATCAGGTGCGCGGGCACGGTCGCGCCCACGCCGGCGTTGATGTTGAGCCCGTCGGGGTCGTCGGCGACGGCGATGACGTCGGCGCCGAGCTCGCGGAACACCGGTGGTGCGACGTGATACGCGGCGCCGTGCGCGCAGTCGACGACGATCGACAGGCCCTTGAGGTCGAGCTCGTTGGGAAACGTGCTCTTGCAGAATTCGATGTAACGGCCGGCGGCATCGTCGACGCGCCGCGCCTTGCCGAGCTGCGCCGACGGCACGCAAGCGAGGGGCAGGTCCATCACCTTCTCGATTTCCGACTCGGTGGCGTCGGCGAGCTTGCTGCCGTTGCCCGCGAAGAACTTGATGCCGTTGTCGTCGAACGGATTGTGCGATGCGCTGATGACGATGCCGGCCGACAGCCGCAGCGCGCGCGTCAGGTGCGCGATTCCCGGCGTCGGCAGCGGGCCGCACAGGTAGACGTCGACGCCGGCGGCGGCAAGCCCCGCCTCGAGCGCGGCTTCGAGCAGGTAGCCGGAGATCCGCGTGTCCTTGCCGATCAACACGCCGGGACGATCGCCGCGCGCGGCGCCGTCGCGATGCGCGAGCACGCGCCCGGCCGCCCAGCCCAGCTTCATCACGATCTCGGGCGTGATTGGGGCTTCGCCCACCAGCCCGCGCACGCCGTCGGTGCCGAAATAACGTCGATCTGCCATCAGTTCACCTGGTTGACTGCCTGCCAGACGCGGAGTGCGTCGACGGTTTCGCGCACATCATGCACGCGCACGATCGACGCGCCACGCGCGATCGCCGCGAGCGCGGCGGCAACGCTTGCGACCATCCGCTCACCGACGTCGCGCCCGGTCAGCGTGCCGAGCATCGACTTGCGCGACAGCCCCGCCAGCACCGGATAGCCGAGCGCGGCGATTCGCGGCAGGTCGCGGATGAGCGCGAGATTATGCGCCAGCGCCTTGCCGAAGCCGAACCCCGGGTCGACGACGATGCGCTCGCGCGCGATGCCGGCAGCGACACAGGCGGCCGCGCGCGCCGCCAGGAATCCGCCGACTTCGGCCAGCACGTCGGCATACAAGGGCGCGACCTGCATCGTCCGCGGCTCGCCCTGCATGTGCATCAGGCAGACGGCGGCGTCCGACTGTGCCAGCGCCTGCAGCGCGCCGGGCGCGGCAAGCGCGCGCACGTCGTTGATCATCGACGCGCCGGCGTCGATCGATGCGCGCATCACCGCGGGCTTGCAGGTGTCGACCGACACGCATGCGCCTTGCGACGCGAGCGCGCGCACGACCGGAATCACGCGTGCAAGCTCTTCCTGCTCGGTGACCGGCGCGGCACCCGGCCGTGTCGATTCGCCACCGATGTCGATGATGTCTGCGCCGTCGGCGATGAACTGGCGCGCGCGCGCGAGTGCGCGTTCGGTGTCGAACACGCTGCCGGCGTCGGCAAACGAATCGGGGGTGATGTTGACTACACCCATCACGCGCGGCTGCGCGAGATCGAGCGTATGGGAGCCGAGCCGCAGCAGGCGCGCGCCGGGTTCCGTGCCCGATGCGGTGCCCAATCCGGCGCTACGCCCGAGCGGCACGTTCACGCGCCACTGCCTGCGCGCGTCGTGGGGTCACGAACGCGCGCATGCGTGCATAGCCAGGCCCCGGCCCGGCTCAGGCCGGATTGGTCGAGGGCTCGGGCGTGCCGGCGGCCGGAGGCGGCGGCGGGCTAGTGGCTCCCGCCGGAGGCTGCTTCGGCAGCCGCGGCGCACGGCCGGCGATGATGTCGTCGATCTGGTCGCTGTCGATCGTCTCGTACTCGAGCAGCGCCTTCGCCATCGCGTGCATCTTGTCGCTGTTGTCGGTAATCAGCTTCTTGGCGAGCGCGTATTGCTGGTCGATGATGCGACGGATCTCTTCCTCGATCTTGAGCAGTGTCTGGCTCGACACGTTGTTGGTGCGCGTGATCGAGCGGCCGAGGAAGATCTCACCCTCGTCTTCCGCATAGACCATCGGACCCAGCGCCTCGCTCATGCCGTAGCGCATCACCATGTCGCGCGCCATGTGCGTCGCGCGCTCGAAGTCGTTGGCGGCGCCCGTCGTCTGCTGGCCCATGAACAGCTCCTCGGCGACGCGGCCGCCGAACAGCATCGCGATCTGGTTCAGCAGGAACTCGCGGTCGTAGCTGTACTTGTCCTTTTCCGGCAGCGACATCGTCACGCCGAGCGCGCGCCCGCGCGGGATGATCGTCACCTTGTGCACCGGGTCGAGCTTCGGCAGCAGCTTGCCGATCAGCGCGTGACCGGATTCGTGATACGCGGTATTGCGGCGCTCTTCCTCGTCCATGACCATCGAGCGGCGCTCGGCGCCCATGATGATCTTGTCCTTGGCACGCTCGAAGTCGTGCATGTCGACCAGCCGCTTCGACGAGCGCGCGGCGAACAGCGCCGCCTCGTTGACGAGGTTGGCGAGATCGGCGCCCGACATGCCAGGGGTTCCGCGCGCGATGACCGCGGCGTTGACGTCCGGCGACATCGGCACCTTGCGCATGTGCACCAGCAGGATCTGCTCGCGACCGCGGATGTCCGGCAGCGGCACGACGACCTGGCGATCGAAGCGGCCCGGGCGCATCAGCGCCGGATCGAGCACGTCGGGACGGTTGGTCGCGGCGATGACGATCACGCCGGCGTTGCCTTCGAAGCCATCCATTTCCACCAGCAGCTGGTTGAGCGTCTGTTCGCGCTCGTCGTTGCCGCCACCGAGGCCAGCGCCCCGCTGCCGTCCCACGGCGTCGATTTCATCGATGAACACGATGCACGGCGCATTCTTCTTCGCCTGCTCGAACATGTCGCGCACGCGCGCCGCGCCGACGCCGACGAACATCTCGACAAAATCGGAGCCCGAGATCGAGAAGAACGGCACCTTGGCTTCGCCGGCGATCGCCTTGGCAAGCAGCGTCTTGCCGGTGCCGGGGGAGCCGACCATCAGCACGCCCCGCGGAATGCGTCCGCCGAGCTTCTGGAATTTCGACGGGTCGCGCAGGAACTCGACCAGCTCGCCGACTTCCTCCTTGGCTTCGTCGCAGCCCGCGACATCGGCGAAGGTCACCGTGTTGTTGGACTCGTCGAGCATCCGCGCCTTGCTCTTGCCGAAGCTGAACGCGCCACCGCGCCCACCGCCCTGCATCTGGCGCATGAAGAAGATCCACACGCCGATCAGCAGCAGCATCGGGAACCACGAGATGAACACCTGCGCGAGGAAGCTCTGCTCCTCCTCGGGCTTGGCTTCGACCTTGACGCCGTCCTTGACGAGGTCGCCGACCATCCAGATGTCGCCGGGGCTGTAGGTGACGAACTTCTTCTTGTCCGTCGACATCCACGTGATCTTGCGGCCCTCGATCGTCGCCGACTCCACCTTGCCGGCCTTGGCCGAGTCCATGAACTCGGAATACGACGGCGTGTCGCGGGTGGTCTGGCGCGCGTCGAATTGCTTGACGACGATCAGGATCACGAAAACGATGACGACCCAGATCCCGATGTTCTTGAGCAGATTGTTCAAGTACCACTCCTTGCGGCGGCCGCCAGTCACGAAAGGCTGCCCGCGCGACCGCGCGCGGGAAAACCTGCAAAGCACGTTCCCCCAACATGGGGCACGGATTACCAGATTCTAGCCTGTCGCAACTCCTCGCCCTTGCACGTGCGACCGCGGGGACCCCGGCGCCGCGGTCAGGCGCCGGCGGCAGCGTCGTCCGGCGCAGGGTCGTTGCGGCCGACGAAGCCCTTGCCGACGACGAAAACCTCGCGGCTGCGATCGCGCGACGCCTTGGGCTTGCGCACATAGGTCTTGCGGAAATGTCCCTGCACCGACCTCACGTAGCCGTCGAAACCGTCGCCTTGGAACATCTTGACGGCGAGGTCACCGCCCGGGTCCAGCCACGCCACCGCAAATTCGAGCGCGAGATCGGCGAGGTGCACGCCGCGCGCGCGATCGACCGGCGCGATTCCCGACAGGTTGGGCGCCATATCCGATACGACCAGGTCGACATTGCGACCCTTGAGCGCCTCTTCGACCGCGGCCAGGCCCTCGTCGGTGTCGAAGTCGCCCCTGATCATCGTCACGCCCCGCAATGGCGGTATGTCGACAAGGTCGACGGCAATGATCGTTGCTTGCGGTCCGAGCTTCTGCGCCAGCACCTGGCTCCAGCTACCGGGCGCGGCGCCGAGGTCGACGACGCGCATGCCGGGACGGAACAGCTTGTCCTTGTCGGCGATCTCCAGCAGCTTGAACGCCGCGCGCGAGCGATAGCCGAGGCGCCTGGCTTCCTGCACCCAGTGATCGGTGACGTGCTCGTGCATCCACGCCTTGCTGAAGCTGTGCTTCTTGCCGCTGGTGTTGAGCGCCCTGGGGGCCGCCGGTTTCCTGCTCATCGCATGACCTTAGCTCAAGTGGCGCGGTAAACTCCGCGCCATGTCCGCACTCACTTCGACCGAACGGCGCGCGATGCGCGCCCGCGCGCACCATCTCGATCCCGTCGTGCACGTCGGCCAGCACGGCTTGACGCCCGCCGTCCAGCACGAGATCGACCTCGCGTTGACCGCGCATGAGCTCGTCAAGGTCCGTGTGCAGAACGAGTCGCGCGTCGAGCGCCAGGTCATGCTGGCGGCGATCTGCGCGGAACTCGACTGCGCGCCGGTGCAGCACCTCGGCAAGTTGTTGATCCTGTGGCGCGCCAACCCCGACAAGCAGAAGGCGCAATCGCGACGCGCCGCCGCCGAAGGCAAGGGTCCGGCGTCGAAATCGCGCGACGCCAGGCCGACCGAATCCAAGCCGTCGCCACGCGAGGTTGCCGCCGACCGTCGCCGGCGTCGCAACGCCCAGGGCGGCAAGGCGGGCGACACCACGCTTCCGTATTTTTCCCGTCGCGGCGCAGGCCGATTCGTCGCTAGCACGCCAGAGGAACCCGCGGCACGCACCGCAGGCGGCGCCAGCCCGCGAACCCCGCGCACGGCGGGCGCCGCGCCGTCACCGCGCAAGCCGCGCAAACCCGGGTCGCCCGTCTCCAGGACCAAGGCCAGCCCATCGACGCGACGTCGCGCCCGCGGTTGATCGCCGGCTGACGCAGTGCAGCATCCTCGGCGGCCGCCGAGGCGGCCGCTTCGCGGCTGGGGTGTTGCCTTGAAGCACCCGAGCCGCCGCTGGTATTTTAAAATTATAATAAACCTTTCAATAGCTTAACTGCGATAACCGCTGACGATCGGGACCATCGCATCTTGCGATTGGGAATCGCCACGCAAGCCCGTATATTGATTGTGCGCCGCAATATAGCGGCGATCGATACACGGATGAATCGCCCCATGAAACCGAACACCAGCCGCATCAATGCCGACCACTACGCCAGCCTCGACACCGTGCAGATGAGCTCGGCCGAACGCGAAGCCGCGAAGCGCCAGCTCCGCGTCGCCGATTCAATCGCCACGACGCTCGCCAATGGCATCGCGGTGCTGACCGGGTTCGTCACCGGCCGCGCCGGTGACCGCAAGCGCACAGGCTGAACGACCCGCGCTCGGGCGGTGGCAACGCCTGCCGCTCGAGCGTTTTGTGTTTCGGTTGCCGACCGGCGCCCACCGCCGCCCGCTCGCAATTAATCTTGTCTACCGCGTGTGGGCGTCGCCGGTAGCGCTCAGGCGTAACGCACCGTCACCACTTCGTAGTTGCGAACCCCCGCCGGCGCGTCGACGTCGGCCACGTCGCCTTCCGACTTGCCGATCAGCGCGCGCGCGATCGGCGAATTGATCGAGATCTTGCCGTGCTTGACGTCGGCCTCGTCGTCACCAACGATCTGGTAGGTGTGACGCTCGCCTGATCCTGCGTCCTCGATTTCCACCGTCGCGCCGAACACCACGCGACCCTCAGCGTCCACCGTCGACGGGTCGATCACCTGCGCGCCCGCAAGCTTGTGCTCGATCTCCGCGATGCGGCCTTCGATGAAACCCTGCCGCTCCTTCGCAGCGTCGTAGTCGGCGTTCTCGGACAAGTCGCC
This sequence comes from Betaproteobacteria bacterium, assembly GCA_040006455.1. Lineage (GTDB taxonomy): Bacteria > Pseudomonadota > Gammaproteobacteria > Burkholderiales > Casimicrobiaceae > VBCG01. The sequence goes on along the minus strand of JBDTWY010000005.1, from coordinate 2,680 downwards.
GTGCGATCGCGCCTCGGCAATTGCCGCGATCACCGCGTGGCGCTCGACGCTCTTGAGTCGCGCGAGCTCGGCCTTGAGGCGCTTCTCGCCCTCGATGGTCATTGGAATCTTGGTCATGGTTTCGAATCGATCGTGAAAATGGATTGCCGCGCACGCAATGCTGCGCGCGCATCATGGTAACCCCCGGGGTCAGCGGGCGGCGGGTGCCTGCGCCGCGGGCAGCCGCTCGTGCAACGACTGCAACGCGTACGGCGCGAGGCTCGGCAGGTTGTGCATGCCGATCGCCACCGCGTGCGCGCCGGCGATCGTCGTGAACGTCGGCACCTGGTCGGTCAGCGACGCGCGGCGGATGTGATAGCTGTCCTGGATCGCAGTGCGCTTTTCCTCGACGGTGTTGATCACCATCGCGATCTCGTCGTTCTTCAGGAGGTCGACGATGTTGGGCCTGCCCTCGGCGACCTTGTTGACCGCTGTCACCGGCAGGCCGGCCGCGGCGAGCGCGGCCGCGGTGCCACGCGTGGCGATCAGGCCGAAGCCGAGCCCGACCAGCAGTTGCGCGACTTCGGTTGCGCGCGGCTTGTCGGCGTTCTTCACGCTGATGAAGACGTTGCCTGCGTGTGGCAGCTTGATGCCGGCGGCGAGCTGGCTCTTGATGAACGCCTCGCCGAACGAGTCGCCGACGCCCATCACCTCGCCAGTCGACTTCATCTCGGGCCCGAGGATCGTGTCGACGCCCGGGAACTTGATGAACGGAAACACCGCTTCCTTGACGGAAAAATACGGCGGCAGGATCTCGCCGGCGATGCACTGCGCGGCCAGCGACTGGCCGACCATGCAGCGCGCGGCGATCTTGGCGAGCGGCCGGCCGGTGGCCTTCGACACGAAAGGCACGGTGCGCGACGCCCGCGGATTGACCTCCAGCACGTAGACGATGCCGTTCTGGATCGCGAACTGCACGTTCATCAGGCCGACGACGTTGAGCGCCTTCGCCATCGCAATCGTCTGCCGGCGCATTTCCGCCTGCAATTCGGCGGAGAGCGAAAACGGCGGCAGCGAACACGCCGAGTCGCCGGAATGCACGCCCGCCTGCTCGATGTGCTCCATGATGCCGCCGATGACGACGTCGGTGCCATCACAGATCGCGTCGACGTCGACTTCGATCGCGTCGTTGAGAAAGCGATCGAGCAGCACCGGCGAATCGTTGCTGACCTTGACCGCCTCCTTCATGTAGCGCTCGAGGTCGCGCGGATCGTGGACGATTTCCATCGCGCGTCCGCCGAGCACGTACGACGGACGCACGACCAGCGGATAGCCGATCGCCTCGGCGCCCGCCAGCGCCTCGGCTTCGGTGCGCGCCGTGCAATTCGGCGGCTGCCTGAGGCCGAGCCGCGTGATCAACTGCTGGAAGCGCTCGCGGTCTTCCGCCATGTCGATCATGTCCGGCGACGTGCCGATGATCGGCACGCCGTATTTCTCGAGATCGCGCGCGAGCTTGAGCGGCGTCTGCCCGCCGAATTGCACGATCACCCCCCACGGCTTTTCCTTGTCGACGATCTCGAGGACGTCCTCGAGCGTCAACGGCTCGAAATAGAGGCGATCGGAGGTGTCGTAGTCGGTCGACACGGTCTCCGGATTGCAGTTGACCATGATCGTCTCGAAGCCGTCCTCGCGCAACGCCATCGCCGCGTGCACGCAGCAATAGTCGAACTCGATTCCCTGGCCGATGCGGTTGGGCCCGCCGCCCAGCACCATCACCTTCCGGCGATCGGTGGGAGCCGCCTCGCACTCCTCCTCGTACGTCGAATACATGTACGCGGTGTGGGTCGCGAATTCCGCGGCGCAGGTGTCGACGCGCTTGTACACCGGACGAACGCCCAGCGCGTGCCGGCGCGCGCGCACCGCCTCCTCGCTCGACTTGGTGAGATGCGCGATGCGCCGGTCGGCGAAGCCCATCCGCTTCAGCTCGCGCATTTCCGCTTCGTTGATCGACTCGAGCGTGCGCGTCTCGAGCTTCAATTCGGTGTCGACGATTTCCTTGACCTGCGACAGGAACCACGGGTCGATCCTGGTATAGCCGTGGATCTCGTCGAGCGTCATGCCGACGCCGAATGCATCGGCGACGTACCACAGCCGCTCGGCGCGCGGGTACGCGAGCTCGTCGCTGATCTTGTCCATGTCGACCGACTTCAGGTTGAAGCCGTCGACGCCGTTCTCGAGGCCGCGCAGCGCCTTCTGCAGCGATTCCTGGAACGTGCGGCCGATCGCCATCACCTCGCCAACCGATTTCATCTGCGTGGTCAGCCGGTCGTCCGCCGCCTTGAATTTCTCGAACGCGAAGCGCGGCACCTTGGTGACGACGTAGTCGATCGTCGGCTCGAACGACGCTGGCGTCTTGCCGCCGGTGATGTCGTTGCGCAGTTCGTCGAGCGTATAGCCGACCGCGAGCTTGGCGGCGATCTTGGCGATCGGGAAGCCGGTGGCCTTCGACGCCAGCGCCGAGCTGCGCGACACGCGCGGGTTCATCTCGATGACGATCATCCGTCCGTCGGCGGGGTTGATGGCGAACTGCACGTTCGATCCGCCGGTATCGACGCCGACCTCGCGCAGCACGGCGATCGACGCGTCGCGCATGATCTGGTATTCCTTGTCGGTCAGCGTCTGCGCCGGCGCGACGGTGATC